>NZ_JBFAOI010000014.1:0-162242 GCF_040675155.1 Micromonospora sp. NPDC049645
GCAGGCGTGACGGCTCACTCCCCCGCCCCCGGGGGGGGGGGGGGGGGCCCGCCCCCCCCCCCCCCCCCCGCACCACACCGGGTGCCGTTGCTCCAAACGTGGCATTGCATCGCTTCCGCTGCGTCTGGCTCACGAAGACGGGTATACGACACGCATCATCGGGGCAGTCTGTGGCTGACGAGTTTGGGACGATGCGCCGGTCGACCTACCGACATCACCCGACTCGAAGGGATCTCCCGCGATGGCAAAGGTCATCTCCACGCTGTTCATCTCGGCCGACGGCGTGGCCGAGATCGACCCTGACTGGCACTTCCCGTACTTCGACGAGAACATGGGCCGCGCCGTCACCGAGGACTACGACGCCGCCGACGTGTTGCTCATCGGCCGCGAGACGTACGACAGCTTCGCCGGGGCCTGGCCCGGCCGTGAGGCCGCGGGTGGCGAGGACGCGCCGTTCGCCAAGCAACTCGGCGACGTCCGCAAGGTGGTCGTCTCGCGTCAGCCGCTGGAGTTCTCCTGGCGCAACTCGGAGCTGATCGACGGGGACCTCCTCGACGCCGTCAGCGCGCTCAAGGCCGACGCCGGTGTCCGGGGCATCCTCATCCCCGGGTCGATCTCGGTGGTGCAGCAACTGCTCGCCGCGGGGCTGGTCGACGAGCTGCGCCTGCTGGTGCACCCGGTGGCCGCGCGCAAGGGCCGCAAGCTGTTCGACGAGGGCGATGCGGCGTACCACCTGCGCTTGGTGGCGTCGGAGGCGTTCCCGACGGGCGTCCTTCGGGTGATCTACGCGCCGGGCACCGCGCCGACCCCGGTCGGCTACGACGAGGTCAAGGACCAGGTGCAGGTCGGCAACTAGGGGCGTATCAGGAGCGACCGCCGCGCCGGTCGTCCCGTCGTACGCTCGTGTGACGATCCCGTCGTGACTGAGTGGACGTACAACGATCGCCCTGCGGGTGTCCGATTCCTCACCGACCGGATCCCCGAGCCGGGCCGCACCGCCGTGGAGGACGAGCTGTGGGCCTGGATCGTGCGGGGTGAGGCCGACGCGGACGAGTTCGTCGACTTCTTCGACGACGACGAGGAGCGCTGCGGCGCCACGGACGACGAGCTCAGGGCGGCGCACGAGACGGCGTTGGCCGTTCGGCGGGAGCAGCAGCGCGGGTGGGGTGCGGTGCAGGGCAACCTCACCCGTGCTTTCGCCGAGCTCAACGAGCTGGGGGTGTTGGCCCGGGAGAACTTCAGCTGCTGTGGCACCTGCGCGAGCGCGGAGATCCACGACGAGCGGGATGACTCTCGGCACTGGCGCGGGTTTCTCTGGTACCACCAGCAGGACACCGAGTCCCTGCTCGCGAGCGCGGACGGCGAGGTCTACCTCGGCTACGGCGCCTACCCGCCGGCTGACTTCGACGAGGTCGCCTACGCGGGCCTGTCCGAGGCCGAGCAGCAGGCCGCCTACCAGGCCGACCTGGAACGGCTGCTGGACGACGTGGTCTTTCCGGTGCTGCGCAGGTACGGCATGCGAGTGGAGTGGAACCGCAAACAGTCCAGGCGGGTTCGGGTCACCGGTGCCCGGTGGTACGCGCCGCTAGATTGACCACCACCGATCTATCCCACACTCCGGACCGCCATTTAGTGAGGTTCATCGATATTGACGGCGGACGTCGGCGGCGACAGGATCTCGGCACCACCACCGTGATCCCTCCTGGGAGGCGCCATGACCCGTCCCCGCCTGCCCCTCCTGCGGGCAGCCACCCGGTTGGCCGCACTCGCCCTCGCGACCGCGGGTGTGCTGCTCGCCGTCGCCACACCCGCCAGCGCCGCCGTGCCCACCGGCCGTTACGTCGCACTGGGTGACTCGTACACCGCCGGACCGCTGATCCCCACCCAGGTCGACCTGAACTGCCTGCGGTCCAACCGCAACTACCCGTCGCTGGTGGCCGCGTCCGCCGGCTCGTCGTCGTTCGCCGACGTGAGCTGCTCGGGCGCCACCACGGACGACATCCTGTACGGCGGCAGTGGTCAACTGGGCATCACGCTGCCACCACAGCTCAACGCGGTGACGTCGAACACGGCGCTGGTGACGGTGCAGATCGGCGGCAACGACATCGGCTTCTCCGGCATCATCGGTGACTGTGCGCAGGCGAGCGTCAGCAGCCCGCTGGGGTCTCCGTGCAAGGACCGGTACACCGCCGGCGGCGTCGACCAGTTGCAGGCGAGGATCGTCGCCGCCACGCCGAAGGTCACCGCCGTGCTGCAGGCGGTCCGGCAGGCCGCGCCGGGCGCGCGGGTCGTGGTACTCGGGTATCCGGCAATCCTGCCGGACACCGGTTACGGCTGCTGGCCCGTCGTCCCGATCGCCTACCAGGACGTGCCGTACCTGCGGGCTGTCGAGAAGTCGCTCAACGCGATGCTGGCCAGCACCGCGAGCGCCAACGGCGCCACCTACGCCGACGTCTACACCCCGTCGATCGGACGCGACGCGTGCAAGGGCAGCGGCACCCGCTGGGTCGAGGGTCTGGTGCCGCAGAACTCGGCCGCCCCGTTCCACCCGAACTCCCGAGGTGAGCAGGGCATGGCGACCGCCCTGCTGGCCAGGCTGAACAGCTGATCGAGCCGCGATCGGTCACCGCTGACCAGGCCATGATCGGCCGAGCCCGCCCCGCCGGCACCGGCGGGGCGGGTCCTCCGACGCCCGCGGACCGAACGCGTGATGATCTCTTCGTGGAGCCGGCGGAGCGATGCCCTCCTCGCTGTGCTTGAGATCGAGGAGTCCGGGGTACCGGAAGCTATGCCGAATGTGGGGCAAGTCGTCGGAGACCGTTACCGCCTGGTCGAGAGCATCGCCAGCGGCGGCATGGGTGACGTGTGGCGGGCGGTCGACGAAACCCTGGATCGCTGCGTGGCGGTCAAGATGCTGCAACCTCGGTTGGTCACCGACGCCGGATTCGGCGAGCGGTTCCGCCGCGAGGCGCGGGCGATGGCGGCACTGCGTCATCCCGGTGTCGCCCAGGTCTACGACTACGGCGAGGTGTCTCGGTCCGGAGCGCCGGTGCTCGCGTACATCGTGATGGAATGTGTGCAGGGGCAGCCGCTGTCGGAGCGGATCGCCGAGGTCGGCCGACTGGGTGTGGCCGAGACGATGTCGATCGCCGCGCAGACCGCCCGTGCCCTGCAGGCCGCGCATGACGCCGGTGTCGTCCACCGTGACGTCAAACCCAGCAATCTGATCATCGAGCCGGACGGGCACGTCGTACTCGTCGACTTCGGTGTCGCGGTGACGCAGGACGCGGCGAGCCTGACCGCGGCGAACCAGATCGTCGGTACCGCCCTGTACATGGCGCCCGAGCAGGTCGCGAAGAACGAGATCACGCCGGCGATCGACATCTACGCGCTGGGGGCCGTTCTCTGCCACTGCCTCGCCGGTGAGCCGCCGCACCAGGGCGAGAACGCCGTCGCGGTGGCGCTGCGGCATCTCGAAGCGGAACCGTCGCCGCTGCCCGAGGACGTTCCGCCGGCCGTCCGGCGGGTGGTCGCCACCGCGATGGCCAAGGAGCCCGCGCGCCGATTCCCGACGGCGGCGGCCATGGCCGGGGCGGCGCAGGCACTCGCGGACCCGGCTGACCAGGCAATGCCGACCGCCCCCGGGATCGGGGTGCGGACCGAGTTCACGACTGCCCCGCGGACGGCCCTCGGCGGCGCGGTGGGCCGGGCGGTCCCTCCCCGGCTCAGGACGCTCACGCTGGTTGTCGGATCGCTGGCCGCCGGGGCTGCCGTCCTGCTGCTCGCCGATCCCATCGGGCTCATGCCCGGCCCGACCGGGCGACCGTCGACGCCGCCCGCCGTGCCACCCGCGGTGTCGTCACCGGTGCCGTCGCAGCGGGACCCGGGGCCTGGCGGCGGCGGCGGTGAGCCGGCCACCCGCAGTTCCGCGGGCGTACCGGTCCGGGTGCCCGGATCCCCGACTCCGACGGCCACCCGATCGGCGGACCCGGGAACGGTGGATCAGCCGACACCGTCGGGTGGAAGCACTGCGGACACACCCGATCCCACCACGTCCGAGATTGCCCCGGCGGAGCCGACCGCAGCCCCGACGGGTGGAACGACAGCGGCGCCGACCGCGGCGCCGACGGAGGAACCAGCGGCGAATCCCGCCGAGGAGCCGTCGACGGACGACTCGGCGGCCGGAGAGGGGACCGCGGTGCCGCGGGTCTAGCAGGCGTCGGCGCGGGCCCCGGTCGCGCGACTGGCCCGTGCCGCACCAGCCGACGCGCCCTGGCCGAGGTCGTCTGCCACAACGACTTCGCGTGTCGTCAACGCCGAGGCAGACGGTGGTAGCTGCTTACGGAACACCGCTGGCGTGGCGGCCGAGGCCACCACGCCAGCGGTGCTCTGTCAGGAATCGCTCGAGGTCAACTGGTACGACAGCTGACCGTCGGCCAGGTCCAGTTGCCGTTGGCCATGATCGTTATGCCGAAGTTGTTGCCGTTGCCGTTCGGTGTCGCGGTGACGGTGCCGCTGCTGCCGCTGACGGAGGCGTTCCAACTGTTCTGGATGCTCTGGCCGCCATTGAGGCCGAGGCTGACCACCCAGTTGTTGGTGCCGCTGACGGCGACGTTGAGGTTGAACCGGTCACCCCACTGCTGCCCGGCGGAGAGGGTCGCGTTGCAGTTTCCGGTCCCCGGATTGCCGGTGGTGGGCCCGGAGGTCGGGTTGCCGCCGCTGCCCTCCCGGACGGTGATGTCGGAGCTTCCGCTGCTCTGATAGCCCTCGGTGGCCATGATCTGGTAGCTGTGGTTGCTGCCGAGGTTCAGGCCGGCGCGGGCCCAGGCGTCGAAGTGGTTGGCGGTGGTGATGGTGCCACTCGAGCGCTTCTGCTGGCGGACGCTCCAGAACTGGTAGAACGTCTGGTTGCCGTCGATCGACGGGGCGTTGACCCGCTGGCTGCGGAGGATGTCGTAGGTGCCGCCGTCAGTGGTGACCGTGCCCATCCGGGTGGCGCCGCTGCTCGGGTTGTAGCTGCCGAAGTTCTCCACCACGTAGTACTCGATGAGCGGGTTGCGCGTCCATCCGTACAGGGCGAGGTAGGTGTTGTTGTTGCCCGGGTTGTAGCTGCCCGAGTAGGTGACCGTCCGGCGGTTGCCGGTGGCCCAACCCTTGCCGCCGACCCAGTTGTTGGTGCTCCTGTCCCAACTGCTGGAATAGCGGCCGTCGGCACGCAGCGTCATGCTGGCGTTGCCGCTGTCCTTCCAGAACGAGAAGAAGTACCCGTTGTGCGTGCCGGTGAGGTTCGAGGTGAGCGTCCGGTCGGCCTCGGCGTACGCGTTGGTGGCCGTCATCGTGCCGGCGACGGCCAGGACGGCGGCGCACGCGGCACCGAGGAGCAGCCGCATGCGGCCGCGCCTCCCTCGCGTGGTGTGGCTGGTGTCGGTCATGTAACTGGTGCCTCCTCGTGACGGCTGGCGGGGGCCAGCAGCGCGGTACGCCTCGGCAGGCTGCCCGTGGCCAGGTAACGGCCACGGCGTCGTACCGCTCGGTGGTGGTGGACCGGTCGTGCTGCACGACGACCGGAGGAGTGGGTCGTGGTGGCTGGTGCTGACGGCAATTGAATGCCGTCGATGGCGACCGTATTGACCTGGCCGTCAACTTGTCAACAATTTTCGGAAACAGGCCGGCAACAGAGCCCATCGTCGCCCAGCGGCATCCAACCAGGTCAGTAGTCGATCAGAGTTCCTGGTGGTCACCGGGGGATCTCCGGGAGGGGATCGCGGTCCGAGCAGAGGCCGCCGAAATTTCCGGAGACTTTCCGGACCACCGTCGGCGGACCGTGGCAGCCGGCACGGAGACCGGCGGGCACCGATGCGACCCGATCGGTCAGCGACAGCGAAGGGTGTTGAGCCGGGCGGCCTGGCGGGTCAGGTGGTCGCGTTCGGCGAGGTTGGCGGCCTGCTGGGCCGCCTCGGCGTACCGCCGTGCCGCCGTTGTCAGGTCGCCGTCGCGCTCGTGCAGGTACGCGGCCACCGCCGCGTACCGGGGCAGGGTGTCGTCCAGCGCCGCGAGCGCCGCCAGGCCGGCGCGCGGGCCGTCGGCCTCACCGACGGCCACCGCGCGGTTGAGCCGGACGACCGGGCTGTCGGTCAGCCGCGCGAGTTCGTCGTACCACTCGACGATCTGCACCCAGTCGGTCTCCCCGGCGGTCGGGGCGTCCGCGTGCAGTGCCGCGATGGCGGCCTGGGCCTGGAACTCGCCCAGTTGGTCACGGGCGAGTGCCGCCTGCAGAATCTCGACCCCCTCGGCGATCAACCGGGTGTCCCAGCGGCTGCGGTCCTGCTCGGCGAGGGGAACCAGACTGCCGTCGGGTGCGACCCGGGCGGTGCGCCGGGCGTGGTGCAGCAGCATGAGGGCGAGCAACCCCGCCACCTCGGGGTGCTCGATCACCACCGCGAGCTGCCGGGTGAGCCGGATGGCCTCGGCGGCGAGATCCACGTCACCGGAGTAACCCTCGTTGAAGACCAGGTAGAGGACGCGCAGCACGGTGGCGACGTCACCGGGCCGGTCGAACCGCACCCCGGACACGGTGCGTTTCGCCCGGCTGATGCGCTGCGCCATGGTCGCCTCGGGTACCAGGTAGGCGTGGGCGATCTGGCGGGTGGTCAGCCCGCCGACCGCCCGCAGCGTGAGCGCGACCGCCGACGACGGCGTCAGCGATGGGTGGGCGCACAGGAAGTAGAGCTGAAGTGTGTCGTCCACCGGGGCGGCCGGCCCCGGCGCCGGCTCCTCGTCGACAAGGTCCTCACGTCGGCGGCGGGCCGCGTCAGCTCGGGCCGTGTCGAGGAACCGGCGCCATGCCACGGTGATCAACCAGCCTTTGGGGTCCCGTGGTGGGTCGGCCGGCCAGACACGAACCGCCTCGACCAGGGCGTCCTGCACGGCATCCTCCGCCGCCGCGAAGTCGATTCCGCGGCGGACGAGGACCCCGAGGACGCTCGGCGTGAGGCTGCGTAGCAGGGCCTCGTCCATCTGAGCGGTCACTCCGTGATGGTCGGCGTCTCGACCAGGAGCGGGCGCAGCTCGAGCCACTCGTGGATCGGCCTGCCACCCGCCCCGGGGGCGGCAGACAGTTCCCCGGCCAGCTGGACGGCCCGTTCGTGGCTGTCGACGTCGATCACCATCCAGCCGGCGATGAGATCCTTGGTCTCGGCGAACGGGCCGTCGGTGACCGGCGGGCGACCCTCACCGTCGTACCGGACCCACGCTCCCTCGGGAGCGAGCGCCTGACCGTCGACGTACTCGCCGGTGCCCTCCAGTCGGGCCGCGAAGTCGCGCATGTACTGCATGTGGGCCGAGATCTCCTCCGGCGTCCACTGGGTCATCGGCACGTCGTTGACCGCGGCCGGGGCGCCCCGGTAGTGCTTGAGCAGCAGGTACTTGGCCATCGTGGCTCTCCTTGGTGCTGGCTGCGACCCATCGTGGTCACGTTCACTGCGGGGACGGAGCCGATCAGGACTTCTCGACATGGCTGTCCGGGTTTTTTCCTCCCGCAGGTTAATCTCGGGTGAATCGTCGCGGTTGGGGCGCCTCGACCGGCCCAAAACTTGATTCGTTCCAAAATAGTGAGCTAGGGTTCGTACCCGTGACGTCCGACTTCGAGGCGCAGCTGCGGGCTGTCTCGTTGCGCGTGACCCGGCCTCGACTGGCGGTGCTCGCGGCGCTGCGCGACCACCCGCACGTCGGCACCGACGCGGTGATCGCGCTGGTACGCGCGGATCATCCCACGGTCTCCCACCAGGCGGTGTACGACGTGCTGCGGGTGCTCACCGACGCTGGCCTGGTGCGGCGCATCCAGCCGGCCGGCGCGACCGCCCGCTACGAGTCCCGGATCGCCGACAATCACCACCATGTCGTGTGCCGCTCCTGCGGCGCCATCGCCGACGTCGACTGCGCCGTCGGCCACGCCCCCTGTCTCACCGCCTCCGGCGACCACGGTTTCGTGGTCGACGAGGCGGAGGTCGTCTACTGGGGCACCTGCCCCGACTGCGCGACCGACCGCACGCCCCAGAGATCCGCAAGCTCGGAAGGAAGTTCATGAGCGACACCCAGGACAACGGCCCCATCAGTGCGCAGGGCGTGGACCAAAAGGCAGCGGCCGGCTGCCCGGTCGCGCACGACTCGGTGACCGCGCACGGCAGCGAGAGCGAGAACCCGGCGATCGACTCGCCGACCCCGAAGACCGGCGGTCGCCCGCGCACCAACCGGGACTGGTGGCCCAACCAGCTCGACCTCTCGGTGCTGCACGCCCACTCGTCCAAGGGCAACCCGCTGGGCGAGGACTTCAGCTACGCCAAGGAGTTCGCCAAGCTCGACGTCGAGGCCCTCAAGCGCGACATCGTCGAGGTGCTCACCACCTCGCAGGACTGGTGGCCGGCCGACTTCGGCCACTACGGCGGCCTGATGATCCGGATGAGCTGGCACGCCGCCGGCACGTACCGCATCGAGGACGGTCGGGGCGGCGCCGGCGACGGTGGTCAGCGGTTCGCCCCGCTCAACAGCTGGCCGGACAACGCCAACCTGGACAAGGCCCGGCGCCTGCTCTGGCCGGTCAAGCAGAAGTACGGCCAGAAGGTCTCCTGGGCCGACCTGCTCGTGCTGGCCGGCAACGTCGCCCTGGAGTCGATGGGCTTCAAGACCTTCGGCTTCGGCTTCGGTCGTGAGGACGTCTGGGAGCCCGAGGAGATCTTCTGGGGTCCGGAGGACACCTGGCTGGGCGACGAGCGCTACGCCTCCGAGAAGGAGATGGCTGCTGGCGTCGGCTCGACCGAGATGGGTCTCATCTACGTCAACCCGGAGGGCCCGCGCGGTAACGCCGACCCGGCCGCGGCGGCGCACTTCATCCGCGAGACCTTCCGCCGGATGGCGATGAACGACGAGGAGACCGTCGCCCTCATCGCCGGTGGTCACACCTTCGGTAAGACCCACGGTGCCGCCGTGGCCGACAACCACGTGGGCCCGGAGCCCGAGGGCGCCCCGCTGGAGGCGCAGGGCCTGGGCTGGTTGAGCACCCACGGCAGCGGCAAGGGCGCCGACACGATCACCAGCGGTCTCGAGGTGACGTGGACCGACGTGCCGACGCAGTGGAGCAACCGGTTCTTCGAGATCCTCTTCGGCTACGAGTGGGAGCTCACCACGAGCCCCGGCGGCGCGAAGCAGTGGGTCGCCAAGGACGCCGAGGCGATCATCCCGGACCCCTTCGACCCGTCGAAGAAGCACCGGCCCACGATGCTCACGACCGACCTGTCGCTGCGGGTCGACCCGGCGTACGAGAAGATCTCGCGCCGCTTCCTGGAGAACCCCGACCAGTTCGCGTTGGCCTTCGCCAAGGCCTGGTACAAGCTGCTGCACCGCGACATGGGTCCGGTCAGCCGGTTCCTCGGACCGTGGGTGGCCGAGCCCCAGCTGTGGCAGGACCCGGTGCCGGCCGCCGACGGGACGCTCGTGGGTGACGCCGACATCGCCGCCCTGAAGGCGAAGGTGCTGGAGTCCGGTCTCTCCACCGCCCAGCTCGTCTCCGTCGCCTGGGCCTCCGCCGCGAGCTTCCGCCACACCGACAAGCGCGGCGGCGCCAACGGCGCGCGGATCCGGCTCGAGCCGCAGCGCAGCTGGGAGGTCAACGAGCCCGAGCAGCTCGCGACCGTCCTGGACACCCTCGAGGGCATCCAGCGGGAGTTCAACGCCGCCGGCGGGGCGACGATCTCGATCGCCGACCTGATCGTGCTGGCCGGCTCGGCCGCCGTCGAGAAGGCGGCGCGGGACGCCGGCGTCGAGGTGACCGTGCCGTTCCACCCGGGCCGGACCGACGCGACCCAGGAGCAGACCGACACCGAGTCCTTCCGGGTCATGGAGCCGCGCGCCGACGGGTTCCGTAACTACCTGCGTGCCGGCGAGAAGACCCAGCCGGAGGTGCTGCTCGTCGACCGCGCCTACATGCTCAACCTGACCGCGCCCGAGATGACCGTTCTCGTCGGCGGCCTGCGTTCCCTCGGCGCCAACACCGGCGGCACCTCGCACGGTGTCCTCACCGACCGGCCGGGGGTGCTCACCAACGACTTCTTCGCCAACCTGCTGTCGCCGGGTACCCGGTGGGCCGCGTCGAAGTCCGACGAGCACGTCTACGAGATCCGCGACCTGGCCACCGACGAGGTGAAGTGGACCGCCACCGCGGTCGACCTCATCTTCGGTTCCAACTCGCAGCTGCGAGCCCTCGCGGAGGTCTACGCCAGCCAGGACGGTCGCGAGAAGTTCGTGACCGACTTCGTGGCGGCCTGGACCAAGGTCATGGAGCTCGACCGGTTCGATCTCGCCTGACGGTCCCACCGACGAGCCCCGGTCGATCCACGAGCGATCGACCGGGGCTCGTCGGCCTTTTTGCGCCGCTCGACCCGGCACCGGCCTGTCCACCTCGTCGTCATCCGGGTGACATTCCCTCCACCACGAATCCCATGGATGATTTTTTTTGTCTGAGTGATCAGCTCGCGGACGGGCTCGTTCATGGCAAGGTGTTGATCTGCCCGGGCGGCGGGCGCGGACCTAGTCACGCAGGGAGTCATCGTGGTTCAACCCGACCTGCAGGCCGAGGAAGTGGACCAGCACGCGGGAAGCCCTGCGATTCCCCGGCAGCGGACCGGGAGCGTCGGGACCAGGCAGGCGTTCGCCGCCGGGCCGTCCGCGGGAAGCGTCGCCGAGACCGACACCGCCTGGCGTCCGCTGCGGATCGCGATGATCGGCCAGAAGGGCATGCCGGCGACCTACGGCGGCATCGAACGGCACGTCGAGGAGATGGCCAGTCGGCTCGCCAGCTACGGGCACGAGGTCACCGTCTACTGCCGCCCGAGCTACGGCGAGACACCCGCCAACGGCTACCGGGGCGTACGGCTGCGCCAGACCCGCACGATCGCGAGCAAGCACCTCGACGCCATCGTGCACGCGGCGACCTCCACCATGGCGGCGATGACCGCGCGGCCCGACATCGTGCACTACCACGGGCTCGGGCCAGCTCTGGTCGCCCCGCTGCCGCGGGTGCTGTCCCGAGCGCGGGTGGTGCTGACCGTGCACGGGTTGGACAACCAGCGGGCCAAGTGGGGGCTCGCCGCGCGGGCGGTGCTGGGCAGCGCCCACTGGCTCAGCGGGTACGTCCCGCACCAGCGGGTCGCGGTCTCCCAGGGCCTCGCCGCCCACTACGGCACCCGGTTCGGCCGCCCGACGACCTACATCCCCAACGGCGTGAACCCGGCTCGACCGGCGCGCACCCGGCAGATCGAGGCCCGGTTCGGGCTGACCCCCGGCGGGTACCTGCTGCTGGTCGGTCGGCTGGTCCCGGAGAAGGCGGCCGACCTGCTGATCCGGGCCTTCCGCCGCACCGAGACCCCGCTGCGGCTGGCGATCGTCGGCGGATCGTCGTTCACCGACGACTTCGTGGACCGGCTGCGTCGTACGGCCGAAGGCGACGACCGGATCGTCTTCACCGGCTTCGCCTACGGCGACCTGCTCGCCGAGTTGTACTCCGGCGCCGCCGGCTTCGTTCAGCCGTCCCGGGTGGAGGGACTGCCGTTGACGTTGCTGGAGGCGGCCGCGTACGGGCTGCCGGTGGTCGCGAGCGACATCACGCCCCACGTCGAGGTGCTGACGTCCGACGCCGCCGGAGGGCGACTGTTCCGCGACGGCGACGAGGACGACCTGGTCCGCGCACTGAAGGCGCTGCTCGCCGACCTGCCCGGCGAACGGGCCGGTGCGCTGGCGCTTGGCGAGCGGGTCACCGGGACGTACAGCTGGGACACCGCAGCCCGCGAGTTGGAACGGCTCTATCTCCGGCTGGCTCCGGCGCCGGGCCGGCGGGGCAGAGCGCGCGTCGAGGCGGCCACCGACTGACCGTGCGGGGTCCGTCGGGGGAGTGCCGGCTCAACCCCGCGGAGGACGGAGCAGTCGGTGCAACGGCCCCTTCTGCCGCGCGGGGGACAGGACTAGATTGAACCGATCTTGTGCCGGGAGGACATCGGTCGGCCGTGCCCGGCAGCGGCCGGACAGTCGTCGACTCGGTTCAGCGGAAACGATTCGGTTCAGTGAAATCAGTGGAACAACACACGCAGCAGGTGGCTCCGCCCATGACCAACAGGCTCGACCCGACCCGCCTGCTCACCGGCGGCGCGGCGCTCGTCGCCGCGGTCGTGGCGGTGGTCGCGGGTGTCTCGATGGCAGCCGGCGACCGTCGGGGCATGGTGTTGCCTCTCGCGGCGGTCGCCGGGATCGCGGTGGCCGTCCTCGCCCTGACCCGGTTCGCCGGGTACGTGCTGCTGATGCTCGCGGTCCGCTCCTGCGTCGACCTGTTCAAACTGACCGGGCCGAGCGCCGGCCAGGCCGACCCCGCCGCAACGGCCCGGGTGGACCCGTCCACCCTGCTCGCGGTGCTGTTCCTCCTCGCCGCCGGGCTCTGGCTGGCGGCACAGCTCAGCCGGCACGGGCGGCTGCGCGGCTCCCCACTCGGCTGGGCCATGCTGCTCGTCGGCGCCAGCAGCATGGTCAGCGCCCTCGGTGCCAGCCGGCCGGCGAACAGCCTGCTGGAGGCGCTGCGGATCCTCACCGTGGTGGTGATGTTCGTGGTGCTGGAACAGCTGATGCCGGACACCGCGGCGATCCGTCGGGTGCTGCTCGCCTGCTACGCCTCGCTGGTGCTGGCGCTGGGCTACACCGTCGTCCTGACGCTGCTCGGCAACCCACCGGCCGAGGTGAAGGGAGACTTCACCCGGATCAGCGGCACGTTCAGCCAGTCGACCACGTTCGGCCGCTACCTGATGTTCATGGTGATCTTCGGGTTCGCGGTGTACCGCTTCCTGGGCCGTCGGCTGCGGGTGCCACTCGCGGTGCTGCTCGGGCTCTCGCTGCTGTTCCTGCTGCTCACCAACACCCGCAGCGCCCTGCTCGGCGCGGCGATCGGCCTGGTCGTGGTCGCGGCGCTGCACCGCAGCAAGCGGATGCTGGTGACCCTCTGCCTGGTGGCGGTCGCCGGGGTGGCCCTGGTGCCCGCCGTCGGCGAACGCTTCGCCCAACTCGGCACCTCGCGTGCGGTCGGCGGAGACCCGACCGGAAACACCCTGGCCTGGCGGATCGACTACTGGACCGAGATCGTCACGCTCGCCGACCGGAACCCGGTGACCGGCATCGGCCCCAACATGACCCAGCGCGAGACCGACGAGGCGAAGAAGCCGCACAACGACTTCCTGCGGGCGTACGTGGAGACCGGGCTGCTCGGTCTCGGGGCGTACCTGCTGATGCTGGCCGCCATTCTGTACACGGCGCGGACCGCGCTGCGGCGGGCGCCTCCGGGCAGCTTCGAGCGCGGCGTCGCGGTCGGGTTCGCCGGCTGCGCCACCGCGTTCGTGGCGGTCAGCGCCGCCTCCAACGTCATCTCCAACGTGGTCACCCTCTGGTACTTCGTCGCGTTCGCCGCCGCGGCCAACGCGATCGCCCGCCAACCGGCTCCCGACCAGGCCGGCGAGCAGCCACGCAGCACCTCCGTCCCGGTTTGACTGAACGACAGCATTGGGGAAAAAGTGGAGATCGTCGACTACCTACGGGTCGCCCGGCGGCGCCTCTGGGTACTCGTGGGGGTGCCGGTGCTCGCCACCGGCGCCGCAGCCGCCATCGTCCTGCTCGCGCCACAGCAGTACAGCGGGACCGCGTACGTGGCGGCGCCGGCGCTGGTGGGCGGTGCGGCCGGCACGCAGTACACCGGTACGCAGGCGGCGAACCAGTTCGTCGCGGCGTTCGGTGCTGCGGTCACCTCGCCCCGGGTCCTCGCCGACGTGGCCGGTGACACCGGCGTGTCGCCGGAGCGGCTGCGCGACGGGCTCGCCATCACCCAGGTCGGCGCGAGCAGCCAACTGGAGGTGACGTACACCGTCGGTGACCGGGCGAAGGTCGCGCCGGTGCTGACCGCGACCACCACCCGGGCGCTGGCCTTCCTCTTCTCCTCCCAGGTCGGCATCGCCACCGGCGAGGTCGAGGCGGCCAACGCCGACGTCACGGCGGCGACCAAGGCGATCGGCGAGTGGGAGAAGGCGAACAAGGTCTCCCAGCCGGACCGGATCTACCAGGCGACGTTGAGCGAGCTGACCAGCCTGCGCCAGCAGCAGCTCTCCATGCAGGCGGTCGGCAACAGCCGGGGCACCGACGCGGCGACCGCCGCGATCACCGCCGCGCAGAGGAAGCTCGACGAGTTGGGGCCGAAGCTCCCCGACTACCAGGCCCTGCTCGCCCAGCGGGACGCGGCGACCAACGCCCTGTCCCAGGCGCGGGAGGGGTTGCAGGCGGCTCGGGCGCAGGCCCAGGCTGCCGATCCGAAGCAGGTGACCAGCATCGGTGAGGCGCACGAGGTGAGCCGGACGGCGGAGTTGGCGCGCACCGCCCTGCCGGTGGGTGGCGCCGGCCTGCTGCTCGGGGTGCTGCTGGTGGGCGTACTCGAACTGCTCTCGCGGGGGCGCGCCGCGACCCGCGCGGCGGCCCCGGTGGCGACCGCCGCGGGCCCCTCGACGCCGGCGGAGACCGTGACCGCGGCACGGTCGTGACCGTCCCGCGACGGGCCATCCGGTGCGCCAGGTGACCGGCGGGTCGCCGACCGCTCCGGAGGCCGGCGACCAGCAGGTACGCGGCATGGCGCGCGGCGGCGTGCTGAACCTGGGCAGCGCGGTGCTCAGTCAGCTGGCGCTCTTCCTGGTGATGCTGGTGCTGGCCCGGGTGTTGGGAATCCGGGAGGTCGGCCGGTACGCCCAGGTCTACGCCGTGTTGTCGCTGCTGGGTCTGCTGTCGCTGAGTGGTTTCCGGGCCGGGCTGACCCGGTTCGTGGCGGTGCACCTCGCCGACGACGACCCGGCCGCGCTCCGGGGAGCGATCCGACTCGGGGTCGGCATCTCGGCCGTCGCGTCCACGCTCATCGCGCTCGTGCTGGCGGTGGGCGCACCGTGGCTCGCGGACGCCCTGCACGACCCGCAGCTGACCACCGGGTTGCGATTGGTCGCCCTGTGCCTGCCCGCGACGACCGTCTGCGAGGCCGCGCTCGCGGCCACCCGGGGTTGGCGCACGCAACGCGCCTACGCGCTGATCGGTCAGGTCTACGAGCCGGCCGCGCGGCTGGTGCTCACCGCGTTGGCGCTCGCCCTCGGGGCGGGCCTGACCGGCGCGTTCTGGGCGCTGGTGGCGGCGAGTTGGAGCGCTGCCGCGTGGGCTCTCGTGGCGCTCGCCCGGATGGTGCGCCGGGTGCCCGCCGCCCGGCCGGCGTACCGCCCGGCGGAGCTGTTCCGGTTCTCCACGGTCAGCTGGGTCTCCTCGCTGTCGTCCACCGGGTTGATCTGGGTGGACGCGCTGCTGCTCGGCTTCTTCGACTACGGGGCCGACGCGATCGGCGTCTACCACGTGGCGACCCGACTGGTCACGATCGCGGTGTTCGTGCTGGCACCGGTCAACGCCTCCTTCGGTCCGCACCTGGCGCACCTCTACCACCAGGGCCGACTGGACGAGGTGCGTCGGATCTACCGGGTCGCCACCGGGTGGGTGCTGCGACTGTCGCTGCCGGCCTTCGTGGCGTTGCTGGTCTTTCCGGAGCAGTTGCTGCGCCTGGTCGGCGGGCCGGGTCTGGCCGGTGGCGCGGCGGTCACGGTCGTGCTGGCGCTCGGGCAGCTCGTCAACGCCGCGACCGGGCCCTGCGGGACGCTGCTGAACATGTCCGGTCGGGTCGCGGTCAACATGATGGACAACCTCGCCGCCCTGCTGCTCAACGTCCTGCTCAACCTGTGGCTCATCCCGGCGTACGGCATTCTCGGCGCGGCCGTCGCCTGGGCCGTGTCGTTGGCGGCGGTGAACGTCGCCCGGGTCTGGCAGGTGCGCGCGCAGGTGCACACCGTGCCGGTGACGGCGGGCATGGTCAAGGGCTTGGTCGCCGCGCTGGTCGCGCTGGGCGTCGGATTCGGGGTGCGCTGGCTGGTCGGGGGCGGGATCGCGCAGCTCACTGTCGGTCTGGCCGCGATCGCGGCGGCGTACCTCGCCGTGGTGCTCGCCCTCGGGCTCAGTCGGGAGGACGTCATGGTGCTGAGATCGGTGACCCGCCGGGGCGGTCGACGCGCCGACGCCGACGGCAGCGTGGGTGCCACCGTGGGCAGCGGAGCGCGTCCGTGACCGGCGTCGCGCGGCGTCAGGTTACCGACCGGCTGCGCCGGGGGGTACGCGCGGCGCGGGCCTGGGGACGCGCGGCGCGACCGGGGGAGCCCGGCCCGCTGCCCGACTTTCTGATCATCGGCGGGCAGCGCTGCGGCACCACCTCGCTGTACCACCACCTCGCGGCGCATCCCCGGGTCCGGGTGGCCAGCGGCAAGGAGTTGCAGTACTTCAGCCTGCACCACGGTCGGGGGGCGCGGTGGTACCGGGGGCACTTTCCGCGACTCGCCCCGGGCGAGCGCACCTTCGAGGCGAGCCCCTACTACCTGTTCCACCCGAGCGTGCCGTCGCGGGTCGCCGCGGCCCTGCCGCAGGCCCGCTTCGTCGTCCTGCTGCGTGACCCGGTGCAGCGGGCGTACTCGCACTACCTGCACACGCGCTCCTACGGCGCCGAGCCGCTTTCTTTCGCCGACGCCCTCGACGCCGAGCAGGAGCGGCTGGCGGTGGCCACGCGCGGTGGCCCGGACACCCGGGCCGCGCACCGGGCGTTGCGCAACCACTCGTACGCCGCCCGGGGCCGCTACGCCGAGCAGCTGCAACGGTGGTTCGCGCAGGTCCCGCGCGAGCGGATCCACATCGCCCGGACCGAAGACCTGCACGTCGACCCGGCGGGCACGTACGGCGCGATCCTGCGCTTCCTCAGCCTGCCGGCGTTTGAGCCTGAGGCGTACACCCGGCACACCCGCCGCGTCGACCACGGCCCCTCCCAGCTCACACCCGAGCTGCGGGACCGCCTGGGCGAGCACTTTGCGCCGCACAACGCCCGCTTGGCCGCCCTGCTCGACTGGCCCGACCCCTGGCCCGGCTAGCCCACGGCAGCGAGGAGCCGGTCCAGGCCACGTGCCGAGCACCCGCGCGATGCGCTGCCCGACACCCCGCGAGGGCAAGCCGACCCTCCTCCGCGATCTTGCACTTTCTGTCGCGACATAAGTGGTCATCCCGATCATATCGGCGACAGAAACTGCAAGATCGGCGCGGGCGGGGCGTTCTGGAGTGACGGTGGTGGCGGCGGGGAGCGGTTAGCGGACGGCGGCGAGGAGCCGGTCCACCGGCTGGTCGGCGCGGAGCAGCACGGGGACGTCGGTCACCGTGGTGCCACCACCGGCCGTCCGCAGCGGGGCGCCCACCGCGCCGGTCTGGCCACCCGGTGCCGCCGGAACGGTCACCGGCCGGTTCGACGCCGACCAGAGCACCAGTGTGCTCGACCCGCCGCGCACGAACGCGACCCCGCTCAGGGTGCCGGCCACCCCGGCGGGCAACGGCGTGACGGTGGCGCCCCGGGCCGCGTCGGCCAGGGCGGCAAGCATCCGGCCGGCCTCGCGTTCGGTGCCGTCCGGGTCGAGCAGGCCGTAGCGGACCTCACTGCCGGCCGCGTTGTTCGGGTTGTACGCCAACGGCAACCAACTGATCTCACCGATGCCCCCGGCGGCCAGCAGGGTGACCGTCTTGACCATCTCCGCCGCCCGGCTGGTCGGGTCACCGTCGCCGTCGCGCCAGAACTGCCCGACCTCCCACGCCTGGATCGGCATACCCGGCGGTGTGGTCGCGCGGAGGTAGTCCAGCAGCGGCGCCACCCCACTGAAGTGCTCGTAGAAGTGCACCTGCCGGACGTCGACCGTGCGGTCGGTCAACAGCGCCTCGGTCACCGCGAGGAAGCTGAGGCTGCGGCTGTTGGTCTCGGTGCCGAGCGCCCGGCGCAGCTGCGCCTCCCCGGTCACCGCCGGGATCTGCTGCCCCCGGGTGCCGACCCGGCGCTGGAAGTACGCCTGGTAGGCGGCGAGGGCCTCGGGCACCCGACCGGCGCGCAGCAGACGGTCGGCGATTCCCATGCCGTACGCGACGCTGCTGATGCCGGAGTCGACCACCCGCGCCGTCGGGTCGGTCGCGCGGATCGTCTCGGCGGCGGCCCGGACCAGCCGCCCGTAGTCCTCGGGGCTGCCGGCCCAGTAGCTCGGCGCGTTCACCTCGTTCTCGATGGCGTACTCCCGCACCCCGTACGGGCCGTAGCGCTGCACCACCGAGCGGACGAACCGCTGGTACGCGGCGAGGTCGCGGGGCATCGCCGACTCGGTCTTGCTCGCCGCGCCCCGGGTGTGGCGGGCGGTGCCACCGGTCGCCCAGCACACCCCGGTGCGGATCTTCAGGTGCAGGGTGATGCCCAGCTCCCGGCTGCGCGTGGCGATCTCGTCCAGCCCGGCCCAGTCCGGCTGCCCGGAGGTCCGTTCGATCTCGCACCAGGAGAGTTCCTCGTACGTCGCCGAACCGGCGATCCGGCGCAGGTACGGCGCGAACTGTTGGTAGCGCGACCAGTCCCAGTGCGCGCCGAACGGGTTGCGCGCCCCGTCGACGGCTCGGCCCGGCGCGGTGGCACCGGGCGTCGCGGCACCGGGCGTCGCGGCGGCGGTGCCGGACGGCGGTGGGTCGTCGTCGCGGGCGGTACATCCGACGGTGAGCAGGAGCGCCCCGGCGACGACGGCGGCGACCGCGCGCAGCCGGCCCGGGCGGGTCACCGGTAGCCCAGGGCGCGCAGCGTCGGGCCGGAGAAGACCCAGACCAACAGGCGCAGGAACGGGTCGAGTTCGCGGCGGTGGCTGCCCACCCGGGAGCCGTAGATCGGTGCGGTGACGCTCGCCGCGGCCCGTCGTCGCTCCGCCTCGGTGGTGTACTTCTGGGCCACGTCGTGCTGCTTGCTGTCGTAGTCGAGGATGCCGTCCTCCCACGGCTCGCCGAGGAACTCGAAGAGGCCCCGCATCGCCTTCTCCGGCTCGCTGACCGCCTGCTCGTAACGCAGCTCGTAGTAGCGGTCCGGCGGCAGCGTGGCCCCGACCGCGCGCGCGGCGCGGATGTAGCGCGGCCACTTCACCACGCACTTCACGGCGGACCAATAGCCGAACCGTTTGCGGTGTGAGACCACCACGTCGCGGCCGTCCCGGATGAGGTGCACGATCTGGGCGTCCGGGAAGACCTCGGTGACGAAGTCGAGCGACATCGCGTACAGCGGGGTCTTGTCGGCCCATCGGGTCTTGCCCCGCGCGGCGGCGTAGTCGGCGTGCACGCCGCCGAAGAAGTCCCGGATCCGGCGCAGCCAGTCCTCCCGGGGAAAGCCGAAGCGGGCCAGCCGCTCCCAGTCCCGGCCGACGATGCGTCGCAGGTCCGGCAGGAACCGGGTCTCCGGGCCGCAGCTGATCCGCGAGTGCGAGTCGAGGACGAGACGCACCATCGTGGTGCCCGACCGCTGGCACCCGACCAGGAAGATCGGCGCGGTGCGGGGCGCGGGTTCAGCCACGGTCGGCCGCCTTCGTCTCGGATCGGGCGTCGGCCGCGGCGCGGTCGAGCCGGTCGGCCAGCTCGTCGCAGCGGACCCGGACGCGGGGGTCGATCGGCAGCCGCCGGTCGCCCGCCGCGCCGTGCGACTCGCGTGGGGCGATGTGCGCGTGCAGCCGGGGATGGTAGGGGAAGTCGAGGAAGGCGCAGAGCCGTTCGAGCTGCGCGGCGGGCTCCGCGACCAGGCTGTCGTAGCGGCACAGCAGCACGTCGGCCCGCCGGTCCAGGCCGAGCTGGAAGACCAGCGAGTTGCGGACGTACCAGAACAGCGCCGCGCCGCTGTGCGGGTCCAACCGCTGCGGGTCGTGGGCCCGGATCAGCTCGACGGTGTCGGCGTCGAGCCGTTGCCCCTGCCACCGCCGGCCGATGCTGCCGTCGGCGATCGCCCGCAGGGCCCGCAGGTTGGCGTCACCGAACTTGGCGACCTCGGAGCGGGCCCGGTCGTCGACGTCGCGGTAGACCCAGAGGGCCCGTCCCGGCGTCAGCCCCGGCAGGGCCAGCAGCCCGTCCACGCGGTGGCTCTCGCACAGTGGCTTGACCAGGACGTACGCGTGTCGGCTGCGCTGGAGGACGGCGGTCAGCACCGGGTCCGGGCGCAGTTGGAAGCGGTGGAAGAGGGTCCTGTCGTTCTCGTTGTGGACCTCGACCTCGGGGGCCGCGTCCAGACCCCGGACCAGCATGTTCGTGCCGGAGCGTTGCAGACCGACCAGGTAGACCGGCATCGCCGAGCCGGGCGCCCGGCCGGCCCGCCGTCGCCAGCGACGCTTCGCCAGGGCGGTGCCGATCCGGTCGACCGGGTTGAGGCGGTCCTCCTCGATCAGTCGTCCGATCCCCTCGGTACGCGCCCAGCGCAGATGCCGCCCGATCCTGCGCACGGTGTACGCGAGTGCGGAGACCTCGTTGTCGGCTGCCACGGGTCCTCCTCGTCGGGCGCCGGCCCGGCCCGGTGCGCAGCGGGCGCGACCGGCGGCAGCCAGGTTATCGGGAGATCGTGGCCAGAGGCCAGGCTGCGGACCGCACGGGTAGACGAAGATCAACCGTTCAGCCGACATGCGAAACGTGAGCTGGACTCGCCGACTCGCCCTGCATACCGTGGGCCGTGGCCGGGGCGGGCAGACCTCGGTCATCACCTCCGGGCCCGGTTCGCCCGATCGACGTGAGCAGGCCGAGTCGATGCGCGTGCTGCATGTGAACAAGTTCCTCTACCGCCGTGGCGGCGCCGAGGGCTATCTGCTCGATCTCGCCGACCTGCAACGGGCCGCCGGCGACACGGTCGCCTCCTTCGGCATGAGCCACCCGGAGAACGAGTCGGCACTGCCGTACGCGGCGCGGTTCCCGTCCGAAGTGGAGCTGGAACCGGCGCCGTCCGGACTGCGGCCCCGCGCGGTGGCCGCCGGGCGGATGCTGTGGTCGCCGACCAGCCGCCGCGGGCTGGCCCGGGTGATCGACGACTTCCGTCCGGACGTGCTGCACCTGCACAACATCTACCACCAGCTCTCCCCGTCGGTGCTCGCCGCGGCCCGCTCGGCCGGTGTGCCCTGCGTGCTGACCCTGCACGACTACAAACTCGCCTGCCCGAGCTACCAACTGCTGGACCGGGGTCGCCCCTGCCAGGCGTGCGTCACCGGCGGCCCCTTGCAGGCGGCCCGACGCCGCTGCAAGGACGGCTCGCTGTCCCGCAGCGGCCTGCTCGCGGTCGAGTCCTGGCTGCACCGCCAGTTCGACGCGTACGACCCGGTGCAGGTCTTCGTCAGCCCGAGCGAGTTCCTGGCCGACGTGATGCGCCGCGCGGGCGTCTACCCGGACCGGCTGCGGGTGGTGAACCACTTCGTCGACCTGAGCGGCGTCGCGGCCAAACAGACCCCCGGCGGCGGCGTCGTCTTCGCCGGCCGGTTGGCGGCGGAAAAGGGAGTCGACGTGCTGGTCGAGGCGGTCGCCGCGCTGCCGGACGGGGTTACCGTGGACGTCGCCGGGGACGGCCCGGCCCGCCCCGCGCTGGAGGCGCTCGCGGCGCGACGGGTGCCCGGCCGGGTCCGGTTCCACGGTCGCCTCGACAAGCCACGCCTGCACGAGCTGATCCGGTCGGCGGCCGTGGTCGCCGTTCCGTCCCGCTGGCACGAGAACCAGCCGATGGCGGTGTTGGAGGCGTTCGCCTGCGGCGTGCCGGTGGTCACCACCGACCTGGGTGGGCTTCCCGAGCTGGTCGAGCCCGGTGTGGACGGCCGCGTCGTCGCCGCCGACCAGCCGACGGCTCTCGGTGCCGCGTTGAACGACATCCTGGCCGATCCCCAACGGGCGTACCGGATGGGCCGGGCCGGCCGGGCCAAGGTCGCCGCCCGGTTCGATCCGGAGAAGCACCTCACCCGGATCCGTGCGCTGTACGCGGAGGCCGCCGAGGCGCTGCCGTCCCGGCGGCGGAGGCAGCGGACCGCCGCCGGTGGGGGAGCGGCCCGGTGAGTCGGGTGCGGGTGCTCTACCTGGCCGGCAGCGGTCGCAGTGGCAGCACGCTGGTGACCACCGTCCTGGGACAACTGCCGGGCTTCTTCGCCGCCGGTGAGCTGCGGTACCTGTGGCGGCGCGGCATCCTGGAGAACCGGCCCTGCGGTTGCGGTTCCCCGCTTGCCGACTGCCCACTCTGGGCCCGGGTGCGCGCCGACCTGACCGACGCCGACCCGGCCGGGATCGCCGCCCGGCTGGCCGAGCGGCTGCGCCTGCGCAGGCTGCCCGCCCTGCTGCGCCGCCAGTTCCGGGGGCGACCACCGGTGCCAAGCCACCCCGACGACAACCACCTGGCCCGGCTCTACGCCTCGATCGCCACACACACCCTTCCCCAGGGCGGCGTCATCGTCGACTCCTCCAAACTGCCGCCGTACGGCGCCCTGGTCGGCAGCCTGCCCGACATCGACCTGTACGTCCTGCACGTGGTGCGCGATCCGCGCGCCACCGCGTACTCCTGGCGTCGCCGCCGACGGCTGGACGGGCGTGCCGACGACCAGCTGATGAGCCGGCCGCCGGTCGGCAAGGCCGCGCTGCTCTGGCTGGTCTGGAACACCGCGACCGGACGACTGTGGGGTGGCCGCGACGACCGTTACCTGCGGGTGCGGTACGAGGACTTCGTGGTCGACCCGGCCGGTGTCACCGCCCGGATCGCCCGATTCGTCGGCGCGGACACCGACGAGCTTCCGTTTCCGACACCGCACACGGCACGCCTCACCCCCACCCACTCGGTCGCCGGGAACCCCGCCCGGCACCGCACCGGCCTGGTCGAGGTGGTCGCCGACACCGAGTGGCTGACCGGGCTGTCCACCCGCGCGTACGCCGTGGTGACCGGGCTGACCTGGCCGCTGCTGTCCCGGTTCGGTTACCGGTTGCGCCGCCCGGCGGTCACCACTGTCGCCGCCACCCGCCGTCCGGACCCGGTGGTCCCCTCGTCACCCGCCACCCGGCAGGAAGGCTGAACGATGCTCTCACTGGTGGTGGGCACCGGTCGCTGCGGTTCGACCCTGGTCCAGGAGCTGCTCTCCCGGCATCCCACGGTCGGTTTCGTCTCCGGCCTGGACGACAAACTCGCCCGGCTCAACCCCAAGGGCAGGTTCAACGGCCTGCTCTACCGGCGCTCGGCGCCGCGTCCGGCGGGGATGACCTCGCTGCGGCACAGCCGACGGTTGCTGGAGCGGGGCCGGCTCCGGGTGGCACCGTCGGAGGCGTACCACCTGCTCGACCGGCAGGTGCTTGCCGGCTTCTCCCGGCCGTGCCGGGACCTGCTGGCCGAGGACCTGACGCCGTTCGTGGCCCGGCGGCTGCGGGCCTTCTTCGACGAGCGGATCGCCCGGCAGGGCTGCCAACTTCTGGTGCAGCACGTCACCGGGTGGCCGCGCACCGGCCTGCTGCACGCCGCGTACCCGGAGTTGCGGGTCATCAACGTGGTGCGTGACGGCCGGGCGGTGGCCAACTCGTGGCTTCAGATGGGCTGGTGGGACGGCTGGCGCGGGCCGGACAACTGGATCTACGGCCCGCTCCCGTCCGACCTGCGGGAGGAGTGGGTCGAGTCCGGTCGCTCCTTCCAGGTGCTCGCCGCGCTGGGCTGGAAGATGCTGATGGAGGCCTTCGCGCAGGCGCGGTTGCGTCACCCGGCCGAGCAGTGGTTGGACGTGCGCTACGAGGACCTGGTCGAGCAGCCGCGTGAACAGGTCGGCCGGATGCTCGACTTCCTCGGCCTGAACTGGTCGACCGCCTTCGAGAAGGGCTTCTCCCGGTACGACTTCACCGCCGGACGGGCGGCGGCGTACCGGGACGAACTCGGGCCGACGCAGCTGGCCGCGATCGAACGGTCGTTGGAGAAGCCGCTGGCCGAGTGGGGCTACCCGGTCTAGCCGCCCCGCCGGGACGACCGTGCCGTCGCGGGCGCCCGGCGCTATCGACGGGCGTCGTGCTGGGCGGCTAATCTTTGGCCCCACACCCTCGATGTGAGGAGATACGATGGCGCGCCGTACCGGTCGGCCCTCCTACCTGCTGGACAAGGCCGATGGACGGCATCGCCGCACCGCGCGCTTCGCGGCCGTCGCGGGTGGAGTCGCGCTGGTCACCGCCCTGCTGGGTGGCCTGATCGGTTACCAGGTGGGCCGCCCGGACGCCACCGAGGCGGCCATCGCGTCCATCAAGCAGGACGAGGCGAAGCGGGACGCCCAGCAGATCGCGGAGCTGATCGAGACGGCCCGGCGCGTCCGCGACCAGGTCGCGCCCATCCTGGCCGCCATCAAGACGGAGACGACCGCCGGACGTGCGCCGGACGCGGCGAAGGCGCGCCAATGGCAGGAGACCATGCGCCAGGCGGCCGCGCCGTTCGCGGAACCGCCGTCGGGGACCACCGCCACCAACGTGGCGCGCGGCGGGCTACGCGGAGCGATCCAGCAGGCGTCGCTGGCCGTGGACACCTACGCGCTGGCCGCCGGTGTTCCGACCGCGCAGCGGGGGGCGTTGCTGGACGTCACCGCGCGGCAGGCGGCCGAGGCGGCGACGGTCTGGTCGGTCGCGGCGACCCAGCTCGACCAGGTCAGCGTGGACGCCGGCCGCGGCCACCAACACGTGTTCCTGGACACAGACCCCCACGAGGGGGCCCTCACCCCGGACGGGGCGGCCGAGGGAACCGGTGGCTAAGGCACGTTGCGGGGCAAGTGTCCGGTTTGCCGGTGGGGGACCGTATGTCGCGTGGGTCGCGCGGCCGCAAGGTGATCTTTGGGCGACCCGCCGGATCGGGTACGGTCGCTTATCGCAAAGTCTATGAATCAGATTGGCTTTCTGCGCAATGGAAGCCGAATCGGAGGGACACAGCCGTGAGGTCCCCAGCGCCGTCCGTCAGGCCGGCCTCGTCGTGGCCGTCGCCGCCCTCGCGCTGAGCGCGGGATGTGCCAAGAAGGACGACAGTGAGGTCCAGGCGAGCGGCGTCAAGCTGGTCGCGGCGGGCAAGCTGACCGTCTGCACCCACCTGCCGTACCCGCCGTTCCAGTCGAAGGACTCCAGCGGCAAGGTGACCGGCTTCGACGTCGAGATCATGGACCTGGTCGCCAAGGAGTTGGGCGTCGAGCAGACGATCATCGACACGCCGTTCGAGGGGATCAAGTCCGGCCAGGACCTGAACACCGGCAAGTGCGACGCGGCCGCCGCCGGCATGACGATCACCGAGGAACGGCGCAAGGTGATCGACTTCTCCGACCCGTACTTCGACGCCACCCAGGCGATGCTGGTGAAGACCGGCAAGACGTACAAGTCGCTCGACGACCTCAAGGGCAAGAAGCTCGGCGTCCAGGCGGCCACCACCGGTCGTGACTACGCCAAGCGGTTCGAGGCGGAGAAGGGCCTGAAGCTGGTCGAGTTCGAGGACCTCGCCGCCCTGCAGCAGGCCGTCGCCAACGGCCAGGTCGAGGCCGCCATCAACGACCTGCCGGTCTGGACCGAGTACCTGAAGAAGAACCCGGGCGGGTTCGAGGTGGCCGCCGAGTTCGACACCGGCGAGCAGTACGGCTTCCCCGTGAAGAAGGGTGCCAACCCGGAGCTGCTCAAGAAGATCAACGAGGTGCTTGCCAAGGCCAAGCAGGACGGCACCTACGACACGATCTACGAGAAGTGGATCGGCAAGCGGCCGAGCGCCTGAGCCGCGTAGCGCCTGAGCCGCGTAGCGGCCGAGCGCCTGAGCACTGCGCAGTACCGGAGGGCGCGCGTCCCGCGCGCCCTCCGACGTCGGTAACCTCCGGGAAGGCAACGAGCGAACGTGAAGCTGCGACGCCGCCAGCGGGAGCGGCTGTCCCTCGGGCTCCAGTACCTGGTCTTCATCGCCATCATCGCCGCGGTGCTGTTCGCCGCGGACTGGAACAGGCTGGCCGACGCGTTCTTCCGTGTGGACATCATCAAGTCGATGTTCCCGACGATCATCACGGTCGCGCTGCGCAACACCATCCTCTACACGCTCGGCGCGTTCGCCTTCGGCCTGGTGTTCGGCACCATCCTCGCCCTGATGCGGCTGTCCCGGGTGGTGCCGTACCGCTGGGTGGCGACGGCGTACATCGAGCTGTTCCGGGGTCTGCCCGCGCTGCTGGTGCTCTTCCTCGTCGGGTACGGCATCCCGATCGCCTTCCCGGAGCGGGAGATCCCGGGCGGCGTGTTCGGTTCGATCGCGATCGGCCTCGGGTTGACCGCCGCGGCGTACATGGCGGAGACCATCCGGGCCGGCATCCAGGCCGTGCCGAAGGGGCAGATGGAGGCGGCACGGACCCTCGGCATGTCGCACTTCACCGCCATGCGCACGATCGTGATCCCGCAGGCGTTCCGGATCGTGATCCCGCCCCTGACGAACGAGCTGATCCTGCTCACCAAGGACTCCTCGCTGGCCTACGTGCTCGGCGTGACGGCACAGACCATCGAGATCACCAAGTTCGGTCGGGACATGCTCAACGACCGGGTGAACGCCACGCCGCTGCTGGTGGCCGGCCTCGCCTACCTGGTGATCACCCTGCCGCTGTCGCAGGTGGTACGACGCCTCGAACTCCGCTACGCCAAGGCTCGGTGACCCCGATGACGACCACCCCATCCCGCCCCGCCGTGGAGATCCGCGACCTGCACAAGTCCTTCGGGCCGCTCAAGGTGCTCAAGGGCATCGACTTCGAGGTCGGCCAGGGCGAGGTGGTCTGCGTCATCGGGCCGTCCGGCTCCGGCAAGTCGACCCTGTTGCGCTGCGTCGACCTGCTGGAGGAGCCGACGGCCGGCAAGATCTGGGTGAACGGCGTCGAGATGACCGACCCGGACGTCGAGATCGACGCGGTCCGCCGCGGCATCGGCATGGTCTTCCAGTCGTTCAACCTGTTCCCGCACCTGACCGTCCTGAACAACCTCACCGTCGCCCAGCGTCGGGTGCTGCGGCGCGGTCGGGCCGAGGCCGAGCGGGTCGCGCGGGCCAACCTGGAGCGCGTCGGGCTGACCGACAAGGCCGATGCCTTTCCGGCGCAGCTCTCCGGTGGGCAGCAGCAGCGGGCGGCGATCGCCCGGTCGCTGTCGATGGAGCCGAAGCTGATGCTCTTCGACGAGCCGACCTCGGCGCTGGACCCGGAACTCGTCGGCGACGTGCTCACCGTCATGCGCAAGCTGGCCGAGGACGGCATGACGATGATGGTGGTCACCCACGAGATGGCGTTCGCCCGCGACGTAGCCGACCGGGTGGTGTTCATGGACGGTGGCGTGGTGGTCGAGCAGGGGCCGCCGCAGGACGTGCTCGGCGCGCCGAAGCACGAACGGACCCGCGCGTTCCTCTCCCGGGTCCTCGACCCGACCCACGTCGCGCGGCTCGGCCAGCCGGACCAGTCGCCCGAGCCGCCGGAGGCTCCCGGCCTGCCGGCGGACGACCGTCACCACCGCTGACCCACAGCTTCCGTACGCCTGACCGCCGGGTTGCCGCATTGACGGCAGCCCGGCGTCTGTTTGTATGTCAGGTCTATGTCAATCGACGGACGTCGTGATGTCAAGGTAATCTTTACGCAATCAGACCTGTACTTTCGTCGATGGATTACATAAGTTGCTGTCATCCATCGAAAGTTCTGAGTCTTCCGAGCAAAGTACGCGACGAGCCTCACCCTCGGTCGCGCCACCGCCCTGTGCGCGGCGGTCGCTGCACCCTGCCCTCGTCGCGTCTTCGCCCGGTCGGGAACGGAGACCCATGGACGATCACGCTGGTGGTCCTCACCGCCACCTGTCCCGCAGATCGCTGATCGCCACCGGCGCGCTGGCCGCCGGGGCGTTGGGCGCGTCCGCCCCAACCATCGGCACCGCGTTCGGTGGCAGCCCCGCCAGGGCCGCCGCCGGCGTCACGAAGAAGGTCACCATCTACGCCGAGCAGTTGCCCGGCAACCTGTTCGGGTACGGCCTCGCACCCGGTCAGGCCACGGTTCCGGGCCCGATCCTGGAGATGTACGAGGGTGACACCCTGGAGATCACCCTGGTCAACACCACCACCCAGCGGCTCTCCATCCATCCGCACGGGGTGGACTACAGCACCGAATCCGACGGCAGCCCGTTCAACGCCTCGTTCAACGAACCGGGCGAGACGCGGACGTACGTCTGGCGCTCGCACGAGATGGTGGCCGCTTCGGGCCGGCGGTACATGCCGGGCAGCGCCGGCTACTGGCACTACCACGATCACGCGATGGGCACCGACCACGGCACCGCCGGTGTCGCGAAGGGCCTGTACGGGGCGCTGATCGTCCGGCGGCGCGGCGACATCCTGCCGTCGAAGCAGTTCACCGCCGTGTTCCACGACATGATGATCAACAACAAGATGGCCCCGGCGACGCCGATGTTCGAGGCGAACCTCGGCGAGCGCGTGGAGTGGATCGCCATCGGCCACGGCAACCTGTTCCACACCTTCCACCTGCACGCGCATCGCTGGGCGGACAACCGCACCGGGATGTTGGAGGGGCCGAGCGACCCGAGCCTGGTGGTCGACAACAAGGACCTCAATCCCGGCAGCTCGTTCGGCTTCCAGGTGCTGGCCGGAGAGGGCGTCGGCCCCGGCGCCTGGATGTACCACTGCCACGTGCAGTCGCACTCCGACGGCGGCATGGCCGGGATCTTCCTGGTGCGCAACGCCGACGGCAGCATGCCGCCGGGTGCCGAGGAGGCGATCCACCGGTTCCAGGGCCACACCCACACGCAGCACGGAAGCTGACCGAACCGAAAGTGGGGACGGGCATGACCAGAAACCTACGACGAACCCTCGCCGCGGTAGCGGCCCTCGCGACACTGATCCCGGCGTCGACGGCGGCCGCAGCCGCGCCACGAACGGCAGCCGCCCCCCAGGCGGCGCAACCGCAGAAGACCGCGGTCCTGGTGTTCCACGGACCGGTGGCCGAGCAACAGGACCCGGTTTCGCGCGCGGTGGACACCATCAAACAACTCGCTGCCGGTCATGACATCGATGTCACGGCCACCACCGACCCCGGCATGTTCACCACGGCCGGGCTGTCCGCGTACCGCAGCGTGGTCTTTCTCTCCGCGACGGGCGCCGCGCTGAACCGCGACCAGGAGTCGGCGCTGCAAAGCTACGTGAAGGCCGGCGGCGGCTTCGTCGGCATCGCCGACGCCGCCCGCGCCCAGGTCGACTCCACCTGGTTCACCGGGCTGATCGGCACCCGCCCGGCCGGCGCCATCCCGGTGGCCGAGCCGGTGGCCCGGGTGACCGCCAGCGGTGAGAACCCGCCCAACGAGACCAAGGAGAAGCTGACCGACGGCGACGCCAACACCAAGTGGCTGGTCCGCACCCCGACCGGCTGGGTGGCCTACGAGCTGGCCGCGGCCAAGCGGATCACCGGGTACGCGCTCACGTCGGCCAACGACTCCGCCGGCCGGGACCCCAAGGACTGGACCCTGCAGGGCTCCACGGACGGTCAGACCTGGACCGATCTGGACCGCCGCACCGGACAGACCTTCCCGGAGCGGTTCCAGACCCGCCGGTTCGACATCGCCGCGCCGCAGGAGTTCACCCGCTACCGGCTGAACGTCACCGCGAACAGCGGTGAGCCGCTGGTCCAGCTCGCCGACCTGCGCCTGTTCACCGGCAGCACCACCGCCCCGGAGCCGCCCGCGGTGAACCGCGCGGTGGTGAACATCCTGGACCGCAAGCACCCGGCCACGGCGTCGCTGCCGATGACCCTCACCCGGTCCGACCGCTGGGAGAACTGGGACCCGAACCCGATCGGCAGCGTGCACACGCTCGCCCAGGTCGAGGAGCGGCACTACAACCCGGGAGCGGGCGCCAACGGCGCCTTCCACCCGGTGTCCTGGTGCCGGGACTACGACGGCGGCCGGTCGTTCTACACCGGCATGGGCCACACCGAGGGCAGCTACGGTGAGGAGGCGTTCCGCAAGCACCTCGCCGGGGCCCTCAACTGGACCACCGGTCGGGTACGCGGCGACTGCCAGGCCACCATCGCCGCGAACTACAAGGTGGAGCGGCTCACCGCCGCCAACCAGACCGGGCAGCTGGACCAGATCGGCGAGCCGCACGGGCTCACCATCGCGCCCGACGGCACGGTCTTCTACGTCGGCAAGGCGGCCTGCCCGAGCGGTCCGATCGCGGACTGGAACAACCCGAACGTCGGCCTGGGCTGCGGCACCATCCACTCCTGGGACCCGCGTACCAAGCAGGTCAAACTGCTCACCACCCTGGAGGTGATGGGCAACCGGGGCAGCGGGTCGGAGTTGGTGAAGAACGAGGAGGGCCTGCTCGGCATCGTGCCCGACCCCGCGTTCGCCGACAACGGCTGGCTCTACGTCTACTGGATGCCGCACGACTCGATCGACCGGGTGAAGCGGGTCGGTCAACGGACCGTCTCGCGGTTCACCTACGACCGGCAGGCGCAGACCATCGACCAGGCCACCCGCAAGGATCTGTTGCAGTTCCCGGTGCAGATCCACAGCTGCTGCCACGCCGGTGGCGGCATGGCGTTCGACGCCAAGGGCAACCTCTACGTCGGCTCCGGCGACAACAACTCCTCGGAGGGATCGCAGGGCTACTCCGGCAACAACTGGACCCAGGAGTACCAGGGAATCTCCTTCCAGGACGCCCGCCGCACCTCGGGTAACACCAACGACCTCGCCGGCAAGATCATCCGCATTCACCCGGAGCCGGACGGCACGTACACCATCCCCGAGGGCAACCTGTTCCCACCGGGCACCGAGAAGACCCGGCCGGAGATCTACGTGATGGGCGTGCGCAACATCGCCCGCCTCCAGATCGACCCGGTGCACCAGTGGCTGACCGCCGGCTGGGTCGGCCCGGACGCCTCGTCGCCCAGCCCCACCCTCGGCCCGGCGAAGTACGAGACGGCCACCATCATCACCTCGGCCGGAAACCAGGGCTGGCCGTACTGCATGGGCAACCGGCAGCCGTACCGGGACCGCAGCAGCACCGACGCGACCGTGCTGACCGGCTGGTACGACTGCGACAACCTGAAGAACACCTCACCGCGCAACACCGGGCTGGAGGACATCCCGGCGGCCCGGGACAACATGATCTGGTATTCGCCGGACGGCGGCGGCCCGGTGTTCCCGAAGCGGACCGACGGCAGCGGCCTGCCGACCTACGTGGCGGCCGACGCCACCTACACGCAGCCGTACCTCCGCGGCGGCGGACAGGCCATCATGTCCGGCCCGACGTACCACCGCAGCCTCGTCGACACCAACAGTGGCGTGGCGTGGCCGGAGCACTGGGACGGCAAGTGGTTCATCGGCGACCAGTCGAACGCGTCCAACCGGGTCGCGGTCACCGTCGACCCGGCCGGGGTGCCGCAGGCCGCCCCACCCGTGTACGCCGAGTCGCTGCGGGCCATCATCCCGAGCGGCAACGGCGACACCAAGTTGCAGAGCTGGATGGACGCCAAGTTCGGCCCGGACGGCGCGCTCTACCTGCTCGACTACGGCGGCGGGTTCTTCAGCCTGCACGCCAACCAGAAGCTGATCCGGATCACCTACACCGGTGGCGCGCCCACCCCGGCGCCGGCGGCCACCTCGGTCGCCGTGCAGAACAAGCCGCTGACCATCGCCTTCACCGGCTCCCGCTCCGGCGGCGTCAGCCACCGCTGGGAGTTCGGCGACGGGGCCACGTCGACCGAGGCGGACCCCCGACACACGTACGCCAGGGTCGGCACGTACACCGCGAAGCTCACCGTCACGTACGCCGACGGTCAGACGGAGACGGTGCAGACCACGGTGACGGTGGGCTGCGCGGTGCCCGACGACCGGTCGACCGTGTGGCTCGGCGACACCGACACCGGGGTGCCCAGTCGTACGGTCGGGCAGGGTTGCACCGCCAACGACCTGATCGACGACGAGAGCACCTGGGCCGACCACAACACCTTCGTCCGGCACGTGACCGAGGTGGCCCGCGCGTTGCAGGACGACGATCTGCTCACCGCCCGGGAGGCCGGCACCCTGACCCGGCTGGCCGCCGCGTCCGAGATCGGACGGGACGGGCACACCGGGTACGAGCCGCTCTTCGACGGCACCGCCGAGTCACTGCGCGGCTGGCAGCAGGCACCGACGGGATCGTTCTCGATCCAGCCGGACGGGTCGCTGCGGCCCAGCGGTGGTCTGGGGATGCTCTGGCACACCAGGGAACTGGGCGACTTCTCGCTGAAGTTGCAGTTCAAGGACATCGCGCCGGGCACCGGCCGGGCCAACACCGGCGTCTTCATCCGGTTCCCGGACCTGCGAACCCCCCTGGAACAGCGACCACCGGGCAGTTGCGGCACCGTCGGTTCGGCGCGGACCTCGACCGCCTGGATGGCGATCTACTGCGGACACGAGATCCAGATCTACGACGGTGACACCGGTGAACCGCAGAAGACCGGTTCGGTCTACAACTTCGACCCGGTGCCGCTCGCCCAGGCCGGCGTGACGCCGAAGAACGAGTGGAACGACTACGAGATCCGCGCCGTCGGCCAGCACTACACGATGATCCGCAACGGCGTGGTGATCAACGAGTTCGACAACACGCCGGGCAAGCAGTCCTCGCGTGCCGGCGACCCACCGACCGACCTGCGGCAGTTCCTGCGCGGCTTCATCGGTCTACAGAACCACGGTGACAACGACCTGGCCGAGTTCCGCAACGTCCGCGTACGGGAACTCTAGGAGAGACGATGACCCGACGACTGACGGCCGCGTTGGCGGCGTTCCTGCTGACGGTGATCCCGTTGGCGGTAACGCCCGCCTCCGCCGCCCCCCGTGCCGCCGCCGACCAGGTGTTGACCTGGACCGCCGACGACAGCATCACCCGCTACAAGTCCGCGCCCACCACGGCCGTGGCCGGAGCGACCACGATCATCTGGGAGAACAGCGCGGCCACCGGCAACACCACCGGGATGCCGCACACCCTGACCTTCGACACCAGCACCGAGGGCTACAACCACGATGTCACAGTCAACATCCTGGCCAGCCCGTTCGACGCCAACGACGGCCGCCACCAGGCGACCGTGACGCTGACCCCGGGCCGGTACCGGTACTTCTGCTCGATCCCGGGGCACAGCTCGATGGTCGGTGAGCTGGTGGTCACCGAGGGCGGTGGAGGCGGCGACACCACGGCGCCGACCGTGACCGCCACCGTGTCCGGCGACCAGGACCCCGACGGCAACTACCTCGGTGCGGCCACGGTGACCGTGACGGCCACCGACGCCGACTCGGGTGTGCAGACCGTCGAGTACCAGGTCGACGACACCAGCTTCCAGCCGTACACCGAGCCGGTGCGGGTGACCGCGATCGGCGACCACTCGGTGCAGTTCCGCGCCACCGACCAGGCCGGCAACACCAGCGCCGTCGGCTCGGTGGCGTTCCGGATCGTCGAGCCGGGGGAGGAGGACACCACCGCGCCGGTGGTCACGGCCGCCCTGGCCGGCGACCGCGACGGCGACGGCAACTACATCGGTACGGCCACCGCCACGTTGACCGCCACCGACAGCGGATCCGGTGTCGCCACCATCGAGTACGCGCTGGACGGGGCCGCCTTCACCGGGTACACGAATCCGATCGTCGTGAACACGGTCGGGATGCACATGCTGCACTACCGGGCGACCGACGCCGCCGGTAACACGTCGGCCGAACAGATGGCCCACTTCACCGTCGTCGAGCCGCAGGCTGAGGACACCACCCCGCCCACGGTCGCCGCCACGGTGACCGGTGACCGCGACGACGACGGCGCGTACGTCGGCGCCGCGACCGTGACCGTGACGGCAACCGACGCCGAGTCGGGTGTGGCGAAGACCGAGTACGCGCTCGACTCCGGTGGCTGGACCGCGTACACCGCCCCGGTCGCCGTCCGCACCCCCGGCCCGCACACCGTGCGGTACCGGGCGAGCGACACGGCGGGGAACTCGTCCGCCGAGCAGTCGACGACGTTCACCGTGGTGGCCGACGGCACCGACGGTTGCCCCGCCTCGGACACCCGGGCCACGGTGATCATCGACGGTGACGACACCGGCGTCGCCAACATGGACACCGGCGACGGCTGCACCATCAACGATCTGATCGACGAACACGCCGACTACCCCGGCCACGCCGCATTCGTCCGGCACGTCGAGGCGGTCACCACCGCGCTCGTGACCGGCGGCACGCTCGACCGGCGGCAGCAGGGCGCCATCGTCCGGGCCGCGGCCCGATCGGACGTCGGCGCATGAGTCCTCGAACCTCATCCACAGGGAGTACAACGATGCCCGGACGTACCGTCGCCAAGTTGGCCACCGTGAGCGCCGTCATCGCGGCCTCGGTGCTGGCCGTGGCACCCACCGCCCACGCCGACCTGGTCACCCACTGCATCGGCACCGGCGGTGCGGTGACCGTGCCCAACGACCTGCTCGTGCCTGCCGGCGAGTCCTGCGCGTTGACCGGCACCACGATCACCGGCAACGTCACCGTGGCGGCCGGCGGCAACCTGGTGGTGAGCGGTGGCCGGGTCAGCGGTGAGGTGCGCGTCGCCGCCGACGGCTACCTCGACGCGACCGAGACGACCATCGACGGCCAGGTGGTGTTGGCCGCCGGCGGGTACGGGATCTTCCTGAAGGGCGCCCGAACCGGCACCGTGACCGTGCGGCCGAAGGGTTCCACGACCATCGACAGCTTCCTGTTCGCCGAGCAGTCGACGGTCATCGGGCACGTCAACGTCAGTGCCGGTGAGGTCCGGCTCGACCGGGGCACCCAGGTGCAGCGCAACCTCAGCAGCACCGGCACCTACTACACCGACCTGCACGACTCGTTCGTCGACGGCACCCTGTCGGTGCTCAACAGCTCCACCGGCAGCGTGGTGTGCGGCAGTGCGGTGCAGGGCCGAGCCACCTTCGCCGGCAACCTGGGCGGGGTGCAGCTCGGCCCGAACGGCACCCTGGACAGTTGCGCCTCCGGCGGGTACTGGGGTCAGGACGTGAGCATCACCAGCACCACCGGTGGCGTGACCGTCGACGACAACATCATCAACGGGCAGTTGACGGTGACGTCGAACGACCCGGCCGCCCAGGTGGCCGCGAACAACCGGATCCGGGGCGGCGTGACCGGTGACCAGGCGGCGGCGACCACCAACCGGTCGGCCCGGGTGGCCGGCGCGGACCGGGAGGACGCCGGCGACCAGCGGGCCGAGGTCCGCCGTACCTCGGCCGTGCAGGAGGCCACCGAAGCGGGCGCGGCAAAGCTCTAGCTGTTGGACGCAACGGCGGCCGGTCACCCGCAAGGTGACCGGCCGCCGCCGTCGTACCGGGTCCGACCCGTCGCGGCGGCGTTTGCGTGCCGCGGACGAGTAACCACCTCCTGCGGGTCCACATGAGGGCACGGAGCCAGTTCAAAGTCGGGTCGGGCCCGGCCGGCGGGAGCAACCTCATAAAATGTGATCCGACAGCTGATTTGGGACACATCTCCGCTAGCTGACGTGCGACAGCGGCGCTACGGGACTACAGGAAGATCCTGCTGAGGCTCTCTGGGCTGCAAGCGCGCTTGGAACACAGCTCGGCGCTATTTCCCTTGCGGCGCAGCGGACATCGTCGTGATCATGGTTGCGTGACCAGAACGGCTGCGGTGTCGGCGAACGGGCGAAGCTTTTGGGCCTACGACGTGAGCATCTCGTTCCTTGCGCACGAGATGCTTGTGGTGGGTCGCGAGGGTGCTTCCGGGCCGTGGTTCGACCAGCTAGCCGGCTCACTCGCTGCGGTGGCGACTGTTGGCGGCAATGCGGGCCTGAACCTGGAGCCTGTGGTCGAGGCCGATGCGGTGGAGCCATTCGCGGCGATCGCGTCGGAGGCAGCCGCCCGGCTGGGCGCACTTCGGGTGGTGACGGAGGCGGACGCTGAGCTACGGCGAACCGAAGGGTGGCCGGTGATCTGGCGCAACCTTCATGGCCCAGCCATGCCCACCGCCCCGATGGCGGCTCTGGCGAACGCGATGATCAACCTGCTACGCGGCACGCTGCCAAAGCCGCCATTTGGCACCTGGTGGTATCTCGGACTGCCGGACGGTCCCAGCACGATCACGATGAACGGCGGATCCGACGGGTGAGCGCAACACCGTGTGATGCGCGGAGGTGCATTAGCTTGTCGCGCATCACGTGGGGGACGACTGTTGCACATCAGCCGACGGAGGACAGGCCGACTGCCGGCCGGCTGCCGGCGAAGTGGTGCAAAGTTTCTGTACGTCTTCAAGGCGGCCCTGAACGGGCCGCACGCGCCGCCGCCTGGGCGCGCGTCCGTCGCTCCGCTGGCGCTCCGACTCCGGCCACGCAACACGCCCGGCGGCTGGCGCGGAAAGCGGAAGCCCAAGGGGCCGCCGCAGAACGACAGGGCCGTGACCGGTGGTGTGGGGCCGGCAGCCGGTCAGGCCGCGCGGCCACGAGCCCGCGCGGCGTAGGGGAGTGCACGCCTGCCGCGTCGGCGACCTGGCGGTGGTCGCGGGCTCGCGGTTACTGCGCCTCCGGCGGGGGCGCTCGGGCTCCGAGATGGCTGCAAACCCGTCGGCGGGTTGCGGTCCGTGGGTGGTTGCTCGGGCCATCCCGCCAGCCGACGACCCGGGCGAGCCGAGCAGACCACCACCCGGCCCGCCAGCGTCCGACCGTGCGTCAAGGTCGCTTGACGTGGCGGGCCGGGCGATGGCCCGCTCCCCAGGAGGGCGGGTCGACGGCAGACGGGATGGTTAAGTGGAATCCTAATTGTGCGAGTGCCTCTTCGCCTTCCAGAGAAAGTACATGTCTGACAGTTCAATCGACTGTTTATCGTCGAAGAACTTGTACGCTTGGATGAGTGGAGTGGCCGCTGCTGCAACTCCTGCCGTAACAACGAACGGCAAAGAAGCGAGCGCACCAAAAGCTGTAGTAGCTGCCCCCACCGAAAGTCCGGCTACGGTTTTAAAGGCCAGCGATCTACTTGAACTCTTGATCTTCCTGTCGATTTCGGCGATCGCTGGCTCGACGCTGTCTCTCCAAACGGCAGCCGCGATCCTCTCCGGCGAATCCGAGTCGTGCTTCTCGATCGCCATTTGAATGGACTCAACTAGGGTGGCGCGGAACCTCTCGAAATGTTCATACTCCGACTCCCGGAGGGCGATAATATCGCGAGTCTCCATACCCAGAAGGATGGGAATTTGAAGGTTGAGCGCAACTTGATCCACAGACGCATTCGTCTCAGGACTAGCAGTTTCGAAGAACTTCGGTTGCGCAAGTGACGCCAATGGAGCTTTGAACTCGTCCGCCGCAGCGACGTCCTCCAGCAGTTCGATGATATGGCCAACGATAATCTGTGCTCCAACCTCGACCTTATTAGGTCGAGTCTTGCGCCGCACCCCTCGGCTTAGAGTTCCTTCAAAAAGTGGGTGAACAAGCATCACCCGCCAGTTTCGTGGTTCGATTTGTATAACCTCTATGCCGCCTTCGCGGCTAATCTTCTTAGCAATTTTCTCGATCTCCTGCGGATCGTAAAGGTGACCCAGGCCGACTCGATCCAGGCGCTTGCTGAAGCTCTCATCGAATTGAAGTTCCGGCTTGTCGGCGAAAATGACATAGTTTGACAGGCCGACAGCTCGTAGGTGGAGCAAGAAACGGACGTCGGTATCGAGTCGACGGTGAAGCCTTTCGCGCCAGTCCCGCATGCCCTTTTTCTCGAACAAGAAGAGATACGCTCTTGCCTCAGGGCCCTCCATCACGAAGTAGTCGAAGTAATGAAGAAGCTGGCCGAACTCTTCGTTCACTGTTCGTACTCGACAACTTACAGTCCCGCACATGGCCGAGGCGATATCCATACCCGGCCCTGCAACTACAGCCCCGTTGACGGGGGTTATTTCTGAGCCCTGCGGCCTAGACTTCAGAATCTCATAGAGCCGATTAACTGCTCCAGGAAAACGAATCACCTCAGCTACTGGCCGACTTTCCGACACCTCGAATTCGTCGATCCACTTGTAAAGCCAGTGTTCACCTGTGGTCAATTCTTCTGCCTTAGGTAGTGGGGTAGACAGGAGGTAAATGTTGGAATATTCCTGCCTACAGTGGTGGCTGGTTCGGGCGCAAGTGAAAGGTCGCGAAACTGACAGTTGCCCTCAGTCAAGCCGACCTTTGGCGGCGGCAACATGAGGGGCGCGTAGGGCATGATCTTTCAGGGCCTAGGCTCTCCTGGGCCGTCCCAGGGTTGTGCTGACGTCACCGGCGGGCAAGCTTCGACCAGATGAACGATGACGGCCTGACCAACCTGGGTGACTAACTGGGTGACAACGGGCGCGGGCAACGCCGGACGTGCATGGACTCCGGCGGACCGCTCGGACCGCCCAACTGTGCTGCTGGCACAGTTCGTAGCTTGCCGGTGGTTCCTTCGGGACGAAGAGGTCGGTTTGGGCGTAGTAGTATCGACGCCGACGCTGGGCTGAGCCCGCAGCTGCGGGTTCCGTCGCTCCTGTTCATGATCGCCGGATGGCTCTTCACGCTCTTGGCAGTTGCACTCGAAAGAGTTGCTGAGCTGATGGAGGAGGGTCCCATGGGGATTCTGAAGCTGACAGCTTTGTCCGTGGCTCTCGTTTTAGGGGCCTACGCGGTAAATCTCTCGGCAGCGGCGGGCTGAGCCCAGCCGCGCGAACGCAATTTCCTTCCTAACCCGCGTGCGGCAGCAGCGTCGACGTGGACGGACCCCGCCGGACGGAGCGCACAGAACTACAAGCGAGGGTAAGGAGCGGGCGAGAGAGCCCGGGATCGACGAGGACCAGGCCCAGGCAGTCGCCAGGCCGTCGAACGCGGACCGAGACTAATGAAGACCATTAACGCTTGGTATTTGCGCAGCTCAGCGCCCGAGTGGACGACCTTCGCGAGGCTACGCCAATAGTCCGCTCACAGTCCAACCCCAGTGTTGCCAATGAGTTCCGGCGTCCGGGTGCCTTGCAAGGTGATAACGAGCACTTATGGTGTTGCCCCGGCTGCCTTACTATACTTCCGTGACCACAGACAGTGCAGCGCTGATCGCTTAAGTGATTCCGGTGGTGGCAATCGCGTTAGGACTAGAAATCCGCTCTTCAGTTGCCAGCATGAAAGAGACAGACCTTGCTGCATCTGGAAAGTTGGACTTCTGGCGACTTTACCCGATTTTGATGCAGCTTTACATGCTGGTTGTCCTAGCGCTCGCTGAATGCGAGGTAATTCAGGTTGTGCTGGCTGATGGGGCAGAGCCAGGATGGCTGTGGGTGTTGCGACTGGCGATCGTAACAGCTTTCCTGGCGCCGATGGTCGACGCGACGTATCGGCTGCGACAGATTCTACCGAAGACGCGGATGGGCGTGATGACGCGACACGTCATCAGTGTTTTAGGTTCAGCGGCATCGGGAACGGTGGTCCTGGCAGCGATATTTTGGCCCCGGGGATGAGGTCATCGAAATGGAATGCGGGCTGTGCGGGCGCGAGGTTGGGATATCGCTCCGCCGACAAGAAGCCCCGCGAGACAGCACCATCATCCGTGATGGAAGGCCGGAAGAACGTGGTGGGTGACTAGTTGGTTGACGATAGGCACGAGCGGCCGGGGGACCCGACCATGTGCGTCGGCGGGAGCGGCACCGCTGCTGGAAGTCCTTGTTGTTGCGGCAAAAGGCTCCTCGCTTGCGGGTACCGGAACCAAACCATGCGGGGGCCTGAAGCAGCGACCATATGACCGCGCCCGCGGACAGGAAGTAGAGAAGCTCAGGGCCGGCGTTGCCGGACCACCAGACGGCGATCAACGCCAAGAGAGCTAGCAGCTCCAGTGCCGCCGAAGGATCTTCATACAGGATCTGCAGTTGATCGATGACGAACAGTAAATGTCTTTGACGGATGTTGGTCGTTGAGCAGCCATCCGGCGGATGGCTGCTCTTGGGCCGGCCCTGGGCCGTCCCCGGGCCTTCAACCGCTGACCAGAGGCAACCACCGACAACCACCAACGTCCGAAGAAAACAGCAGGTCAACACCATGTCGGCTCGGCTGGCCTGGTGGGTGACGGACGAGTCGACCTGTACGACGGATTGTGGCTCTGGTCCCCCGTACTGCTGGAACCCCGACTTCCGGGTGGTCGATTCTCGGAAGGTTGGCCCAGCCGCCCTGAGGCCGCTGCGCGATCTGAACGAGTTGGCCTACCTGCGGTTCGACAGCGTCTACCGCTTGTTCGACTCGCTCGCGGACTTCGAGCGTGAGGTCGAGGCGCTGTGGTCGCCGTAAGCGTTCGCGGTGGCTCGGTTCTTGGGTTTCTGGCGGATCAAACCGCGCGGTAGGTGCCGCGCGGACGAGGGGCGGTTGAGATGGCAAGAGACAGCATGACCACGAGCGCCAACAGGCAACCTACGGGTAAGGGCAGGTTGCCGCTTCGCTGGGCGTTCATCATCGCGGTGTCAACGGCGGCCGGCCTTGGGATCGGAATCATTGGTGGTTTGGTGCCAGGCATCACCATAGGCATCGCACTGGCCGGCCTGCTTCACGAAGCCTTGGCCTAAGCCCGTCGCGGGCTTGGCTGTGCCACCGACCGTGCAGCCAAGCCAGCTGTCATGCACAGCAAGCGAGGACAAGGTCCGAAATATTCGCGGAATGATCAGACTCGCTACAGACGCAGGGTTGTATGTCCTGATAGGGGGCCAGGTCGACCGGCTAGCGCTACCCCGTTCCTAAGCCGTGTGCAGCAACGGTGTCGACAGCAGCGGTGACAGCGACGGCCGAGACGAGGGCAGCCGCCCGAGGTTGCAGACGTGGACGGACCCTGCCGGACGGAGCGCCCAGAACTACAAGCGAGGCGGCCGGGAGCCCGCAGCATCCCCAAGATCATGCCGTTTTCAGGCCGTCAGAGGCGGACCAGGGGTGACGAACATTGACCACCGGCCACGAACGAAGGGCAAGCTTAGCCGGCATCTTGTCCGTGTTGATCGACTACGCCCTCACCTTCGATCAATACAACGCCAAGTGTTGAACACTTACTGCTGCGGCGGGGGAGTGAGCCAGGCCAGGGGTTGTGCGGTGAGGGCGGCGTCGGCAATGCGGTGGGCGCTGGCGGTCTTCAGGGCGGCCCGTGAGCTGTCGATCCAGCGCTGCACGTTGTCGATGCCCTGGTGGCGGTACTCGACGGCTTGGACGAGGCATTCCAGCTTGTCTGCGTCGCGGGCGACGACGGCTTCCAGTGTCTCGCCGGCTTCGTATTCGGCGACGGCGGCGGTGATGACGTCGGCGACGGCTGGGGGACAGGTGGCGACCTGGTCGGCGGTGACGGCGGTGTTGGGTACGGCGGTGAGATAGCGCTTGGCGATGTGTGGGATGTCGGTGATTCGGGTTTCCTGGGTGTCGTGCAGGGTGCAGAGCATCGACACTCGGGCTGGGTCGGCGCCCTCCATGGCGGCGAGCATCATTCCAATGAGCGCTGTTCGGAAGGAGTGTTCGGCGATGGATTCGGGTTGCTTGACGCCGGCGAACCACCAGCCGGTCCGGGCGGCGCGTTTGAGGACGCCGGCTTCGAAGATGAAGTTCATCGCTCCGGCGGCGTCGTGGTCGTCGGTCATCTGCCCGTCCCTGTGCCGGTGAGTCCGTCCGCCCGCAGGCTGTAGACGATAGAGGTTAGTTCCTTCCGTGACTGCGCGGAGATCCGGTCACTGTCCAGGAGCGGGACGCTACGGTCGAGAAGCGCCCGAGTCACGGCGAGGCTGTCGAGAGCGAGGCCGCGTCGTGCGGCCAGCAGAGCCCAGACGTTGTGGATGTTGAGGTCGACGAACGGATGCCCCGGATCGAGGCGATGGACCAGGTGCTGAAGAAGGATTGAGCCGTGCCAGTCAGTGAGCGCTTCGGGCATGAAGGAGTCGTCGCGGTGGCGGTACGGGATCTCACCCACCCAGTAGGCCGAGTAGTTGAGGGCTGCTCGCTCGCAGGCATCGTCGGGATGTGCGCGAGCGAGGAAGTCTCGTAACGGTTCCGGGTCGCCCTGGTTGGCGAGGGACGTGACGACGGAGCGGGCGTCAGGCCACAGCGGTGACCAGGTGTGGAAGGTGGTCGTACGGTGTGCTCGGGCGGTGGTCTGGGCGAGCCAACCTGCTGCGGCCTTGGTGGGGTCCATGCCGGCAAGGAAGCAGGCTTGCCTATGCAGCAGCATGTTTTGGTGCCGTCCGGCTGTGGCGCGATCGGCGAGGACATGAAGGTGAGCGAAGAATGCACGTTGCTCGTCGGCGGGCAGGGTCGGCCCCGACGCGACTGGACCCCGCCGAGGGTGGGTGATGGGTAGCCCTCTGGTGAAGGTCGGTGTCTGCCCGAGGGCGGCCCAGAGGATCAAGTCGGTCAGGCGGTGGGTGAGTACGGACCAGCCCAGCGGCTGTTCGGCGATGTCGCAGCGGTCCACCTGTTCGTCGAGGACGGCGGCGAGGATGAGGTCCGCCTCGGCGGCGTCGTCAAGTGCTGCGAGTAGGAGTGTGTTCGCGCCGAGCCGTCCGAGCCGGCGTCGGACGGTGATCGCCTGTCCGAGCGGTACCGCGGTGAACGGCCGGCGCCCGGATTCCCAGCTCTGCACGGTCACCCGATCGACGTCCAGATCGACGGCGAGCTGCTCCTGCGTGAGCGGGATGGACTCCCGAATCAGCTTGAACAGGTAGCCGGTCACCGCGCCGCGATGTGGTGCTGATCGTCCGCGACCTGTCATCCGTCATCCCTACGTTGACCCGTGGTCGACGTTCCGCCGTGAAACCAAAGCTGCGGCAGCCCATCTGGCCTGCTCACGCCTACTGCGGGTGAGTCCAACCATCGTCGTCGTGATCGTAGCGTCGCAGTTACCGAACGTTCCAGATCCGGTCCCGTCGTTTCGGGGTCGGCCGTGAAGTGCTGCCTGGTGGAGGGAGCCAGCGATGCGGGACAGGACACCATCATGGCGACGGGTGACCTACGACCAGTACCTGATCGCCGTCGCGATGACCCTGGCGCGGCGACACCGCCCGGCATGGTCGTGGCCGAAGTGGAGGTGGACCTGCCGCTGCGGGGCGGAACTGCCCTGTCGCAGCAGACACCGCATCCCCATCAAGCGGACGCACTGGCCCGCCGAGGAGGAGCAGTGAGCAGCGAAGCGGAGCATCGGATCCTGGTCGCGCATCTGCCGGGCAGAAATGGTCTGTGCAACGGCTGCTGGGCGTCGTGGTCACGGCTCACGCCGTACCCGTGCTGGCAGGTGGACTGGGCGACCAGCCGGCAGGCTCGGTCCCTAACGGCGGCGCTGCTCGGAGACCGCGCATGACCACCCACGGCCCGGTGCTGCCGATCTGGAGCTGCGGCGGCTGCGATGCGCCCTGGCCCTGCCGCACACGGCAGCGCGAGCTACACGCCGAGTTCGACGACGCTCCGATATCCCTGGCCGTCTACCTGGGTGCCCAGCTGGCGCGGGCCTCCGAGGACCTGACCTGGGTGCCGGCGGGTGCGCTGCACAGACGCTTCCTCGGCTGGCTCCGATGAGCATCCTGCGGCCCGGCGACGAGAAGTTCCACTACAGCGACGGCTCGCACAGGTGGATCCCGCCGGACCCGGACTACGACCAGGAAGTCTGGAACGAACAGGTCCGCCAACACAAGCACGGCCACCTGAGAAACGCGCACCCGAAGGTGCGGATCCAGCGCCTCGTCTGATGCCATGGCTCTGACTAGGTGAGGTCCCCGGTCTTCAATTCCGCCCGGTGGCTGAGCCGTCCACCGGGAACCTCGCTACGTCTCGATCACTGGCCCGCGACGATCCGCGGGCCAGCTCAGATCGACGACCGCCCTAGAAGTTGCCGGCCGAGTTGCACTTCACGCCCTGGTCGAGGCAGTTGCGCACCCGGGCGGCGAGCGCCTCGTCCTTCCACGCGTTGAAGAAGTCAGCGTGCATGGAGAACGACGTGCCGGACGCGAGGGTGATGCCGTCCGTGTTGGCGCTCAACGGGTACGAGATCACGAAGGACACCGACGGGACGGGCACCGGGTGGCTCTTCGGGCAAGCGCCGGTGTGGTCCCCGTTGGCCATGTGCGCCTTGTGGTCGGGGCTGTCCAGGTGCTTGCCGTCCCAGCAGTCCGGGAAGGTGATCTGCCGGACGATGTGCGCGGTCTTGGCGCAGACCGGGAACGTCTTGTCGGCGCTGCGGCCGATCTCGCCGCCGATGCCGGCGCACCAGAAGTGGTTGCCCTGCTTGTCCGGGGTGTCGACCTGGTTCTTGGCGTTACCGGTGATCATCCGCAGGCCGAACGGGAAGGGCTGGGTTTTGCTCGGGTCCTTCAGCCGGGAGCCGTAGTAGACGGTCACCTCCTTCGGGTCCACGACCTTGCCGTTCTGGTACATCGTCGGCACCCAGTAGGCGGACTGGTCGTCGGGCGAGTTGCAGGTGGTCGCCTTCGACGCCCGCAGTGATGCGGCGGTCGAGTTGGCGTCGGTCGACCTGTTGCCCCAGAAGGTGTGGTTGTGCGACCCGCCCACCAGCTTGGGCAGCACGATCGGGTCGTCGCTGTTGTGGTGGCTGGTCGTACAGCCGACGTTGAATTCGGGCACCTTGACGGGGTTGCCGGTCACCGGCTTCGGCTTGCGCGCGAAGAACGCCTTGGTGGCGGCGGCCTGCGCGGCGGCGTCGATGGTGATCCAGCCTCCGGACGCGGTGGGCGCGGCGGCACTGGTCGCCGGGCTCGCCGGCCTACCGGGAGTGGACGGGGTGCCCGACGCGCCCGGGGCGCTCGGCGTGGCCGACGGGTCGCCCGGGGCGGTGGCCGTCGGCGCGTCCGGGTCGGACGAGCCGATGCCGGTGTCGCTGGATGGGCCGGACGCGCCGGGAGTGCCCGGCGCCTCCTTGCATCCCCCGGCGAGCGCCACGCTCAGCAGCAGCAGGGCGGTGACGGCACGACGGTGTCGTGGGGTGGATCGCAGTTCTATCAACGGGGTGCACCTTTCTTTCGAGTACGAAGAATACGAGTCGACCCCCTGCCCGTTTCCAACCGAGACGATTAATTCTCCCTTAAATAGCGCTCAGCGATGGCCTGGTCGACTTTGCGGAACCAGGGCGATGACATCTCAGTACCAATTCTTTGGTTCTTTTCCAAAAACTGTAATCGGCGACTGCGGCGACACTCCACCTCAGGTAGGCGGCCGGCCACCACATCGACCACGTCCCGGCCGTGCGGCGCAAGCACCTCGCTCGGGGCGGCTACGGCCACACGCGGTTACACCTGGGCCGCCGCGAAATTCGCTGGCCATGGCGATGTCTACGGCCTAGCATCGCCGGCCGTGCTCACCAACGAACAGATAATCGGGCAAGCCCTGGATCGGATCGAGGCAGGGTACGTCTTTCCTGCGAAGGTCGCGGACATCGACGCCGCCATCCGTCGCCGTCTCGCCGCCGGCGAGTACGACGACCTGGACGGTCCGGCGCTCTGCGAGACGGTGACCGCCCATCTTCAACAGGCCTGCCCGGACAAGCACCTGCGGCTGCTGTGGGCGGACCAGCCGCAGTCGCTGGATCCGGCGGACGAGGACGGGGGGCGGGCCGCGTTCCTCGCGCTGCTCAGGGCGGAGAACCAGGGAATCCGCCGGGTCGAGCACCTGGACGGCAACGTTGGGCTGATCGACCTGCGGCGCATCACGTACGCCGACGAAGGGGCCAGCGCGATCGGCGCGGCCATGCACCTGGTCGCCCTCAGCCGCGCGCTCATCCTCGACCTGCGCGCGTGCACCGGCGGAACTCCGGAGGGAGCCGCGATGTGGTGCAGCTACTTCTTCCGCGACGACCAGGTGCACCTCAACGACTTCTACGAGCGGTCCACCGGCGCCACCCGCCAGTTCTGGACGACCGCGCACCTGCCCGCGCCGCGCTATCTGGACCGCCCGGTCTTCGTGCTGACCAGCGCGACGACGTTCTCCGGGGGTGAGGACGTGGCGTACACCCTGCAGGCGCACGGTCGGGCCGTCGTCGTCGGTGAGACGACCCGGGGCGGCGCGCATCCGACGGCCCGCCACCCGGTCACCGCACACATCCTGGTGACCGTGCCGACCGCCCGGACCATCAACAGCGTCACCGGCACCAACTGGGAGGGCGTCGGAGTGGTCCCCGACCGACCCGTGCCGGCCGACCAGGCGCTCGACACGGCGCTCAGGGCGATCTGACGCGCGTCCCCCTTCGCTTCGTGATTCCCGGGAAACACCGCACGACGCGGTGGACGTGGAGAGAATTGCCGCCACGGAGAACACGGCAGCCGGGGGACGGTCCATGGGGTTACGAAGGCGAATCGCGCTCGTAGCGGTGACGGCGGCGGTGACACCCCTGGTTTTCGGTGGGTGCACCGCCGCGCGGAAGTCCGCCGAGCCGAAGGGCGCCGTGCGGCCCGCCGAGCGGGTGGCACCACCGCCGCAGCTCACCGTCACACCCGTCGATCTGTCCCGGAACGTGCCGCTCAGCGCCGAGGTCGTGCCGCTCGTGACGGGCGGGAGGATCACCGGTGTGCGCATCGTCGACGACAAGGGGGCCCTGGTCAGGGCGGAGCCACGGGAGGACGGCTCCGCCTGGGTGCCGACCGTTCCGTTGCAGCCGCAGCGCACCTACACCGCACAGGTGACCGCCCACGGCGACTCCGGTGGGACCACCACCCGCACCACGACCTTCACCACCATGCCGACGTCGACGAAGCCGCAGGTGACCAGCACCCTGTACTTCGACGACAAGCAGACGTACGGCACCGCCATGCCGGTGACCATCGGCTTCGATCCGCCCATCGCCCAGGCGGCCCGCGCCGACGTGCAGCGCCGGCTGTTCGTCACGACGAACCCACCGCAGCCGGGCGCCTGGTCCTGGGTGGACGACGGCAGCCAGGTCTACTACCGGGCGCCCGACTTCTGGCGGCCGGGCACGACGATCAGTGTCCGGGCCGGACTACAGGGTCTACCCATCGGGCCGAACCGGATCGGTGACGCCGACCGCACCGCGACGTCCCGGATCGGGCGGCAGGTGGCGCTGGAGGTCAACAACGCCACCAAGCAGATGCGCGTGCTGCGGGACGGCAAGGTGATCCGCAAGATCCCGGTCAGCCTCGGCAAGGCGAGCACCCCGACGTCCAGCGGCAAGATGGTGATCATGGAGAAGCACCAGTACACCACGTTCGACACCCGGGGTGAGCCGAACGGCGGCTACGTGGTGAACGTCGAGGACGCGCAGCGCCTGACCTGGGGCGGCGAGTTCATCCACGCAGCGCCCTGGTCGGTGTCGGATCAGGGCCACCGCAACGTCTCGCACGGCTGCACCAACGTCTCACCGGCCAACGCCGAGTGGCTGATGGACGTCACCCAGGTCGGTGACCTGGTCACCTTCACCGGCACCGAGGTCCGGCTTGAGCCGGGCAACGGCTGGACGGCCTGGAACACCAGTTGGACCCAGTTCGTCAAGGGCAGCGCACTGCCCGTACCCGCGGGTCTTCGACCGGCCCCGGCATCGACGCCGCCCGCCCGTGCGGTTACCGGCGCCTCACCGCCGCCGGCCGCGCCCGGCGGCTGAACCACCGGGTGCTCACCGCCCGGTCAGGGCGTAGAAGGCGCTCGGGTCTTTGGCCAGGGCCTCCTTGACGAGAACGCTCCACTCATCGGCAAGGACCTCCATCCGGTCGGCCTCGACACCGTCCAGAGCCGCACGGACGACATCGGCGGGGTCCATCTTCTCGCCGTCGTAGCTGGCCATCATGTCGGTGTCGGCGGCGCCCAGGTGCAGGCCGGTCACGAGGGTCCCCTGACCGGCGAGTTCCAGTCGGATGCCGTTGGTCAGGCTCCACTCGGCCGCCTTCGCCACCCCGTACGCGTTGGCCCCGTCGTGGGAGAACCACGACAACGCCGACAGGACGTTGAGGATCGCCCCTCCACCGTTGGCGCCCAGCACCGGAGCGAACGCCCGGACCATGCTCAGGGTGCCCCAGAAGTGCGTGTCCAACTCGGACCGGATCTTGCCCAGGTCGCCGTCGACCAGGTTGGTGAAGGTGGTGATCCCGGCGTTGTTGACCAGCAGGGTGACGTCGGGTGCGGCGGCTGCCGCCGCTGCGACGGACCGCGGGTCGGTGATGTCCAACTGGAGCTTCTCCACGCCGGGAATGTCGATCTGCTCGGGGTTGCGGGCCGTGGCGTACACCTTGGTCGCGCCACGCTCCACCAACTGTCGGGCGAAGTGCCGGCCGATGCCACGGTTGGCGCCGGTGACGAGCGCGATCGAGCCGCTGATCTGCATGACGTGTTGTCTCCTGTCGAATTTCAGGAACGAGCGGTACGCGAGCTACGGTAAAACCTGACGTGGATGTGAGAGACAAGGTCGTGTGACAGGTGTCACCAGAGGGGGAGGGCCATGCGCATCGGTGCGCTCGCCACGACGACCGGGGTGTCGGTGCGCGCCCTGCGCTACTACGAGGAGCAGGGCCTGCTGACCGCCGCCCGCAGTAGTGGCGGGCAACGCCACTACGGCGACAGCGCGGTCGAGCGGGTGCACCTGATCCAGACGTTGTACGCCTCCGGCCTGTCCAGCCGGACCATCCTGGATCTGCTGCCCTGTGTCGACGCGAAGGTCAACACGCCGGAGTCCCGGGCGCTGCTGCGCGCGGAACGGGCCCGCATCGACGAGCAGATCAACCAACTCCGCGACGCGCGGGACCGGCTCGACGCGGTCATCGCCGCAAGCGAGAGCCCGGCCAGCGGATGCGCCCACGTGGAGTCCACCGCCCTGGTGCCGTAACGGCCCGACCGGGCGGGGCGCTCCCCCCGCCGCCCGCCGCCGGCCGGCCGCCAAGCGCCGCCGAATGCTCGCGCCGGGCGGCCGTCGGCGGTCAGATCGGGGCGAGTTCCGGGATGCCGTAGTGCTGGTCGAGGACCTGCATGGCGGCGCCGGCGGCGATCGCGTCCGCGCCGAGGCCGGACAGCCACACCCTCGTGCGGAGCCAGTCCGCGCGCCGCGCGTCCGCCCCGACGGCCTCGGTGACCGCCGTCAGGTAGGTCTGCGAATGCCGGAGCAGGTCCGCGCCGGCCAGCACCACGTGGGCGAGGTCGAGGGTCTGGAGCAGGTTGACGACGCCCACGGCCAGCACGCGGGCGGCCCGTGCGGTGTCGCCGGCCTCGGTGGCGTGGTGGTGCACGATCTCCAGGCACCCGTGCCGGCCGCAGACGCAGCCGGGTCCGTCCAGGGCGACGACCGTGTGGCCGAACTCGCCCGCGTTGGTGTGGGCGCCCCGGTGCGCCGTGCCACCCAGCCAGAAACCCGCACCGATGCCGGACTCGACCATGATGAGGGCCGCGTCACCGAACGTCGCGCCGTGCCGCCACGCCTCCGCGGTGACCCCCGCGGTGACGTCCTTGTCCAGGTGGACGGGGAGCGCCAGGTGTTTCTCGGCGATCTCGCGCAGCGGTACGTCGTGCCAGTGCCGCAGACCGTGCGCGTCCCGGACCAGGCCGTTGGCGTGGTCGAGTGGGCCGATCATGCCGATGCCCAGCCCGGTGAGTCGGCTCCGCAGGTCAGCGGTGCCGGCCATGGTGTCGATGCCGGTGGCCAGCGCGTCGAGGAGCTGCTCCGGGGTGAAGTCGCGGGGCAGTGGGCTGACCGCCGAGTGGCGCACGGTGCCGGCCAGGTCGACCAGGACGAGTCGCAGCGTGCGCCGGGCCACGTGGGCGCCGATCGCGTACCGGCTGTCCGGAACGAGCGCGTAGACGACCGCGGGCTTGCCGATGCCCGGACGCCGGACGCCAGCGGGACGGATCAGCCCGTCGGCGGTCAGCCGGGCGATGACCTTGGAGACCGCCTGCGGGGTCAGGCCGGTGGCCGCGACCACGGTCGAGCGCTCGAAGGTGCGAGCGGCACGGGCCACAGCCATGACCCGTGCCTGGTTGTAGCCGCGCAGGAAGCCGACGTCGGCAGTGACGCGAGTCATCTCACCACCCTATTACGCAACGCTGTTGCTAAATTTTTTCGGTGATCGAGTTGAGTAGGGGTCGCCGGTTGGCGGCATTGGCCGCGCTGGCGCTGGGCGGCGTCGCGGTCGGCCTGACCGAGTTCGTGGCGATGGGGCTGCTGCCCGACATCGCCCGCGGTCTGCTCCCGCACGAGTACGCGCGGTCGTCGTCGGACGCGGTCGCCCGTGCCGGCTGGATGATCACCGCGTACGCGCTCGGCGTGGTCGTGGGGGCACCCCTGATCGCCGCGCTGAGTGCCCGCCTGCCCCGAAAGAAGCTCGTACTCGGTCTGCTGGTCCTCTTCGCCGTCGGCACTGTCGCATCCGCCGTCGCCCCCACCTTCGACCTGGTGCTGGTGGCGCGGTTCGCGGCGGCGCTGCCGCACGGCGCGTACTTCGGCGCGGCGGGTCTGCTCGCGGCGACCCTGATGGGCCCCGGTAACGAGGCCCGTGGTTTCGCCACCGTGCTCGGCGGTCTGACCGTGAGCAACCTGGTCGGCGTACCCCTCATCACCCGGCTCGGGCAGGCGGCCGGGTGGCGGCTCGCGTACCTGGTCATCGCCGGCTTCTTCCTGCTCACCCTGCTGGCGGTGCTGGCCGTCGTGCCGGAGGTCGCGGCGGCGGTCGACGGTTCGCCGGCCGCCGAGCTGCGGGCGTTGCGGACCTCGCAGGTCTGGCTGGTCGCCGCGACCGGCGCGGTGGGCTTCGCGGGGTTCTTCGCGGTGAACACCTACATCGCGCCGGTCACCACCGACGTCACCGGCCTCTCCGCCGCGACGGTGCCGTGGGCCCTGGTCGCGGTGGGTCTCGGCATGACCGTCGGCAACGCCCTGGGCGGCTGGCTGGCGGACCGCGACCTGCGGCGCAGCATGGTCATCGGGTTCGTGGCGATGATCGTGAGCATCGCCGTGTTCAGCCTGGTGGCGGAGACCCACGTCGGCCTGTTCGTGGGCGCGTTCCTGGTCGGTGCGACCAGCCTCTACCTCGGTCCGGTCCTGCAGGCGCGTCTGATCACCGTCGCCCCCGGCGCGCAACTGATGGGCGCGGCGCTCAACCAGTCGGCCATGAACATCGCGAACAGCCTGGGCGCCGCGCTGGGCAGCGTCGCCATCGCCGCCGGCTTCGGTTACCTCGCGCCGGCCCGGGTGGGCATCGTGCTGGCGGTCGTCGGGTTGGCCCTGGGCCTGGTCAGCTTCGCGGTCGGACGACGGGTGCGCGAGCGGGTCCCGGCCACCGTCTCGACCTGACGTGGCCGGGCCACCGCCCGCGCGGGGGGTCAGAAGTCATCCACGTTGACCGTCACCCGATCGGTGCTCGACCTCCAGTTCGGCACATTGATCACCTCGTAGCCGCCGCCGCGTTGGCCCACGGTTATCCGGGCGACGCCGAGCTGCGACGGCGCCGCCGGGATGAACAAATCCATGCCGGTGATGAAGGTCTGGCTGAAGAACTCCGGCAACGGGGTCGACAGATCCGTGACGGCATCGCTGCCGTCGTCGAAGGCGAAGATGGCGATCGTCCTCTTGACCCGAGGTGTGTTCGCCGCGTTCAGGACGTCCCTACCGTTGATCCACAGGTTGTCGCCGGCCCCGCCCTGGTCACCCCACCACTCCTTCTGGCGTTGGATGGTGAGCGCCGTGTGCCGGTCGCTGGTGTCGACCAGGGCGCTGAGGCCCTCGCCCGGCACGCTGGTCGCGAGGCGTACGAACGAGTCCGAGCGGAGGAACGGCTGGAAGTAGAAGTGGTGCGTGGCGGCGCCGGGACGCACGATCGCGAACTCGTAGCGAGCGGTCGCGAGCACCGGGAGTGGGCCGAACGAGCCGTCGCCACCCAGGGGCAGACGATGCGTGGGCCGATGTGACAGTCGGCCGCCGGTCAGCGGATCGACCGGGTAGACCTCAAGAGTCGCGCCGGTGACGCCGACGTTGCTCGGAAAGAGCACCGCGCGGCCGGAGACCCGGGCCGCGCCGAAGAGTTGCGGCACGATCCGTGTCGTGTGCGGGTTGCGCCCCCGGAGGAACCGGAACATCTCCCCGAACGACTCCGGCGACGACACGGTCTGGGTGTGGGACTGCTCCGGCAGGTGAACGTTGGTCGCGCCGGCGATGGCGCGGGCCGGGTCGCCCTCACCCCAGATGGCGAGGGTGGGCACACCGCCCGGTGGGGAGGTCGCGGTACGCCCGTCCAGGTTGACGTAGTGCGCGACCCGGGCGGCCCGCTCGGGGGAACTGGCGAGGTAGCCCTGCGTGACGAAGGTGCCCAGGGAGTGTGCGAGCAGGTCGACCCGGTCCGAGCCGGTGGCCGCCAGCAGACGGGCGATCCGCGCGTCGAGCCCCGCGTACACCTGGGGCAGGATCGCCGCCACGTTCGGGGAGTCGTACTCGTGGGCTTCGATGATGTCGATCGGGTAGCCGTTGCTGGCCAGTCGTTTGGCCTGGGACTGGAACTGCGCCGCCGACCCCGCGCTGCCGTGCACGAAGATCACTGGACGGTACGCCGGTGTGGCGGCGGCGGCCTCGGCGGCGCGCGGCACGGGGACGGCGGACAGGCTGGCCGCGACGGCGACGCCGGCAACCACGCAGAGCAGCCTGCGGAGAGACGTGTGCATCGATCCTCCACCTTGACGGACGAAGTATTTGCACTACTAGCGCAAGTATCGTGTCAGGGTGCGGCGCGACGGTCCACACCTTCCGGTCAGCTGACCTCCTTGGCGAGCAGGCTCTGGTTGAGCACTACCCCGAGGCCGTGCGCCGAGGTCCGGTCGGGTCGCTCGGGGTCGACGGCGGGTTTGCCGGCATTGTGGTTGATCAGCATCCGGCGTACCTCGCGTTGGGACCGTCGGTCAGCAGGTGGTCATCTGGCGGACACAGCCGGTTGACGTTCCGGCGGTTGTGCGACGATCGGCGGGCATCACGTCGAACGACCGTCCACCGGTCTGTCCGCGCGCGGTCGCGGGCAGCCACCGGGGAGGGCACACACCTCGTTACCCCTTGGAGAGCACGATGTCCCTCTCCCCGTCCCGGGTCTTCGCCGAGCTGAACGCGGCGCGACCCCCTGACCAACCCTCCCCGATCATGGGTACGGCCGTGGTGGTCGGCGGCAGCGTCGCCGGCCTGTTGGCCGCGCGGGTGCTGTCCGATCACGCCGACACCGTCGTCATCATCGACCGCGACGACCCGCAGGTGAGCGGCGCGCGACCCGGCGTACCCCAGGGGACCCAACTGCACGCGCTGCTGCCCGGCGGTCTCTTCCAGCTGGAGCGGATGTTTCCCGGGTTCCGCGACGAGGCGCTGGCGCGCGGGGCGGTCGAGGCGCCGCCCGCGGCCCGGCGCAACTACCTCGACGGACGCCTGAAGGTCGTCGTCCCCGACGACGCCGACAGCCTGGCGGGCAGCCGGCCGCTGCTGGAGGGCCTGATCCGCCAGCAGGTGCTTCGACTGCCCAACGTCAAGACGGTGACCGCCCGTGCCACCGGCCTCGTGTTCGACGACGGCGCGGTCACCGGGGTCCGCTGCGACGTCGGTGGAGTGCCCGGCGTCGAGCGCGCCGACCTCGTGGTGGACGCCATGGGGCGCTCCAGCAAACTGTCGGACTGGCTGGAGCAGGCCGACTGGGAGCGGCCGGTCACCCGACGGATGACCGTGCATCTCAACTACGCGACCGCCCTGTTCCGCCGCCCGGACGTCGCCCCGGCCTCGACCGTCGTGTTGGCACTGCACACCCCGAAGATGGCGATGGACGTGGCCGGCGCCGCTTTCTTCGCCATCGAGGACGGCCGGTGGATGGCCATGATGGCCGGTTACGGCAACGACCGCCCCGGGCGCACCGCGGAGGACTTCGTCCGCCGCCTGCGGGAGCAGTTCCCACCCGAGTTCGGTGCGGTCGCCGACCAGGAGATGCTCGGCGACGTCCAGACCTATCACCACTCCGACAGCCGACGACGGGACTTCCACGCGCTGACCCGGTTCCCGGCCGGGCTGCTCAGCGTCGGTGACGCCGTCGCGTCGTTCAACCCGGTGTACGGCCAGGGCATGACGGCAGCGGCCCTGCACGCGGCCTGCCTGTCCACGTACCTGCGCTCCGGCCCGGATCTGCGGACGCCCGCGCGTCACTACCTCGCGCTACAGAAGGTAGTGGTCGACGCCGCATGGTCCATCTCGACCTCCGCGGACCTGGCGCTGCCGCACGTCAATGGCCCCTACCCACGCGGCTACCGGCTCTCGAGCTGGGCCAGCCGGCGGATCATCGAGGCGACCGTCACGGACGTGACGACCGCGCGCCGGTTCAACGACGTCGTTTCCATGCGCGAACACCCGCGCTCGCTGGCCCGGCCCGGCGTGCTCCTGGACGCCCTGCGCGCCAACCGTCGCGCACACTGAGTGGGCAGCCCCGGCGGCCTCGACCCGAGGCCGCCGGGCCGGTCCTAGGAGTCCTCCACCAGAAGGCAGCCTGCGCGGCCGTCCGCGGACAGAAACGCGAGGGCCACGGGAGCGGCACCGAGGTTGAGATGGAACGGCGTCCAGTTCGTCGCCAGACGCAGAAGTGGCCGCCACGGCCCGCCCGCAGGCCAGTCGGTGGGTTCGGGCGGCAGGACCGTACCGCCGATCTTGTCGTAGTCGATCGCCTGGACGTAGCGGTCCCGGTCCTCGGACGACAGCGCCAGGTAAGCGTCCGACAAGAGGGGTTCGGGATCCTCGTCGCGCACCAGGTCGACTGTGTACTCCGCAGGTGACCCATCGGCGTGGTAGAGCGTCGGGCCGTTGGCCAGCGAGACGGTGGGCCCGGCGAAGGTGCCGGGCTGGACGACCACGGCGTTCTCGCCCCCGTCAGCGAGGATGACGTCCGGGTCGAACTCGTCGGCATCGCGTCCGTGGTCCCCGTGCGTGACGAAGACATAGGCGAGCCGTCCCGGGCCGTCGCCGACGAGTTCGGGCTCGATCGCGATCTGGCACAGGAAGCGCATCGGCGTGCCCCAGGCCGCGCTGACCGGCCACTGCGGTGGCCCGAGCCAGGTGGGCTGACCGCCGAACTTGGTGATCGGCTCGGTCACGGGCGTCTCCGCGCGCCGGTAGTCCACGATGCGCCACACGGCAACCATGGCGCAGACCGTAGCAGCGGTCCGGCGCCGCTCCCACGGCGTGCTGACCGGCGATCGTTGCTCAGCAGGTGGCGGCCACGACGGAGCGGCCCGCCGTGCCAGCCATATCCGGTGGTATGCCCGCCCTAGCGGGGGAGCTTACGGAGAATGTCGACGACGAAGCGGTGATCGTCCAGCTGCGGTAGCCCGGACACACCGACCCAGCCCACCACGCCGGTGCCGCGCACGCGCAGCGGCACCGCGCCGCCGGCCGCCGCGTACCGCGAGGCCGGCAGTCCGAACCGCTCGGCCAGCGTCACCTGCTTGTCCTGGCACAGCCGGGCCATGTAGAGCGAGGAGTGCTCGAACCGCATCACCACCCGCCCCTTGCGGCGTAGCCAGGCGTCGTTGTCCGCCGTCGACCCCGGCAGGCCGCAGTGGAACAGCTGACGCCCGGCCCGCCACACACCCACCGACACCGGCAGCCGCTGCTCGGTGGCGGCGGTGACCGCGAGCATTCCCAGCTCGTACGCGTCGGTCTCGGACAGGCCGGCGAGCTCCAGCTCACCCTCCTCGCGCAGCAGCTCGTCCAGCGTCGGCCACGGCTCACGGTCAGCTGACATGTTTCTTCTCCTCATCGTGCGGAGGCGATCATCGGGCGATCACCAGGCGCAGGGCGCGTAGTCCTTCAGGAAACAGCCGTAGAGGTCCTCGCCCTGCTCGCCGCGGACGATCGGGTCGTACACCCGGGCCGCGCCGTCGACCAGGTCCAGCGGGGCGTGGAACCCTTCGTCGGCCAGCCGCATCTTGGTCGGGTGGGGGCGCTCGTCGGTGATCCAGCCGGTGTCGACGCTGGTCATCAGGATCCCGTCGGTCAACATCTCCTGGGCGCTGGTACGGGTCAGCATGTTCAGCGCGGCCTTGGCCATGTTGGTGTGCGGGTGCCCCGGCCCCTTGTAGCCGCGGCCGAACTGGCCCTCCATGGCCGACACGTTCACCACGTACTTACGCCGGGCCGGTGCGGCGGCCATCGCCGCTCGCAATCGGCTGACCAGCACGAACGGTGCGGTGACGTTGCACAGTTGCACTTCGAGCAGCTCCACCGGGTCCACCTCCTGCACCCGTTGGACCCAGCTGTTGACCGAGTCGAGGTCGGGCACGAGACCGCCGGCGTCGATGGCCGTGGCCGCCGCGATCCGTTCCGGTGAGGCGGAGCCGCTGGTGAGGGCCAGCGCGGTCAGCGCGTGCGGGGTGAGCGCGGTCGACTGCGGCCCGGCGGTCAGGCTGCCCACCGGGGCGCCCTGCCCGTCCTGCTTGGCGAACGTGATCAGTTCCGGCAGTGGACCGTCCGGCAGGGCCGCGGCCTCCGCCGCGACGAGCTGCGCGTACGCCCCGGGGGACCGGCGGACGGTCTGCGCGGCGTTGTTGATCAGGATGTCGAGGGGGCCCTGGCTGCTGACCGAGTCGGCGAGAGCGATCACCTGGGCGGGGTCGCGCAGGTCGATCCCGACGACGCGCAGCCGGTGCAGCCAGTCTCCGCTGTCGGGCATCGCGGCGAACCGGCGGACCGCGTCGTGCGGGAACCGCGTCGTCACCGTCGTGTGCGCGCCGTCGCGCAGCAGCCGCAGCGCGATGTACATGCCGATCTTGGCCCGGCCGCCGGTGAGCAGCGCGCGCCGGCCGGTCAGGTCGGTGCGGGCGTCCCGGCGCTCCCGGTTGAGCGCGGCACAGGACGGGCAGAGCTGGTGGTAGAACGCGTCCACCTCGCGGTAGCGCTGCTTGCAGACGTAGCAGCCGCGCGGGTTGTGCAGGAAGCCCGCCGTCTCGCCCGCCACGGAGGACGCCAGCGGGATGCCCTGCGTCTCGTCGTCGATCCGGCCGGGAGCGCCGGTGGCGGTGGCCTCGGTCACCGCGCGGTCGGCGGCGAGGATGGCGTCTCGCCGCTCCTCGCGCCGCCGCTGCTTGATCACCTTGTAGAGCCGGGCGGTGGCCCGCTGCACCCGCACCACGTCGGGGTGGTCCGAGGGCAACGCCTCCAACGCCTCGAAGACGCTGAGGCAGTCCTCCAGCCGGCTTCGGTCAATACCGTCGTGACCGTTTTCGGTAATGTTGTCCACCGTCATGCGTCGTTGTCTCGTCCCGTATCCCGTGCCGGATCCAACCGGCCCGCCCCAAGTCCGACCCGAAACGGTACGCGCCCCACGGCCCCCGACGCACCTCGCGGCCCGCCGACCGGCGTCCGCCTCGCCGCGCGGTCAGTCGGCGTCGGCGCGACCGAGCCGCCAGTAGCCCATGAAGGCCACCGCCCGCCGGTCCAGCCCCCGCTCGGTGACCAGGTGTCGGCGCAGATCACGGATGACGCCGGCCTCCCCGGCCAGCCACGCGTACAGCGGTACCGCGGCCACCTCCTCCGGAACCTCCCACAGGATCCCGGTGTCCACGTCCACGTCCACGTCCACGTCCGGCTCGGGCCGGACGGCCGCCGACGCGCCGGTGGCCAACAGCTCACCGGCCGCGACGACGACGGCGGGCACCAACCGGCTGCCGTACCCGTCGGCACCCCGCGGCAGCCAGCGGACCTCGATGCCAGGGGGCGCGACCAGCGGCAACACGTCGGCGGCGTCGGGCACCTCCAGCACGACGGTGCCCCGGGCGTCGAGGGGAAGTCGCTCACAGATGCTGCTGATCGCCGGCACGGCCGTCTCGTCCCCGGCCAACAGCAGGGCGTCGCCGGTCGACTGTCGAAACTCGACCCCGCCGTGGTTGCCGTCGTATCCGGCGTCCGGCCCGACCAGCGCGATCTCGTCGCCGACGCTGGCCCGCCGAGCCCAGCGCGTCGCCGGGCCGCTGTCGCCGTGCAGCACCAGGTCGACGTCCACCTCGGCCAGGTGCGGTCGGACCGCCCGCACGGTGTAGGTGCGCACCGGGTTGCGCAGGTGCGCCGGCAGGGCCCTCCACTTCGGGTACCAGTCCGCGCCATCGGGAAGGTTCACCCCACGCTGACCGGGCAGCGGCAGCGCCAGCTTGATCCGCTGGTCGTAACCGTTGTCGGCGAAGCGGTCGAGGTCCGCCCCGGTGAAGGTCACCCGGGTGAAGGTCGGGCTGAGTCGGCGTACCGCGCGGACGGTGACGGCGAACACGCGCCACGGGGCGATCGGCAGGGTCTGGGTCATGGTGCCTCTCTCGGCTCGGGCCGGTGTCTACCGGGTGGTGCTCGCCCCGGGAGGCGCCGGCCGGCTGGGCGAGCACATGAGGTGAGGCTAACCTAACTAAGTGACGGCCTGTCAAGCTGGGCACGCGGCTCCGACCGGCCGGGCGGACCGGCGGTCGTCGGGTCCGCGCCCGGGTGGGGGATGCTGAGTCCGTGCAGATCGCGACCCTCGGCCCACTCGCCGTCGACGGCCAGCCCGTACGGGGTGAACGGCTCGCGGCGGTGCTCCGCGCGCTCATCGACGCGCGCGGTCGGGCGGTCTCCATGAGCCTGCTGGTGGACGCCATCTGGGACGGCGCGCCACCCGACGACGCGACGGGCGCCGTCCAGGCACTCGTGTCCCGGGTGCGCCGTCTCGGACTACCGGTGGTCGCCGCGCCGGGCGGATACCGGCTGCCCGTCGAGGAGATCACGATCGACGCGGTCGAGGCGCGCGGGCTCGTCGACCAGGCGCGCGCCACGCTCCAACGCGGTGACATCCGGGTCGCCCGCGACCTGGCCGATCGGGCACGTGCGCTGTTTCCCGAGGTGCCGGAGCTGGACAGCGCCGAGGACACCCGCCTGTTCGCGGAGGTCGCCGCGCTGCGCGCGCAGGCGGCACTCGCCGGCGTCGGCCCGCTCGACGAGGTCGACCTGGGCCGACTGGTCGCGCGTACCCCGCCGGACGAGCCGTCCGCCGCCCTGCTCGTGCGGGTGCTTGCCGCCCAGGGGCGGGAGGCGGAGGCGCTGGAGGTGGTCGAGCGGCTGCGCACCGAGCTGGCCGACCGGTACGGCACCGATCCCTCGCCGGTGATCACCCAGGTTCACCTGGCGCTGCTGCGCGGCGAACTGACCGCCGCGCCCGTCGCGGCACCGCCCCGGAAACCGGTGCGGATCGCGCTGCCCACCGCGTGGCGCCGTCCGATGGCCGCCCTCGTCGGGCGGGAGCAGGACGTCACGGCCGTCACCGGCGCTCTCGCCGAGACACCTGTCGTCACGATCGTGGCGACCGGTGGGGCGGGCAAGACCCGGCTCGCCGCCGAGGTGGCGCGGCGCACCGCGGCGGCCGGACAGGCGGTACGCGTGATCGAACTCGCTGGCCTGCGCTCGCCCGACGAGGTGCTGCCCACCGTGCTCGCCGCGCTCGGCGGGGCGGACAGCACGACGACCGGGGGCAACCTGGGTCTGGAACGACGGGTGCTCAGCCCCGAGGAGCGACTGCGCGCCGTCGCACCGGACCTCGACGGGCTGCTGGTGCTCGACAACTGCGAGCACGTGCTCGACGCGGTGGCCGTCGTCGTCGCGGATCTGGTCGCGGTGACCTCGCCGGAGGTCGCGGTGCTCGCGACGAGCCGCGCCCCACTGGGCCTGGCCGGCGAACTGGTGCACCGGCTCACCGCCCTGCCGGACGCTGACGCCCTCGCGCTTGTCGAGTCCCGGGCACGGGCCGGCGGCGCGGTGCCGACCTGGGACACCGAACGGGCGCTCGCCCTCTGCCACCGACTCGACAACCTGCCGTTGGCGCTCGAACTGGCCGCCGCGCGACTGCGGCACATGCCGATCGACGACGTGCTCGCCGGGCTGACCGACCGGTTCGCGCTGCTCGAAGACGCCCTGCGCGGCCTGCCCGAGCGGCACGCGAGCCTGTGGGCGTTGGTCGACTGGAGCCGGGAACTGCTCGCTGAGGCCGACCGCGACCTGCTGCAACGGGTCGCCGTCATTCCCGCGCCGTTCACCGCGGACCTCGCCGCCGCCGTCGCGCAGGCCCCGGACGTGCGCCGCGGCCTGGCGACGCTGGTGGAACAGTCCCTGCTGACCCTGGTCGAGGGGGACGGCCCGCCGCGCTACCGGATGCTCGAGACGGTCCGCGAGTACGGCGAGGTCCGGCTGGACGCCGCCGGCGGCCGGGATCTGGCGATGGCCGGCCTGGTCAGGTGGGCGCGGCAGCAGGCGGTCGCGCTCACCGACCGGTTCATCGGCCCCGAGCAGGTCGAGGCGCTGCACCGCTGCGCCGCCGAGCAGGACAACCTGGTCGCGGGTCTGCGGTGGGCGATGCGCGAGGACGACGAGCCGGCCTCGGTCGACGTCGCCACCGCGCTGTTACACCTCTGGTCGGTGCGCGGCCTGCATCTCGAGGTCCTCGCCTGGACGCGTGGGCTGCTGCACATCGACAACCCGCAGCGGCGGCTGCGGTCGGCGATCCTGCGCGGTGCGGCCAGCGGCCGGCCACTGCCCAACGCCGACCGGCTGGCCTGGATGTGCGTGGTGATCAGCGTGAACGCCGGCGTCAGCGCCGATCTGCGGCCCGCCGTGCTCGCCCGGCGGGCCCTGCGGACACTCCTGGCCGAACGTCCCACCGAGGTGTCGTCCCGGCTGACCGCGCTCGCGTCGGCGCTGCCCAGTTTCGACGTGTCCAACCTGGAACAGAACCTGAAGAGCGCGACCGAGATGATCGCGCACCCCGACCCGTACGTGCAGGGGCTTGGGTTGTTCGCGCGCGCGGCGGTGCGGGAGAACGCCGGCCTGCCGGATGCGTCGATCCGCGACGCGGAGCAGGCGTACCACCGGTTCGAGGCCGCCGGCGACCACTGGGGCATGGCGATGGCGGCGGGCGCCGTCGGGCAGTTCCTGGTCCCCGGCGGGGATGTCCGGTCGGCCGAGTGGCTGACCCGCAGTGTGCAGCACATGGAACTGGTCGGCGCCGCGCAGGATGCTCGGTCGATCCGGGTCCGGCTGGACGCGCAACTCGCCCTCGCCGGCGACGCGGAGGCGGAGCGGCGACTGGGGGAGACGGCCGCACTGGGCCAGGCCGAGCAGTTGGATGCCGCGCAGGCGCTGCTCGGCCTGGCCCGCCTCGCCTGGCAGCGCAAGCGGTACGACGACGTGCTGGCCCTCACCGACGAGGTGACCCGCATCCTCGCCCACTGGGTCGGGCCCCTGCCACAGCCGCGCGTGATGCTCCGAACCACGGCGGCGGTCCTCTACCTCCGGGTGGCCCAGGCTCGCCGGGTGTCGGGGGCCGCCGCCGTCCAGGCGGCCGCGATGCTGTCGCTCGCCCGCGACGACGCGCTGACCTCGCGGGACCTGCCGGTGATCGGGGCCTGGGCGTCCGGCGGTGCGGAACTTGCCGCGTACCGGGACGACGTCGACACCGCCCGTGAACTGTCCGCACTCGCGCAGCGGATCGGCACCCAGATCGAGATGTTCTTCCCGTCCGAGAACGGCGAACGGCTCACCGCCATCCTCGGGGACGAGGAGCTGCGTGAGCCGTTGCTGGCCGCGTGGCGCGAGCGACCGGCCGCCGCGGCCATCAGCCGGATCCGCGAGCTGATGGACGACCTGCTCGCCTGACCCGGACCTCCGTGCGGATGCCGCGCGCTCAGACCTTCTTGCGGTACGCGCGCAGCGCCAGCGGCATGAACAGCGCCACGAAGCCGGCGCACCAGGCGAGCGTCCACCAGACGTGGTTGCCGAGCGGGGTGCCCAGGAACAGTCCGCGTACCGACGCCACCAGGTGCGTCATCGGGTTGACGTCCACGAACGCCTGCATCCAGCCCGGCAGGGTGTCGGCGCCGACGAACACGTTGGACGCGAAGCTCAGCGGCATGATCAGCGCGAACATCACCCCCTGCACGGCGCCCGCGGTGCGCACCTTCATCGACACGAGCACCGGCAGCCAGCTCAGGCAGAGCGCGAAGAGCACCGCGAGCAGACACCCGGCGACCGCCCGGAACAGGTCGGTCTCGATCCGGAAACCCATCACGTAGCCGATCGCGAGGGTCGACACGGTGACGATGACGTACCGGACCACGTCGCCGAGGACCGCGCCGACCAGGGGGGCCGAGCGGGGGATGGGCAACGACCGGAACCGGTCGAAGATGCCCTTGGCGATGTCGGTGTTGAGGTTGACACCGATCGCGATGGCGCCGGTCGCGATCGTCTGCGCCAGGATGCCGGGCAGCAGGAACTGAAGGTAGTCGTGGGTCGATCCGGCGACGGCGCCGCCGAAGACGTACACGAAGATGATGAGGAACAGCACCGGTTGCAGGGTGACGTCGATGAGCGCCTCGGGCGTACGCCAGGTCTTGATGAGGCTGCGCTTCGCGAGCGCCAACGAGTGTCGGACCAGCCGGAACGGCCGTGGGTTCGGGGTGGTTGTCGACAGCCCCCGGTTTCGGGGCGGTGCCGTGTCGATCAGAGTGCTCATGCCGCGACCTCCGTGGGGCGGGTGGTGTCGTCGTCGGACGCCGTACGCCCGGTGAGGGTGAAGAACACCTCGTCGAGGCTCGGCAGGTGCAGGGAGAGTTCGGTGACCGCGATGCCGGCCGTGGCGAACCGCGCGACGCTCTCGGTCAGGGCCGTGTCGTCGGTGACCGGCACCGCGAGCACGCCCTTGCGGATCTCGTCGGCCTGACCGCCGGAGCCGACCTGGGTCAGGATCTCCGCGGTGCGGGGCAACTGCGCCGGATCCGACGGCCGGACCTCAAGGGTCTGCCCGCCGACCACCCGCTTCAGGCCTTCCGGGGTGTCGTGCGCGATGACCCGGCCGTGGTCGATCACCGTGATCGCGTCGGCGAGCGCGTCGGCCTCCTCCAGATACTGCGTGGTGAGCAGCACCGTCGAGCCGTTGTTGACCAGTGAGCGGACCACGTCCCACATGTCCTCGCGCTTGGCCGGGTCGAGGCCGGTGGTCGGCTCGTCCAGGAAGATCACATCGGGGGAGCCGACGAGGCTGGCGGCCAGGTCCAGCCGTCGCCGCATGCCCCCGGAGTACGTCTTGGCCGGCCGGTTCGCGGCATCGGTCAGGTCGAACCAGTCGAGCAACTCGGCGGCCCGTCGCCGGGCGCCGGTACGCCCCAGCTCCAGCAGGGTGCCGAACAGCTCCAGGTTCTGCCGCCCGGTCAGGTCCTCGTCGACCGAGGCGTACTGGCCGGTGAGGCCGATGCTCTGCCGAACACGCTCGGCGTCCCGTACCACGTCGAAACCGCTGATGCGGGCGGTGCCGCCGTCCGGGGCCAGCAGGGTGGAGAGGATGCGCACGGCGGTGGTCTTGCCGGCGCCGTTGGGGCCGAGCACCCCGAGCACCGTGCCGCGGGGTACGGCGAGGTCCACGCCCTGAAGCGCCCTCGTCTTCCCGAAGGTCTTCACGAGGCCCTCGGCCTCGATCACCAGGTCAGCTGTCATGCGTACAGTCTGCGCGGGCCGGCTGACACGGCCCTGACACGCCACCGACACCGGCTGACAAGGGGGTCCTCCGGTGCCGGGATGGCGGTGGTCCGGTTGCTCCTCGGGTACGCGCGGCCTCGAATCGACGTCGTGGATCTTGTTGGGGACCGGGGCGGGCTGCTGGGCCAACTCGATCGGCAGGTGTCCTCCGGGCGACTTTCACCGGACCCGGCGGCATTGTCCGGTCTGAGGGAACCTTGCAGGTGCCGGTCTGATGGACACCTGACCGGTGCCGGCGTCAGCATCGCCGTCGGGGACGTGAGCCGAAGGGTGTGGGCGGCGGGATACGGCTTCGCGGGTGGTGGCAGGAGGGCGTCGCGCAGACCGCGACACCGTCGCCCACGCGGTGATCGAACCGCACACGGGCCGGCCGGGCTCCCCGCACGGGGAGCCCGGCCGGTGCGGTCAGTCGCCTCCGTAGGGCTGTCCGGCAGGCAGCGGGGGGCGTGCTGCGGCGGGAGAGGTACGGACGGCGCGACCGCGCTCCGCGCGGTGGTCCGCCTGCTCAGCTCGGCAGGCGACCCCGCGTGGAGACGAAGTGGTACGACATGACGGCGAACCCGGGGTCACGCAACAACCGCCGGAAGGCGTTCAGTTGACTGGGCGACAACCCCGCGGCCAGCAGATCCGGCTCCAACTGGCGGGAGTTGGTCTCGTAGAGCGACGTTCCGGTCGACCCGCCGGCCCAGCTCTGCGAGTGGGTGATGGTGTCCAGGTCGGTCAGACCGGCGAGGGCCATCTCGGTGTGCACGTCCTGCGCCCACCCGAGGTCGGCGCCGTGATCCTCCAGGACACCCATCATCGCGTCCATCACCTGCGCGAAGAGCTTCGCGGCGTCGTCGGTCGGCGCGGTCAGTACCCGCTGCGGCGCCGTGCAGTCGAACTCCTCGACCACCAGCCACCCGCCGGGCGCCAGCGCGCCGGTGAGCGTGCGCAGGACCCGTCGTCGATCAGGGAGGTGCAGCAGCACCAGCCGCGCGTGGATCAGGTCGAACGCGTCCCCGGGCGGCGGTTCGGTGCGGACGTCGTGCCGGCGTACCTGTAGGTTGCCCTCGGCCACGAGGTGTGTGGGGTCGATGTCGGTGGCCAGCACGTGACCGTCGCCGCCGACCGCGCGGGCGATCCGCCGGGCCATCGAGCCGCCACCCGCCCCCACTTCCCAGCAGGTCGCGCCCGGTCGCAGCACCGGGCGGGCCAGCCGACGCGTCGTGATCGGATCCAGGAAGGACTCCAGCGCGTGCATCTGGGGAACAGCGTCCGGTGCGCCGTTGTCGAACGTGTACGTGTCGTCGCTCGTCGCGGTTGCCATCGGTGTCTACCTTTCCGAGCTGGTCGGGTGACTACGGGGTGTCGGCCCAGAGCCGAGGGGTCGATCGGTTGGCCGGGGGCGGCGCGGCGGCGGCGACGCTCAACATCGCCGCCAGTGGGGCGGGATCGCGGCGGGCCTCGGCAGTCGGTCGGTCGTAGACCACCCGGCCGTACTCCAGCACCGCCACCCGGTCGGCGATCTCGATCGCGTGGTGCAGTTGCTGCTCCACGAGCAGCACGGTCAGACCGTCGGCGGCGAGACCGTTGACCAGTTCGCGGACCCGCGCCGCCAGATCGGGCGAGAGGCCCTCACACGGTTCGTCGAGCAGCAGCACCCGGGGTTGGCCGAGCAGCGCACGGGCAATCGCCAGCATCTGCTGCTCACCGCCGGAGAGTTCGCAGCCGCGGTGCCGCAGCCGCACCGCCAGTCGCGGCAGCAGCTCCAGGGTCCGGGCGACCGTCCAACCCTCGCCGCCGGAGGTGGGGGCCCGCCACGGCGCGGCTGCCAGGTGCAGGTGCTCGGCCACGGTCAGTCGGGAGAAGACCCGCCGGCCCTGCGGGACCAGGCCGACACCGGACTGGGCGATGCGGTGCGGTTGCCGGCCGGCCACGTGCACGCCGCCGATCTCGATGCGACCGCTGGCGGCCCGGACCAGCCCGGCGATCGTGTGCACGAGGGTGCTCTTGCCCGCCCCGTTGCGGCCCACCACGGCCTGGATGCTGCCCGGGCGCACCCGCAGGCTGACGTCGTGCAGGACGATGCCCCCGCCGTAGCCGGCGCAGAGGCGATCCACGGTGAGCATCAGGCCACCCCGTCTGCGTAGGCCTGCCGCACCAGCGGCGAGGCACGGATCTCGTCCGGCGTGCCGGCGGCCAGTGTCCGACCGTCCCGCAGCACGGTGACCGTGTCGGAGAGGGCGTACACCAGGTCCAGTCGATGTTCGACAAGCAGCACGGCGACCGACCTGGGTAGCGCCTGGAGCAACTCGACCAGCCGGCCGACCTCGATGGCGGACAACCCGGCTGCCGGTTCGTCCAGCAGCAGCAGGCGGGGGCGACCGGCAAGGGCCATGGCAATCTCCAACTGGCGTCGTTGCCCGTGTGCGAGGTGCCCGGCGGGCACCGCCGCGACGGCGCTGAGGCCCATCTGGTCCAGGAGTGGGCCCGCCCGGTGTTGCGCGGCGCGCCGGCGTCCGCCCGGCCGCCACCGGTGCCGTGGGACGACCCGTGGCAGCGCGGCCACCACGACGTTCTCCGTCGCGGTGAGCGTCGCGAAGACCGCGGGTCGTTGGTGTATCCGGTTGATGCCCCGCCGCGCCCGAGCCGCCGGGCCGAGCCGACCGAGATCGCGCCCGTCGAACCGCACCGTGCCGCGCTGTGGCTTCGTGGACCCGCCGATCACGTTGAGCAGGGTCGTCTTGCCGGCCCCGTTCGGGCCGATCAACGCGTGCCGCTGACCGTCGTGAACGCACAGATCGACGCCGTTGAGCGCGACGAGTGAGCCGTACCGCACGCCGACATCCTGGGCCGTGAGCAGGCAGGTCATCGGCGCAGCTCCGGGACGGTGGCCTGATCATGGGTGGCTGGCGGGTCCGGCTGGTGCGCCGCGGCGTTCGGTGGGCGAAACCGGCCCCGTGCCCGGTCGACGCCGCCGGGCAGCAGATAGACCGTCGCCACGAACAGCGCGCCCAGCACCAGCGGTGCGTGCCCGGGCAACGCCCCGAACAGCCAGTCCCGGGCGGCGATGACCAACGCCGCGCCCACCAGGGCGCCGCCCACCGAGGCGGTGCCACCGATGACGACACCGAGCAGCAGCAGAGCGGACGTGTCGAAGCCGAAATCGGCGGGCGAGATGTACTGCTGGACGACGACCAGGAGCGAGCCGGCGGCGCCGGCGATCGCCCCGGCGGCGATGTGCGCGCCGGACAGGTGCAGCGGCACCCGGTGACCGCTGGCGCGCAGCCGCGTCTCGTCGTCCCGACCGGCCCGCAGCAGCAGCCCGGCCCGGGTACGCAGCAGCACCAGCACCGCGCCGACCAGCGTGGCCACCACGACCAGGGCGTACAGGTAGCGGGCCTGATCGCTGGCCAGGGGCGGGAGCCCCCAGAACGGGCGGACCGCGGGGATACCGGCCAACCCGTCGGTGCCGCCGGTAACCGATCGCCACCGGCCGAGGAGGATGACGGCGAGTTCCCCGATGGCCAGGGTGATCATCAGGACGATCACCCCTCGGGCGTGCACGACGAGCGGCACGGTGAGCGCGGCGAGCGCCGCCCCCGCGCCCGCCGCGACGACGAGCTGCACCACTCCGACGTCGGAGATCCGGCTGCCGATCACGGCGCAGGCGTAGGCGCCCGCCGCGTACGGTGCGGTCTGACCGAGGGTGGGCATGCCGGCGACGCCGGTGAGCAGGGCCACGCTCACCCCGACCAGGGCCAGCGCCAGCGTCCGGGCGAGGATCGACGTGGTGTAGTCGTCGACCGCCCACGGCGCCACGACCAGGCCGGCCAGCACGAGTGCCGCGATGCCGCCCCGGGCCCGCCGGATCACCTCGTCCCTCATGCCGCCCGCCAGTTTCCGACCAGGCCCCGCGCCCGCACGGCCAGCACGGCCGCCATCGCGGCGAACAGCAGGAACGGTGCGGCCGAGGGTAGGAGCGCCACGCCCAGCGTCTGGATCTCGCCGATCGCGAGCGCGGCCAGCAGGGTTCCCGCCATCGACCCGAGCCCACCGAGGACGACGACCACCAGGGACAGCAGCAGCACGGTGTCGGCGGTGTCCGTGCCCGGGCCGATGATGGGTGCGCCCAGCACCCCCGCCGCACCGGCGAGCGCACCGGCGGCGGCGAGCACACCGGCCCGGATCCGCGCGGGACTCACCCCGAGGCAGGCGACCATCTCCGCGTCGTCCACGGCCGCCCGCACCAGCATCCCGGCCCGGGTGCGCCGCACCACCAGGTAGAGCGCGGCCGCGAGCAGCGCGGCGACGACGATGAAGACCAGTCGGTACGCGGCGTAGCGGTGGCCGGCGACCAGCACCGACCCTTCCAGGGCGGCGGGTACCTGGACCTGCGGGTCGTCGGGCCCGAAGCCGGCGACGAGCAGGCTGCCGCCGGCCAACGCCACACCGAACGTCAGCAGCGCCTGACTCAGGTGGTTGCCGGTGGCGACCGGGGTGAGCAGGCCGGCCAGCAGCACCCCCGCCGCCGCGGCGGCCAACACACCGACGGCGAGGGCCAACGCCAGGCTCGCCCAGCCGCCGTCGAGCAGCGCCGCGGCCGTGTACCCGCCGATCGCGTAGAGCATTCCGTGCGCCAGGTTGAGGATGTTGGCGACGCCGAAACAGAAGACCAGACCCGACGCGGCGACGAACACGAGCAGCCCGTAGGCGACCCCGTCCAACGCCGGAATCAGGTACGGATCGATCCGGTTCGTGCCGGCCGCCACCACTATCACCGGCCGACGGTCGCGAGGTCACCCACGACGGTGTTGGACAGCGCCCGGCCGTCCTGGCGGACCTGCCGCAGGTACCACTTCTGCACCGGGGAGTGGGTGACGGTGGAGAACTGCCAGGTGCCGCGCGGGCTGGCGATCTGGCCGAGTTGGCCGATGGCCGTGTTGATGGCCTCGGGGGTCGGGTCGCTCCCGGCGGCGCCGATCGCCCGGTCCAGCACCGCCGCGGCGTCGTACGAGGCGAGCGCGTAGGTCGTCGGTGATCCGTCGTGCTTGGCCTTCCACGCCGCCACGAAGGCGCGGTTCTCCGCGTTGTCCAGGTCGGGTGAGTAGTTGAGCACCGAGTAGATGTCCCGGGCCGCATCGCCCTGTGCGTTGAGCACGCCGCCCTCGGTGAGGAACCCGGCCGCGTACAGCGGAACGTCCTTGATCTCGGACTGCGCGTACTGCTTCACGAAGTCGACGGCGGCGCTGCCGGCGTAGAAGGTGTAGACGGCCGCCGCGCCGGATGCCTTGATCCGGGCGAAGTACGGGAGGAAGTTGGTGGTGGCCGGGAACGGGGTGAAGGTCGTCTTGCCGTCGGTGTTCGCGAGCTTCCCGCCGATCTTCCCGAACGCGTCGGTGAAACCGCGCAGCTCGTCCCAACCGCCCTGGTAGTCCGGGCCGATCGCGTACACCGATCCCTTCACGTTGTCGCGGACGTGCTGGGCGATCGCCGCCCCGGGCTCGTCGGAGAGGTACGAGGTGTGCCAGACCCGGGAGACGTCCTTGAGTTCCGGCCGGCCGTTCGAGCCGACGAGGGGCACCTTGGTCTCGTTCAGCAGCGGGGTGACTCCGGCGACCGAGCCGCCGCCGACGATGCCGGTGAGCGCGGACACGCGGTCCTGCTTGAGCAGTTTGGTCGCCGCCGGGACGGCGGTCTGGGCTCCGTTGCCCTCGTCGGCCACGACGAGGTCGACCTGTCGACCGCCGAGTTTGCCGTCGTGGGTGTCCAGGTAGAGCTGGAAGCCGTCGCGGATCTCCGTGCCGACCGCCTGGTACGTCCCGGACAGTGAGGCGAGCAGGCCGATCTTTATCGTGCCGCCGGCGCTCGTGCCCGCAGGGTCGTCACCGCAGGCCGCGCCGGTGGTCAACACGGCTGCGAGCAGCGTTGCGGTGAGGGCACGGCTGCGCCAAGAGGTGATGAGAGGCATCTGTTACTCCAGGGAAAGGGGAAGGGTCTCCGGCGTGGGGGCGCCGGGGTTGTCAGCGGCTGCGGGCGAGTGCCGCTCGGGCAGCGGGGGTGAGGGCGTCCCCGATGCGGTTGGCCAGCTCGGTCATCTCGTAGGAGACCTTGCCCACGTCGCACTCGGGAGCGGCGAGCACCAGCAGCGAAGCGCCGTCGTTGAAGGCCATCGAGAACATGAATCCGCCTTCGAGCTGCGTGACGTTGGAGATCACCGCGCCGGCGTCGAAGAAGGCCGCCGCCCCCCGCAACAGGCTGACCAGCCCGCTACCCGTGGCGGCCAACTGGTCGGCCCGGTCCGGCGGCAGGTCGCGCGTGGCGGCCACCATCAGCCCGTCGCTGGAGATGGCGATCGCATGGCTGACCTCGGTGGCGCGCGCGGCGAAGTTGTCCAGCAGCCAGCCGAGATCCTGTTGGTCGCTCACATGCTCTCCTGTCGCGTCATTTGTTGCCGAGGTTGATCGGGGTGCGTCGTCGGTTCGCCACGCCCCGCGCGTACGCGGCCATCGCCGTGGCCACCTGCGCCGGGTCGCGGTACTCGGACCGTTGTTGCTGTTGCGGCACGGTCACGCCGCCGGGCACGAGGTGCCGTTGCGGTTGCCGCTTGGGTAGGCCGGAGTTGGTGGTCGTGGCGACCTCGGGGGTGGTTGCCTGGGCGGCTGTGCGCCAGGCGTCGTCGGCGGGGCTGGACCACTGCTGCCCGTCGCGGCCGTCCACGACATCGGTCTGGAACCAGTGGTTGACCTGTTCGAAGATGAGGAGCTCCTCGGTGGGCGCGTCACCCCGGTCCGGGGGTGGGGGAGCCGGTCGGAACACCGGTGCGGCCGGCAGGGTCCGCTCGGCCGGGGGGCGTCCGGCGGTGGGTTCGGGGCGCGGCTGGTACGGCGGCGGAGGGTTGGCCGTCCGCGCTGCCCGCCGCGACAACCGGCCGGGCGCGAGCAGGTACTCCTCCGGTGGCAGCGACCGGATGATCGCCGCGGGCAGTGTCGCCTCGGCGAGGATGCCGCGTCGGGGGCCGCGTCGCAGTTGGACGGTGGCGCCCAGCCGGGCCGCGAGCTGACCGACGACGACCAGTCCCATCGCGCGTACCGCCGCCACGTCGATGGCCGGTGGGCGGGCCAGCAGTTCGTTGAGCTGCTGCATCCGCTGCGGGGACAACCCCACACCCTCGTCACTGATCTGGACGATGACCCGGTCGCCCAGGCTCCGGCCGCTGACCCAGGTCTCGCTGCCCGGCGGTGAGTACGTCGTGGCGTTGTCCATGAGTTCGGCGAGCAGGTGCACGACCTCGTCGACGGTCTTGGCGGCCACCGCGACGTCCCCGTCGATCATGCCGAGTCGGACCCGCGCGTAGTGCTCGATCTGGGACAGCGCGGCCTGGAGCACCTGTTGCAGCGGCACGTCACGCTGGCGTACGCGACCGACGCCGACGCCGCCGAGCACCAGCAGGCTGGCGTTGATCCGACCCATCCGGGTCGCCAGATTGTCCAGCGTGTACAGCTGGTCGAGCCGGTCCGGGTCGGTCTCGTCCCGCTCGACCAGGTCGACCTGGGCCAGGACGGCGTCGACGAGTCGCTGTTCGCGGCGGCTCAGATGGATGAAGATGTCCGCGGTGTTGGCCCGCATGACGGCCTGTTCGGCGGCGGTCCGCACGGCGGCCTGGTGCACGGCGCTGAACGCCTGGCCCAGCTCGCCGATCTCGTCGTCGCTCGACGGTTCGAGGGCGGCACTGGACTGCTGCTCGGCCAGCCGGTGTGGGTCGACGGTGGCACTGCCGGGCTGCTGGAGTTGGGCCACCACGGCGGGCAGCTGTTCGAACGCCACGGCGTTGGCGGCGTCGCGCAGGCGGCGTAGCCGCCGGGTGATCTGCCGGGCGACGGCCCAGGTCACCAGCGCGGTCAGCACCAGGGCCAGCAGGACACCGGCGGCCTCGGCGACGGCCCGGCGGCGCTGGTCGGCGTGCGCGGCCCGAACGTCCGCACGGACCGCGTCGTCGACCCGTGCGCGTAGGTCCGCCAGCCGGGCGGCGCGCGTCTGCGTGGTGGACACCCAGGCGGCGGTCTCCAGTTGCAGCTGCGACCCCGGCTGGGCCCGGGACACCTCGTCCTGCATCCGTTGCAGGGCGAGCGCCTCCTTGCCGGTGCCGGCCTGCTCCCACCAGACGCTCCACTCGGGTGGGGCCAGGGAGAGGAACGACAGGCTCGACTCGGTGTAGCTGGTCCGGGCCGCGGTGATGTCCTGCTGCATGGCCGGGGTCAGCTCGCCGCCGGCGACCGCACGCAGCACGGCCACCTGTTGCTGACCGATGGCCTCGGCGGTCTTGGACAGTGCGGCCGAAGCTCGGATCCCGTCGGCGAGCCGGGCGTTCACCACGCCGTGTGAGACGTTCTCCCGGAAGTTGATCAGATCGGCGATGGCGATGCGGTAGCTGAACGTCATCGCCGACACCGACGCGTGCGTGGCCGTGCGTACCTGGGTGCGCAGCGGGGCGAGGCCGTCCAGGGCCGCGTCGATACGTCGCAGGAGGGTCGAGTTGGCGTCGGCGTCGGCGGAGAGCCGGTCCCGTTGCGCGCGGTAGCGGGCGACGGCGGCGTCGGTGGCGGTCATCTCCGCGCCGAAGGCGTCCTGCTGCTCGGGCCGGGCGTAGGTGAGCAGGTCGGCGGCGGCGATGCGTTCGCGCTGTAGCCGATAGGCCAGGTCGCCGGCCTCGGCGCCGACCTGTGCCAGGACCTGTAGGTCGCTGGCGCGGGCCGTCTGGCGCGCGCTCTCGGTGAGCGCGAGACCGGCGAAGCCGATCACGGCGACGAGCGGGGCCGCGACGATGAGGCGCATCCGGCCGGCAATCTTCCAACCGCGTCGCCGGGTCGGGTAGGGTCTGGCCGCGTGGGACCGGGTGCTCGACGCCAAGATTGTCTCCCACGACTCGTCGATGACGGTCTATCCGCACGTTGCCGAATGCAAGTCCCATTCGGCCGGAAGCCGCGCTCGTAGACCAGACCTGGCCGTGGTACAAACTGCCCGTACCAGCATCTGTACCCAACGTCAGCGCCCGGTGACGCCGCGAGATCGCGTGGGGTCCGTCCGGTCAGCGCTGGTCGTCGAGCTGGCCGGCCGCTGGCTGCCGTCGCTCCGGGTCGTCCGGTTCGGGTTGGCCGTTGAGCACCTGGCCGATCAGTTCCCGCAGCTCGTCGATCGCGTCGACCACGGCGCCCGGGTCGCGCGCGTCACGCCGATCACGCTGACGCGGCGCCGGCCGATCCAGCCGGGCCGCCTCCGGATCGCGCGGCCCCCGGCGACCGTCGGCCGCCAGTTGCTCGGCCGCGACCTGCGGCCACAGCGCGGCCAGTCGGCCGCCGGTGCCGAGCACGTCGTCGCAGCGCAGTGCGAACTCGTGACTGCCGAACCGGCGACCCGACTCGACCGCGGCCACCGTCTCCCGGCTGAATCGCACCAGATCCGCCAGCGCCCGTTGGGTCAGGCCCCGCTGTACGCGGCAGTTGCGCAACTCCCAGCGGAACCGCTGACTGGCCGCAGAGGGAGCCGAGCTCGACGAGGACGTGTGCTCCATGCGCTCACCTTCGTGGAACGGACATTCAGCGGCAGGCACCAGATCGAGGTTGGCCGATGAGCTGAATATTCACAGATGGCAATTCTTAACCCAGGATGCGATGGGTGTGAAGACGTTCGCCGGCATGGATTCCCGGAAAAGCGGGAAAGGTGCGTGACGGACGCGTCGCGGGCCCGGCGGTGCGCCGGGCGGGACGGGCAACGCCGTCCCGCCCGGAGACTCGACCGGTCCGCAGGTCAACACCGCTGGCGCTGGGGCGCTGTCAGGCGGCGTGCACTTCGGCCGTCGTTCCATCCCGTGTCGACGGTGCGTCCGCGGCTGGCGTGATATCGATTAGCGCGAGCAGTGTGCGGTGCGCGCGGAACGCGACATTGGGCTTGTACGAGCGCTGTTGCTCGGGTGACAGTCGTAGGCCGGGAATGGCTTCCGCGAGTCGGGTGAGGGCGATGCCGGCCTCAAGTCGCGCCAATCCCGCGCCAATGCAGAAATGCGGACCGTGGCCGAACGAGAGGTGATTGCCCACATCCGACCGGTGCGGGTCGAACCGGTGCGGGTCGGCGAACGCCGCGGGGTCCCGGTTCGCGGCCCCGATCAACAGCAGGCAGCGCGCCCCCGCCGGGATCGTCACCTTTCCCAGGGTGACGTCCCGGGTGGTCACCCGGAGCCAACCGTCGATGGCGGGCGCGAAGCGGAGCGTCTCGCCCACGAACGCGGAGACGCACCCGGGGTCCGCCGCGATCGCCGTCCACCGCTCGGGCGTGGACAGCGCCTGGTCGAGGGCGTGCGCGAGCAACCCGGCGGTGGTCTCGTGGCCCGCGACCAGGAGATTGAAGGCCAGGCTGGCGACCTCGGGCACCGTCAGCACCGTGTCGTCGTCGTCCCGGTAGGCCAGGGCGCGGCTGATGAAGTCGTCGCCCCGGTCGCCACTGTCCATCCGCTGGTGGACGAGATCCTCGCAGTAGTGCCAGAACTCCAGCAGGCCCTGCGCCAGACGTACCTGCTCGGCCGGGTCGGGTTGCCCCCAGATGAGGGCGATCTGGCCGTCCGCCCAACTCCGGATCCGACCGACGTCGGCGTCGGGCACCCCGAGGATGTCCAGGACCACCAGCAGGGGCAGCTCGGTGGCGAACTCCGGGATCAGGTCGACCTGGTCACCGTCGCGGGCGGCGAGACGGGACACCAGTTGGTCCACCCGGCGCCTGATGATCGCCCCGTACTCGGCCTCGACCCGCTCGGCGGTGTTGGCGAAGGTCGCCCGGAGGGCCCGGCGGGTGCGCGGGTGCGCGGGTGGGTCCGCGGCGGCCGTCGTGGGTGGCGCGTCGATCTGCATGATCACGTTCAGTGCCGGCGGGCACACCTCGTAGACCGGCGCGAGGGTGAGGGCGTTGGCGAAAGTCGTGGCGTCGGCGAGGGCGCGCCGGACGTGTGCGTGCCTACTGATCAACCACAGGCCCAGATCCTCGGCGTAATGCACCCCGTCGGGATCGTCGAGAATGCGCCGCCACATGCTTGCTGGATCGGTGAGATAGACCCCGGTAAACGGATTCAACCGCATGGAACGCCTCCTGGTGCACACGGCGCGAAACCGGCAGCGCCCCCATTTGGCGATCCACTTCAGCCGGGCCGATAATGGTGTGCATCTGCCTCTGGCTCTTTACGGTGCGCTGACCGGCCGGACAAGTCAAGATTGGTTTTCGTCTATTTACTGCTCCGCATAATTGCGTGTTGCAACAGACGAGAGGATCTGGCCGGATGCAAGTTGCGGCGCGGTCCTTGCCCGCGGTCGGCCCCACTCGGACGGTGGAGTAGACCCGCCACTTTCCCTCATGACCGGAGAAACGACCCCCGGGACGGCGAGTGACGCCGCGGCCGGCCCGCGGGCCGGCCGCTACGAACGGCCCGCGGGACGTCGACGCGTCGCGGGGGTCCAGCCAGGCCGGAACCCCCGCGACGTACGTCGTGACGACCTGCCAGCGCAGCGGTCAGGGCGTCCACGGGGCCGCGACGGCCCAGGTGCTGTCGGCGGTCCACAGTGTCGGCGTGTTGTACGCGTCGCCGCCGGTGCCGTTGCTGAGCCAGACCTCCGCGTTGTAGTGCCGCAGATACTTGCCGGGGAAGTTGTACGACTCCAGCGAGACGCCCGAACCGGTCAGGCCGGTACGTGCGCACCAGGTGGCATCGGCGCGCAGAAGCGCCGAGCCGTCGTCCGGCGAGTTGCGGACCCGGGAGTTCTGGTGACGGAGGTACTGCCCGGGAAAGTTCACCGACTCGAACGAGTAGCACCCGGTTCCGGCCAGGCCGGCCCGGATGGTGTACGTGGCGTCGGCCTTGAGCACGGCCGGGCTGGCGGCGTCGACCACCTCCGTGTAGGCCAGGCTGTCGCGGTGGCGCAGGTACCGGTTGGTGAAGCCGGGCGTGGTCACCTGCAACGACCGCCGGGTGTTGACCGGCAGAGCGACGGGACCCGAAGCGCCGAGGGACTTCGAGGCGTTGATCAAGGCGGTGTTGGCAGCGCGGACGCGCGCCTGGTCCATCTTGATCACCTGCCGGTCGTAGGTGAGGAAGCCGTTCAGCTCGCCCTCCAGGTCGGTGATCTCGGTGTAGATCGACGCGCTGAGCCCCTTGCCGACCATCAGGTTCTGCGTGCCCTGCACCAGCCCCACGTACCGGTCGGTGAGGGCACTCGCACTGCTCTGCCACTCGTACGCGAAGAAGCTGCCGTTCGGGCTGTACTCGTGGCCCGGCGTGTGCAGGCCGAGGCCGCCGAACTCACCGAGCACCGCGATCCGGCTACTGGACGGCACGGGGGAGTCCGGTCCGAGGTAGACGTGCCAGTCGTCGATGTCGCCGTTGCCGGGGTTGCCGAGGGACTGACAGCAGTTGTGGCCGCTGTGCGGGTTCACCAGCCGGGTGGGGTCCTGGTTCTTGATGTTCTGGGCGACCCGGCGGGTGTCGGCGAGGGATCGGTCGCCCCAACCCTCGTTGTAGGGCGTGTACGCGACCACGGCGGGAGAGCTGCGGTGCTCGTCGACTATCTCGCGTGCCTCCGCCTCGAACTGCGCCTGCTGAGCGTCCGTGGGGTCGATGTCCTGCGCGGTCAGTGACGGGATGTCCTGCCAGACCAGCAGGCCGAGCCGGTCGGCGTGGTAGAACCAGCGCTGCGGTTCGACCTTGATGTGCTTGCGCACCATGTTGAAGCCCAGGTCCTTGTGCTTCTGCAGGTCGAAGGCGAGGGCGGCGTCGGTCGGCGCGGTGTAGAGCCCGTCCGGCCAGAAGCCCTGGTCGAGGGTGCCGACCTGGAACACGAACTGGCCGTTGAGTTTGGGGCGCAGCACGCCGTTGACCAGTCCGGTGGTGATCTCCCGCATCCCGAAGTAGTGCGTGGTCCGGTCCACGGTGGCACCGGCGGCGTTGCGCAGGGTCACCCGGAGGTTGTAGAGGAACGGGTCGTCGGGAGACCAGCGGCGGGCGTTGGGCACCGGCACGCTGAAGTCGGTGAAGCCGCCGGTGGCCGAGCCGACCACAGTGCTTCCGTTCAGCGCCTCGGCGAGCACGGTGTGGCCGCTCACGACGCCCCGGGTGAAGACCCGGACCCGCAGCGTGTTGGTGCTCAGGTTCGGGTAGACGTCCACGCTGCTGATCGAGGCGGCGGGCACCGGCTCCAGCCAGACCGTCTGCCAGATGCCCGAACTCGGGGTGTAGAAGATCCCGCCGGGTGTCTTGGTCTGCTTGCCGATGGCCGGCAGGCTCCCGTTCTGCCGGCTGTCGGTGGGATCCCAGACCTTGACGACGATCTCGTTCGCCCCAGTGGTGAGTTGCGGCGTCACGTCGAAGGTGAAGGCGTCGTAGCCGCCGGTGTGCGCGCCGACCCGGACACCGTTGACCCAGACGGTGCTCTGCCAGTCGACGGCGCCGAAGTGCAGCAGGGTCCGTCGGCCCGACCAGTTCGCCGGGATGGTGACGGTGCGTCGGTAGAACAGGTAGTTGCGGTTGTCGTTGGCGGCCCGCCCGATGCCGGACAGCGCGCTCTCCACCGGGAAGGGCACGTTGACCCGCTCGGGCAGGTCGGTGCCGAACTGTGGGGCGTCGTCGGTGCTCGACTGGCGCAGTTGCCACTCGCCGTTGAGGTTGAGCCAGTCCGGCCGTGTCATCTGGGGTCGCGGGTACTCGGGCAGTGGTGTGCCGACCAGGGCCTGGCTGGTCCAGGGGGTGGTCAGCGGCGGCGTCTTGGCCGGCGCGGCGTACGCCGACCGGGCTGGCGCGGCGAGAACGCCGGCGACCAGGGCGAGGATGAGCAGCAGTGGCAGGGCGGGGCGGATGGGGACGTGACGTGTCATGCCGTCTCCGGGGGACGAGTCGCCGCGGGCGGTGCAGCCAGGCCCGAAGCGCGCGGGTGGTGGGCATCGGGTGGTCATTGACGGGGGACGGGCGTCAGCGACGGATGTCGGTGCGCTTTCCACGCGCCGAACGGCGACCGAATATTGACATCCATCATCGCCTGTATAACGTTATAGAGCCGTGCCGGGTGTCCCGTCAATCCTTGTTCGTCAATGTTCCTCCGGCCCACCGGTCGCCGGCCCACCGGTCGCCGGCCCGCCGGTCGCCGGCCCGCCGGCCGAATTCGCGAAAGGGTGGGGATGGGCGTCAACCTCAAGGACATCGCCCAACGCGCCGGCGTGTCGCTGGCCACCGTCTCCAACGTGGTCAACGGATACCGGCCGGTGGGGGAGCGGACCCGGCAGCGGGTGCAGCAGGCGATCGACGAACTCGGGTACAGCCCCAATCTCGGCGCCCGGCACCTGCGTCGGGGCCGTACCGGCCTGATCGCCCTGGCCGTCCCGGAACTGACCAACCCCTACTTCGCCGAGCTGGCCGAGATCGCCATCGCCGAGGCCGCCGCGCTCGGCTACACCCTCGTCATGGAGAACACCGCCGCGGACCGGGGTGCCGAGTTGGCGCTTCTCGACGGCTCGCGGCGGCGCATCATCGACGGCTTGATCCTCAGTCCGGTGCGCGTCGGCCGGAAGGAGGTGCTGGCCCGAACCGCCGGCGGCCCACTCGTGCTGATCGGCGAGGGCGTCTACGACGTGCCGCACGATCACATCGCCATCGACAACGTGGCCGCCAGTCACGCCGCGATCCGGCATCTCGTGGCGATCGGCCGTCGCCGGATAGCGTTCATCGGCGCCACCCCGGGCGGTGACCGGCAGTCGGCGCACCTGCGCGTCCGCGGCTACCGGGAAGCCCTGGCGGCGGCTGGCCTGCCGTACCGCCCGCGGCTGGTGGCCCGCACCGACGCGTTCGGTCGACTCGACGGCAGACGGGCCATGCGGGAGCTGCTCGCCCTCGGTGACCCGCCGGACGCGGTGTTCGGTTACAACGACCTGGTCGCCATCGGCGCGCTGCGGGCGTTGGCCGAGGCCGGTCACCGGGTGCCCGAGGACGTCGCGGTGGTCGGGATCGACGACATCGAGGAGGGGCGGTTCAGCGCGCCGACCCTCACCACGATCGCGCCGGACAAGCGGGAGATCGGCCGTCTCGCGGTCCGCCGCCTGGTCGCCCGCATCGAGGGTGCGGAGGTGGCGGGGCCGCTGACCGTGCAGACGCCGTTCCGGCTCGTCCGACGGGAGAGCACCGGTACGCCGGGCGACTGACGCCGGCTGCGGCCGGGTCGCCGTGCCGCGAGATCCATAGCGTCGGTGGTACGACCCAGAGAGGATGACCCACTAGATCCATATCTCTCAATATGATGACCGCTATCTCGATCTGCGGTGCGCTCACGAGGCGTGCCATCCCGATGCGGAGGAATGCATGGTTCGCTGGCGTACCCTCACTGGCCTGCTGGCCACCGCGTTGGCCGCGGTGACCGCGGCCAGCCTCACCCTCACCGCGCCGGCCGCCGCGGCCGACAGCCCCGTGACGCCGACCGTCGTCGGCGGCACCCGCGCCGCTCAGGGCGAGTTCCCGTTCATGGTGCGTCTCTCGATGGGCTGCGGCGGGGCGCTGTACAGCCCCCGGCTGGTGCTCACCGCGGCACACTGCGTGGGCTCGACCGGCAGCAACAGCAGCATCACCGCGACGCTCGGGACGGTCGACCTCCAGTCGTCCAGCCGGATCACCGTCCGGTCCAACTACGTCTACCGGGCCCCCGGCTACAACGGCGCCGGCCGCGACTGGGCGCTGATCCGGCTGGCCAGCCCCGTCACCGGGCTCGGCACCCTGCCGATCGCCACCACGACCGCCTACGACAGCGGCACCTTCACCGTCGCCGGGTGGGGCGCCGCCCGTGAGGGCGGCGGCCAGCAGCGGTACCTGCTCAAGGCCACCGTCCCGTTCGTCAGCGACTCCGTCTGCAACTCCAACTACGGGGGCGACCTCATCCCCGCCGAGGAGATCTGCGCCGGCTACGCCAGCGGCGGCACGGACACCTGCCAGGGCGACTCGGGTGGCCCGATGTTCCGCCGCGACGCCAGCAACGCCTGGATCCAGGTCGGCATCGTCAGCTGGGGCAACGGCTGCGCCCGGCCCAACTACCCGGGTGTCTACACCCAGGTGAGCTACTTCGCCTCGTCCATCGCCTCGGCCGCGGCGAGCCTCGGCGGCTGACCCGTACGCCCGCTCGGGCGGCCCGGACGACGAGGTCCGGGCCGCCCGCTCGTGCCGTACCGGCCAGGCGGGCGGCGACTGGCGCACCGGAGCGCCTCGGCGGGCGGCGAGTGGGCCAGCCGACAGAAATGGCGGGCCGTGCGTGCGGCGCCGGTCGCAGCGGCGAGAATGACCCGGTGAAGATCCTGTCCATCCAGTCGTCGGTCGCCTACGGTCACGTCGGCAACTCGGCGGCGGCCTTTCCGCTGCAACGGCTCGGGCACGAGGTCTGGCCGGTCCTGACCGTGCACTTCTCCAACCACACCGGGTACGGCGCCTGGCGGGGCCCGGTTCTGCCGGCGGCCGACGTGGCCGAGGTGATCGCCGGCATCGGGGACCGTGGAGTCCTCGGCAGCGCCGACGCGGTGCTCTCCGGCTACCAGGGCGACCCGGCCGTGGGCGCGGTGATCCTGGACGCGGTGGCGACGGTGAAGGCCGCCAACCCGGCGGCGGTGTACTGCTGCGACCCGGTGATGGGCGACGCCGGTCGGGGCATGTTCGTCCGGCCCGGCATTCCGGAGTACCTGCGGGACACCGTGGTGCCGCGGGCGGACATCATCACGCCGAACCACTTCGAGCTCGACTTCCTCGCCGGCCGTACGACGAACTCGCTGGCCGAGGTGCTCGACGCGGTCGACCTGGTGCGGGCGACCGGACCGCGGCACGTCCTGGTCACCAGCGTGCTGCACGGCGACCTGCCGCCGGACTCGCTGGAGGTGGTGGCGGTCTCCGACGAGGGCGCCTGGGCGGTGACCACGCCGCTCCTGCCAATCAACCCGAACGGCGGGGGCGACGTCACCGCCGCGCTGTACCTCGCGCACCTGTACACGACCGGCTCGCCCGCGACCGCGTTGGAACGCACCATCGCGTCCGTCTTCGCCGTCCTGGAGGCGACGCTCGCGGCGGGCACCCGGGAGATCCAGCTGATCGCGGCACAGGACGTGATCGCCGACCCGCCGGCCCGGTTCACCGCCCGCCGGCTGCGCTGACGGCGGCCGAGAGCCACCGACCGGCTGCGGTCAGCGGCCCTCGGCGACGGCCATCTCGCCGAGCAGCGACCAGTCCTCCTGCGGCACGGTGGCGTTGACGATGCGCGGCGTCTCGGCCAGGTGCGGCGGCAGCTTCTCCTGGGCCGCGCGGAAATGCGCGGACTGCACGTGGGCCGCGCCCGCCTCATCGTCACGGAACGCCTCGACCAGCACGTACTCGGTTGGATCGTCCACGCTGCGCGACCAGTCGAACCACAGGCAGCCCGGCTCCGCGCGAGTCGCCTCGGTGAACTCGGCGGCGATCTGCGGCCACCGGTCGGCGTGCTCGGCCAGGATCCGGAACTTGGCGGTAATGAAGATCATGGCCCCAGGTTACCCAGTTGGGCGGGCGCGGGCGACGACGTCCTCCGGGCTCAACGGCGCCTTCGGATGGTGCGTGAGGCACAGCGGGGTACGGACCTTGACGAACGAGAATCCCTCCCCGGCGGCGTAGAACTCACCGCTGTTGAGCAGGCCGATGTCCGGCAGTCTGCCGCCCTTGGCCTCGGCGAGTTGCCGGGCCGCGTCAATCTGCGCGGGCGCGTTGAGCAACCCGAAGAACTGGGTCGTCGCGTTGCCGGAGATCTGGTTGTGCAGACCCTTCGGCGCCTGGGTGGCGAAGACCAGCCCGAGCCCGTACTTGCGGGCCTGCGAGGCGAGCGCGATCGAGCTGGCGGTGCACGCGGTGGTGCCGGTCGACGGCGCGAGCGTCTGCGCCTCGTCCATCACGAACAGCCCACCCAGCGGCCGGTCACCGGCCGGATGCCGCTTGATCCACGCGAAGAGCGCCATCTGCAACTGGTTGACGAAGCTCTGCCGCTCCTGGTCGGAGGTGAGGCCGACGAAGCTGATCACCGACACCCGGGCCCGCCGTCCCGGCGACGGCGTCAACAGCAGCCCCGGGTCGGCCGGCGCGCCGACCCCGCCGAAGAGCGGATCGGTGACCATCGCGGCCTTGAGCGCCTCGGCCAACTCCTCGGCGAGCTTCCCGCCACGAGCCAACCGACTGACCCCCTCGGGCAGGTCGCTGAGGAACTCGGTGAAGCCGGGCAGGCCCACCATCCCGCTTCGCGCGTACGCCTGGAGGGCCTCGGTGAGAACGGCCTTGCCCTGTTGCGCGAGCCGGCCCGAGCGGTCCACGCCGGCCCGGGGCGCGAGCGCCTCCACGGCCGAGCGGACGGCCTGGTCGAACTCGTCGGGCCAGTCCCGCAGCGAGGTGAAGTCCGGCAGTGGCTGGAAGCTCAGCGGCCGACCGGCGGTGACCCGGGGCGTCCACACCACCACCTCGGTGTGCGTGAGGTAGTCGTTGGCGCGCTCGGCGTCGCCGGGACCCCAACCGTCCGGCGGTTCGGGCCACGCGTCACCGAGCCGCGCGAGATCGTTGTTGGGGTCGAGCACGATCGCCGAGACACCCTCGCGGGCACACTCCTCGACCAGGCGACGGATGAGCACCGTCTTGCCCGAGCCGGACCCGGCGAAGACCACGGCATGACGGCGCAGCGACTCCAGGGGCACCACGAACGGGTGGCCGCCGTCGACCGTCCGCCCCAGCCCGATGGCCTGACCAGCGGCGCCGACCGCGTCACCGCCCACGGCCGCACCGTCCGACGGCCGATCGGCCACGTCCGCGACCGGCGCGGTGGTCGGATCGGGATCGGCGCCCTCCCACGGCGGGTCGCCGTTTTCGGCCGCTGCCGGCGGGCCGCCGTCGTCGGGACCTGCCGGGGGGTCGCCGTCGTCGGGAGCCGTCGGCGGTGCGCTGCCGCGCGTACCGTCGGGCCCGGGTAGGACCGCGCGGAACAGCTCGGTGCCGCTGGCCGGGCGCCGGGCCACCAGCCACTCCTGCAGGGCCGTGGACGGCTCGGCCGCCATCACCCGCAGCGCCTCGAAGACCCGCAGGTCCGCCTCCGACACCGCGCAGCGGAGGCCGCCGGCCTCGTCGAAACCGGTCAACACCTCCGTCGTACGCTTCCCGGTCGGCCACGGACCGTTGCGCAGCAGGATCAGCCGTCGTTGGGGCAGGTCCCGGTCCAGTCCGGCAAGCGTGCAGGCGGCTCTCACCCGGGCGGTGACGGCGACGGCGTTGGAGTGCGCGATGGCCCGGAAGCACCAGTGCGCCTCGTTCTCGGTGGCCTCGTCGAGCACCTCGATCAGCCGTCCGTGCAGCGCGGGCTTGCGCCCGGGCGGCGGATCGTACTTGTAGGTGGCGCCGGTCGGCGCCTGCTCGGCGATCCAGGCGGCCAGTCCGGCGGCGAGCAGCGGTGGCATGTGCGCGTCCTCGCTGGCCGCGCCGAGGGCGGCGGACACGTCCGCGGCTGCGACCAACTCGGCGAAGCGTGCGTCCAACTCGTGCAGACGGCGCTCATCGGTCGTCGGCTCGCCGGACTCCCTGCGGACGGTGCCCGTCGTCGGCGCCGACTCGGTGCCGTCGATGAGCCGGTCGAGTTCGACCACCTCGTCGCGGTCCCGGCACCAGGCGATGTGGCGGTCCACCCGGCGCAGCAGGGCGCGTGGTGTCAGGGTGGGGGCGTCGGCGAAGGCGGCGGGAGCGATCGGCCAGGTCGGGTGCGGTGGCCCGAAGAACATACCCGCGAACGCGGAAGCGAGGCGCTTCGCCACGATCGCCTGCCCGATCTCCGGGGTGGGGATCCGATCCGGCAGGGTCGACGTACGGAAGCGGTCGGCGACCGGAGTGGGCGCCGCGCGGGTCATCAGCACCCAGGTGTCCGGTAGGCACGAGACGACGACAAGCGTGCGTCGGGTGATGTCGCGGAGCTTGAGCAGGCCGTCGGCGATCGGGCCGAGCACCTTTGCCTGGGCGTCCTCCAGCCCCTGGTGCTGGTTGAGCAGTGAGGTGCTGGTCTGGGCGAACAGCGTGTCGAGCTGGTCCACGGCGATGACAGTGGGATCCAGGGCCAGCGCCATCAGCCGGGAGACGTCCTGCACGACCTGCTGCGGGGTACGGATCGCGGCGCTCAAGCCCCACGCCGCGCGGGCGGCCGGGTCGCCGGGTTCGGAGATCAGGTGGGCGTAACCGACGTCCTGTGCCTCGAAGTCGACGGCGCCGTGCAGGACGAGCGCCCGAGCGGTGTCCTGGGCGTCCCGTCCGACCTCACGATCGCGCTCGCGCAGTGCCCAGATGAAGGTGTCGAGCTGCGCGCGGGTCACCGGTCGGGCGCCGGCGACCGCGTCGCGGACCTCCACCGGCAGGCCGAGCTGGGTGGTGAGTCGGCGCAGGAAGGTCTTCAGCTGGGTGCCCCAGCCGACGTGCGGGCGGCCCATCCCCTCCACCAGGGCCAGGGCGACGCTCTCCCAGAACGTCTTGCCGCTGACCATGTCGACCAGGAAGAAGTAGCCGCCGTCGCGCTGGATCTGTTCGCGGACCGCCCCGAGCAGGTGCGTCTTGCCGGCGCCCGCGCGGCCCTGCATGGCCACGCCGAGCGGCATGCTCGTGTCGTCGGTGCGGGCCCGTGCCACCCCGCGCAGGATCTCCGCGGCCACCTTCTCGTGCAGCTCCGGCACGTTGTGCGGGCTGGGTCGCCAGACGTCGTCCGGGGTGACCGCCGGGTTGAGACTCACCGATTCCAGCGCGGTCCGCTGGTCGTCCGAGATCATGCCGGGCCGATCGCCAGGGCGTGGTTGTCCTCGTTCCCGATGCGGACGGCTGCGGCCCGGTCCCGTGCGGTCAGGGACTTGGTGTTCGCCACCGGGATGATGCGGACGTCCTCCCGGCCGACCATCGCCCGCAACGCGGCGTCCAGGGCGGCCCGGTCGGTGTCGGCGAGTCGGTCCCGGACGTCGGCGAGGCCCACCCAGGCGCCCGGCGTGCTGGCCAGATCCCGATACGCCGACCGAACCAGCGCCTCCACCTCCGCCGCGGATGCGGGTGCCGCCGCCGTCGGTGCTTGGTGCGGTGGCTCGCCGGTCGCCGGGGCCGTTTCATCGGTCTGCTTGAAGAAGTCGCCGTGGCTGACCCGGAGCCGGTCCAGCGAACGGTGCAGGTTGGACAGCACGACGAAGAGCGACCGGGTGGTCGAGCCACCCTGCTTCGGCGGCGCGGAGGTGTGCAGCTGACGGGCCACCCGCCAGCCCTCGTCGGTCAGCTCGTGGGCGAACGGCCGGTGCGTCCGGTCGGTGTCCACCAGGCCCAGGTCGACGAGCTTCGTGTTGTCCTTTCCGGTCAGCGTGAAACCGGCCAGCTCACGCAGCTCGACGTTGGTGAGTCGGCGCGCCTCGACCATCAGCACCACGAGGGCGTTGATCTGGTTCGGCGTCAGGTGCGGGACGTCCGCCGGGCTCGTCATGATGTCTCATCTCCGTGGGGGTGCGTGCCGCCCGCGCGTCGCCGGGCCAGCAGCCGACGGATCCCGTCGACCGCCGCCGGCGTGTCGGTGAGCACCTGCTCGTTGGTGAAGCGGAGCACGTCCAGCCCGAGGAGTTGCAGCTGCACGTCTCTCCGCCGGTCGTTGGCGAAAGCGATTCGTCCACGATGCTCCGGGCCGTCCACCTCGACCGCAAGACCCTCCGCGGGCCAAAACAGATCCAGTCGGTACGCCACGCCGAGGACGTGCCACTCGTAGGTCTGGTTCCACCGCCGGCCCCGCGCCCAGTCGTGCGGCGCGAGCGCGCGCTCCAGCGCCTGCTCGGCGGCGCTGTCACCGCGTGGCACGCCCGCGATCGGCGGCCAGGCCAACACCGTCGACCCGGGCTCGGCGGTGGCGGCCGGAGCCCGTTCGATGGCGCTGGCCAGCCCGGCGAACCGGGCCGGCACCTCGATCGGCACCGACCGCACCCGGTCGGCGTGGCGTAGCGGCCCGCCGGCCAGCCACACGGTGAAGCCGCCGTGCCGCACGAGCCACTCGGCGGCGGCCACCAGTGTCCGCTCGGCGTCCGTCTCCAGCTCGGGCAGGGCGACGACGAGCACGCAGTTCTCCCGGTCGTACGCCTCGGCGATCACCCGGGCGAGCCCGGCGGCGCGTACCTCCGGGGCGAACCGGGACCGATCGACGGGCGTGCGGGGACCGCGCAGCCCGCGCTCGGCGAGGTCCGCGAGGAACGGGCCGAAGTGCCGGGAGCGGGCGGCGGCACGGACCGCGAGAGCGCGCACCGCCGCCACGCCGAGCGTGCCTGCGCTGTCGATGCGGTCGGCGCCCGCCAGCCAGCTGGGAAACATCGTGAGCGCCGCGGTGTCCAGTTGGTCGAGCAGGGCGTCCACCAGGTCGCCGAGCGAACCCACCACCGTGGGCCGGTAGTGCACGATCGCGGGCGCCGCCAGCGGCAACGGGTCGAGCGCCACTCGCAGCAGCTGCGGGTCGACTGGCAGGTGGCTCACCCGCAGCGACGGCAACGTGGCCCACCACGCCCCGTTGGCCTCGCCGTCGGCCCGGACGGGGTGCGCCATGCCGGCACCCTACGACACCGATGCCCCGATCGGGGGCCGTCGCCAGCGGAGACGGGGCGTCCGCCCTCAGCGCAGCCGGCGGATGTCGCCGTACGCCCGGTAGAACCCGCCGCGGCTGGACTCACGCACCTCGGTCACCAGATAGCGGGCGCCCGGCTCGCGAATGCCCTTGGGGAACTGCACCGACCAGTCGCGCCGGTAGCCGTCGGACAGCACCTGAACCCGCAACCGCCCCCGGTCGTCCAGACACTGCACGACCACGCCCGCGCCCGCGTCGTTGGTCACCTCGACGATCGTCGGTTGCACCGGCTGCGGCGCCTGGCGCGGGGCCTTGACGTCGCGGACCTGGGGCACCTCCCCGGCCTGGGCCGCGTGGATCGCCGGCTCGCTGGCGTCGATGCACGCCAGGTGACCGCCGGTGGTGACGACGTAGAGCCGGTCGTCGTGGTACTGCATGGAGTACGCCGAGCCGCAGCCGGTGCCGAGCTTCCACAACCGGGTGCCTGCCGCGTCGAAGCAGTAGATCGAGGACTGGCTGTCACCGGCGAAGACGTACTGGCCACCCTCGGCGGTGGCGCAGGAGAAGACCGGGGCGTCGCAGCGGTAGCGGTTTTCGAGTCGACCCGCCTTGGACAGCCGCACCACCTCGCGGGTGCCCGTTCCGGCGAACACACTGCCGTGCTCCTGCCAGCCGAAGAGGACCGAACCGGTCGTGGTGTGCCACAGCTCGCGGCCGGTACGCCACTCGTAGCCGGTCACGCCCTGCGAATGACCGTGGTAGACGGCGTCATTGTCGCACCGCACCATCCAGGCCGAACGTCCCCGCCCCGGCCGACGCCACAGGAACTCGTCCTCGTGGTCGACGGCGGTGATCCCGCCGTCCGCGTCGGAGACGCCGAGGACGCCGTCGTGGATGTCCAGCCAGTAGATGTCGATCTCCGGGGCGATCGCGTACGCCACCCGGGGCACCTTGCCGGACAGGTCGTAGACGTTGCCGTCGTCGCAGCCGGCGTAGACCCAGGCGTCGTCGGCGACGATGCACTTCACCCCGTCGGGGAGGCGGACCTGGCTGCGGACCTGGGCGTCGTGGTCGAGCGTGGTGATGACGCCGTGTTCGTTGCCGACCATGCAGTGCTGGTCGTCGACGAAGATGCCGAAGGCGGGGGCGCCGGAGTCGTAGCGCCAGAGCACCGGGGCGGTGTGGGCGGTGGAGCGGGTGCTGACGATCTGCCGCCGGGACACGGTGCGCTTCTGGCGGACGCCGGGGACCGCCGGCGCGTAGCCCTTGCGGACCTTCTCCCCGATCTTCTTCGCCGCGGCGGCCCGGGCCCGGGCGTTGTCGGGGTAGGCGCTCGCCTTGATCTGCCCCTGGTCGCCGATCCGGCCGTAGCGCACCGTCAGTGTGGCGTTGTCGACGATGACCTCGTAGAACTTGTGCGCACCGTCCACTTCGGACAGTTCGAGGTAGGTCGTCTCCTGGGACATGGGGGGCCTCCGAGGGTCAGCGAGCGGCGCGATCCGGCCGGCGCGGCGACAGTGACCACACGCTAACCGCGCCCTCCGACAGAATCGGCGCCGCCAGGTCGATCCGTCCCGCGTCCACCTGCTGCTGTTGACCGACACGCCTGCCCCGGATGCCGGCGTGATCGCGGACAGCACGCGTCACCGTTGCGGCCACCGCAGCGCGTCGTCGCGGAGCACCGCGTGCGCGCCGACGGTCTCGTTGACGATCTGCGTCACCCGCACGTCGACCGCGATGCTGGCCAGCGCCGCCGCGTCCGAGCGGCCGAGGCCGTGCAGCCGCTGCATCAGGGTCAGCATCGAGTCCAGGGCCGCGAACGTGGCATCGTCCAGGGTGGCACCCACGCCCAGGGTCAGCCACGCGTCGGAGGTCCGGGCCACCGGGCCGGTGACCGGAAAGTCGTCGCGGACGTCGAAGGTCAACGTGACCTCGTCCATCGGGCACTCGATCGCGGTGCCGCCGACCTCGCCGTCACCCTGTGCGGCGTGCCCGTCCCCGACGGAGAACAGCGCGCCGTCCACCGGGATCGGCAGCAGGAGGGTGCTGCCGGCGGTGAGGTCCCGACAGTCCAGGTTGCCACCCCAGGGGCGCGGCGGCGTCGTCGAGTGCCGTCCCGGCTCGGCGGGTGGCATGCCGAGCACCCCCATGAACGGCCGCAGCGCGACGGTGTGGCCGTGCTGGTTGCGGCCGGTCATCGTCTCCGGGTCCAGCGTCCAGGCGTGCACCACCTGTTGGTCCTGCACGCCGTAGTGCTTGTTGAAACCGCTCGGCCAGCCGCCGGCCACGGTGGTCCCCCAGGTGGCCGGGACGACCGCGTCGATACGTACCGCGAGGGTCTGGCCTGCGCGAGCACCGCGGATCGCGACCGGACCGAGCAGGGCGTGTCCGTGTTCGGGCCGACGCTGCGCGACCCGGGGCCGGTCCCGGTTCGCTCCGCCGGGGTACGGGCCGGCGGACCACCAGCAGTCCAGGGTGCGATAGGTGACGGTGTCGCCTGGCTCGATGGTGAGCACCGGCGGGTAGTCGGGGGAGAAGTGGCCGTGCAGGCTGGCATCGTCCGGCGTGAGGGTGTGTCGCATTCGTGCAGGCTAGTGGCTCCGGAACCGCCTCGCCGGGTGCGCGGTGGGTGCCGGGCGCACCCACCGCGCACGTTTCAACCCCGGCGGTGTCAACCCGAGGTGCAGGAGCGGATCTGCGGGCGGGCGCTGCTGTTGCCGTTGGTCATCGTGGTGAAACCGAAGGTGTTGCCGCTGCCGTTGGACCGCATGGTCATGACGGTGCCGCTGCTGTCCCAGGTGGCGGTGCCGTTCCAGATGGTGGAGACCCGCTGCGGTGCGGTGATGGCGACGACCACGGCCCAGGTGCTGGCGCCGCTGACCGTCACCGACGTGTTGTACCGGTCGCCCCAGACGTTGGTGGTCGTCGCGGTGGCGGTGCAGGTGCCGCCGGCCGGCGGCGGGGTGGTGGTGGGCGGCGGCGTGGTGCCGTCGGGCGCGACCGCGCGGCCGGTGGACGGCGAGATCATGCCGGGGCAGAGGTTGCGGCTGGTCAGGTTGGCCATGATCTGGGGGATCGCGTCACGGGTGTTCTGGATCCCGTCGTGCATCAGGATGACCTGACCGGCCTGGAGTCGACTCGCGTTGGACACGATCTGGCTGACGCTGGCGCCGTTCCAGTCCTGTGAGTCCACGTCCCAGATCACCTGGCGCATACCGAGCGACGACGCGACGGACTGGAGGGTGGAGTTGGTCTCGCCGTAGGGCGGCCGGAACAGCACCGGGCGGCTGCCGGTCGCCGACTGGATCGCCGAGCTGGTCTGGGACAGGTCCGACTGCATCTGTGCCTGGCTCATCGACGTCATGTGGGCGTGGCTCCAGCTGTGGTTGGCGACCCACATGCCGGCGGCCACCTGGGCCTGCGCGGCCGACCGGTTGTTCTGGACGTTCTGCCCGACGTTGAACATGGTGGCCCGTACGCCGTTGCTGCGCAGCACGCTCAGCAGCGCGCTGGTGCTGCCGGTCGGCCCGTCGTCGAAGGTGAGGCCGACGTAGCCGTTGCAGGTGGCGGCGCTCGACGGGGTCGAGGTGGCCGCGAGGACGACGCCGCACATCGCGACGGCGGTGGCGAGGACGGCGAGCGCCGCGCGCATCCGCCTCGACCACAGGGCCGTGCGGGGGAAGAGCCTGCTCATCTGGTGCCCCTTCTCGCAGGCCCGGACGCGCCCCGGCGCGCGGGCAGCACAGTCCGGACAGGTGTGGGTGAGTGAGGAGGTCGAGCCGAAACCGCCACGAAGCCGATCGCATTGACCTCAATGGATCGGAGTATTACAGCGAGAATTCCGACACGTCAACAAGTTCCGGAACGACTCCGGAACGAGTCAAGGGCTGGCCCGGGGCGTAAACCCGGCTCTGGCAGGGGCGTTTCGACAGGGACGGGTCGTCGGCGGTGCCATGACCACGGCGATCGGTGCCTCCGCACGCGACATGATCCGGAAAGCAGCCGGAAATATCGGCCACCGCGCGCCGCGTCCTCGGGTCCGCCACTGGCGCGGAATAGTAAAGAGTGTGAACAGAAGCTGTTACAGTCACTCCTGTCGATACCTGGTCCGGGTGTCGGTCACCGATTCCCAGTAAGGAGTGATCACATGACGAGACTGCGCGCGCTGGTCGCGCTGGTGGCACTGATCGTCGCCGGTGGACTGGTCGCGGTCATCCCACCCACCCCCGCGTCGGCGGCGGCCTGCTCGGCGGCCTGGCAGGCGTCGGCCGTCTACTGGGGAGACGCCCAGGTGTCGCACAACGGCCGCAACTACCGGGCGAAGTGGTGGACCCAGAACGAGGCGCCGCCGGGCACGACCGGCGTCTGGGAGGACCTCGGCGCGTGTGGCGGAGGCACCACGCCGCCCACCGGCACCTGCGCCTATCCGAACTGGGCCGCCGGGACCTGGTACGCCGCCGGGGCCATCGTGCGGTACACCAACGGTCTCTACTACGTCGCCGAGCACGACAATCCCGGGTACGACCCGATCGTCAGCACCTGGTACTGGGAGCCGTACACCTGTGGCGGCCAACCCACCACCCCGCCACCCACCAACCCGGGCGGCTTCGTGGTCACCGAGGCCCAGTTCAACCAGATGTTCCCGGGTCGCAACTCGTTCTACACGTACTCCGGACTCGTCGCCGCCCTCAGCGCCTACCCGGCGTTCGCGCGCACCGGCAGCGCGACCGTCCAGCGCCAGGAGGCCGCGGCCTTCCTGGCGAACGTGTACCACGAGACCGGCGGGCTGGTGCACATCGTCGAGCAGAACACCGCCAACTACCCGCACTACTGCGACCCCGGCCAACCCTACGGCTGCCCTGCCGGGCAGGCGGCGTACTACGGGCGGGGGCCGATCCAGCTCAGTTGGAACTTCAACTACAACGCCGCCGGTAACGCGCTCAACCTGCCGTTGCTCACCAACCCGTGGCTGGTGCAGACCGACGCCGCGGTGGCCTGGAAGACCGGTATCTGGTACTGGATGACCCAGAACGGGCCGGGCACGATGACCGCGCACAACGCGATGGTCAACGGCGCCGGGTTCGGTCAGACGATCCGCAGCATCAACGGCTCGATCGAGTGCAACGGCGGAAACCCCGCCCAGGTGCAGAGTCGCGTCACCCGGTACCAGCAGTTCGTCGGCATCCTCGGGGTGGCCGCCGGAGCCAACCTCTACTGCTGATCCGTTGCCGGGCCTCGGCGTACGTCACCTGACGGCGTCGCGGCCCGGCCCACGGCCCGCGGTGCTCGGGAGGGGCGGTGGCCCGTTTCATCGCGATCAACCCGTTGACACGGCCGAGGTGCGCCCGGAACTATCAGCGACAGTTCACCGCCCCGACCCGCGTTGCTCACGAACTCCTATGACAACGATGTCAGGGCTCGGCTCCGCTCCACACTGTCCAGATGATCGACGCACTCGACCCGGTTCGAGTCGAAAGGCCCCGTCCCTCATGTCGCATACCCCCCTTGCGCGTCCCCTCCCACGCCGCCTGCTCGCGGTGACGACAGCCGCCCTGCTACCGCTGGGCCTGCTCGTCGCCGCGCCCCTGGCGAGCGCCGCCGCCGCGCCGGTCACGCCCGGCGACTTCGCCTCCTCGTTCGAGACCGCCGACCCGCAGCCCGCCACGAGCAGCGTGGAGGTCGGCGCGAACGGAAAGCCGGTCCAGGGAAACCTGACCGGGAAGGTCACCACCCTGCCCGGCAGCCTGCTCGGCCAGGTCAGCGCGGTGACCGCGAGTGCCGAGAACCCGCCCCGCGAGGTCGCCGCCAACCTCAGCGACGACGATTCGTCGACCAAGTGGCTGATCTTCGAGTCGACCGGCTGGGTGACCTACCAGCTCGCCAAGCCCGCGACGGTGACGCGCTACTCGCTGACCGCGGCCAACGACGCACCGTCGCGTGACCCCAAGGACTTCGTCGTGCAGGGGTCCCACGACGGCAACACGTGGACCGACCTGGACAAGCGCGCCGGCGAGAAGTTCGGTGGCCGGTTCACCACCAACAGGTACAGCTTCGCCAACACGAGCGCCTACGCCTACTACCGGCTCAACGTCACCGCGAACTCCGGTGACTCACTCGTGCAGCTCGCCGACTGGAACATCAGCGACGGCTCGGACGTCCGCCCGCCGGCCACCCCCATGGTCAGTGCGGTCACCGCCGGCCCGAACGGCGGCTACACCACCAAGCCGGACGCCGGGTTCACCGGACTGGCCGCGCTGCGCTACTTCGGCGGTGCCGAGGGCAACGGCCGCTCGTACGCGACCAACAAGCTGTTCGACGTCGAGATCCCGGTCGGGCCGAAGACCCGCCTGTCGTACAAGATCTTCCCCGAGTTCACCGGTGGGGACGCCCGGTACCCGTCCACCTACGCCGCCGTCGACCTGCACTTCACCGACGGCAGCTACCTGAGTGGTCGCTCACCCGTCGACCAGCACGGCTACCCGCTCACCGGAGCCGGTCAGGGCGCCTCGAAGGTGCTCTACGCCGACCAGTGGAACCTGGTGCAGGCCGACCTCGGCACCGTCGCCCGCGGCAAGACGATCGACCGGATCCTGCTCGCGTACGACAATCCGCAGGCCACCGGGGAGACCCGGTTCCAGGGTTGGCTCGACGACATCGCGTTGACGGCCACGCCGGCGTCGATCGACGGCTCGAAGTTGACCAACTACGTCGACACCCGACGGGGCACCAACTCCACCGGCGGCTTCTCGCGCGGCAACAACCTGCCGATCACCGCCGTGCCGAACGGCTTCAACTTCTTCACCCCGGTGACCGACGCGACCTCCGACTCGTGGGAGTACGAGTACCACCGAATCAACAACGCGGCCAACCTGCCGATGCTGCAGGGCCTCGCGATCTCGCACGAGCCGAGCCCGTGGATGGGTGACCGCAACCAGATGTCGGTCATGCCGGTCGTCGGCGGCGGGTCGCTCACCGGTCAGCCCGCCAGTCGTGCGCTCGCCTTCCGTCACGACGACGAGACGGCCCAGCCGGACCTCTACCGGGTCACGCTCCAGAACGGCCTGGTCGCGGAGATGTCCCCCACCGACCACGCCGGGATCATGCGATTCACCTTCCCCACCGGGCAGGCGACCGGAAGCCTCGTCTTCCACAACGGCACGTTCACCATCGGCGCGGACGGCACGTTCACCGGCTGGGTCGACAACGGCAGTGGTCTGTCGGCCGGTCGGAGCCGGATGTTCGTGGCCGGCGCGTTCGACCGGGCGCCAACGGCGTCCGCCGCGACGTCCGCGACCTTCGACGTCTCCGCGTCGCGGGAGGTGACGATGCGTCTCGCGACGTCGTTCCTCTCCGTCGACCAGGCGCGCCGCAACCTCGACCTGGAGGTCACCGGTAAGAGCTTCGACCAGGTACACGCCGCCGCGACCGCCGCGTGGCAGGACCGGCTCGGCCGGGTCGAGGTACGCGGTGCGACCGAGACACAGCTGATCTCGATGTACTCGAACCTGTACCGGCTGAACCTCTACCCGAACTCGCAGTCGGAGAACACCGGCACCGCCGCCGCGCCGCGCTGGCAGTACGCGAGCCCGGTCTCGGCGCCGACCGGCGCGTCGACCCCCACCCAGACCGGCGCGAAGATCGTCGACGGGCAGATCTACGTCAACAACGGCTTCTGGGACACCTACCGCACCGTGTGGCCCGCCTACGCGCTGCTGTACCCGGATGTCGCCGCCAAGATCTCCGACGGTTTCGTCCAGCACTACCGCGACGGCGGCTGGATCGCCCGCTGGTCGTCCCCCGGCTACGCCGACCTGATGACCGGCACCAGCGCGAACGTGGCGCTGGCCCAGGCGTACCTCACCGGGGTCGAGCTGCCCGACCCGCTCGCGGCGTACGACGCGGCGGTCAAGGACGCGACCGTCGCGTCCGGGCGAAGCGCGGTCGGGCGTAAGGGCATCGAGTCGTCCCTGTTCCTCGGCTACACGCCGACGTCCACGGGGGAGTCGGTGTCGTGGGCGCTGGAGGGCTACATCAACGACTACGGCATCGGCAACATGGGTGCGGCGCTGGCCAAGGACCCGGCCACGCCGAAGTCGGAGCGTGCCCGGCTCAAGGAGGAGTCGCGGTACTTCCTGGAGCGGGCCCGCAACTACGTCCATCTCTTCGACCCGAAGACGAAGCTCTTCCAGGGCCGCGACGCCGCCGGCAACTTCCTCGCCGGTGACCCGCTGGACTGGGGTGGCGTCTACACCGAGACGAACGGGTGGAACTTCGCCTTCACCGCCCAGCAGGACGGTCAGGGTCTCGCGAACCTGGTCGGCGGGCAGCAGGCGTTGCGCGACAAGCTCGACACGTTCTTCAGCACGCCGGAGAACGCCGACCGCCCCGGCGGGTACGGCGGAATCATTCACGAGATGCTCGAAGCGCGCGCGGTGCGGATGGGTCAGCTCGGCATGAGTAACCAGCCGTCGCACCACATCCCGTACATGTACAACTTCGCCGGCGCGCCCGCCAAGACCCAGGCGACGGTACGGGAGATCCTGCGGCGTCTCTACGTCGGTAGCGAGATCGGCCAGGGCTACCTGGGCGACGAGGACAACGGCGAGATGTCGTCCTGGTACATCCTCAGCTCGCTGGGCATCTACCCACTCCAGGCCGGGTCGTCCGAGTGGACGATCGGCTCCCCGCAGTTCACCAGGATGACCGTGCACCGCCCGACCGGCGACATCGTCGTCAACGCGCCGAACAACAGCACCGAGAACGTCTACGTGCAGGACGTGAAGGTCAACGGCAAGAAGCAGCGCGGCCTGTCCCTGGACGTGACGACGCTGGCCAAGGGCGGCACCATCGACTTCCAGATGGGCGCCAAGCCGTCGTCGTGGGGCAGCGGCAAGAACGACGCGCCGCCGTCGCTGACCAAGGGCGACCAGGCACCGAAGCCGTTGCAGGACATCACCGGCCCCGGTCTCGGCATCGCGACCGCGACCGGTGGTCAGGACGCGGCGAAGTTGTTCGACGACTCGTCCACCACGCAGCTGACGTTCGCCTCGGCGACCCCGCAGATCAGCTGGGCCTCCCGCGGTGGCAAGCAGAAGCCGGGCTACTACACGGTCACGTCCGGGGCCGGCGCGGGCGATCCGGCGGACTGGCGTCTGCAGGGCTCCAACGACGGCATCACCTGGACCACTCTGGACTCCCGCGCCGGTCAGGTGTTCCCCTGGCGCAACCAGACCCGCCCGTACTCGATCGACAAGCCGGGACGGTTCGCGCAGTTCCGGCTCGCCGTCACGAAGACCGTCGGCGCCGCGCAGACCAACCTCGCCGAGGTCGAGCTGCTCGCCGGGGGTGACCTCGACCTGGGCGGTGGCGACATCACCGTCACCGCCGCCGACGGTGTGCACGCCAGCTCCGGCGTGCCCGTCTCGGTGCCGTTGGCCTCGGTCACCGGCGGGAACGCCGAGGGCTACCAGGCCACCATCGACTGGGGCGACGGCACGCCGGTCACCGAGGGTGCCCTGACGCTGAGTTCACGGGCCGTATACGACATCGGTGGGTCGCACACCTACGCCACGCCGGGCTACCACCAGGCGAACGTCACGGTCACCGACGGCGAGAGCCAGAGCTCCGCGACGGTCGGCGTGCAGGTGGCGTACGCCCCGACCGCCGGCCTCACCGCCGCGTTCGACAACGTCTGCATCGGCGACGAGGGGAACCTCGCGGCAGACTGCGACGCCAAGTCGTGGGCGTACTCCCGAGCCGCCCTCGCGGCGGGTGGCGTGACCCAGGGCCAGCCGCAGCAGGTTCCCGGAACGGGGCTGCGGTTCACGCTGCCGGTGATCCCGGCCGGGCAGCCGGACAACGCGACCGGAAACGGCTCGACGGTCGTGCTCGACCTTCCGTCGGACGCTCGGAGCATCTCCTTCGTCGGGGCCGGAACGCAGGGCAACCAGAGCACCACCGGCACGGCGACGTTCAGCGACGGCAGCACGGCCGACATTCCGATCCAGATGAGCGACTGGACGCTGGGCGGCAACCCCAACGGCACCCCGTCCTACGGCAACATCGTCGTGGCCAGGACGGCGTACCGGTTGCACGGCACGAGCCGCGATGGTGCCCAGCCGTTCCTGTTCGCCACCGCGCCGTACCAGATCCCGGCGGGCAAGACGCTGGTGTCGGTGACCCTGCCGACGCAGACCGGTGACCCGCGCTCGGCGGGTCGGATCCACGTGTTCGCCGTGGCCAACGACGGCACGCCGGCACCCGCGCTGGCGACCGTCGCCCCGAAGGACCAGACGGCGAACGCCGGCCAGGCCCTCGCGGCGAACCTCGGTTCGGTGACCGGTGGCGTTCCCGGTACGACGGGCTACCGAGCCCGCGTCCAGTGGGGTGACGGCACGGTTCCGAACGACGTGACGATCGGTGCGTCCGGTGCGATGACCGGCCAGCACACCTACTCGCGGGAGGGCACGTACACGGTGCGCGTCACCGCGTGGGACACGCTGTCGAGCCGCTCCGAGTCCTTCACCGTGACCGTGGCGCGCGGCGGCTCCCAGCCGACGATCACGCTCTCGGCGTCCGGCACCGTCGGCACCGGCGGCGCGATCACCGTCGCCGGCAGCGGCTTCGCCGCCGGCGAGCAGGTGACTGTCAGCGTCGGCACCGACCCGGGCCGGACCATGAAGGTCGCGGCCTCCGCGACGGGAACGGTTCGCGCCTCGGTGCCGACCTCCGGTGACGCGGAGCCGGGCCGGTACGCGGTGACCGCGACGGGCGCGTCCTCACGGACGCCGGCCACGGCCACCGTCCAGGTGACCGAGCAGGCGCAGGCGCGGGCCTACCAGCCACGGGTGGCGCTGCTGACCACCTCGGGGCCGCGCGGGACGTCGATCGTGCTCGACGGATCCGGGTTCGCTCCGAACGAGGCGGTCACGATCACCTTCGGGAACGGACTCGCGGTCAGGACCGTGCGCGCGAACGGTGACGGCGTCATCTCCGGCGCGACGGTCAGCGTCGTGGGTGCGGCGAAGGCGGGTGCCACAAGCGTCACGCTGAAGGGTGCCACGTCGGCGACCACGGTGTCCCGGCCGTTCACCGTCACCGGCTCGAACTGAGCCGGGGGTAGTACCACCACGTGGGGCGGGCCGTACGCACGGCCCGCCCCACGCTGTACTTCTTGATCTGTTCTCAGCGGGGTGGCAGCAACGCGTCGACCAGGTCACGCAGCGGCCCGACCAGGTCGTGTTCGCTGGCCGAGCTCAAGGGTTCCAGCCAGATCGACGACCGCAGTACCGCGACCCCGATGCCGGCGGCGATGGCCATCTGGGCGCGGAGCAGGATCTGCTCGCTGCCCGGCTCGTCGGGGCGCCACCCGCGAGCCGCCGCCAGCTGTTCGCTGGAGCGCACCAGGACGCCGCGCCGGATCTCGTCGGCCCCCGCGTCCCCGGACGACCGCAACAGCAGGGAGAGTTGGCTCGACAGGCCCGCCGCGCCGGGATCGGCGATGTGTCGGGCGATGGCCTCGGGCACCCGGTCGGCGGGCGTCTGACCGGTCGTGCGGCCCAACTCGTCGCCCGCGGCCCGCAGGCACGCCTCGAACAGGCCCTCCTTGGACGAGAAGTACCGGCTGATGAGCGCCACGTTGACTCCCGCGTCCTCGGCGATGTCCCGGACGGTCGTGGCCGCGTACCCGTCCCGGGCGAAGCGCCGACGGGCGGCGTCGAGCAGAAGCTGTCGGGTCTCGGCCGCGTCCCGACGCCGACGCTGGGCCGGTTCGCCGCCGGTTTCGGTGGTCGCAGGGACGGGCGGTTCTGCGGTCACGACGCGTCCTTCCTTCGCTCTGAGTGGGCCGAATCGGGTCGGGGCTCGGCAAGTAAACGTATGTTGACTTGTCCGTGAACGCAAGCTCCAGTGCTACCGAGGGTGACGTAAACAACTGTTGACATAGGGTCCCGGCTGCGGATACTGGTAAGTCAGCAAGCGTTTACATCTAGCCTCGGGGATTTCATGACCCACACCATCGAGGAGTCGACCCACCTCGGCTCCGCGCCCAGCGCCACTCCGCGCGCCAACAGCAGCCTGCTCGTGCTGTACCTGTCGCTGGGCGGCCTGGCGTTCGCGGTGCTCCAGTCGCTGGTGGCGCCCGCGCTGTCGACCATCGGCCGGGACCTGGGCGTCTCCACCGGAGACATCAGTTGGGTGCTCACCGCGTACCTGCTGGCCGCCTCGGTGCTCACGCCCATTCTCGGCCGGCTCGGTGACATGGTCGGCAAGCGCCGGGTCCTCATCGGCGTGCTCGCGGCCCTCGCCGCGGGCACCCTGCTCGCCGCGCTGGCCCCCAACCTGACCGTGCTGATCGTCGCGCGGGCGCTTCAGGGAGCCGCCGGAGCGATCCTGCCCCTGTCCATCGGTATCGTCCGCGACCAGCTACCTCGGGAGAAGGTCGGCGTCACCGTCGGCCTGCTGTCGGCGATCTTCGGTGTCGGCGCCGGTGTCGGCATCGTGGCCGCCGGCCCGATCGTGGAGCACCTGTCGTGGCACTGGCTGTTCTGGCTGCCGCTGGTCCTCGTCGTGGTCGCGCTGCTCGGCGCCATCTTCGGAATGCCCGAGTCGCGGGTCCGTACGCCCGGACGGCTCGACATGCTCGGTGCCACCATCCTGTCGGTGTCGCTGGTCTCGCTGCTGCTGGCCGTGAGCAAGGGGCAGGGCTGGGGCTGGACCGAGTCGAAGACCATCGGACTGTTCGTGCTGGGCGCGGTCGCGATGGTCGTGTTCGTCCTGGTCGAGCTTCGGGTACGTGAGCCGCTCATCGACATGCGCCTGATGCGGATCCGCGGTGTCTGGGCCACGGACCTCGTCGCCCTGATCCTCGGTTTCGCGATGTTCGGCACGTTCGTGCTCGTACCAACCCTGCTCCAACTTCCCGCGGCCACCGGCTACGGGTTCGGCAAGACGGTGTCCCAGGCGGGCCTGTTCCTGCTGCCCACCGTCCTGATGATGGTGGTCTTCGGCCCCCTCGCGGGTCTGCTGGACCGCCGCTTCGGTCCCAAGGTCCCGATGTTCCTCGGCACGGTCGCGGTCGTCGTCGCGTTCGCGCTGCCGGCACTCGCGCACGGCGCGACCTGGCAGGTGCTGCTCTCCGGGGTGCTCACCGGCGCCGGCATCGGCCTGGCGTTCGCGGCGATGTCCAACGCCATCATCGAGAGCGTCCCGGCCGGGCAGACCGGCGAGGCGAGCGGCGTCAACACCATCGCCCGGACCATCGGCAGCAGCATCGGCGCGGCGGTCGTCGCGGCCGTCATCACGTCGAACAGCACCCCGCAGGGACTGCCCACGGACGCGGCGTTCACCGCCGGCTTCTGGGTGTGCGCGGGCGTCGCGGTCCTGGCCGTGTTCGCGGCACTCGCCCTGCCCTCGGCGCGTCGCCGCCACGAGCAGGCCGTCGCCGCCGGTGTCGATGACCTTCCGCCCGAGCCGGTCGAGCTGCACCTGCCCCACCGCCACTGAGGAGACGGCTGACAGCCGCCGAACACGCGCAGGCCGGGCCCATCCACTCCTGGTGGGCACGGCCTGCGTCGTTGGCGGTGCCTCAACCCGCTCGCGCAGTGCTGAACCGCAGTTGCCAGCGCCCGCCCTGGGCGGTGAGCCGGACGACCGCCAACGGCTCCACGTCCACCCGCCGGTAGGTCGCCGTCGGCAGATCGAGGGCATGGACCACCGCCACCCGGATCACCAGTGGGTGGGTGACCGCGACGATCCGTTGACCGACCCCGCGCTGGTCGTCCAACCAGCGACCCACCCGAGCCCGCACCGCACCGACGGACTCACCACCGTGCGGCGCGCAGTCCGGCGCGGACAGCCAGTCGTGCAATGCCCGTGGCTGCGTGACGGCTACCTCATCGAGCGACCGGCCGGCCCAGTCGCCGTAGTCGCAGTCGGCCAACGCCACCTCGACGCTCGGCAGCAGACCGAGGGCGTCCGCGGTCTGTCGGGCCGCTGCGGCCGGGCTGGACAGGCAGACGTCGTGCGCGCCGAGAGGTCCACGCCGCTCCGCGCCCGTGCGGGCGAGGGCGGCACGCCGGCCACCCTCGTCCAGGCTGTCGTCGCTCGTGCCGAAATGGGCCCGGCGCAGGGCGGTGGTGTGAGCGTGGGCGACCAGCTGGAGGCTGGTGCCGGTCACGTGCCCGGCAGCGCGGTGGCGGCCCGGCGACGCCGCTCGTGGTGCATCAGGGCCGCGAACAGCAGACCGATGCCCGTCCAGAGCACGACCTGCGTGCCGAGTGAGGCCAGCCGGAAGTTCCACAGCAGGGTCGCCGGAAAGTCGGCGGGGACCTCCTGAAAGGAGGGCATCACCACGTACGACACTGCCGTGACCAGCAGGAACCCACCCACCGCCGCAGCGGCGCGCAGCCACGGCGGCGCCTGGGCGCCGACCGACCGGTAGCCCAGCGTGCCGGCCCACACGGCCACCAGGCCGAGCACCACCATCAGCAGGTAGGTGACGGTCCGCTGGTTGATGGTGGCCGGATCGCCGACCGCCGGCGGGTTCGCCGGGTACTTGAGAAACGGCACGATCACCGCGCCGAGCAGCGCCGCGCCGGCCAGCAGCAGACCGGCCCGCCCGTCGTCGTCACCACGCCGCCGACGGGACAGCAGAACGTACGCCGTGGCCAGCAGGCCACCCATCGCGGCGCCGAACAGGCTGGTGGCCAGGAACAGGCCGCCACGCTGGCCGGTCCGACTGACCAGGGCGTCCTCGTGATCGTGCGCGCCGGCGGCGGGCTCGGCGTGCGTCGCCGCGTCCTCGATGGCGATGGCCGCCTCGACGTGCGGCTCACCGGCGACGTACGCGAACGCGCCGGCGAGCAGGCCGGCGATCAGGCCGGCGAGCAGCCCACGGACGAGGACGGCGACGAACGGGGGAGCGCTTGTGGTGTTCAGTGGCACGGGACACCGAGCAGGTGCCGACCGTCGTGCATCAGCTCGTGCAGGTACATCCCGCTGCGCGACACCGCACCCTGGTCGAAGGCGACGAGGTACGTCAGCAGGGCGAGCACGGCGACGGTCGCCAGGACGGTCCACAGCAGACGGGTGGTGCCAGCGGGGTGCACCACCGGCTGGCTGGAAGCGGAGCTAGACATGAATACACGAACCTCCCCAGGGATGACGCGTCCCCATCGCAAGGCTGCGGACGACCGAGCGTCCTGGCTCGCGGCCCCCATTGAGGTGGGAACCGCTCACAGTGGCGCGACCGCGCCGGAATCACACCGGCTTCCCTCGCGTCGCCGCAGATAGTGGGTCGACGGTATCGGTGCCGCCTCGGACGGTCAACCCTGGGTCCCGTACTCCGTGGGCGTCCGCCCGGCGCTGGGCCAGCCCCGCAGCTGCCGGCGGATTCGTCAGACCAAAGGGATGACCTGGGCGATGGCCGGCTTTGGCGGTGCCGTCGGCAGCGGAAAGTTCCCTCTCGACAACCGTGAATTCATGAAGATTCGATGCTTTGCCCGCGGCGGGCGCGCGTTCCTTGAGCTGCCACTGGCCTGTTACCGCTAACATGGTCAACCTGCGGGTTTGGCTCTGTGGGCCCGGGTCGACGTCGTCGGTCGGCCCGGTGCCGGGCGGGGTGTGGGGTGGACGTGAAGCGCCAGGACGGGGGTCCGGTGACGGCTGGCGGAGCCGCGCGACGAGCGGGGATCATCGACGCGCACCATCACCTCTGGGTCCGGGCGCGGCACCCGCAGCCCTGGATCGACCCGCACACCATGGCCGCGATCGACGACGACTTCACGCCCGTCGAACTCGCCCCGGCGGCCCGGGTCGCCGGGGTCACCCAGACGGTGGTCGTACAGTCCGTCGCGGTGCGGTCGGAGACGCCCGAGCTGCTCGGCGTCGCGGCTGACGATCCACTCATCGCCGGGGTCGTCGGCTGGGTCGACCTCACCGCCGACGAGGTCGGCCGTCGCCTCGACCGGCTGAGGGCGGCGCGCGGCGGGGAGCGGTTGGTCGGGATCCGCCACCTGGTGCAGTCCGAGCCCGACCCGACGTATCTCGACCGCCCCGACGTGCGGCGGGGCATCGCCGCCGTGGGGGCCGCTGGTCTCGCCTTCGACCTGCTGGTGCGCCCCCGTCAGCTGCCGGCGGCCATCCGGCTCGTCCGCGACCTCCCCGAGGTGCGGTTCGTTCTCGACCACCTCGGCAAGCCTCCGCTCGGGCGCGCCGACCTCGGCGACTGGCCCAGCGACCTCCGGGCGCTCGCGGCCGAGCCCAACACGACGGCGAAGCTCTCCGGTCTGGTGACCGAGGTGGACGGCGGGTTCTGGACGACGGCCGACCTGCGGCCCGCCGTCGAGCACGCGCTCGACGTGTTCGGCCCGGACCGGCTGATGTTCGGCTCGGACTGGCCGGTCTGCCTGCTCGCCACCTCGTACGTTCGCTGGGTCACCGTCCTGGATGGCCTGCTGGGGTCGTTGAGCGACCACGAGCGTGCGGCGATCTGGCGGCAGACCGCAGGCAGGGTGTACCGGCTGACCGCGTCGTGACGCCGCGAGGGCTTCCGACCTGATGACATAGCATGTTATCGATAACATGCGATGGGCTGCGGTGGGTGTTCGCTGGTCGGACGGATGCCGGGGCGTGCGCGGGTAACGATGACAAAACATGGTCGCAAGTCCTTGGCAACATACGTGAATGCGTGGCAAGGTAACGCCTGATCGTGGGAAACATCCGACCTATATCTGGTGGGCCGCGCGGGCACGACGCCGCCCTTCCCGTCGAGTGGGTCCGGTTGCTCGCAGGTGCTTGGCTCGTCGGCGGGTCCCCGTCGCGTGTCGGCGCCACGCTTGGGGAGGTCAGGTCCGACGATGAGTACCGTCGAGGCAACCGCCGGCACGCAACGCGGCGAACTCAGCGACTGGTTCCGGGAACGGATCTCCCATGCCGTCTCCGAGCTGACCGCCGCGACCGCGCTCGTCGTCCTGTTCATCGCGTTGACCTTCGCCAGTCCGTATTTCCTCACCGCGGACAACCTGTTCAACATCGGGGCGCAGACCGCGGTGATCGCCATCATCGCCACGGCGCAGACGATGGTCATCATCACCAAGGGCATCGACCTGTCGGTGGGGTCGGTCGCCGCGCTCGCCGGCGTCGTCGGAGCGATGGTCGTGCGTGACCTCGGCTTCCCGCTCTGGGCGGCCACGGTGGTCGCGATCGGCGTCGGCGCGTTGGCCGGGCTGCTGAACGGTCTGCTGGTGACCGTGGCCCGGATACCGCCGTTCATCGCGACGCTGGGAACGATGTCCGTGGGCCGCGGGCTCGTCTTCATCATCACCGGAGCGGTCGGCGTCTACGGACTGCCCCGATCCTTCCAACTGCTCGGCAACGGGGAGATCATCGGCATCCCGTTCGCCGTGGTGATCACCGTCCTCGTCGCCGTCGGGGTGGCCTTCCTGCTCTCCCAGACCCGTTTCGGTCAGTACACCTACGCGATGGGCTCCAATCTGGAGGCCGCCCGCCGCTCCGGCATCCGGGTCGGGCGTCACCTGACCGGGGTGTACGTGCTGGCCGGTGTGCTGGTCGGGCTGGGCGGGATGATCGCCGCCTCCCGGGTCAACTCCGGCCAGCCGAACTACGGGATCTCGCTGGAGCTCGACGTCATCGCGGCCGCGGTCATCGGCGGAGCCAGCCTCTTCGGCGGACAGGGCCGCATCGTCGGAACGATCATCGGCGCGTTCCTCATCGCCCTGGTGCGCAACGGCGCCGTCCTGCTCGACATCAGCATCCACTACCAGCAGGTGATCGTCGGCGTGATCATCTGGGCCGCCGTCTACTTCGACCAGTACCGCCGCCGGCGGCTGGAATCACGGGGTTGACCTGCCATTCCGAGAGTCCGAACGAGGAAGGACACACACCATGGCACACACCACCACCAGCCGGCGGACGCGAGGCCGACTCCTGCGCGCACAGGCGATCCTGGCCGCGGCAGCGGCGACCGCCCTGCTCAGCGCCTGCGGCGGGGTCGAGGTCCGCGACGGTGGCGACGGCGCGACCAAGGACGCGAGCGGTCCGTTGAAGCTCGCCGTCGTGCCCAAGGCGGTCGGGGCCGACTACTGGAACACCGTCAAGGCGGGCGCGGAGTGCGCCGCCCAGCGCGCGGGAAACGTCACCGTCCAGTGGGACGGGGTGACCACCGAGACCGACGTCGAGGGCCAGGTCAACCTGATCCAGAACTTCGTCACCAAGAAGGTCGACGGCATCGTCTACGCGGCGACCGACTCCAGCGCCCTGGCACCGGCCACCGACCAGGCGCTCGGCGCCAACATTCCGGTCGCGATGATCGACTCCGGCACCAGCCCCCAGCCGTCGAGTGTGCCCCTGTTCGCCACCGACAACCGTGCGTCGGCCACCGAGGCGGCGAAGCTGCTCGCCACCGAACTCGGCCCCGGCAACCACGAGGTGGCGCTCGTCGAGTTCCAGCCCGGCTCGCAGACCAACACCGAGCGGGTCGACGGCTTCAAGGCCGGCCTCACCCAGTACCCGAACCTGAAGCTGGTCGGCCAGCAGCCGAGCCGCAGCGACGTCAACGAAGCGCGACGCGTCACCGAGAACATCCTCACCGCCAACCCCAACCTCGCCGGCGTCTTCGCGGCCAACGAGCCGAGCGTGCTCGGCGCCGCACAGGCCATCCAGGCCGCGGGCAAGTCCGGCAAGGTGGTGATCATCGGCTGGGACGCCGCCCCGGACGAGATCGCCGGGGTACGCAACGGCCAGATCTCGGCCCTGGTCGTGCAGAACCCGTTCAAGATGGGCTACTTCGGGGTCGACAAGATGGTCAAGCACCTCCGGGACAAGGCGCCGCTGGCGTCGGCGGACACCGGCGTCACGTTCGTCACGAAGGAGAACATCGACTCCGCGGAGATCAAGGCGGTGCTCGAGCCCAGCTGCGCCAACCCGCCGGTGCAGTGATGGGCGCGACCCCAACGGCCACCACCGACGGCGTTCAGCAGACGACGTCCGAGGAGCCCCCGGTGCTCGAAGCGCGGGGCATCGTCAAGCGGTTCGGGCACGTCGAGGCATTGCGCGGCGCCGACTTCACGGTGCACCGTGGCGAGGTCGTCGCACTGATCGGTGACAACGGCGCCGGAAAGAGCACCCTGATCAAGACGCTGTCCGGTGTGCACCTGCCGGACGAGGGGGAGATCCGGGTGGGTGGTCGTCCCGTCCAGTTCTCCACCCCGGTCGACGCCCGACGTGCGGGGGTGGAGACCGTCTACCAGGATCTCGCCGTCGCCGACGACCTCAGCGTGGCCGCCAACCTGTATCTCGGCCGGGAGATCCTGCGCTCCGGGCCGCTCGGTCGGCTCGGGCTGCTCGACAAACGCGCCATGCGGCAGGGCGCCGCCGCCGCCCTCGACGAGCTGGGCGTACGGATTCCCCGGGTCACCACCCCGATCGCGATGCTCTCCGGCGGGCAGCGGCAGTGCGTGGCGGTGGCCCGCGCCATCATCTGGGCGACCAACGTGGTCATCCTCGACGAGCCCACCGCCGCGCTGGGCGTGGTGCAGACCGGGCGGGTGCTCGACGTCGTCCGACGGGCCCGTGACGCCGGTATGTCGGTGGTGCTGGTGAGTCACAACATGCCGCAGGTGCTCGAGATCGCCGACCGGGTCGAGGTGCTGCGCCTCGGTCGGCGGGCGGCCCGGCTTCGCGCGGACGAGGTCACCACCGACGACCTGGTCGCGGCGATGACCGGGAGCATGGAGCGCGACGAGCGGTGAGGTGGCACCGGGGCGCGCGCGACGACCGGTCAGCGCGCCCCGGGACCGCCGGACCGTGCGCGGATGCGGGGCACGTGTCGCGGGAGGGTGCGGGCTAGCCGCTGGCCTCGCCGTCGTCGGGCAGCCCCTGCAACGACTCCTCGACCCCGATTAGGTGGTTGGCCATCCGGGTGCGGGCCCGCTCCGGGTCGTGGGCCAGCAGAGCCTTCAGGATCGCCACGTGCTCGTCATGGGTACGCCGGTCCGCGCCCTCCTCGTGCAGGCTGCGCCACAGCCGTCCGCGTATGGTGCGCCCGGCGAATGCCTCGATCAGGCCGACGAGCACCGGGTTCCCGGCGTGGACGGCGATGATTCGATGGAAGGCGATGTCGATCTCGAGGATCCGTTCGTGGTCCTGCGGTGACTGGCCGACCATCCGGGCCGCCTCGTCGAGCAGGTCCCCGGCCTGCACGAGGGCCTCGTGGGTGATCCTGGTCGCCGCGAGGCGGGCGGCCTCGCACTCCAGCAGGCGTCGGACGGTGTGGATGTGCCGTGGGTCGCCCTGGCCCTGGAAGTCCACCACGAAGCCCATCGGGGCCAACAGCTGCGGCGCGTCGAGGTTGGTGACGTAGGTGCCGTCGCCCTGGCGGATGTTGACGATGCCGAGGATCGACAGGGCCGACATCCCCTCGCGCAACGATCCGCGTGAGACGCCGAGTGATTCGGCGAGGTCCTTCTCGATGGGCAGCCGGTCTCCGGGCTTGAACCGTCCTTCGAGGATCATCCGCTTGATGCCGTTGACCACTTCGTCGGTGCGAGACATGACTCCCCTAGCGGCCGGCGGGCGTGGCCGTCCCACCCGCGATCACGTACGGCTCCGGAGATGACACGGTAGTCGGGTCTGCCGTCGCCCAGTAGTGGCCGTCGGGGAACCGGTAGCGCGCGACCGAGTCGGGGCGCATCCGGGTGGAGTAGCCGGGCTGGCTCGGCAGGACGTAACCACTGCCCGAGCCGGTGTCCCGGATGACGCACGGGTCGGTGAAGTGCTCGTGCAGATGGTCGACGAACTCGGTGACCCGGTCGGTGAGATCCCCCGAGATCGAGACGTAGTCGAGCACCGACACGTGTTGCACCATCTCGCACAGCCCGACGCCGCCGGCGTGGGGGCAGACCGGGATGTCGAACTTCGCGGCGAGGAGCAGCACGGCGACGATCTCGTTGATGCTGGCCAACCTGCCGGTGTCCAGCTGGCAGAAGTCGATGGCGCCGGCCTGGAACAGCTGCTTGAACATCACCCGGTTGTGGCAGTGCTCCCCGGTGGCGACGCCGATGGGAGCGACGGCGCGGCGGACGGCCGCGTGGCCCAGGATGTCGTCGGGACTGGTCGGCTCCTCGATCCACAGTGGCGTGAACTGGGCCAGGGCCTTGACCCACTCGATGGCCTGACCGACGTCCCACACCTGGTTGGCGTCGATCATCAGGTTGCGATCCGGACCGAGGATCTCCCGCGCGATCCCGCAGCGGCGGATGTCGTCGTCGAGGTTGGCGCCCACCTTGAGCTTGACGTAGCCGTAGCCGGAGTCCACCGCCTCCTGGCACAGCCGGCGCAGCTTGTCGTCGCCGTAGCCGAGCCAGCCCGCCGAGGTGGTGTAGGCGGGGTAGCCGGTCCGGTCCAGCTCGGCGAGTCGGTCGGCCTTCGTGCTCTCCTTGGCGCGCAGGATGGCCAGCGCCTCGTCCCGGGTGAGCGCGTCGGACAGGTAGCGCAGGTCCGCGATGTCGACGAGTTGCTCCGGGGACATGTCGACGAGCAGCCGCCACAGCGGCTTGTCGGCGGCCCGCGCGACCAGGTCCCACGACGCGTTCAACACGGCCGCCAGCGACAGGTGGACCACGCCCTTCTCCGGGCCGAGCCACCGCAGTTGGGAGTCGGAGGTGAGCAGGCGGTAGAGGGCGCCCATGTCCGCCGCCATGGTCGCCACGTCCAGGCCCACGAGGCGCTGTGCCTGGTGGACCGCCGCCGCCACGACGATGTCGTTGCCTCGACCGATGGTGAAGGTCAGGCCGTGGCCCTCCAGCGGCGCGCCCACGCTGTCGACGCCGTCGGTGTGCAGGACGACGTAGGCCGCGGAGTAGTCGCCGTCCTTGTTCATCGCGTCGGAGCCGTCGGCGGTCAGGGAGGTGGGGAAGCGGACGTCCTGCACGGTGACAGCAGTGATCTGCGGCATGCGCTCCTCGCCCGGCTCGACCAAAGATCAGATGATCACTGGGAGTATACGGAGGGCCGCTTCGGCCCGTCAACGATGTCGATCACCACGGACCCATAGTCATATGATGTTTCTGGCACCGGGGTAATCCGCCTTGCCGGCCGTGGTGGCAATTGACCGGCCGAGTGCGCGGGAACGAGGTCGCCGAAGATTAGATGTTCTACGCGAGTAAGAGAGCATTGACGGTGGCATATGCGTCCGGTATGCGGTGCTGCCACCTCGATACGTCACATCTCTGTCCACTGTCCAAACCGGCCGGGAAGCCCGTCTCCGCGGCCCGGCCGCGGTCGGGTCGCGCCGGGTCGATGGCTCGGGTGATCGTCATCACCAACCGACCGCCGACACGCCCGAGACCGACATGTGGGGTGTGACAACGGCTGCGTCCCTATATATGGTGTCGAGCGCAGCTGGTTCGGCCGCTCATCCGGCGCGGTCGAGGCAACAGGGAACCCGGTGGAAATCCGGGACTGTCCCGCAGCGGTGAGTGGGAACGACCGCCGTCATCAGCACTGGGCCACCCCTCGGCCTGGGAAGCGACGGCCAGTAGGAGACCGGCGACCCCGGTCGTGCCCACGAGTCCGAAGACCTGCCAGCGCGCCGCGTACCCGCACCCGGGTGGGCGGCGGTCCGAAGCCGCGTGGGACGGCCGACGCCACCTGGACCCACGCCTGGCTGGCGTGGCGTCCGCCGGTGTCTGTCCCCTCGCGTCCGGACCACCAGGTCTCGAACTCCGAGGAGCGAGTGGTGACAGTCACCGAGGTAGTCCCGACCAGCGGCGACGCGGCCCTGCGGCGCACGCCGATGCAGGTCCGCAAGCGCGACGGCGACACCGAACCCGTGGACGTGAACAAGATCGTCCGGGCGGTCGAGCGGTGGGCCGACGACCTGACCGATGTCGACCCGATGCGGGTGGCCACCCGCACGATCAGCGGCCTGTACGACGGCGCGACGACGGCCGAGCTGGACCGGCTGTCCATCCAGACCGCGGCCGAGATGATCGGGGAGGAGCCCCAGTACTCGCGCCTCGCCGCGCGGCTGCTGGCCGGCTACGTCGACAAGGAGGTACGTCGACAGGGCACCACCTCGTTCAGCACGGCGATCCGGGTCGGTCACGCCGAGGGTCTGATCGGCGACGACACCGCCGCGTTCGTCGCCGCACACGCCGCGACGCTCGACGCCGCCGTCGACCCGGACGGCGACCGCCGGTTCGAGTACTTCGGCCTGCGCACGGTGTACGACCGCTACCTGCTGCGCCACCCCACCAGCCGACTGGTGCTGGAAACTCCGCAGTACTGGCTGCTGCGGGTGGCCTGCGGTCTGTCCCGGACGGCGGACGAGGCGGTCGACTTCTACCGGCTGATGTCCAGCCTCGCCTACCTGCCCAGCTCACCGACCTTGTTCAACTCCGGCACCCGGCACACCCAGATGTCGTCCTGCTACCTGGTCGACTCGCCGCGCGACGAACTGGACTCGATCTATGCGCGGTACGCCCAGGTCGCCAACCTGTCCAAGTTCGCCGGCGGCATCGGCATCGCCTACTCCCGGGTGCGCTCCCGGGGGGCGCTGATCCGGGGCACCAACGGGCAGTCCAACGGGATCGTGCCGTGGCTGCGGACGCTGGACGCGAGCGTCGCCGCGGTCAACCAGGGCGGCCGGCGCAAGGGCGCGGCCTGCGTCTACCTGGAGCCGTGGCACCCGGACATCGAGGAGTTCCTGCAACTGCGGGACAACACCGGCGAGGACGCCCGGCGCACCCACAACCTCAACCTGGCCAACTGGATTCCGGACGAGTTCATGCGCCGGGTCGAGGCCGACGAGATGTGGTCGCTGTTCGACCCGCACGCGGTGCCCGAACTACCCGACCTGTGGGGGGAGCGGTTCGACGCCGCGTACCGGGAGGCCGAGGCGCAGGGTCGCTACGTGCGGCAGGTCCCGGCCCGGGAGCTGTACGGGAAGATGATGCGGACCCTCGCCCAGACCGGCAACGGGTGGATGACCTTCAAGGACGCCGCCAACCGGCTCTGCAACCAGACCGCCGAGCCGGGCAACGTGGTGCACCTGTCCAACCTCTGCACCGAGATCATCGAGGTGTCCAGCGACGCCGAGACCGCCGTGTGCAACCTCGGTTCGGTGAACCTCGCCGCCCACCTCACCGACGGGGGAGTCGACTGGGAGCGGCTGCGCGCCACGGTGCGGACGGCGGTGACCTTCCTCGACCGGGTCATCGACATCAACTACTACCCGACCGCGCAGGCGGCGGCGAGCAACCCCCGCTGGCGGCCGGTCGGGCTCGGGCTGATGGGGCTCCAGGACGTCTTCTTCGCGCTGCGGCTGCCGTTCGACTCGCCAGCCGCCCGGGAGCTGTCCACCCGGATCAGCGAGGAGCTGTACCTGACCGCGCTGGAGACCTCCGCCGACCTGGCTCGCGACTTCGGGGCACACCCGGCGTACCCGCAGACCCGGGCCGCGCGGGGCCAGCTGCAACCCGACCTGTGGGGTGTCGAGGGTACGCAGACCGCGCGGTGGGACGCGCTGCGTGAGCGGGTCGAGGCGTACGGGCTGCGCAACTCCCTGCTGGTGGCGGTCGCGCCGACCGCGACCATCGCCTCGATCGCCGGGTGCTACGAGTGCATCGAGCCGCAGGTGTCCAACCTGTTCAAGCGCGAGACCCTGTCGGGGGAGTTCCTCCAGGTCAACACCGCGCTGGTACGTGAGCTGAAGGCCCGTGGTCTGTGGACCGAGCGGATTCGCTCGGCGATCAAGCGGGCCGAGGGGTCGGTGCAGGACATCGCGGAGCTGCCGGCCGGCGTACGCGAGTTGTTCCGCACCGCCTGGGAGCTGCCGCAGCGGGCGCTGATCGACCTGGCCGCCGCCCGCGCCCCGTTCATCGACCAGTCCCAGTCGCTGAACCTGTTCCTCGCCTCGCCCACCATCGGCAAGCTCTCCTCGATGTACCTGTACGCCTGGAAGGCCGGGCTGAAGACCACCTACTACCTGCGCTCGCGCCCCGCCACCCGGATCCAGCAGGCCACCGTCAGCGCCGTCGCGCCCGTCGCCGTCAGCGCCGTCGCGCCCGTCGTTGTCGACGCGGAGGCGCTGGCCTGCTCGCTGGAGAACCCCGAGTCGTGCGAGGCCTGCCAGTGACGCCCGCCGCCGACCCCGCCGCCGACACCCACACCTCCGACACGAGGACCGCGCACATGCTGCTCGACCCCGGGATGGACCTCACCCTCCGTCCGATGCGTTACCCGCACTTCTTCGACCGGTTCCGCGACGCGATCCGCAACACCTGGACGGTCGAGGAGGTCGACCTGCACGCCGACCTCGCCGACCTGGACAAGCTGTCGCCGGCCGAACGGCACCTGGTCAGCCGCCTGGTGGCGTTCTTCGCCACCGGCGACACGATCGTCGCCAACAACCTGGTGCTCAATCTCTACCAGCACGTCAACAGCCCCGAGGGTCGCCTCTACCTGTCCCGGCAGCTGTTCGAGGAGGCCGTGCACGTCCAGTTCTATCTCAACCTGCTCGACACGTACGTGCCCGACGAGACGGAGCGCTTCGCGGCCTTCGCCGCCATCGAGAACATCCCATCGATCCGTCGTAAAGCCGAGTTCTGCTTCCGCTGGATCGACTCCCTCAACGACCTGCGGGAGCTGCGGTCCCGGGAGGATCGGCGGGCGTTCCTGCTCAACCTGATCTGCTTCGCCGCCTGCATCGAGGGATTGTTCTTCTACGGCGCGTTCGCGTACGTCTACTTCCTGCGCTCGCGTGGCCTGCTGCACGGCCTCGCCTCCGGCACCAACTGGGTGTTCCGGGACGAGTCGATGCACATGGCGTTCGCGTTCGACGTCGTGGACACCGTCCGGGCCGAGGAGCCGGACCTGTTCGACGACGACCTCGCCGAGCAGGTCCGCCAGATGCTCACCGAGGCGGTCGAGTGCGAGGTGCAGTTCGCCGAGGACCTGCTGGGTCACGGCGTGCCCGGCCTGACGTTGACCGACATGCGGGAGTATCTCCAGCACGTCGCCGACCGCCGCCTCGCCCAACTCGGCATCGCCCCGCACTACGGGTCGAGCAACCCGTTCGCCTTCATGGAATTGCAGGACGTGCAGGAGCTGTCGAACTTCTTCGAGCGGCGGGTGTCGGCGTACCAGGTCGGGGTGACCGGCGCCGTCGCCTTCGACGACGACTTCTAGGCGGCGACCGATCCGGGGGCCTGGCGTCGCTTGGTGAGCCACCGCATCACGTGCAGGGGGTGCGACGCCGGGTCCGGGATCGGGTGGAAGACGTGTTCCACCTCGCCGTCGGCGACGATCAGGGTCAGCCGCTCGTAGAGCGTCATGTCGCCCGCGGTGCGGGTCGGCAGCCGCAGCGCGTCGGCCAGGGTGAGCCTCGGGTCGGGAATCAGCGGGTAGGGCAACCGCAGCCGGTGCGCGAGTTCCCGCTGGTACCCGGTGGACTGCGCGGACAGCCCGTACACCCGGGCGGCACCGGCCGCGCGGAGTTCCGCGTGGTGGTCGCGGAACCAGGCGGCCTGCTCGGTGCTGCCCCGGGCGCCGTGGATCTCCAACAGCCCGTTGGGCAGGTCGACGCCGGGTCGGCCGGTCAGCGGATACACGAAGATGACCGTGCGCCCGGCGCCGAGCGTGCCGAGGTCGACCGGGCGGCCGTCGGTGCCGTAGAAGGACAGCGGTGGCAGCCTGACGCCGACCAGCGCGGCGGGGTCGGCGTCGACCACGTGGCTGCCGGGTACGACCTGCGTCGCGGCGGCGTCGAGGCGCGCGTCCAGCGCGTCCCGCTGCGCCGTCAACCGGCCGATCCGTTCCTGCAGGTTGGTGATGGTGCTGCGGTACGTGGCCACCGCCGCCGCGCACACGTCGGTGTCGTCGGCACCACCGGCGATCGACTCGACGAACGGGCGGGTCTCCTCGACGGTGAGCCCGAGCGCCATCAACTCGCGGATCTGGGTCACCAGCCGCACCGCGATCGGGTCGTACTCGCGGTAGCCGTTGCTCAGCCGTCGGGGCACGACCAGCCCGGCCGACTCGTAGTACCGCAGTGCCCGGACCGTCGTTCCGGTCCGCCGTGCCAACTCACCCACCCGCATCCCGCGACCCTAAACCCGCACCCCGGGGTACGGGTCAACGTGTCGATCGTCGCGGTGCCGGGGCCGCCGTTTCCTGCCAGTCTGGCTGCGAAAAGGCAGCTTGAGCAGGGAGTGTGTGATGACGGCAATCAGTGGGGTGCGTGGTCGGCAGGTCCTCGACAGCAGGGGCAACCCGACGGTGGAGGCCGACGTGGTCCTCGCCGACGGGTCGACCGGCCGGGCGGCCGTACCGTCCGGTGCGTCGACCGGGGCGAACGAGGCGGTCGAGGTGCGCGACGGGGACCCGACGCGCTTCCACGGCAAGGGCGTCACGACGGCGGTCGCCGCGGTGAACGGCGAGATCGCCGACGCGGTGACCGGACTCGACGCGGAGGACCAGGCCCTGATCGACGAGACGATGATCGACCTCGACGGTGCGAAGGACAAGGGTCGGCTCGGCGCCAACGCGATCCTCGCGGTGTCCCTGGCGGCGGCGAAGGCGGCGGCGTTGGCCCACCGGCAGCCGCTCTACCGATACGTCGGTGGCGTCGGTGCCCGCCTGCTGCCGGTGCCGATGATGAACATCATCAACGGCGGCGTGCACGCCGACAATCCGCTCGACTTCCAGGAGTTCATGATCGCCCCGGTCGGGGCGCGGACCTTCGCCGAGGCGGTCCGGATGGGCGCGGAGGTCTTCCACACCCTCAAGGGGTCCCTGGCCGCCGCCGGGCACAACACCAACGTCGGTGACGAGGGCGGCTTCGCGCCGAACGTCGCGAGCGCCGACGAGGCGCTGCGGTTCGTGCTGCGTGCCATCGAGGACACCGGCTACCAGCCCGGGACCGACGTGCTCATCTGCCTCGACCCGGCCAGCTCGGAGTTCTTCCGTGACGGTGTCTACGACTACGTCGGCGAGGGACGCCGGCGCACCGTCGACGAGCACATCGACTACCTGCTCGACCTCGTCTCCCGCTACCCGATCAGCTCGATCGAGGACCCGATGGCCGAGGATGACGTCACCGGCTGGAAGCGGCTGACGGCGATGGCGGGGGAGCGCGTGCAGCTGGTTGGCGACGACGTCTTCTGCACCGACGTCGACCGGCTCCGCGACGGGATCGACGGCGGTTACGCCAACGCGATCCTGGTCAAGGTCAACCAGATCGGCACGCTGACCGAGACCCTCGCGACGGTGGACGCCGCGCACAAGGCGGGGTATCGGGTGGTGATGTCGCACCGGTCCGGAGAGACCGAGGACACCACCATCGCCGACCTGGCCGTGGGCGTCGGATGCGGCCAGATCAAGACCGGTTCACTGTCGCGCTCCGACCGCACGGCGAAGTACAACCAGCTCATCCGCATCGAGGAGGAACTCGGCGACCGCGCTGTCTACGCCGGGGCCCGTTAGGGTCCTTGCCCGGTAGCAGTACCTCGGCCGACGAGCGGCCGCTGTGCAATCAGGGGGGGGCGGAGCGTTCAGCTCTCAACCTCTGCGACGTAGACACCTCGACACCGAGACAGGCGGTCGCCTGCCGGAAAGGAACGTGCTGATGGTCGACATCACCGTGCGGCCCATGACCGACGCCGACGCCGACCGGGTCCTGGCGATCTACCAGGCCGGCCTGGACACCGGTGATGCCAGTTTCGAGGTCGCCGCGCCGAGCTGGGCGGCGTTCAGCGCCGCTCGGTTGAGCGGGCACCGGTTCGTAGCCGTCGACCCGGGTGAGGCGGTGCTCGGCTGGGTCGCCGTCTCGGCGACCTCGACCCGCGCGGTCTACGCCGGGGTGGTGGAACACTCCGTCTACGTCGACCCGAGAGCCCAGGGCCGTGGCGTCGCCCGACTGCTGCTGGACGCGCTGATAACGTCCACCGAGTCCGCCGGCATCTGGACGATCCAGTCCGGCGTCTTTCCGGAGAACGCCGCCAGCCTGGCGCTTCACCAGCGGGCCGGGTTCCGGGTCATCGGCGTACGCGAGCGGGTTGGTCGCCACCACGGACGCTGGCGTGACGTGGTCCTGCTGGAGCGGCGCAGCCCCGTCGTCGGCTGACGCATGAGGCGGTCAGGGCCGCCGTCACCGTCGGCTGGCGCAGGCCACACACGTACGTGCTGACGGGCGGGCGGCGAGCCGTTCGCCGGGAATCGGGCGGCCACAGCCTTCGCACACGCCGTAGCTGCCCTCGTCGACCCGTCGCAGCGCGCCGTCCAGCTCGGCCAGGCGTCGGCGGGTGGCGTCGAGGACGGCGGTGAGCTGTGCGCGTTCGAAGGCGATGGTGCTGCCCTCGGGGTCGTGTTCGTCATCGGCGTTCGACGACCGGGACGCCTCGAAGAGGCTCCGCAGGTCGCCCTCCAGCGCGACGGCCTGCGCCTCGGTCTGCGCACGCAGCCGGTGCAGTTCCTCACGCGGGTCGCTGGTCATCGCCGTTCCACGGTACCGCTACCTGACGTTGCGGGTGCAGGGCGGAGAGCGCCGCCGCCCCGTCGGGCCGGGAATCCCAGGCGGACGAGGCGGCGCCGACTCGGGTCACCGTCTGGTGTGGGCGTTGTCCCGGTGGGGTCGGCCGTTGCCGTCGTCCCGGTCGATGCGTAACTCGCGTTCCAACTCGGCGATGACCGCCCGCAGGTCGTCGAGCCGTTGGGTGAGCGCGATCCGGTCGACCTCGTCCGGGACGCCGTCGCCGTCCTCGTCGTACCCGGGGGCCAGTCGCTCGGTCATCTCCAGCCGGCGGGCCTCCTCCATCGAGTTGACGATGACCGCGATGAGGATGTTGAGCAGCAGGTTGACGGTGATGACCACGTAGCTGACGTAGTAGAGCAACGTCCACGGCGAGATCGCCATGCCCTGTTCGATGAGGTCCGGCAACGTCTCCAGCGAGAGCAGCACGAACAACGTCAGCAGGGATCGGCCGATGTCGCCGTACTCCTCCGGGTACCTGTTGCCGAAGATCAGCCAACCGGCCATGCCGTAGACGTAGAGCGTCACCACGGCCAGGGCGAGGAACCCGGTGACGCCCGGCAGGCTGCGCCACAGCGCGGAGACGATGGTCCGCAGACCCGGCGAGAACCGCACCAGGCGCACCATGCGGGCGACCCGTACGACCCGCAGCAGGGCGGGGTCGCCGTGCAGGCCCGGAATGAAGATCGCCGCGATCACCACGAAGTCGAACACGTTCCAGCCGTGCCGGAAGAAGTCCTGCGGACGCCTGCCGTACGCCGCCAGTCGGATGCCGATCTCGACGACGAAGACGGCCCGGAAGAACAGCTCCAGCCCGTGCAGCGCGGTGCCCGCCGGGCTCAGGTCCTCGTACGTCTCCAGGCCGAGGACGATGCCGTTGGCGAGAATGACCACCACGATGGCGATCTCGAAGGGGCGGGACCGGGCGAGTTGGTCGCAACGCTTGGCCCAACCCGACCCGTGCGTGCGTGACGTGGGCGGCCCACCTCGCGGGGCGGGCACGGGGGCGTCGCTCACCAGTCGGTTGGCTCGATCGGACGGGCCGGGAGCGTGGCTGGGGCCCACCTCCGGCCGTCGTCGTGGCGCTGCGGATGGTGTGCGGGCATGCCACCAGCCTAGCCAAGATCAATGACCGTGGGCGACCGCGCGGTGCGTGCAGCGTGACTTGCCGGCCGCCGGTGCGACAGCTGCGGCGGGATCAAATCGCGAACGACGTTTGCAGTTTACAGTAGATCAGTGAGTGACACAGCCGCCAACAGCGGCCCCGACCGGCAGCCGATCTGGAGCAGACCCGAACGTGGCAGTCGTGGCCCCGCGCCGACGCACAGTCGGGACGCCATCGTCGGGGCCGCGATCGCCCTGGCTGACGCCGAAGGGCTCGCCGCCGTGTCGATGCGCGCCGTGGCCGCGGCGCTCGGCACCGGCGCCGGATCTCTCTACCGCTACCTGTCCTCCCGCGACGACCTGCTCGACCTGATGACCGACCGGGCCGTGCGGGAGCTGCGGCCGTACCCGCAGGCCGAGGGGGACTGGTTGGACACCATGGTGCTGTTGGGCCGCCGGCAGTTGGCGCTGTTCGGCGCACATCCGTGGCTGCTCGACGTGTTCCACCGGCCCTCCGGCATCGGCCCGGAGACCCTGGCCTGGTTCGACAACTGCATCCGGGTCCTGGAACCCGTGCGCTGTTCCGCCGTCGCGAAGTTCGAGGCCATCGCGATGATGACCGGCGTGGTGAGCCTCTTCGCCCGCCGGGAGGCCGGCGCCGGGGCGTTCAGCTTCGCCGGGGTCGATCTCGCGGCGTACCCGCACCTGGTCGCGGCGTTCAGTCGGCCCTCCGGGCCGGCGCCCCGCGCGGACCTCGTCGAGCGGACCCTGCGGGGTCTGCTGACCGGCCTGCTGCTCGCCGAGCCGACCGAGGCGGGCTGACCGGGTCGGTGTGCGGGCGGTGTCAGAGGTACCGGCGGTAACCGACAGCGGTTTGTGCGAATCCGACGGACGCGTAGAAGCGGTGGGCGTCGGTCCGCGCGGCGTTCGACACCAACTGGACCTTGTAGCAGCCGGCCTCCGTTGCCTGCTCGAACGCCGCCAGCATGAGGGCCCGGGCGACCCCGCGGCGGCGCCATCCGGGCGCGACCACCACGTTCTCCACCACCATGTACGGTCGCGCGCCGTGGGTGAGGTTGGGGGCGACGAGGGTGTCCAGGGTGCCCACGAAGGCGTCCCCGGCGACGGCCAGCAGGAGGCGGCGGCCGGCCTGCGCGTGCAGGCCCCGCCAGGCGGTGATCAGCCGGGAGGCGTCCGGCCGCGCGTCACCGGGAGCGAGCTGCCACAGCACGTCGAAGACCTGCTCGGGGTCGTCCTGCGGCACGGCGGCGCGAACGACGAACTCGGCGCTCACCGTGCCGACGCCGGTGTGTCCAGGTCGGACACCGCGGGGTGCCGACGTGACGGTCGGGTGTGCCGGCAGAGCTGGCTGTCGACGTGCCTCACCATGCCGTCGAGGATACGTCTCCGGCCGCGCCCCGTGGCGGACGACGGCGACCGCCGCCGCCCACCACGGCGGTGGGCCCCAGGTCAGGCCCGCGCGGCCCGGATGGCGTCGCGGAGCGGGGTGCTCGGGCGGCCGAGCAGCCGGCTGAGGTCGTCGCTGTCGGTCACCAGCTCACCGTTGGCGATCGACTCATCCAGCGCGGCGACGAACCCGGCGGTGCCCGCGTCCAGGCCGACGTTCTCCAGGGCGGAGGCCAGCTCGGCGGCGGACATGTCCTGGTGGACGACGGTGGTGCCGGTCACCTCGGTGACGGCCTCGGCCAGTTCGTCGAAGGTGAACGCGGTGCCGCCCAGTTCGTAGACGGCGTTGCCGTCCTCCTCGCGGGTCAGCGCCGCCACGGCGGCTCCCGCGTAGTCGGCCCGTGTCGCGGCGGAGATCCTGCTGCCGCCGGTGGCGCCGAGGATCGTGCCGGACCCCAGGTACTGCGGCAGCTGGTCGGTGTAGTTCTCGGTGTACCAGCTGTTGCGCAGCACGGTGTACGTCAGACCGGACGCGGCCAGGACCTCCTCGGTGGCCTTGTGCTCCGGGGCGAGCGGGTTCGCGGTGGTGTCGGCCCTGAGGATGCTGGTGTAGACCAGGCGCTCGACCCCGGCGAGCTTGGCGGCGTCGATGACCGCGGTGTGCTGTGCGACGCGCTGACCGGGAGCGTCGCCGGAGATGAGCAGCAGGCGGCGTACGCCCGCCACGGCACCGGGCAGCGTGGACGGGTCGTCGTAGTTGGCCTTGCGGATCTCGACCCCGCGCGCGGCCAGGTCCGCGGCCTTCTCCGGATTCCGGACGATGGCGGCGACATCGGCGGCGGGCACGCCGTGATCGAGCAGCTGCTCGATCACCAGGCGGCCCAGCCGGCCGGTGGCGCCGGTGACGGCATACGTGGGCATGAGAACCTCCGACGGGTAGGGGGCAAATTCGCCAGCACTTACTAATCTATAGCACTTACTGATGGTGGGTATGGGATAGGCTGGTGAGGTGAGCGACATGCCGGCCCGGGATCCGGCGGGGCCTACCCAGGAATTCGTCAGCGATGTCTTCGCCCGGGGCTGCACTTCCCGTGCGGCCTTCGAGGACGTCACCTCGAAGTGGGCCTCGCTGGCCCTGTTGGCGCTCGGCGAGGGTCGCTACCGGTTCAACGCGCTGCGTCGCCGCATCGACGGGGTCAGCGAACGGATGCTCTCCCAGACCCTGCAGACCCTCGAACGCGACGGAATGCTCACCCGCGAGGTGCTCACCGCGATCCCACCGCGCGTCGAATACTCGCTGACCCCCCTCGGCGCCCGGGTCGCCGAGCAACTGCGTGGTCTCGCCGATCTGCTGGAGGCCGCGGTGCCCGAGTTGCAGACCGCCCGCGACAGCCACGAGCGCGATCGGGCCTAGACCTTGACCGGCGTCGCCGTCCGGGTCGCTCAACGTCTGCTGCCCCGGGGCATGACGCGCACTTGACGTTGACACTGTGCCAAGGCTTTGACTGGGTGCAGGAGGTGGTCCCCGTCAACTCGACATACCGGAATTCACAGGACGCGCGCCTGCTCGCCGCGTTGAGCGCCGAAAATTCGTCGACGCGGCTTCAGGCGGCTTTGACGATTGGCACGCGCGCCGAGTCCGGGCTCGTCGATGCGCTCGTGGCACGGTGCGCGACAGAGCCGGACTTCTTCGTCCGCGACATGCTCACGTGGGCGTTGACCCGCCTCCCGTCGGAGATCACGGTGCCCAGACTCCGTGCGGAACTCCGTTCGGAGCGCGCTCAGGCCCGAAGTCAGGCGTTGCACACGCTGTCCAAGATCGGTGACAGGAGTGCGTACCCCGCGATCACGCGGGCGTTGCTGCACGACGCCGACGACGAGGTTGCGCGAAGCGCATGGCGTGCTGCCGTCGTGCTCGTGCCCGACGGGGAACAGCGAGGGCTGGCCGCGGAGTTGGCCGCACAACTCGGTCGCGGTGACCGGAATGTGAAGCTGAGTCTCAGCCGAGCGCTGGTGGCACTCGGAGACGTGATCGAGCCGGCCCTGCGGACGGGAATGGCGAGCGACGACCCGACGGTGAGTGCGCATGCCCGCGCCACGAAGCTGCTCCTGCGCGACCCGGATGTCGGCTTCGACGCAGCCGTCGACGAGGCGAAGCGGATCACCGCGCTCGGCCCGACACGAGTCGAGGGCACCGCGTGCTGATCGGCGAGGTGGCACGCCGCTCGGGGGTGAGTACCCGGATGCTCAGGCACTACGACTCCCTCGGGCTGGTGCGACCAACAGGCCGCACCAGGGGTGGATACCGTGCGTACTCCGCCGAGGACATCCGCCGGATCTTCCACGTGGAGAGTCTGCGGTCCCTGGGATTGTCTCTGCGACAGATCAGACGTGCTCTGGAGAATCCTGCCTTCGCGCCGTCCGCGCTGGTCGGCGACCTCATTCGACGGACCGAGGACCGACTGAAGCGGGAGCAGGAGCTACTCGACCGCCTCCGCGTGGTCAACGCCTCGGCGCCCTCCGGCTGGCAGGGCGTCCTACGGATCGTCGAGCTCCTGCGGGGGCTCAACTCGCCCAGTGCCGCGCGCCGGCAGCAGACTGTCCTGAACCCGGCCGAGGGCGTGCCGGTTCCCATCGAGCTGCTGGCTGGGGCGGTTCTCGCCGAATCCGATCCGAACGTCGCCGGCGCCCTGCGGTGGGCCCTCGCGCGGGCGGGCGGTGACGGACTGGCGAGCGTGACGTCCGGCATGTGCTCGGAGAACGTCGACATCCGGCGGCGCGCGGTCCTGGCGATCGCGGAGATGTCCGGTGACGAGGCGACCGCGGTGCTCGCGGACGCACTCGGCGATTCGGACCCGACGGTGCGCAGGCACGCTGCGCTGGCATTGGGTACGCGTGGCGCGACCGAAGCCGTGCCGACACTCGTCGGCATGGTGGTCGAAGGCACGAACGACGTCGAAGCAGCCGAGGCCCTGGGGGCATTGGCACTGGACCCGGGATGCGCGGACCGGATCATGGGCGAACTGGTCCACGAGTTCGCCGCGCACACTGCCGACCCCGCAGTGCGGATACGCCTGACCCAGGCCCTCGCCGAGATGCCGGGGACCACCGCGCAGGGCACCCTGCAACAATTGGTCGACGACGACGATCAGACTGTCGCCCTCATCGCCTCGGCCCTCCTGAAAGCGTCCGAAGAGCGGTCCAACGGCTGAAGGCCCTGCCAGTAGCACCAGGTTTTGCGCCAGATCCCGTTCCGTTCTTCCGCGACCCCCTGATCGAGTTCGAACTACTCGTCTGGGGCTGGCCCGTTCCCGGCGAGCGGGCGGTGGACGGCGCGTCAGTTGGTGTCCTGCGCGCAGATCGTGGTCATCTCGGCCAGGTAGCTGGCCAGCGTCGGCAGGCCGGCCTCGGCCCGACGCCGCTCGACGCCCGGCTCGTCCCTGATCGGAGTCGCCGGGACGGGGCCGTCCGGTCCGCAGCGGATCTGTGTGCCGTACACCTGGGGCTCGCCCCTGCCCGCCGCGACCCGGTCCTCCAGGTAGGCCAGATTGCCCGGCGATGCCTGGCGTGCGGACACCGCTGCCCGCAGCAGGTCCAGCGCCTCCTGCTGGAAGGCCGGGTCCAGGTCGGAGTGCTGGGCGATCGCCCAGGCGGCGTTGCCGCCGTCCTCGCCCGCGAGGGCGAAGGTCGGCCAGCCGTGGGTACGGAGGATCTCCTTCAGCCGGGCGGTGCGGGCCTGGTCGGACTCGCTCTGCGGCGTGCCCTCGCGGTCGGCCTGGTCGCGCTTCAGCATGCCGACCAACTCGTCGTGCAGCGCCTTGTCGAAGGCGACGGGTGACCGGACGGCGGCGGACGGGGCGGCCGCGGACGGGGCGGCGGGGGAGGGGGCGCTCGGAGATGCGGGTGGCGAGCTGCTCGGCGGGTCGCCGGTCGACCTGGACGAGGTCCCGCAGGCGGCGAGGGTCAGCAGCGCCAGCAGCGGCACCGTGATCGGCGACGGGAGCTTCACGCCGCCGATTGTTGTCGGGTCGGCTCACCCCCACAAGGCGCGGACCGGGCCGCGGCTCAGGCGTTCAGCGTCTCGCGGGGCGGCACGCCGTAGCTGGCGTGGTAACGCGCGGTGAACCTGCTGTGGCTGGCGAACCCCCACCGACTGGCGATCGCCGAGACCGTTTCCTGGCGCGGGTCGGCGCGTACCAGGTCGTGGTGTGCCCGTACCAGCCGGATCCGACGCAGGTGGGCCATGGGGGTGGTGCCGAGATGACGGCGGAAGGCGAGTTGCACCGCCCGCAGCGAGACGCCGGCGGCGCCGGCGATGTCGGCCGCGCTGATGTCCCGGTCGGCGTGCTCCTCCAGGAACGTGATCGCCCGTCGCAGGGTGGCGGTGGTGGCGTCGTTCCGGTCCGTGGCGGTCGGTTCGGTGAACGCGGTGTTGGGAAAGACCGCGAGTGCCGCCGCGGCCAACATGCGGGCGGCGTTGCCGATCACCAGCGGTTGGGCTCCGGCGGCCGGACTGTTCAACACGACGTCCCGGACGAAGCTGGTGGTGTTGCGCCACTGTCGGGCGAGGGCCGTGCCGGCGGGACCCAGATCGGTGAACTGGATCCGGCCGGGCCGGCGAGCCGGCGCGGTGGTGGCCACCTGTGCCAGCACCGACAGGTCCAGTACGCAGAGTTCCACCTCGCCGGGGTGCCAGCGGACGGCGCACGGCTCCTCCGGCCGGGTGACGAGGAAGACCTCGCCGGGGCCGAACCGGTGGGCCGGCCCGGTGCAGGAGCGATCGACGCGCGCGGTGCGGGTGCGACCGATGACCAGCCCGCTGAGCCTGCTGGCATCGATCTCGAGGTGCCCGGTCTGGCGGGTGGTCGCGATGGCGAACGGACCGGTGTCGACGCGGTGGTGGGTGAGCCGGTACCCGTTCCTGCTCTCGACACGCAGCTTCGGGTCGTACGTGGCGGACAGGAACTCCTGAATGGCCGCCGGGTCACGGCTGTCGAACTGGTGGGTCTGCACTGGCGATGACGTCATCCGCTGTCTCCGTCCGGTGGAGGTGCCGCCCGGTGGTGGAACGGGTACCGACGGCACGATCGGGACGTGCCGGGGTGCTCGGCGGCGACCCGGCACGTCGTGAGCCGGCGGTGCGGTGAGGTGGAACGTCGCGAGCGGGACGGCAGCGACCGGTTGAGGGCGTCGGACCTGGTCTGACCAATCAGTGGCGCTGAGACGCAATATCCGTGAATGGGAATGTCACCATACGACAATCATTCGCCTGGCGTCCCGCGAATCACTGTGGTGTGTCGGCAGCTCGACTTCGTTTTCCGGCTAACGCGCCGAATGGTTCTACGTCTGCTGTCCTAGCCACCCTCGCGGCCGACAGCGAAATCTTGTTCATGATTCGTCGGAGGATGACCGGACCACTGCCGGCAGACCGGCCCACGAAAGGGGGAGACGTTGGACGCTGGTGATCCTGAACGCGTCGTTCGGCTGGCCGTCGCCGAGGCGCTGGCCCGGGTGGCGGACGAGGACAGCCTGGGTCTGGGCGAGGGCGACGCGCTGGAGAGGCTCGGCGGCGGGCTGCGCGCGGTGCTGCGCCGCGCACTCGACAACCGGGTGCCGCTGACCACGCCGGACTTCGTCGACCTCTGCCGTGAGCTGCGGCTGAATCGTGAGGTCTTCGATCTGTTGGGGCACTACCTGATGACCGCGTTGCTGACACAGCATGTCGGACCGGACGCCCTGATCCGCGTCGGAGTGCTCTTCGGCACCGTCGGGCGCTACCTGCCCGGCGCCCGTCCGGTCGTGCGCCGCAACGACGGTCCCGCGCCCCGCCGACGCGACGTACGCTCGGACAACAGCGTCGTCGGACGGTACCGCCGCTCCAAGCTGCCGGAGCACCTCCCCAGCCCACCGAGCTGGACCTGCACCGGGTGTGGCCGCGAGTGGCCCTGCGCCACGAAGCAGAGCCAACTGCTCGCCGAGTTCGGCGGAGCACGCGCCTCTCTCGCGGTCTATCTCGGCTCCTGCCTCGTCGCCGCGGCCCAGGACCTGCCCACGCTGCCGCTGCCTCGGGTCCGGCTCCGGTTTCTGGGCTGGCTGCCCCGGGCCCGGATCTGATCGGGGCCGTCGGCGGCCCACCGGTCGGCCCGGAGCAGTCGCGGCGCTCCCGGCGGCTGCCCTGAACCGGCCCCGGACCCCCGGATCGGACACACGGTGGGGTCGAGGGGTGACCCGCTGCTGTCCCGGTCCAGCGCTCCACCGGTCCGGGCCAGGGAGTTCATCGGACGCATCCGCCCCGTACGACCGGCGTTCATCGCCCTCTCCGAGGCTCCTTGATCGAAAGAGCATTCGCTTGATCGAGGAGAGGCTCTCACGTGAGAGACAAGCAACCCGAAGAGACCGAGCGCGCGCAGCTGTCGCGGCGCAAGTTGGTCAAGTACGCGGGCGTCGGTGCGACGCTGGCCGCGGCCAGCCCCCTGGTCGGTGCCGGCGCGGCGTGGGCCGACGAGGACCGCCGGCCGGGTGACGACGACAAGAGCGACCGGGGCGACTCCAAGAACCGGGCGTGGCGCGCTGGTGACCACCACATCCACTCCGAGTACAGCGGCGAGTTCGACACGACCAAGTCGCCGATCGTCTTCCACAAGGGCGCGGACGCGGTCTACCCGATCGTCACCAACGCCATCATGGCCAAGAACTTCGGCCTGACCTGGGCGATGTGCACCGACCACGGTGGACCGACCCACTCGAAGGTGAACATCGAGCAGGCGTACCCCGACCTGCTGCGGTCGCGCAAGCTGGTTCCCGAGGTGCTCCAGTTCTGGGGGATGGAGTTCGACGCGCCGTCGCTGGACCACCACACCCTGATGATCCCGCGCCACGACGACGAGGCGAAGCAGCTCTTCGAGCTGGAGAGCCGCTTCGCCAAGTACGACGCGTTCCCCACCGACCCGGCCCGGGACACCGAGGCGAAGATGGTCGAGTTCCTCAAGGTCGCCCGGGGTATGCCGCACAAGCCGCTGGTGATCGCCCACCACGCGTCCCGTTCCGCGCCCGGTCTCGGCGTCTACGGTCAGGACACCCCGCGCGAGTTCCGCAACGGCAACAATGCCGCGCCGGACGTCTACATCGGCTTCGAGGGCGCGCCCGGCCACCAGGCCGGTCCGCTCAACGGCGGCAAGCGGGGCGGGTACGGCAACCACCCCACCTACGGCGGCTTCGACCAGATGACCGCTCGGGTCGGTGGCCTGTGGGACTCGCTGCTCGGCGAGGGCCGTCGCTGGTGGATCACCGCGACCTCGGACTCGCACGTGCACTGGACCCGCGGTGGCTCCGACTTCTGGCCGGGCGAGTACAGCAAGACGTACGTGCACGCCCGCCAGGACTACGGCGACATCATGGACGGTCTGCGTAACGGCCGGATCTGGGTCACCACCGGTGACCTGATCCGCAGCCTCGACGTCACCGCCACGTCGCAGGGCAAGACCGCCGACGTGGGCCAGACGATCACGGTCAGCCGTCGCAGCCGTACCGATGTCGAGATCGAGATCACGTTCCGTCCGCTGGGCGGGGTGAACGCGAACGGTGACCGTCCCGAGGTCCGCCGGGTCGACCTGATCGTCGGTCAGATCACCGGCCCGAGCGCCAACCCGGACGCCGACACCAACCCCACCACCAGGGTGGCGGCCCGGTTCGGCCCGCGGGACTGGCACCGCAAGGGCGACAGCTACGTCATCCGGCACACTCTGCGCAACGTCGAGGCCGACACCTACGCGCGGGTGCGTGGCACCAGCACCGACGAGGCCGAGCCGCTCGCCGACGGGCTGGAGAGCCCGTGGGACGACCTGTGGTTCTACTCGAACCCGGTGTTCGTGCACGTGCGCTGACCGGGTGCGGTAGCGAATCGCGGGCCCGGCCCGCACCGCTCGACGGACGACGTCGGGTGGTGCGGGCCGGGCCCGCCCTGCCGTAACCGCAGGGCCTCCGTCGTCTCGGCTCCTCGGCGACGGGTCGGCGGCCTGTCAGTCGGGCTTGCGGCGGCGGGCGCGGGGGGCGGCGGTTCGTCCGCTGCGCACCGCCGCGGTGTCGGTCCGACGTGCGGTGGGTGCCGCCGGCGTCGGATCATCCCGCACCTGCGTGACCACCTCGCAGAGGTCACGCAGCGGGTCCACCGCCTGCGTCGAGCAGGCGACCTTCTGCAGCAGTGACCGCAGCGTCGCCGACTCGGCCGGTGTGAGCGCCCCCAGCAGGTGCGACTCGACCTGTCGAAGTGTCGACCGCCGCTGCTCCCAGGCGGCCCGGCCGGCGTCGGTGACGTCGATCAGCCGGTTGCGCCGGTCGGCCGGGTCCGCCCGACGGGCGACGAACCCGGGCCGCTCCAGGTCGTCGATCAGATACGTGAGGCCGGTGCGGTCGATGCCGAGTTCCTCGGCGATCGCGCCCTGGTTGCGAGCGGGTCCGTTGATCACCGCGGTGAGCAACTGGTAGCCGCGGGGGCCAGCGGGAAAGCCGGCGAGCGCGTGCTCGGCCGCCCGTACGTAGCCGCGGAAGGCGATCCCGAGCATCCAGCCCAGGTCGTCGTCGAGCGGATCGGGCCGGTCCGGCCGGTCACTGGCACCCGTCATCCCCCGAGAATAGCGCAGTGAGCCATACCTTATTGGCAACAGATGTTCTGGATGGCATAAGGTTGACGTCATGACGCATCACCCGAGGCGTCGCGGAGTTCGGGAGGCTCGCAGATGAGCGACTACGGCCACGACCTGGTCTTCGGATCCTTCGTCACGCCGAGCGCCGGCGATCCGGACCGTACGGTCGGCGTCGCCGTCCTGGCCGAGCAGGTCGGGCTGGACCTGGTCACCTTCCAGGATCATCCGTACCAGCCGGCGTTCCTCGACACCTGGACGCTGCTGAGCTTCGTCGCGGCCCGCACCAACCGGGTGCAGGTGGCGGCGAACGTGACGAACCTGCCACTGCGTCCGCCGGCGGTGCTCGCCCGCAGTGTGGCCAGCCTGGACCTGCTCAGCGGCGGTCGGATCAGCCTCGGTCTCGGGGCGGGAGCGTTCTGGGAGGCCATCGAGGCGATGGGTGGCCGGCGGCTGACGCCCGGCGAGGGCGTGCGGGCGCTGGAGGAGGCGATCGAGGTCATCCGTCAGCTCTGGGACGTCGAGACGCGCGGCGGAGTTCGGGTCGACGGCGAGTTCTACCGGGTGGTGGGTGCCAAGCGCGGTCCCGCTCCGGCCCACCCGGTGCCGATCTGGCTGGGTGCGTACAAGCCCCGGATGCTCCAACTCACCGGTCGCCGGGCCGACGGCTGGCTGCCGACACTGGGTTACCTTCAGCCCGGCGACCTGGCCAAGGGCAACGCGATCATCGACGACGCCGCACAGCAGGCCGGTCGGTCGCCGCGGGACGTGCGTCGGCTGCTGAACATCGCCGGGCAGTTCTCGGCCGTCGGGCGTGGCCCGCTGAACGGGCCCGCCGAGCAGTGGGCGGAGGAGCTGGCCGAGCTGGCGCTGGGGGAGGGCGTGAGCGCCTTCATCCTCGGCAGCGACGACCCGGACGACCTGCGCCGGTTCGCCGGCGAGGTGGCTCCCGCCGTCCGCGAACTGGTGGCGGCCGAACGGGACGGTGACGCGGCTGCGGAGCGTACGCCGGCACAGCCGGAGCCGGTCGCGGCGCCGCCGGTCCGGTCGAGCCGCGCCACCGTGACCGGCGGCGCGTTCGCCGTGGTGCCGACGCCCGACGACGGCGTACGGCGAAGCGAGCGGCAGGTCTGGGACGAGTCGACCCGGCCGACCGGTCCCGCGCCCGACCCGGAGCGCACCTACACCCCGCACGAGCAGGCCACCGGCGCCCACCTCGTGCAGATCCACGACGGCCTGCGCGCCGAGCTGGCCCAGATCCACGACCTGATCGAGCAGGTGGCGGCCGGCGAGATCGACGCCGGCGCGGCCCGGTCGCACATCAACACGATGACCATGCGGCAGAACCGGTGGACGCTCGGCGTCTACTGCGAGTCGTACTGCCGCATCGTCACCACCCACCACACCATCGAGGACCAGTCGTTCTTCCCCCGGTTGCGGGCGCGTGACCCCCGACTCGGCCCGGTGGTCGACCGGCTGGAGCAGGAGCATCACGTCATCCACGACGTGCTGGAGGGCGTCGACCGGGCCCTGGTCGCATACGTCGGGTCTCCGGACGGCCTCGCCGAGCTGCGCGCCGCCGTGGACCTGCTGACCGACGCCCTGTTGTCGCACCTCAGCTACGAGGAGCGGGAACTGGTCGAGCCGTTGGCGCGGTTGGGCATCGCCTGATCATCGCGGCGTCGCCGCGGCTCGGGGTTGCTCCGATCTGATCTGAGAGACTACTCTCGAAACATGTCTCTCAAGAATCCGTACGGGGATTTCGAGATCACCGAGCCGCAGGCACTGCGGGCGTTGGCCCACCCGGTCCGGCTGGCCATCCTCGACCGTCTCCAACGGCACGGCCCGGCCACCGCCACCGGGCTCTCACCGCACGTCGGCGCCACCCCGTCGGTGGTCAGCTGGCACCTGCGACACCTCGCGACGTTCGGCCTGGTCATCGACGCGGAGGGCACCACCAGCAAGCGTGAGCGCTGGTGGCAGGCGGCCTCCCGAGGCTTCCGCTTCACGCTGCCCGACGATGCCGAGGGGCAGGCGGCGGGCCGTCAGCTGCGCGGCGAGATGTTCGCCCGGGTCGCCGAGGCGCCGCAGCAGTGGCTGCTGCGGGACGAACCCCGACTGGACGCGCGGTGGCGCGGGGTGGCCGGAGTGGCCGACACCCGGTTCGTGGCCACCCCCGAGGAGCTGCGACAGCTGGAGGCCGCGATCGAGGAGCTGATCGCCCCCTACGTGCGGCGCAAGGACGACGACGCGGCGCCGGCCGACGCTCAGGTCGTCCGGATGCTGCGCTACCTGCTCCCCGAGCCCGGCGACGACGCGGCCGCGTCATGACCGCCACCGCCACCGCGCCTTTGCCGGCCCTGCACCGTGACCGCCGGTTCCGCACCTTCTGGATCAGCGAGACGATCTCCGCATTCGGCGATCGGATCAGCGAGCTGGCCCTACCGCTGATCGCCGTCACCCTGCTCACCGCGACGCCCGTGCAGGTCAGCGTCCTGACCGCGTTGATCTGGCTGCCCAACCTGCTGGGTCTGTTCCTGGGTGCCTGGGTGGACCAGCGCACCCACAAGCGCCGACTCCTGATCATCGCGGACCTGGTCCGCGCGGCGGTGCTGCTCAGCCTGCCGGTGGCCTACCTGTTCGACGCGATCACGCTCACCCAGCTCTACCTGGTGGCACTGCTGACCGGCCTCGGGGCGGTGCTGTTCGCCATGGCGCGTCAGGCGTTCTTCGTCGCCCTGGTGCCGCGCTCGGCGTACGTGGACGCGACCAGCAAGCTGAGCATGAGCCGGTCGCTGTCCTTCATCGCGGGGCCGGCGGTCGGCGGTGGGCTGGTCCAGGCGCTCAGCGCGCCGGTCGCGATCGTCGTCGACGCGGTGTCCTTTCTCGGCTCCGCGCTGCTGCTCAGCCGCATCCCGGTCACCGAGCCGCCGCCCCCGCCCCGTCGGACGTCCACTCTCGGTCTGGTCCGCGAAGGGCTCACGCTGGTGCTGCGACACCCGGTGCTGCGGGCCGCCCTCGGCTGCACCAGTACTGTCAACTTCTTCACCTTCATCGCGAGCGCGCTGCTGGTGCTCTACGCCAGCCGCGAACTCGACCTGTCGGCCGGCGCGATCGGCGTCGCCTTCGGATTCGGCGCGCTCGGCGGATTCGCGGGCGCCGCGCTCGCTCCACGGGTGTCGCGCGCCGTCGGTCTGGGCCGTACCGCCATGATCGGCGCGGTGCTCTTTCCCGCGCCGCTGGCACTGACCGCGCTGGTTTCCGGATCCACCTGGACGAAGGTCGCCATGCTGGCGGCCATCGAGCTGGTGTCCAGCGTCGGGGTGATGCTGATGGACGTGAACCTGAACGCCCTCCTCACCGCCGTGACACCCGACGACGCGCGAGGACGCCGGGCCGGCGCCTACAGCGCCGTCAACTACGGCATCAGACCGCTCGGCGCGCTGGTCGGCGGTGCGTTGGGCACCACCGTCGGGCTGCGGCCCGCCCTGGTCGTCGCCGGTCTGGGTGGCGTGCTCGCCGTGCTGTGGTTGCTCGCCTCACCGGTGCGCCACATCAGGACCCTCGACGAACCGGTGGCCTGACCGCTGCCATGGAGGCTCGCGCCGCGGTAGCCGGAGCTGCGGCCCAGGCGGACGCGAATCAGGCGGCCTGGGCCAGCAGAATCCGGGCCAGCTCGGCGGGCTGGGAGAACATCGGCCAGTGGCCGGTGTCCATGGTGACCAGCCGCCAGTGGTCGCTGGTCAGCAGCTTGGCCACCGTGTCGTTGGGCTCGGGCCCGTCGAGGAGACACTTGACGTACGTCGCCGGCAACTCACCCAGCGGACGGCTCAGCACGGCCGGCTCGGTCAGCGTGGCGCCCGGGTGCGGTGTGGAGCCCTCAACCAGGCGCGTGACCTGCTCGTCGGTGAGGCCCTGACCGTCGAGGTCGGCCGCACCGAGCGGCGCCCACTGGCCGCCGTTGTCGGCGAGTTGCGCCTCGAAGGCGGCCCGGCCCTGCCACCAACCGGACGCGAACGACCCGCCGTCGACCGGCACCTCCGAGTCGACGAAGACCAACCGGGCCAACCGATCGCCGATGCGCTCGGCGGCCTGACCCACCGGGATGCCCGAGTAGCTGTGCCCGACCAGCACCACGTCGCGCAGGTCGTGACGCTCAATCTCGTCGACGACGTCCTGCACGTGGGTCTGCTGCCCGGCGGGCACCTCCCGCCTGTCGGCGAGGCCGGAGAGGGTCAGCGGGTGCGTGCCGTGGCCGGCCGCCCGCAGTGGCGGCACCACCTCGTCCCATGCCCACGACCCCAGCCACGCCCCCGCCACCAACACGAAATCAGCCATGGCCGGGAGCGTAACGCCGACCTGCGACAGGTCGGAGGGTCACGACCAGGTCCCGAATTCGGGGGCCCGGGGAGCGCCGCGTAGCCGCGGTCGCGGGAGTGGACAGTCAGGCGTGGTCCAGTGCGGGCGGTCCGGCCTCGACCGGCATCCGGTAGACCTGGACCGGATAGTCGACCGCCGCGTGCCCGCCGTTGAGCCCGGCGCTCAGGTGCAGCTGGGCCGCCGGCATCCAGAGCCGGGCCTCGGTGTCGACCCACATCGCGTCCACCCAGGCCAGCCGGGGGTCGGCGACGAGCGTACGCACGCTGCGGTCGGGTGCGAGGGCGAGGACGCGCCGCCGTTGCACGTCGCTGAGGTAGATGGTGCCGGTGGCGTCGATGGCCGTGCCGCCGGTACTGGGAGTGTCACACCACCGTTCGACCCTCCGGGCCATCTCGTCGGCGGACACCGACGGGTCGTCCAACCAGCGGGTGGCGATCCGGGACATCCCGCCGGAGGCCGGCTGGTAGTACAGCCAGCGACCGTCCGGCGACACCTCCAGCTGGTCGACGTGCAGGCGAACCTCGGCGCCGTCAGGGTCGCGCAGCGTACGACCGTCGGCCACCAACGGCCCGCCCACCGTGCTCGGATGCCCGTCCAACACGCGTCGGGACCGACCCGAGTCGAGGTCGAGCACGATGAGGCCGGCCGCCCCCGCGTCGCTGAGGTACGCCACCGGGCCGTTGAACCGGACGTCGTCGACGTAGCTGTTCGGCTGCACGGCCTCGTCCAGGTGGTAGACCCGCTCGACGCGGTCGCCGTCCAGGTCGACCACGATCAGCCGGGCGCCGCCCGGCACCTGTGCGCCGCCGACCTGCGGCGCACCCGAGTCGATGATCCACAACCGGCCGTCCGGGCCGGCACGCAAGCCGTTGACGTGCACGAACGCCCCGTCCGGCGGCTGATCAGCCCGATTCCAGGCGACATCGGGGTACGGTTCGCGGCGGCCGTCCGGCAGCGCCTCGACCACCTGGACGCCGGGACGGTCCGCCGATGGATAACTCAGGAACACCCGCCCGCGCAGGGTTGTCACACCCGTGCACACCCGTTCCTCCTGGAGCACCGACGTCAACCGGGAATCCTCCGTGGTGGGCAGCGACGACATCGACCCGCTCCTCACTCGCCCGGCGGCGCGTTCGGCTCAGCCGGTGGCCGACGGCTTCGGCCATCCGGCCCGGTATCCCCGCAGCGCACCGGGCGAAACCGCCGGCTCTCAGCGCAGTCGGCGCCCGGCCAGGCCGCACACCGGCAGGCGTTCAGGCTGGCCAGCCGGCGCTCAGCCGGCCGGCGGGACCTGCGGGCCGACCTGGGCGGCGAGCCGCTTGGGGGCCAGCACGCGGTAGCTCTCGGTGAGCAACTCACCCACCTCCTCCCAGTCGGTGTTTCCGTCCAGGACCATGCCCAGCACGTTCGGAGCCCACTCCGGTTTGTAGAACGGGTGGCCCATGCCGAGCAGCCCGGCGATCTCGTCGAGTGGCGACCGGAAGGTCAGCAGGCAGGCGGGCTGGTCGAGGGCGGCGGCCCGGGCGTGGACCGGCTGACGGTCGGGGTCGACGGTGAGCACGTGGGCGAAGGTCCGCTTGCGAATCCGCCAGCGGACGCCCACCCAGGCGGGCTCCTCGTAGGTCTCCGGCAGACCGAGGCAGACCGGCCGCAGCCGGTCGAGGACCTCGGGCGGGACGTCTCCGGGTGCGGTCACGGCCACCGACGCTAGTCGGGCGGTGTGACACGTTCCGCTCCGTGGACCGCACCGGGGCCGGTGGTGCCCGCCCTGTCGATCGGCCAGGATGGGCCGGGGGCGACCGTGGGCCGTCGTCCCGACCCGACCCGCCCCCGTGCCCGCTGAGGAGTGCCGTGCCGTCCACCCTGCTCTCCCGCCGTGACCTCGACTTCCTGCTGCACGAGTGGTTGCGGGTGTCCGACCTCGTCGAGCGCCCCCGCTACGCCGAGCACTCCCGGGAGACCTTCGACGACGCCCTGGATCTCGCCGAGCGGGTGGCCACCGAGCAGTTCGCCCCGCACAACCGCGCCGCCGACCTGGCCGAGCCCACCTTCGACGGGCAACGGGTGCGGCTGATCCCGCAGGTCCGCGCCGCGTTGGACAGTTTCGCCGAGACGGGTCTGCTCACCGCGGGGTTGGACGCCAGCATCGGTGGTCTGCAACTGCCACACGCGGTCGCGGCGGCCTGCTTCACCTGGTTCCAGGCCGCCAACGTGGCCACCTCGGCGTACCCGTTCCTCACCCTGGGCAACGCCAACCTGCTGCTGGCGCACGGCAGCCCCGAGCAGGTGGACACCTACGTGCGTCCCATGCTGGACGGCCGGTTCTTCGGCACCATGTGCCTGTCCGAGCCGCATGCCGGCAGTTCGCTGGCCGACATCACCACCCGTGCCGAGCCGCAGGCGGACGGCACGTACCGGCTCTTCGGGACCAAGATGTGGATCTCCGGCGGCGATCACGAGCTGGCCGAGAACATCGTCCACCTGGTGCTGGCGCGCATCCCCGGCGCGCCGCCCGGGGTCAAGGGCATCTCGCTGTTCATCGTGCCCAAGGTCCTGGTCGGCCCGGACGGGTCGCTCGGTGAGCGCAACGACGTGGTGCTGGCCGGGCTCAACCACAAGATGGGCTTCCGGGGCACCACCAACACCCTGCTCAGCTTCGGCGACGGCGGGCACACCCCGGACGGTCGTGCCGGTGCGGTCGGCCACCTGGTCGGCGCCCCGCACCAGGGTCTGGCACAGATGTTCCACATGATGAACGAGGCCCGGATCGGGGTCGGGGCCGGCGCCACCGCGCTGGGCTACACCGGCTATCTCAAGAGCCTGGCGTACGCGAAGGAACGGCCGCAGGGCCGCCCGGTCGGTGCGAAGGACCCGGCCGCCGCGCAGGTGCCGATCATCGACCACCCTGACGTACGACGAATGCTGCTGGCGCAGAAGAGCTACGTGGAGGGGGCACTGGCACTGGTGCTCTACTGCGCGCGGCTGCTCGACGAGCAGAAGACCGCCCCGGCCGAGGCCGACCGCGATCGCGCCCACCTGCTGCTGGACGTGCTCACCCCGATCACCAAGAGTTGGCCGTCGCAGTGGTGCCTGACCGCCAACGACCTGGCGATCCAGGTGCTCGGGGGCGCCGGCTACACCCGCGACCACGACGTGGAGCAGCACTACCGGGACAACCGGCTCAACCCGATCCACGAGGGCACCCACGGCATCCAGGCGCTGGATCTGCTGGGGCGCAAGGTGACCATGCAGGGCGGCGCCGGTCTCGCCCTGCTGACCTCGACGATCGGCGACACGGTCGAGCGGGCCGGCAAGGCCGGCGGTGAGGCGGCCGAGCTGGCGGGCCGGCTGGCCGCCGCGGTGGACCGGGTCACTGCGGTCACCCGTCGACTGTGGGCCGACGGCGACCCGGTGCTCGCGCTGGCCAACGCCAGCGCCTACCTGGAGGCCGTCGGGCACGTGGTGATCGCGTGGATGTGGTTGGAACAGATGCTGGCGCTGCCGCCGGAGGGGGCCGGTGACGCGTTCCACGCCGGCAAGCGGCAGGCCGCCCGTTACTTCTTCACCGTCGAGTTGCCCCGCACCGGCCCGCAGTTCGATCTGCTGGACAGCCGGGACCGGACGACCCTCGACATGCTCCCGGACTGGTTCTGACCAGGGTCACCGGCGGCGGGTCCGGTGGTTCATGGCCTGCCGTCCCTTGACGATGCCCAGGATGATCACGATCACCAGCGCGATCAGACCGATGATGATCAGCCAACGGACCGCCTCGAGGATCAACCCGAGCAGGATCAGCACGCCGGCGACCACGCCGACCACCCAGAGCAGTGCGCGCATGTCGACCTCCCGTAACCGGCCGCGCCTGGTGCGGCCGGCCCCGGTTTCACCTTCCCCGCCCGGCCGACACCATGCGCGAGCGGCGTACCGGAGTCGATCAGGAGGCGGTACGCGCCACGTAGACGGTGTTGGCCGACTCCCCACCGGTCAGCGGGTTGGCGAACGGCACCACGTGTGCGCGTACGCTCGCGAACACCTCGGTGAGGGCCCCGGTGAAGTCGGCGTCCGGCGGGTCGTCCGACCAGAGCGCGAAGACGCCCTCGGGGCGGAGCAGGGCGGCCAGCCGGCGCAGCCCGGCCGGCGAATAGAACGCCGCGTGGCTCGGGTGCAGGACGTTACGCGGGGAGTGGTCGACGTCGAGCAGCACGGCGTCGAACCGCCGACCGGGCACCTCGCCGTCGAAGCCGGTCTCACCGGCCACCGCCGCGAAGAAGTCGGCCTGCACGAAGCGGGTGCGCGGGTCCTCGGCGAGCCCCGCCGCGAACGGCAGCAACCCCCGCCGGTGCCAGTCGATCACGTCCTCGATGGCCTCCACCACCAGCAGCGACCGCACCCGTGGGTCGGCCAGTGCCGCGCAGGCGGTGTAACCCAGCCCGAGACCACCCACCACCACGTCGAGCGAGTCACCGGCCACCTCGGCGAGACCGAGCCGGGCCAACTCGATCTCCGCGACCGGGAAGAGGCTGGACATCAGGAACTCGTCGTCGAGCTTGACCTCGTACACCTCGACCTGTAGTGCCGGGTCGCGGCGTCGGCGCAGGCTGATCGCGCCGATCGGAGTCTCCCGCCAGGCCAGCTCTTCGAAACGCGCGCCCACGGGTGCCCTCTCGCCGCCGGATTCGTCCCCGGATGGTACCGGTTGCCCCGTGACGCACGGCCACGCAGGGTCCACGGGACATTGACGCAACGCATATCCTGTGCCCGGCCGATTCACCGGAGGACCTCATGCCGTCGCGGCAGGACCAGCTGCACTCCTACCAGTTCAGCGTCCAGCGGGCAGTCGCCGCCCTGGTCATGCGGGAAACCGATCCCGCGCAGTCGCCGTTTCGGCGGCTGGCCGGCGCCGGCCTGGCCAGCGTCCTGGTCGCGGCGATCGGGCTCGGCGGTTTCGCCCTCTACGGCCTCTTCGCCGGCGGCGGCAAGGGATGGCGCGACCCGGGCGCGGTGATCGTGGAGAAGGAGTCCGGCGCCCGTTTCGTCTACCGCGAGCAGAAGCTGCACCCGGTGCTCAACTACGCTTCGGCGCTGCTCATCGTCGGCGCGGACCGGTCGAAGACCGTGTTGGTGTCCCGGCGCACGATCGACGGAGTGCCGCGCGGCCTGCCACTGGGCATCGCCGACGCCCCCGATTCGCTGCCCGCCCCCGGCCGGTTGGCCAGCACGGCGTGGACGGTCTGCTCGACCGTCCCGGCCGGCGCGGGCTCGCCCCGCTCCGCGCTGCTCATCGGCAGCGCGCCCGACGGCGGTCGACCGCTGGGCGACGAAGCGCTGCTGCTGCGCCACCCCGACGGTGGGTTGCACCTGGTCTGGCACCAGCGGCGCTACCTCGTCCGGGATCCCAGCAGGGTGCTGGCGGCGCTCGCCACCACCCGGGCCCAGGCGGTCCCGGTGGCGCCGGCACTGCTCAATTCGTTGCCCGCCGGCGCCGACCTCGCCCCGCTGGACCTGCCCGCGCTGGGCCGGTCCGCCGCCCGGGTGCCGGGCGCCACGGTCGGCACCGTCTACCTGGTGAGCAACTCCGGCGGCGGCCGGCAGTACGCGGTGGCGCTCGACGCCGGCCTGGCCGGCATCACCGAGTTGCAGGCGGGGCTGTTGCTTGCCCGCACCGGGCAGGGCGAGCCGGTGGCGATGACGTTGGGCCGGTTCGCCGCGCTGCCCACGGTGCCCGATCTCGCCCCCAGCGGCCCGCACGCCCCGCCGCCGACCCCGCCGCGGCTCGCGGCCGGCGACGACGGCGCGCTCTGCACCGGCGTCGCCGACGACGGCGGGGTGGGGGAGGTGCGGTGGGGCGTACCCCTGCGGGACCTGACGGCCACGCCCCGCACCGCGCCGACCGGCGGCGCGGTGCTCGCCGACCACGTGCTGGTGGAGCCGGGCCGCGGCGCGGTGGTCGAGGCCGCCGCGGCGCCGGGCGCGACCGGCGGCGCGGTCTCCGTGGTCACCGACCTGGGCCGACGGTACGTGCTGGCCGACCGGGACGTGCTCGCGATGCTCGGCTACCGCGACGTACGCCCGATGCGGCTGCCGGCCGGGCTGGTCAGCCTGGTGCCCGCCGGCGCCACCCTGGACCCGGCCGCCGCTCGGGCCGTCGCCGCCCCCGACTGAGGATGACGGGTCCCGCGGGCGTCAGTCCGCCGGGCGGCGCAGCACGCTGACCGCGAACGGGGCGTCGTCGCGCCACGGGCGCAGGTCCCAGGTGGCGAAGCGCTGCTCCACCCGTAGCCCGGCGCCCACCGCGTCGGCGTCGAACGCGGTAAGCGGGTATCCGCGCTCGGTGCCGAAGCCCACGGTCAGCACGCCATCGGGTCGCAGGTGCGCGGCCACCCGGCGCAGCACCTCCGGTTCGGTGCCGACGGCGACGAAGGCGAGCACGTTGCCGGCCAGCACCGCCGCGTCGAACGGCTCCGCCTCACCCAGCGCCGGTAGGTCCAGCTCGGCGAGGTCGGCGACCAGCCACGTCGGGCCGGGATAGTCGGCGCGGGCGGCATCCACCAGCGCCGGGTCGGCGTCCACGCCGACCACGGTGTGCCCCCGCTCGGCGAGCGCGGCACCGACCCGGCCGGTGCCGCTGCCCGCGTCGAGGATCCGGGAGCCGGGCGCGACCAGGGCGTCCACCAGTCGGGCCTCGCCGGCCAGGTCCGCTCCCTCGGCCACGAGCTTGCGGAACCGGTCGATGTACCACTGCGAGTGCTCGGGACCGGTGTCGGTCGCCCAGCGGGTCGGGTTGGCCATGGGGCCACCGTAACCGGGCCGGTGGGGGCCCGGCGGGCGACCCGGGACAGCCGGGATCAGGGCAGCCGGGCCACCGTGATGAACTCGTTGTAGGTGAACACCTTCCCGAGCGGCCGGGCGAACGGGAACGAGAACTGCTTCGTGACGGTCAGGCCCAGGTCCCGACAGGTCTCCGCCGCCTCCTCGAAGCCGACGAACCGGACGTGTGAGGCGTCGCTGGCGTACCCGCGTTCCTGCGGGGTGATGAACACGGCCTGGCCGCCCGAGCGCACGTAGGGCAGGTAGGACGAGATGACCTCGCGCGCCTGCTCGGCCGGCAGGTGCTCCAGCAGGTGCGCGGCGAGCAGCGAGTCGAACGCGCCCGGTCGGGCGTGCGGGCTGTCCTTGAACTCCTCCACCGTGTAGGCCTCGAGCCCGGCGGCCCGCGAGTGCGCCACCGAGGTCGGGTTGTGGTCCACGCCGACGCCGTTGCCGTCCAGGTTCTTGAGATTGCGACCCAGGCCGGAGCCGACGTCGAGGGTGTTGCCCAGATTGAGCCGACGCAGATTCCACCGGTACGGCGCCTGCACGTCGAGCAGCTGCTTCCAACGGGCACCACCGAGGCGTTGCAGCCGGTCGGTGTAGTCCTCGCCCGCCGTCTCGGTCGGACGGGTCCGTCGTGCCTGGCTCATGCGCCGGCTCCCTCAGCTGTGCCGGATAAGGACGTGCCGATGGTACGGACATGAGGGCGATTGTGGGGGGCGTCACAGCCCGGCGTTTCCGGACTGTGACGCCAACCCGGTCAGCCCTTCTCCGCGCCGCTGGTCAGCCCCTCGGTGAGTAGCCGCTCGCTGGCGAAGAAGAGGATCACGATGGGCAGGGTGAGGACGACCGACCCGGCCATCAGCACCGTCTTGGGCACCTCCACGCCGTCGGCGAGCAGGGACAGCCCCAGCGACACCGTCCACCGGTCGGGTTTGTCGACCAGGAACAGCAGCGCGAAGAGGAACTCGTTCCAGGCGATCATGAAGTCGTACAGCGCGACCGCCATGATCGACGGCAGGGCGAGGGGCAGGCTGACCCGCCGGATGATGCCGAGTCGACCGGCGCCGTCGATGGCGGCCGACTCCTCCAGACTGACCGGAATGGTCTCGAAGTAGTTCTTCAGCATGTAGACCGAGACCGGCAGTGTCTGCGAGATGTAGACCAGCACCAGGCCGAACAGCGAGCCGCGCAGCCCGGCGAGGCTGAACACCACGAACAGTGGGATCGCGATGACGATCGACGGGAACAGGTAGACCGCGAGGAACAGGAAGTCGACCTGCCGCCGGCCGAAGAACCGCAGCCGGGCCACCGCGTACGCGCCGGGGATCGCGACGAGCAGGGTGAGCACGGTGGCCGCGACGGCGACCAGGCCGCTGTTGCGGATGAAGGTGAGGAATCCCTGGCCGCCGTCGTCGGTGGCCTTGAGCACCTCGGCGTACGTGGCGACGGTCAGCTCGCCGAAGCCGACCACCAGCGCGCCGGGGTCGAGCAGCAGCCGCTCGATGGGGCGCACCGAGAGCACCAGCATGTAGTAGAAGGGGAACACGGTGACCACCAGGAACGCGGCGATCACCAGTCGGCGCAGCCAGCGCAGGCTCACCGTCTCGACCATGTCCCGGTCCATCAGCCGACCCTCCGTCCGAAGAAGCGCAGGTAGATCAGCACGAAGACGATGAGCACCACGGCCAGCACGACCGCCTGCGCGGCGGCGGCGCCGATGTCGGTACGGGCGGTGAGGAACTCGTACACCCGCACGCTGACCACCTCGGTGCCGGCGGCCCCGCCGGTGAGCAGGTAGACGTCGTCGAACTTGTTGAACGTCATGATGAAGCGCAGCACGCCCAGCAGGGCGATCACCGGCAGCAGCTGCGGCAGCAGGATGTGCCGAAACCGTTGGGTGGGGGTGGCCCCGTCGACGCGGGCCGCCTCCTCCAGCTCACCGGGCACCGCCTGGAGTCGGGCCAGCAGGAACAGGAACGCGAACGGAAAGTATCGCCACGCCTCGAACACGATGACCGTGGCCAGCGCTGTCGACTCCTGGGTGAGGAACGGCACCGGCGCGTCCCAGCCGAGCAGCCGCTGACCCCAGTGGTTGACGATGCCGAGTTGCGGGTCGAGCATGACCTGCCAGACGAAGGTGACCGCGACCACCGGCGCCACGTACGGCAGCAGCATGGACGCCCGGACCAGGGTGCGGCCCCGGAACGGCCGGCGGACGACGAGCGCGGCGACCAGACCGAGCAGGATCGATCCGACGGTGCCGCCGATGCTGTAGAGCAGCGTGACCCACAGCGTGTCGGCGAAGCCCGGGGTGTGCAGCACCCGTTCGATGTTGTCCATGGTGAAGTCGCCGAACAGCCCGGTCTTGCGCAGGGTGGCGAGTCGGACCCGCTGGAAGGCGAGCACCACGGTCCAGACGATCGGGATGCCGATCACCGCGATGGTGACGAGCAGGGTCGGCGCGACCAGCGCCAGCCCGGCCCGGGACTCGCGGCGGCGCAGCGTCAGCGGTCGGCGGCGGCGGGCCGGCTCCGGCCGCTCCCCGGTGGGGGAGCGGCCGGTGTCGGGGGCGGTGGTGGTCAATTCACGCCCGCCTTGATCGCCTCGACGTCCTTCTTGGCCCGGCCGGCGGTGGCCGCCGCGTCGGACTTGCCGGAGACGAGGTCACCCAGCACCTTGGGCACCGGAAGCTCGCCGAGCATGGCGCCGACCAGCTTGCCCTGCCCCTGACTGAGCCCCCAGCGCCCGAACGTGTCCGGGCTGCGGCGCAGCGTGCCCAGCACCTCCTCGCCGTACACGTCGGCGAGGGGCTTCTTGCTGTCCACGCCGGCCTGGCTGGTGTTCCACGCGGTGAGGAACGCCTCCGGCTCGGCCGGGGTGCCCTTGCGCACCGGGAAGCGACCCTCCGGGGACATGCCGAACCAGCGCGGGTAGCCGTCGCCGAGCATGTACTCCACGAAGGACTTCGCCGGGTCGGTCACCGCGCCGTCCAGCACGGCCCACGAGCTGATCTCGCCGTACTGGGCGGGCTCGGTGCCGTTCGGGCCCTTGATCGCGGTGACGAACCCGCTGTTCTTCGCCAGGAACGCCGGGTCCGCCTGGCACTGCGGGCAGGTCGGCTTGGCGTCGTTGCGCAGCCCGGCCAGCTCGTCGAGGATGAACGGCGACCAGATCACCATGGCCGCCTTGCCCGCGAAGTAGGTGGCCCGGGTGGTGTCCACGTCCTGCGCGCCCCGCACCGAGCTGGTGCGGATCAGGTCACCGTAGAAGCGGAACGCCTCCACGCACTGCGGTGAGTCCAGGGTGACCTTGCCCGAATCGTCGGCGAGCTGGCAGCCGTTGGCCAACGCCAGGTGCTCGAAGGTCTGCTGGGTGAACACGTCGCTGGGGGCGGTCGCCGCGGTGATCCCGGCGACGCCGCCGGTGTTCAACCGCGCCGCGGCGGCGGTGATCCGCTCGTACGTGTCGGGGGCGGGCAGGCCGGCCGCGGTGAACAGGTCCTTGCGGTAGACGAGCAGCTGCCCCCACCCGTCGCTGGGCACGGAGAGCTGCTTGCCGTCGTCGGAGGTCAGCTCCAACGCTCGGGGGGAGAACGTCTGCCTGCCCAGCCTGTCGACGACCTCCGCGTTCGCCGAGGCGTGCAGCAGCTCGTTGCCGGCCAGCGTGCGGATGCCGGCGAGCGAGACCGACCCGACCACGTCAGGCAGGTCACCGGCGGCGGCGTTGGCGGCGATGAGGGAGGGGAACTGGTCCTCGTTGACGGTCACGAGGTCGACCTGGATCCCGGTCTTCGCGGTGAAGTCCGCGATGATCGCCTTGGTGGCGGTGACCCGGTCGGCCACGTCCTCCAGGCTCCAGACGGTGATCTTCTTGCTGTTGCTGTCCGGTTCGTCGTCTCCGCAGGCCAGCAGGGTGGACGTGGTCAGTGCCAGGATCAGGGTGGTGGCGAGTATCCGCCTCGGAGGTGCTGACATCGGTGGCACTCCTCTCGAAGGGTACATCACGGATCCAACACCTTCGATTGATCAATAGCAAGACATATTGCGATTTTTTGCTATCCTGGAGCCCAGTGCTACCGGGATGTGACACATGGTCAACTGGGTGGTCTCTCTCGCCGGGCCTCGACGCATCAGCCTCGAGCCCTGTCCACCGGATCCGCTCGGCCCCGGCCAGGTCCGGGTCCGCACCTGCTACTCGGGCATCTCCGCCGGCACCGAGCTGACCCTCTACCGGGGCAGCAATCCCCGGCTCAGCAAGGACTGGGACGACACCGCCCGGATGTTCGTCCCCCGACAGACCCCGGTGCCCTACCCGCTGATCGGCTTCGGCTACGAAGAGGTCGGCGAGATCATCGAGGTCGCGCCCGGGGTCACCGACCACCATCCGGGGCAGCTCGTCTGGGGCATCTGGGGGCACCGCGCCGAGGCCGTGCTCGCCGCCGAGGCGGTCCGCGCGCTCCCCGCCGGGCTGGATCCGCTCGCCGCGGTGTTCGCCCGGCCCGGCGCCATCGCGCTGACCGCCGTGCTCGCCGGTGACCTGCACCTCGGCGACTGGGTCGGTGTCTTCGGGCAGGGTGTGATCGGGCTGCTCGCCACCCGGCTCGCCGTGCTCTCCGGGGCCCGCGTGGTGGCCGTCGACCCGGTGCCCGTCCGGCTGGAGCACGCCGCCCGATACGGCGCCCGATCCACCGTGGACGCCACGGTCGCGTCCGCCGCCGCCACGCTGCGCCAGGCCACCGGTGGTCGGGGCGCGGACGTCTGCCTGGAGCTGTCCGGGGCGTACCCGGCGCTGCACGAGGCGATCCGATCCACCACCCACGCCGGCCGGGTCGTGGCCGCCGGCTTCTACCAGGGCCAGGCCGACGCGCTCGGCCTCGGCGAAGAGTTCCACCACAACCGCATCCAGTTGGTGGCCGCCCAGGTCTCCGGGCCGACTCCCGCGCCGAGCATGGCCGGCCGGTGGACCGGAGACCGGGTCGCGCAGACCTTCATGGACCTGGTGGCCGAACGCAGCGTCGACCCGTTGCCGCTGGTCAGCCACATCGTCGACGCCAGCGCGGTCGCCGACGCCCTCGCGCTGCTCGACCGCGGCGCCGGTGACGTCCTCCAAGTCGTGCTGAGGTTCTGATGACCACCATCGCGCTGGCCTGTCAGGAACAACTCCTGCCGGGCACCAACCTGATCCAGAAGTACGCCCTCGCCGCCGCCCTCGGCTACCAGGGCATCGAGCTACGCGGTCGCGGCGACCTCGCGTTCGCCCGCCGGTTGCCCGAGCTGCGCCGGGCCCGCGCCGCCGGGGTGGTGATGCCCACCGTCTGCGTCGAGATGGACCACTTCATCGGCGACTTCGACCCCGACCGGTCCGCCGACGCCGTCCGCAACCTGCGCTCCCAGCTCTCGGTGATCGCCGAGCTGGGCGGCGTCGGGGTGATGACCCCGGCCGCGTGGGGGATGTTCTCCCGGCGGCTGCCGCCGTTCGAGCCGCCGCGCCCGCCGACCGGCGACCGGCAGGTGCTCCTCGACGCCCTCGGCGAGCTGGGCGAGCACGCCCGGGCCGAGGGGGTCACCCTCTTCCTCGAACCCCTCAACCGGTACGAGGACCACATGGTCAACCGGCTCGACGAGGCGGTGACACTGTGCGCCGCGCTGGGGTTGCCGTCGGTCCGGGTGGTCGCCGACACCTTCCACATGAACATTGAGGAGGACGACGTGCACCGCGCGCTGCGCGCCGCCGCGCCGTACCTCGGGCACGTGCAGGTCAGCGACTCCAACCGGTACCAGCCCGGCGCCGGGCACCTGGACTGGCCGGCGCTGGTGCGGACCCTGCTGGAGCTGGACTACCGGGGCTGGCTGGCCCTGGAGTGCCGACTCCGCGGCGACCCGGTCCGGGCCCTGCAACAGGCCGCCACGGTGCTGCGGCACGCGCTGCCCCGGCGGGCCGCCGCGTGACCGCCGCCGCCGCCCGCACGGGTGGCCCGACCGAGCTTGCCGGGCTGCGTCGACTCGCCACCGACACCCTCGACGCCAACTGGGAGCACGACCACACCGTCCCCTCACGCACGCTCTACCCGCACCAGTGGAGCTGGGACTCCGCGTTCATCGCGATCGGGCTGGCCCAGGTCCGCCCCGACCGAGCCTGGCGGGAGCTGGCGAGCCTGTTCCGGGCGCAGTGGGCCGACGGGCGGGTGCCGCACATCGTGTTCAACCCCGCGCTTCGGGTCGGCGCGTACTTCCCGGGGCCGGAGATGTGGCGCTCGGACGACGTGCCGGATGCGCCGGCGGTCGCCACCTCCGGCCTGGTCCAGCCGCCGGTGCACGCGCTCGCCGCGTTGCTGGCGTACCGGCGGGCCCCCGACCCGACCGGCCTGGCCGCGCTGCGCCGGCTCTATCCCGCGCTGGTCGGCCAACAGCGTTACCTGGCCGACCGGCGGGACGTGGCGGGCGACGGCCTGGTCTGCGTCGTGCACCCGTGGGAGTCCGGGCTGGACAACAGCCCGGCCTGGGACGAGCCGATGGCCGCGGTGCCGGCCGAGGCGGCCGTGATGCGCGCGTACCGTCGGCACGACACCGCGCACGCCGACGCCGCGCACCGCCCCACGGACCTGGACTACGCGCGCTACCTGGCGATCGTCGCCGCCTACCGCGACCACGGCTACGCCGATCGGGACCTGGCCACCAGTCATCCGTTCCTGGTGGAGTGCCCGCTGTTCAACGCGGCGTTCGGGGCCGCCGAACACGCCCTCGCCGAGATCGCCGCGCTTCTCGGCGCCGACCCCGGGCCGCACCGGGCCCGCGCGGCTCGGATCACCGAAGCCCTCGTCCGCCGGCTGTACGACCCGAACACCGGCACGTTCCAACCCCGTGACCTGCGTACCGGCCGACTGGTCGAGGCTCGTACCGTGCTCGGCTTGACCCCACTGATCCTCCCGGACCTGCCGACCCGGCAGGTCGACGCGCTGGTCGTCGAGGCCCGCTCGGCGCGTTTCGGGGTGGCCCGGCGGATGGACCGGCCGCTGCCCACCTACGACCGCACGGCACCCGACTTCGAGCCGCTGCGCTACTGGCGCGGCCCGAGCTGGCTCAACATCGGCTGGCTGGTCCGGCGTGGGCTGATCACGCACGGGCACCCGGAGTTGGCCGCCGGGCTGCGCCGCTCGATGATCGGTCTGGTCGCCGGGGCCGGCTGCCACGAGTACTTCCACCCGGACACCGGAGTCGGGCTGGGCTCACCGGCGTTCAGTTGGACGGCCGCGCTGCTGCTCGACCTGCTGACCGACTGAGCGTGCCACCGGTGGTAGCGTGCCCGATCCGGGCGGCCGGAGGGAGCAGCGTGCGCGAGATCGACAAGGTGGCGTGGATCGTCGTCGAGGACGGGCGGGTGCTGAGCACCCGATCGGAGGGCAAGGACGTCTGGTACCTGCCGGGTGGAAAGCGCGAGGCGGGCGAGACCGACCTGGAGACCCTGCGCCGGGAGATCCGCGAGGAGTTGAGCGTCGAGGTCGACGTGCCCGGCGCCGTGCATTTGGGCACCTTCACCGCCCAGGCGCACGGCCACGCGGCCGGCGTCACCGTGCGGATGACCTGCTACCGGACCGGATATCAGGGACGGCTGCGGCCGGCCAGCGAGATCGCCGAGATGGCCTGGCTGGGGTACGCGGACCGGCACCGCACCTCGACGGTGGACAAGATCATCTTCGATCACCTGCTGGCTGAGGGCCTGCTGCGCTAGGGCAGTTTGTCGCGGCCGGCCGGGGGTAACCGCCCGAGCGTGACCGACGGCGACGGGTTCCCGTACTTCATCGACGCGGTGTCCCAGCGGTCCGGCCTGCCGGCCGAGCAGGCCGCCGCGCTCGCCCGCGCCGTGCTCCAGACGTTGGCCGAGCGGGTGACCGGCGACGGGCCCGACGACCTCGTCGGGCACCTCCCGAACGAGGTCGACGGCTACCTGAGCAGCCCGGCCCCGGACCCCACCGGGGCCTCCGGTCCAGCCCCGGCCGGGACCCTCGCGCCGGCCGCCAGCGCCGACGGGTCGACCAGCGCCGACGGGTTGACCAGCGGCGTGGGCCTGGAGGTCGGCGGTGCCGGCGCGACCCCGATGGACGCCGGCCCGACGGAGTTCCTTCGTCGGGTGGAGCAGCGTGCCGGGGTGGACCCGGCCACCGCCCGGGCCGGAACCGGCGCGGTCTTCGCGACGTTGCGGGCGGCGATGACCGTCCGGGAGTTCCGGGAGATGGTGGCGCGACTACCGCGCGACGGCGGGTTCTGACCCGTTCTTCGGAACTGGCTTACGGCTCGGGCGCCTCCTCGGGCTCGGTGACCCAGGCGGAGAAGACCGGCACCCCGTGCCAGGGCCCGGTGACCCCGTCGGCCCGGGTGTCGGTGGCGACCGCCACCACGGCGTAGGGGTGGCCGAAGCGCAACTCGGCGGTGCGGGCCACGCCCTCCGGCGGAAGGCTGGTCAGCCCGAACATGCCGGTCACCGCCGCCGCCTCGAAGCCGTACCGGTCGAACCGGGCCACCGCCGTCTGCCGCGCCTCGAAGCGCTGCACCGGTAGCGCCATCGTCGCCGCCAGCGTCGCCGACGCGGCCGGAAAGCCGAGCGCCGCGCCGGCCAGGTCGTGCTCGCTCCGGGCCGACCAGCAGGGGAGGACGGCATGGTGTCGCTCCTCGCGGCCGTCGCGGGCCCGGGTGCGTACCCGCTCCTCACTGACCGTCCACAGCGGAGTGTCACCGAGCGGCAGGTCGAACAGCGAACGGCTGCCCGCCGGTTGCGCGCCGTCGGCCGCGCCGGCGCTGAGCTCGTACGCGACGGCCAGCACCTCGACCGACGGCACCTGCGCCGCGGCGGCCACCGAGAGGACCACCAGCCCCGCGCCGTCGGTCGTCTGCGCGGGTGCGGCGTGTACGACAACATCGCCGGCGCGGGCGGTGGACACGATGGCGCACCGGTGGCCCTGGCTCGGGCTGCGCAGCGCCCGCCGGAGTCGGCGCGCCCACGGGCTGCCGGCGCCCAACGCCCGGGCGTCGGCGACGTCGAATGGCGTCGCCCAGGACACCCGGGTGGCCAACGCGCTGGCCAGGGCCAGCACCACGTCCGGCCCGACCCGCAGCGGAAACGTCTCGATCAGGCCGAGGGTGTGCTCGCGCGCCCAGGCGTCCAGCCCGGCCTGGTCGGGCAGTACGCCGACGTCGGTCGTGCGGGGCAGCGCGGCCCGCCACGCCGTCGGCCCACCGTCGCCCTGCCCCGGTCGGTGCCAGAGCGCGGTGGCCGACCCGACCAGCGGGTGCGGCGCGTCCAGCAGCGTTCGGGCGACCTCGGCCGCGCTGGCCAGATCGGTGCCCAGAGCCTGCGCCAGATCCGCGGCGACCGGGTCGTCGGTGTCGGCCACGCCGGTGGCGCAGAGCGCGAGCAACAGCCAGGCGCCGAGCGGGGAGGCGACGTGGTGCCGGTCGCCGGCCGTGGCGTGCAGCCGCGCGGCGTACCCGGAGAGCGGCCCGTGCAGATCGGTCCTCATTCCCCCACTCTGCCCCCCGGCCCGGCTCAGGACCACAGCTCGAACGGCTCGTCGATCTCCGCGCCGGTGAGGAACGAGGTGATCAGCCGGGGGAGCTGCCCGGGGTAGAACCGCTCCCGACTGGCCTCCACCTCGGGCAACGGCCACCAGCGGAAGCCGAAGTAGTCCTCCCGCTCGTAGTCGAGCCGGTCCGCCTCGTCCACGTCCGGGCCGGGGCCGGGCAGCCGTACGCTGACCACCACCTCGTCCTGGACGTGCCGCAACTGGCGGTGCAGGAAGCTGGCCCGCCGCCTCCAGGTCGGGCTGCCCACCTGGTCGACGGTGACCACGATGCCGGTCTCCTCCCGCAGCTCCCGTACCGCCGTGTCGCGATAGGTCTCACCGGGGTCCATGCCGCCGCCGGGCAGCTCCCACCAGGTGCCCAGCCGGGGGTGGTCCGGGTCGCGGGTGTGGAACAACAACACCCGGTCGGCGTCGTCGGTGACCACCACCCGCACCGCGCGTCGCTTGAGGATCGGCAGGTCGCGGGGCAGCTCGTTCATCCGGCCAGTCTGTCGCACCGCCCGGCGCGGCGACGGGTAGGCTGCCCGCCGTGGCTGGTCTGTTGAGGAATGTCGCGGCTCGCATCTCCCGGGTCGGTGCGGTGATCCCGTCGCCCCGGCGTACCGGGCCGGCTCCGGCGCAGGTGGCCCGCCGCCGTCAGGTGAGCGCCCTGCAACGTCGGGAACTGACCTACGCTCCGGAGCGGGACGGTCAGGCCGACCCCGGTGAGATTGTCTGGACGTGGGTGCCGTACGAGGACGACCCCCGGCAGGGCAAGGATCGGCCGGTGCTGGTCGTCGGTCGGCACAGCCGGACCCTGTTCGGGCTGATGTTGTCCAGCCAGAGCGAGCGGGACGGGCAGCGGCACTGGTTCGCGCTCGGGCCGGGTGAGTGGGACCGCGACAACCGGCCCAGCTGGGTTCGGCTGGACCGGGTGCTCACCATGCGCGAGGACAGCATCCGCCGCGAGGGTGCCGTGTTGGATCGGCCCCGGTTCGACCGGGTCGGGCAGGCGTTGCGCGCCGGCTACGGCTGGCGCTGACCGTCCACCGCCCCACCGGTGGGGCAGCTCGACAGGCACCCATCCCTGGGCATGACGCCCGGTCGGGACAGGCCGGGGGCACTGTTCAGGCGGACTCTCGGCTTGGGCCAACCCCGGCACCCCGTGCGTCCGGTGGCGGGTACGGCTGGTCGGCGAGGAGCCGGGCCAGGTGCGCGCTGTTGAGCGCGAGGGCCTTCGTGGTGCGGCCGGTGGTGTCGGGCTTGGGGCCGGCGTCGCGGTAGTCCACCGTGTGCAGTGCCTCGCCGACCCAGTAGGTCGCGGCGGCGGCGGCGATGGTGAACCCGACCTCGTTGAGCGCCTGTTGCACCTCACCGATGGTGTGGTGGGCGCCGTCCTCGTTGCCGACGACGGCGACCCCGGCCACCTTGCCGTAGGTGCGCAGTCGACCCTCGGCGTCGGTCTCGGAGAGTTCGGCGTCGAGGCGTTCGAGAACCATCTTGCAGACGCTGGCGGGCTGACCGAGCCAGATCGGGGTGGCGATTATCAGCACCTGGGCCGCCATCAGCTTGGCGCGGATCGCCGGCCAACCGTCGCCGCCGCCCTCGTCGGTGGACACCCCGAAGCGCACGTTCTGGTCGACCACCCGGATCATCTCGCCCTCCACGCCCTGCGCGGCCAGCTCGGCGAGCACCTCCCGACCGAGTTGTTCGGCGCTCGATGGCGCCGGGGACGGTTTGAGGGTGCAGTTCAGTACGAGGGCACGGATGGTCGCCACGTCGATTCCTCTCGGCGGTCGTGTCGGGCTACCGGCTTCCCATACCCGTAGACCACGTCTCAGAACGCGCCTGCCCGGTTTGGTGATCGGATGACCGAAGAATCCCCCCGCGCCGTGTCTGCGGCACTCGCCGAGGTCGTCCGGGGCGGACAAAGAGAAAGGCAGAGAGCGCATGCGCTCTGTGCCACCTCCAACCTATGTCGGGAGATTCCATGATCGATGTGATCGTTGCTGGCGGTGGCCCGACCGGCTTGATGCTGGCCGGCGAGTTGCGGCTGCACGGGTTGCACGTGCTCGTGCTCGAGAAGGAGACCGCGCCGACCAGCTACGTTCGCGCTCTCGGCCTGCACGCGCGCAGCATCGAGGTGATGGACCAGCGGGGTCTGCTGGAGCGGTTCCTCGCCGTCGGTCAGCAGCATCCGGTCGGGGGCTTCTTCGCCGCCATTCCCAAGCCGTCGCCGGGCGGGCTGGACAGCGCGCACGCCTACGTCCTCGGCATTCCGCAGACCACCACCGACCGTCTGCTGAGCGAGCACGCCAGCGAGGTCGGCGTCGAGATCCGGCGGGGCGCCGAACTGGTCGGGCTGAGCCAGGACGACGACGGGGTGACCGTGCAGCTGGCCGACGGCGTCCGGCTGCGTGCCCGCTACCTCGTCGGCTGCGACGGTGGTCGCAGCACCGTACGCGGGCTGCTCGGTGTCGGCTTTCCCGGCGAGCCCAGCAGCGTCGAGACCCTGCTCGGCGAGATGGAGGTGGGAGTGCCGCCGGAGACGGTGGCCGAGGTGGTGGCCGAGATCCGCAAGACCCATCTCCGATTCGGTCTCGGGCCCCTCGGGGACGGGGTGTACCGCGTCCTCGTCCCGGCCGAGGGGGTGGTCGAGGACCGCTCCGTCGCACCGACCATCGAGGACTTCGCACACCAACTGCGGGTGTACGCGGGCACCGACTTCGGCGTCCACTCACCGCGCTGGCTCTCCCGCTTCGGTGACGCCACCCGCCTGGCCGAGCGTTACCGGGTCGGTCGGGTGCTGCTGGCCGGCGACGCCGCGCACATCCACCCGCCGACCGGCGGGCAGGGGCTCAACCTCGGCATCCAGGACGCGTTCAACCTCGGCTGGAAGCTGGCCGCCGACATCAACGGCTGGGCGCCGGAGGGGCTGCTGGACAGCTACCACGACGAACGGCATCCGGTGGCCGCGGACGTGCTGAACAACACCCGGGCGCAGATGCTGCTGCTCTCACCCGAGCCGGGGCCCCGGTCGGTGCGTCAGCTGTTGTCGGAGCTGTTGGACTTCGAGGACGTGAACCGGTACCTGATCGAGAAGATCACCGCGATCGGGGTCCGCTACGACTTCGGCGCGGGCCACCACCTGCTCGGGCGCCACATGCGCGACGTACGCCTGAGGCGGGGGCGCCTCTACGAGCTGATGCACGCGGGCCGCGGGCTGCTGCTCGACCAGACCGGCCGGCTCTCGGTCGCCGGTTGGGCGCAGCGGGTCGACCACGTCGTCGACGTCAGCGAGGAGTTGGACGTGCCGGCCGTGCTGCTGCGGCCGGACGGTCACGTGGCGTGGGTCGGCGACGACCAGAGCGACCTGCTCGGCCAACTGCCCAGGTGGTTCGGCGCGCCCGTCGCCTGAACGTCAGCGCTCCGCCAGGGAGGCGCTGTCGAGCAGTTGTCGGGGTGACCGGGTGCCGCCGAGGCTCTTCGCCTGGTACATGGCCGCGTCGGCGCGGCTGAGCGCGTCGGTGAGCTGGGCCGGGCCGGTCACCGGGGCGAGCCCGACGGAGGCGGTGACCCGGACGCTGCACCCGCTCAACCGGATCGGCGCGGCGACGGTCTCGCTGAGACGGCGGGTGGAGTGCTCGATCCAGCGGCGGTCGACGGTGGGGCTGGAGAGCAGCCCGGCGAACTCGTCGCCGCCGAGGCGGGCGACGAGGTTGTCCCCGGCGAAGCCGGCGAGCCGCTCGGCCACACTGATCAGCACCTGGTCGCCGGCGGCGTGCCCGTACCGGTCGTTGATCTGCTTGAAGTCGTCCAGGTCGAGCACCACGGCGATCAACGGCTGGCCGGCGGCGTCGGTGAGCAGGGCGGCTGCCAGGCGGTAGAAGGCGCGGCGGTTGGGCAGCCCGGTGAGCGGGTCGTGACTCGCGGCGTGCCGCTCGGCGGCAAGCTCGGCCTGGAGGTGGCCGATCTCGGCCTCGGCGCGCAACGCCCGACGGCGTAGCTGCCAGGAGGAAAGCAGCGCGCCGGCCGCGCAGACGCCGGAGGCGACACTCATCGGATCCGGCACGAACCCTCCCATCGCCGCGACCGCCTCCAGCCTTCGGTCGACGCGGCACGCCGCGTCGGGCCCAGTTTTGCCTGATCGCGCCCGTGTGGCGGTAACTCAAAGTGAACGGATGGGCACCGATCTTGTGCGTTATCATGCTCGCCGTCGGGTGCAGATGCAATAGCAGATGCACGTGCAGAACCGTCCAATGTCGATACCGCACCCCCTCGCCGTTACCGCTCCTCCCACGGCCACCGGCGGGCTCGTAACAGAAAGACGCCCCCATGCAGCAGCCACCCAATGGCGTACCGATCCACCAGTTGCCTCCGCTGAGCTGGCAGAAGAGCCGCCGCAGCAACCCCAGCGGCAACTGTGTCGAACTCGCCGAACTGCCCGGGGGAGCGGGCATCGCGGTCCGCAACTCACGGCACCCGGAGGGGCCGGCACTGATCTACACGGTCGATGAGATCGCCGCCTTCGTGCTCGGTGCCCGGGACGGGGATTTCGACCATCTGATCGACTGACCGTCCGGGGTGGGTCGTCCCGTCGACGGAACTTATTCACCGGCGCGGAGGAGTTCACCTCACTATCGGTCCATGGCATGCTTACACGTCGGCCGGGCCGGGGCGCCCGGCCGCCGTGGGTCGGTGTCCGGAGGTCCGCACGTGACGATGGTTCCCGCCGAGGGTGGCCCGACAACCGGGCCGACCGTGCTGCGCATGCTGCTCGGTGCCCAACTGCGCCGCCTGCGGGAGTCCAGCGGGGTGACCCGGGAGGGCGCCGGTTGGGAGATCCGCTCCTCCGAATCCAAGATCAGCCGGATGGAGCTGGGTCGGGTCGGCTTCAAGGAGCGCGACGTCGCCGACCTGCTGACCCTCTACGGCGTCACCGACGAACACGAGCGCGACGCGTTGCTCAAGCTCGCGCGCGACGCGAACAGCCCCGGCTGGTGGCACCGCTACGGCGACGTGCTGCCGTCCTGGTTCCAGTCGTACCTGGGCCTGGAGGCCGCTGCCGCGCTGATCCGCAGCTACGAGGTGCAGTTCGTGCCCGGCCTCCTGCAGACCAAGGAGTACGCCCGGGCGGTCGTGCTGCTCGGGCACGGCGCGGCCGGTCCGGGCGAGATCGACCGACGCGTCGCGCTGCGGATGCAACGTCAGCAGTTGCTCCGCCGGGACAACCCGCCGCAGCTCTGGGCCGTGGTGGACGAGGCGGCGTTGCGCCGACCCATCGGCGGCGCCGAGGTCATGCGCGGTCAGCTCGCCGCGCTCATCGAGGCGACCAAGTCGCCGCACATCCGGCTCCAGGTCATCCCGTTCGCCGCCGGGGGCCACGCCGCCGCCGGGGGCGCCTTCACCATCCTGCGCTTCGGCGACCAGGAGCTGCCGGACATCGTCTACATCGAGCAGCTGACCAGCGCCATCTACCTCGACAAGCGCGACGATCTGGATTACTACGCGGTGGCCATGGAGCGGCTCTGTGTCGAGGCGGAGCCGCCGGAGCGTACGCCGGAGATTCTCGGCCGGCTGCTGGACGACACCTACCCGCTCTGATCCTGGGCCGTGGCGGCCCGTTCTCCGCTGACGTATTGACCGACGCCGACTGTCGGGGTTAATCTCTGTATCGATCCAGACTGAATCGATACAGAGAGGTGCCCGGTGAAGCCAACACTGCAAGACGTGGCCGACGTCGTCGGCGTCTCCCGCAGCACCGTGTCCAACGCCTACAGCCGCCCCGACCAGCTCTCGACCACCCTGCGCGAGCGGATCCTGGACGCCGCCCGGCAACTCGGGTACCCCGGCCCGAACCCCACCGCGCGCTCCCTGCGCCGGGGCTTCGTCGGGTCGATCGGGGTGCTGTTCACCTCGCAACTGTCGTACGCCTTCACCGACCCGTTCGCGGTCCGCTTCCTCGCGGGTGTCGGCGCGGCCACCGAGCAGCACGGCACGAGCATGCTGCTGGTGCCGCTGTCGCGGGCGGTCACCGACGCCCGACGGGCCGTCGAAAACGCCGCCGTCGACGGGTTCTGCGTCTACTGCGTCGCCGACGAGGAGTGGGCGTTGGACGTGATCCGCCAACGCGGCCTGCCGTTCGTCAGCACGGCCCCCCGTGACAACGCCAGCGCCGACGAACGGTTCGTCGGCATCGACGAGCGGGCCGCCGCGCGCAGCGCGGGCGCGCACGTCGCCGGGCTCGGGCACCGTCGGGTGGCGTTGCTCGCCGACTCCGTGCTGCCCGACGCGCCGGCCGGCCCGCTCACCCTGGCCGGGGTCGACCAGGTGCGGCATCCGACCACCCGCGGTCGGCTCGGCGGGTTCGCCGACGCCTTCGCCGAGGTCGGCGTCGGCTGGGACGAGCTGACCCTGGTCAACGTCACCGGCAACAGCCGCCCCGCCGCGGCCGCGGCCGTCGCCGGGCTGTTCGACCAACCCGCACCGCCGACCGCCGTGCTGGCCGGCTCCGACGTCCTCGCGCTCGGTGTGCTGGACGCCCTGGCGGCGCGGCCAGCCCATGATCGTCCAACGGTCTCGGTGACCGGCTTCGACGACGTCCCCGAGGCCGCCGCGGCCGACCTCACCACCGTCCGGCAACCGGCCGAGGAAAAGGGCCGGATCGCCGCCGAACTGCTGCTCGACCCGCCCGCGGACGCCGCGGCCGGTCACGTCCTGCTGCCCACCGCACTCGTCGTCCGGGGCTCCACCGGACCTGTCCCGAGGAGTTGACCATGGAACTGCCCACCGGCTACGTCACCGCGCTCGACGCCATGAACCGGCACGTCAACTCGGCCCGACCGGACGCCCCGGTCCAGGTCGACCGCCCCCGCCGGGCACTGCTCGCCCCGACCCGGCAGGCCACCGCTCTCGCCCTGCGTCGGCTCGCCGACCGCATCCAGCCGCGACCGCTGCCCGGCGCGCCCCGCTGCTCCTGACCGGAACCAACCCCATTGCGGCACGGACGGGACGAACCGTGTGGGGTCGGGCACGCAGAGTGGTCGAGTAGGGCGTTGCCAGGCAGACTGGGGAAGCCATGTCGCCGTTCATGCCCACTCTCCGCCTCCACGACCGCTACGTACTGCACGAGCGGATCGGTCTCGGTGGCATGTCCGAGGTGTGGCGCGGTGACGACGAGGTGCTCGGCCGACCCGTCGCGATCAAGGTGCTCGCCGGGCAGTTCGCCACCGATCCGCAACTGCGGGCCACCATCCAACGCGAGGCCCGCGCGGCCGCCCGGCTGACCCACCCCCACGTGACCCAGGTGTACGACTACGCCGAGGCGACCCTGGCCGGCGGCGTCGTGGTCCCGTACCTGGTGATGGAGTTCGTCGACGGCCACAACCTGGCCGACCGGCTGCGGACCGGGCCGCTGCCCTGGCCGGAAGCGGTCCGGGTGGCCGGGCAGATCGCCGCCGCGCTGGCCGCCGCGCACCGCATCGGTGTCGTGCACCGCGACGTCAAGCCCGGCAACGTCATGCTCACCGACACCGGTGCCAAGGTGCTCGACTTCGGCATCGCCGCCCTCGGCAGCCTCGACAGTCAGTCCGGCGAACCGCTGATGGGCACCCCCGCCTACTTCGCCCCGGAGCGACTGACCGCCGGCCCACCCGACCCGGCGAGCGACGTGTACGCCCTCGGCGCACTGCTCTACCGCACCCTCACCGGGCGGGCGCCACTACCCGTGCAGAGCTGGGAGGACGCGCTGGAGGTGCACCGGCAGGGCACTCCGGTGCCACCGCTGCGGGTGCCCGGCCTACCCGCCGACATCGCCGAGCTGACCGTCGCCTGCCTGGCCGCCAACCCGGCCGACCGACCGAGCGCCGCCCACCTGGCCCGCCGATTCGGCGCCGGTCAGCCGGTCGAACCGCCCACCGAGTTGCTGCGCCTCCGGCCGGCCGCCCACCCGCCCACCCTGATCGACCGATCGGTGGTGGCCCGCCCCGCCCAGGTGGCCGCCGCGCCGGCCCGCCGCCGATCGCGTCGGCCCCTCGCCGTGCTCGTCGCGGCCGTTCTCGCCGTGCTGATCGGCGTCGGCGCGCTGCTCGCGGAAAATCCGCTCAACAACCCGAGCACACCCGACCCGGCCGAGATCGCCGGGCCGCCGTCGACCTCCGCGCCGTCGCCCGCGGCCACGACGCACTCGCCGACACCGGCCGTACCATCCTCGCCGGCGCCCCCCGCCAGCACCGCGCCCCCGACCGTCGGGCAGCAGGTGCCGGTCAGCTTCCGGGAGGTGACCAGCGAGTTCGCCGCCGTCCTCGCCGGCGCGGTCGCGCGCGGCGACGTCGAACGGAAGACCGCCGACGAGCTGCGTGACGATCTCGCCGACCTCAGCCGCCACACCAGGGACCGGGCAAAGCGCGTCGCCGACCTGCGCGAGCACATCGCCGAGCTGGCGGAACGCGACCGCCTGCCAGCGCGGACGGCCGCTCAACTCGACGCTCTGCTCACCCAGGCCGACGGCTTCTCCAATGGTCGTACGGACGACTGATACCTGCGTCGATGCCGCTGGCATGATGTCCCGATGCGGACACGTCTGATCTTCGTGCGACATGGCGAGTCGGTCCATCAGATCGAGGGGATCGTCGGCGGACCACGCGGCTGCCGGGGCCTCACCCCGCTCGGCCACGAGCAGGCACACGACCTGGCCAACCGGCTCGCCGGTGAGGTCGCCGCCGACGGTCCGGTGGCGGTCTACTCGTCCGTGCTGCGCAGGGCCGTCGAGACCGCGGAACCGATCGGCGCGGCGCTCGGCGTCCGACCCGTGGCCGACTGCGGCCTGTGCACCTGGCACACGCCCCCGTACGCCGACGGCCTGCCGGTCGCCCGCTTCCGCACCGAACACGCGGTGCCCGGGGGCGGTGTGTTCCGGCCGTTTGAGGAGGGCAACGAGAGCTGGGCCGAACTGGTGGTGCGGGTCAGTCGCGCGATCATGGAGATCGCCCACCGGCACCGCGGCTCCACAGTGGTCCTCGTCGGCCACAGTGAGACCGTCGAGGGCGCGTTCCACGCCCTCGCCGCGCAGCCGGTCTTCCGGGCGTTCGACCTGGACGTGGCCCCGGCCTCGATCACCGAATGGACCAGTGACCACGACCCCGGCGGCTGGCCGCCGGCCCGGTGGACGCTGCGTCGCTTCGCCGACGTCGGCGGGTGGGCCAGACGCTGACCGGTGTCGCCGGGCGGCGGAGCTATTCGGCGGCGAGGATCTGCTCCCGCAGGATCTCCGCGTGCCCGCAGTGCTGGGCGAGTTCCCGCAGCACGTGCAGGTAGACCCAGCGCAGCGGCACCGGGCCGCGCCGGTGGCCGCGGAGCACGTCGTCGAGACCCAGCGTGGAGGTGGCGCGGCGGGAGGCGTCGCAGGCCGCGCGGTGCGCGCGCTGGACGGTGGCGATCGTGTCGCCGTCGTCGAGGATGAACGAGTCGTCCGCCGTCGGGGGGATGCCGATCTCGGCGCGCGACCGGCACGTGACCGCCTCGTCGAACCAGACCTTCTCCACGAACGCGGCGTGCTTCACCAGGCCGAGCAGCGTGGTCCGGGACGGCACCAACGACCGGCGTGCCTGCTCCTCGGTCAGCCCGTCCAGGTAGCCGTTGAGCGCCCAGCGGTGCTCGTCGATGAACGCCTCGAGCTGCGCCTGGGCTGAACGGCCGACGACGTCATCGGCGAAGGTTCCCGGAAAGGAGGTCACCCCGGAAGCATTTCAACCTCGTCGGCGACGCGCAAACACGGCACCCCGGCCGACGGAGACGGCAGCGCCACGGACAGCCGGGGGACAGCGCTCATGAACCGACCACGACGCGGTCGCCGTCCGCCACCCGGCCAGGACGGACCACCCTCGCGTACGCGCCGACGCACGGCTGGGGACCCGCTCCGGGCAGCGGCTCGATCCGGTTGAGCCGGGCCGGCACCCGCAGCGCCTCGGGCTCGCGGGGCAGCGGGCCGTGCGCGAGCGTCGGCACCGCGCAGCGCGGCGTCGGGGCGAGCACGGCGAGAACCAGGTCCGGGCCCACCCGCAGTTCCCGTCCGACCCAGCTGTTCTCGGCGAAGGCAGCCGTGTCCGTGTCGAGCACCAGGTTGGGCCGGTAGCGTTCCACCGTCCCCGCCCCGGGGGGTAGGTGCCCGGCGATCCGGTCCAGGGTCGCGGTGGTGACCAGGTGAATCGGAGCGAAGTCGAAGAAGGTGCCGGGCAGCACCGACCCGAGCCGGCTCTCGTCGGCCGGGACCTCGTCGGTCAGGCCGGCGGCGAGCACCGCCTCCGGGTGGGAGCGCAGCAGGGTTGCGCCGGCCGGTACGGAGTCGACCAGGGTCACCGGGCGGCCCGCCGCCGCGCTGAGCACCGCGTCGATGTCGGGGTCCTCGGCCGACAGCTGTCGGCCGTCGGCCAGGGTGACCCGGACCGGGTCGGTCGCCCCGCCGGCCGCCCGTAGCGTGAGCAGGCCGCGCCAACGGTGGGGTTGCTTGGCGCTGGCCACCCGCCCACTGGTCTGGTCCAGCAGGGCCAGCCGGCGGTCACCCGCGACGCCGGTCTCGTCGATGTCGGCGGCCGGAAGGCGTTCCCCGAGCAGCGACTTCACCGGGTACCGCCGCAGCCGCACCACTCGTCCGGAGATCATGACGTCACCCTAGCCGCGCGGGTCGCCGCCACGGTCGGGCCACCTACGGCGGCCGGTCAGTCGATGCTGGCGGTGATCGACTCGCCCGGGTCGATGCCCGCCCGGGCGTACACCTCGCCGTCGGACGCCCAGATGCCCGACCGCCCCGCCGCCTCGGTGTAGCCACCGCCGGTCGACCCGGCGAAACTCGCCACCACCACCCAGACCCGGTGCGTGGTGGCGACCCGGTGGGCCCGCTGGTCGATCACGGACGCGTCGCCCGCCGACTCCAGGACGCCCGCCGCGTACACGTCGATGCCGAGCGCCGCGGTCCGCGCCGCGTGCGCGGCCACACCGGTGTCCTTGCAGATCGCCAACCCCACCCGCCAACCGTCCACATCGCACACCGCCGGCGCGTCGCCGGGCCGGAACCGCCGGGCCTCCGCGTCCCCCAGCCACACCTTCCGGTACGCCACCGCCACACCGTCCCCGGTCACGGCCAGCATCGCGATGTGCTCACCCGCGACCGGCGCACCGGCCAGGGCCAACGTGCCCGTCTCGGCGCACGCCTCGACCAGCGGCGCCAACCGCGGGTCGTCGACCGACACGACCGGTGCCGCCAACTCGTACCCGGTCAGCGACAGCTCCGGAAAGACCACCAACCGGGCACGCGCCGCGCGGACCGCGACGGCGTGCGACCGCGCGTTCTCCGCGACATCCAGGGGTACGCACGGCGGCTGCGCCACCGCGAGCCGCAGCGGGGTGCGGTCTTCCACACCCCCAGCGGTGCGGTCGGCCCGCGCGGCCCGGTGGTCGGCCTCATGGTCGACTCTCAGGATCGCTTCGTAGCGTGGGGGCATGATTCGAATGTCCCACGCCGTGCTCGCCACCGGAACCTCCAGCGCCGCCGCTGAACCACCCCAGGGTGGGATCGTCGGCTACGTCAGTGACCTGGTGGAACGGCTCGGCGGCCCCGGCGCCGGTCTGGCGGTGGCGCTGGAGAACCTGTTCCCGCCCATTCCCAGCGAGGTGATCCTGCCGCTGGCCGGTTTCGTCGCCGCGCAGGGCCGGATGAGTCTGGTCGGTGCGATCTTCTGGACCACCCTCGGCTCGGTGGTGGGCGCGTTGGCGCTCTACCTGATCGGCGCGTCGCTGGGGCGCGACCGGATGCGTGCCATCGTGGCGCGGCTACCGCTGGTCAAGCTGAGCGACGTGGACCGGACCGAGGCGTGGTTCCTCCGGCACGGCGTGAAGGCGGTCTTCTTCGGCCGGATGATCCCGATCTTCCGGAGTCTGATCTCCATCCCGGCCGGCGTGGAGCGGATGCCGGTGCAGACCTTCCTGCTCTACACCACCCTGGGCAGCCTGATCTGGAACACCACCTTCGTCCTCGCCGGCTACCTGCTCGGGGACAACTGGCACCTCGTCGAGGGGTACGTCGGCACACTCCAGAACGTGGTGATCGTGGTCTGCGCGGCGGCCGTCGCCTGGTTCGTCGGGTCGCGCGTGCTGCGAGCCCGCCGCGCCGCGCGGAACCCCGAGCCGACCGACGCCGAGCCGCGCCCACTGAACTCCGTGCCCGACCCGGGCGGTCGCGGCACCCTCTACCGAAGCGAATCCTGGGCCTCCGACGAGCGCTGACGAGTCAGGGTGGGCGCGGTAGGGCTTGCCGGCACCCCTGATGGCTCGGCGAGTGGGCTATCGGGCGGTGCGCGGCACGGAAGGGGCAAGGTGGCGGAGGAGCGACGAACCGGCCCGTGGTGGGGCCGACTCCGGCTTCCGGTCGGCGTCGCCGTCGGGATCGCGACGGCCGCCGTCGAGCTTGCCTTCCTGGCCGTCGTCGCCGTCACGTTCACCGCCTCCGCGCTCGTGCCGGTGGCCGGTCACCGGCTTCGCGATCTGACCGAGAGGTACGCGGTTCGGCTGCTGCGTCTGGAACGGCACCGCCTCACCGGGCTGCTCGGCGCGGACGAACTGCCGACACCGCACGACGTGCCGACCGGGCGACAGGTCGGCTACCTGGCCGCCCGGCTGCTACCCGGCACACTCGGCCTGCTGGCGTACGCCGTGCTCGGCGTCGGCGTGGTGCTGGCCGGGATCGTGTTACGCGCGGCGGTGCGCGGTGAGCTGACCCTCCTCGACGCCCTGTCACAGGTCGCCGTCGGGGCGGTGCTGCTCCTGCTCAACGTCCAGGCTCTCGCCAGTGTCGCCGCGCTGGACGTCCGGCTGGCTCGACGACTGCTCGGGCCGGGAAGTAGGGCCGAGCTGACCCGGCGGGTTCAGGAGCTGACCACCAGTCGAGCGGGCGTCATCGCCGCCGTCGACGCGGAACGGCAGCGCATCGAACGCGACCTGCACGACGGCCTGCAGCAGCGGTTGGTGGCCCTCGGCATGCTGCTCGGCCGGGCCCGGCGCGCCCGCGACGCGGACCGCACCCGCGCACTGCTCGCCCAGGCCCACGAGGACGTGCAGCGGGCCGTCGAGGAGTTGCGCGACGTGGCCTGGCGGGTCTACCCGTCCGCACTCGACGGCAGCGAACTGGGCGAGGTCCTGGCCATCGTCGCCCGCCGCTCCGAGGTGCCGGTGCGAATCACCTGCCAGCTGCCCGTACGCCCCCATCGGCAGATCGAGACGGTGCTCTACTTCGTGGCCTGCGAGGCGCTGACGAACGCGGCGAAGCACGCCGCCGCTAGCCTGGTCACGGTTCAGATCGAGGCACGGGAGGGGTGGGTCCGGATGCGCGTGCACGACGACGGCGTCGGCGGTGCGGACCCGGCCGGGCGTGGACTGTCCGGGTTGGCGCGACGCGCAGCCGCGCAGGACGGGCGGCTGTGGGTGACCAGCCCGGCCGGTGGCCCGACGGACGTGCTGGTGGAGTTGCCGTGCGACTAGTTCTCGCCGAAGACTCGACGCTGCTCCGGGAGGGCCTGACGCGGCTGCTCGCCGAGGAGGCCCACGAGGTGCTCGCGGCGGTCGGCACCGCGGCCGAGCTTGTCGAGGCGGTCGGACGGTCCCGTCCCGACGTGGTGGTCACCGACGTCCGGATGCCCCCCACCCACACCGACGACGGTCTGCGTGCCGCCCTGGAGATCCGTCGACGCTGGCCGGACACCGGCGTCCTCGTGCTCTCCCAGTACGTCGAGCGGCGTTATGCCGGCCGGTTGCTCGCGGACCGTCCTGAGGGGGTCGGCTACCTCCTCAAGGACCGGGTCGCCCAGGTGGACGACTTCCTCGACGCACTCGACCGGGTTGGCGCCGGCGGCACCGCCCTCGACCCCGAGGTGGTCCGTCAGGTGGTGGCCGGCTCGCAACGGCCCGACCCGCTCGGTCGACTCACGCCACGCGAACGGGACGTGCTGCATGAGATGGCCCAGGGCCACACCAACCTCGCCATCGCCCAGCGGCTGCACGTATCGCAGAGCGCCGTGGAAAAGCACGTGAACGCCATCTTCGACAAGCTCGACCTCACGGAAGCGACCGGCTACAGCCGGCGAATCCTCGCCATCCTGCGCTACCTGGGCACCTGACCCGCCCGCCGCCCAGCTGACGGGGTGACCCTGGGTGGTTTGCCCGGTTCCGGGTGGTGCTGGGGTGTGGCGGGCCGCACCCGTGGGCCGGAATCGCGGCCGGGTCGGGGTCGTTACACACCCTGACGATCGCAGCACCACCGGCCCACGCTCCCCGCCTTCACGGCCTGGGGATGGGTCGTGCGGGTTGGAATGCCGGCCCGCGTCCGGTCGTTGCAGTCCCCGCGACCGGCCCCGTTCGGGGCACCGCCCGAGCTAGGGGCAAGCCCCCGGGAATGACCCCGGCCCGTGGGTCGTTACACACGGTTCCGGCGCCACGAGCCCCCGCTCGTCAGGTCGCCGACCCCGACGCCGAGTAACCGTAGGCGTCACCCCCGCAAAGACTTTCCCCTTGTTTGTGCAGCGCCGGACGAGGTGCTCACACCCTGACCGCCGTCCCCCTGTTTGGCGGCCGGGGTGTCCTACCCCCGAAGGA
>NZ_JBFAOI010000015.1:0-115250 GCF_040675155.1 Micromonospora sp. NPDC049645
TATAAATCATAATTGGCACTGGCTTTACAAGCACCCTGTTGAGTTCTCAAAGAACAACCACACACCGACCAGAAGCCCCACCTCAGTGGAACCCCGTTTCGGGGCAACCGCTCAAACCTACTTGGTCGAGTTTTCATTGTCAACCTCGCGTTTGAGGTGATCAATGTGGCTCGTCCGGATCCACGATGACGCACGCCGAACTCGGCGGTCGTTTCTATCGTGGGAAGCCGCAGACCGGCCGATCGCCGCTTCGCGGCTCTCCGCCCGGCTCCTGCCGGCTTCGAAACTCTACCCGGTCGGCTTCGCGTTCGCAACCCCGTATCCGGAGTGTTCCGCACCGCCCGATCCTCAGTCTCGCTCGGCGTCTCCGCCACGAGCCTGGCGCCCGTTCTCGGCCGGTTTGTCCGACCTCCCCCGTGCAGAGAGAAAGTTACGCGGACAGCCCGGAGAAGGCAAATCAGGGTTCATCACTGGTTTGGACGAGCGACGCGCAACCGACCCCGGCGCTGCCCGGGACGCGGGCCGCCTCGACGTGCCAGAGTGTCAGACATGGATGAGTCCGGGCGCGGTGCCACGGTGTTCGCCGAGGAGGCACTACTCGGCCTCCTCGGGTCGTTCTGGCAGCTGGTCATCGGCGCGCTTGTGCTTGTCGTACTCGTGCTCTCGGTGGGACGGCTGGCCCGACGGGGCAAGTCCCGCATGACCACCGCGCTGCTGATCACCGCGGCGGCCATCGCCGGCTTCGCGGTGATCGGCGTTCTACTCGAAGGCTGAGGGCTCAGATTCGGCAGCCCAAGGGTTCAGAGCCGTCGGTTGGCCAGGCTGGGCAGCTCGGCCCGGATCGCGGCGAGCCGGTCGAGGTCCAGGTCGACGACGGAGACCCCCGCGCCGTCCGGCAGCTGGGCGATCACCGTCCCCCACGGGTCGACCACCATGCTGCGCCCGAAGCAGGTACGACCAGGCTCGTGGTCACCGGTCTGGCCGGCCGCCGCCACGAAACACTGGTTCTCGATGGCCCGGGCTCGCAGCAGGACCTCCCAGTGGTCCCGCCCGGTGTGCATCATGAACGCGGCCGGCACCACCAGTAACTGCGCCCCGCCGTCGGTGGCGAGCAGCCGGTACAGCTCGGGGAAGCGCAGGTCGTAGCAGATCGACAGACCGACCCGTAGCCCCTCGACGTCGACCACCACCGGTTGCGCCCCGGGCGCGACACTCGCCGACTCCCGGTAGGAGACCCGACCGGGGATCTCCACGTCGTACAGATGGATCTTCCGATAGCTCGCGGCCAGGCTGCCGGACCGGTCGAAGACCAGCGAGGTGTTCCAGGTGTGGTCTGGATCCGGGCCGGCCTCGTGGAACGAACCGGCCACCAGCCAGATGCCGAGCCGCCGGGCGACCCCGGCGAAGAAGTCGCCCACCTCCCCGTCCACCGGCTCCGGTTCGGGCAGTCCAGCGGCGGGGCCGAGGTAGTCGACGTACTCCGGGAGGACGGCGAGATCCGCCCCGCCGGCGGCGGCGCGCTCCAGCAGGGCCTCCGCCGCCGCCAGATTGGCCTTACGGTCGTCTCGGGCGTTGAGCTGGCAGACGGCGACACGCATGAGCCAAGGGTACGGCGGAAAGGCCGCAGGCGGACAGCCTCAGGGTGGCGGACAGGCGATGTGGTGCTGCCGCGGTGGCCACGGTCGGGCAGCTCCGAACGCGGTCACGCCGGCCGGCTCATGACTGAGCGGCCGGCGTGACGCGGGGAGGATCAGGCGGACTTCTCTTCGCGGTCCCGCCGGGCCCGTCGGCCGGTGAACTCGCGCGGCACGATCGTGGGGTTGACGTTTTCCAGGACGACCTCGCGGGTGATCAGCACCCGGGCGGCGTCGGGGTTGCTCGGCACCTCGTACATCGCGGAGAGCAGGACCTCCTCGATGATGGCCCGCAGACCGCGGGCACCGGTGCCGCGCAGCATCGCCTGATCGGCGATGGCTTCCAGGGCCGGCTCGTCGAACTCGAGCTCGACCCCGTCCAGCTCGAACAGGCGCTGGTACTGCCGGACCAGGGCGTTGCGTGGCTCGGTGAGGATCCGCACGAGTGCGCTGCGGTCCAGGCTCCGAACGTTGGTGATCACCGGCAGCCGGCCGACGAACTCCGGGATCAGCCCGAACTTGAGCATGTCTTCCGGCATGACCTGGCTGAAGATGTCGTCGGTCGACCGCTCGGACACCGACCTGAGCCGGGCGCCGAAGCCGGTGCCGCCCTGCCCCGTGCGGGACTCGATGATCTGGTCGAGGCCGGCGAACGCGCCACCACAGATGAACAACACGTTGGTGGTGTCGATCTGGATGAACTCCTGGTGTGGGTGCTTACGGCCACCCTGCGGCGGCACGTTGGCCACCGTGCCCTCGAGCATCTTGAGCAGGGCCTGCTGCACGCCCTCACCGGAGACGTCGCGCGTGATCGACGGATTTTCCGACTTGCGGGCGATCTTGTCGACCTCGTCGATGTAGATGATGCCGGTCTCGGCGCGCTTGATGTCGTAGTCGGCGGCCTGGATCAGCTTGAGGAGGATGTTCTCCACATCCTCGCCGACGTAGCCCGCCTCGGTCAGCGCGGTGGCGTCGGCGATGGCGAACGGGACGTTCAACATCCGGGCGAGGGTCTGCGCCAGGTGGGTCTTACCGCAACCCGTCGGGCCGAGCAGCAGGATGTTGGACTTGGCCAGCTCGACGGCGTCACTGCCGGAGCCCGGCGCGCCGGCCGCCTCGGCCTGGATCCGCTTGTAGTGGTTGTAGACCGCGACGGCGAGCGCCTTCTTGGCCTGATCCTGGCCCACCACGTAGGTGTCGAGGAACTGGCAGATCTCCATCGGCTTGGGAAGCTCTTCCCACTTCACCTCGCCGGACTCGGCCAACTCCTCTTCGATGATCTCGTTGCAGAGATCGATGCACTCGTCGCAGATGTAGACCCCTGGGCCCGCGATGAGCTTCTTGACCTGCTTCTGCGACTTGCCGCAGAAGGAGCATTTCAGTAGGTCGCCGCCGTCACCGATCCGTGCCACCTACGTTCTCCCTGCACTCATCGGCCGGAGACCCGGCCCTGACCTGCGGACGCTGCGCGCCGCCCGGCTTAGTTCGCCTCACCGGCCCAACCGGCGAAGCGGTACGGACCCGACGTTACCCGCTGGCGGGGCATTCTCCGACCCCCAAAACGGGTGTGTCAGAGGTCGGCCGGGAACGGAGCCCCGGCCAACCTCTGACCCGGTACTGCTCAGCGGGCGGCGTTGGCCGCCAGCAGACCCTTCTTACGACTGGTCAGGATCGTGTCGACCAGCCCGTACTCCTTGGACTCCTCGGCCGTCATGATCTTGTCACGGTCGATGTCCTTGCGGACCTGCTCGATCGGGCGGTTGCAGTGGCGGGACAGCATGTCCTCCAGCTGCGTACGCATTCGCAGGATCTCCCGAGCCTGGATCTCGATGTCCGAGCCCTGCCCGTAGCCGCCCTCGGTGGCCGGCTGGTGGATGATGATCCGCGAGTTCGGCAGAGCCATCCGCTTACCCGGGGTGCCCGCCGAGAGCAGCACAGCCGCCGCGCTGGCGGCCTGCCCGAGGCAGACCGTCGAGATGTCCGGACGGACGTACTGCATGGTGTCGTAGATCGCCGTCATGGCGGTGAACGACCCACCCGGCGAGTTGATGTACATGATGATGTCGCGGTCCGGATCGGTGCCCTCGAGCGTCAGCAGCTGGGCCATCACGTCGTTTGCCGACGCGTCGTCCACCTGGACGCCGAGGAAGATGATCCGGTCCTCGAAGAGCTTGTTGTACGGGTTCGACTCCTTGACCCCGTACGACGTGCGCTCGACGAACGACGGCAGCACGTAGCGGTTGTGCACGGCCGCGAACTGGGGCGGCAGGCTCAGATCAGTCATCGTCAGCTCCTCAGCTCAGGGTCCCGGCGCCATCCGGAACCTGAGCGGCTCCGATGATCACCTTGTCGATGAAGCCGTAGTCCATGGCCTCCTGCGCGGTGAACCAACGGTCCCGGTCCGAGTCGGCCTCGATCTGCGACTGGTCCTGACCGGTGTGGTGCGCGACCCGCTCCTGGAACATCCGCTTCGTGTAGAGCATCTGCTCCGCCTGGATGGCGATGTCGGACGCCGTGCCGCCCAGACCGCCGGACGGCTGGTGCATCATGATCCGCGCGTGGGGCAGGGCGTAACGCTTGCCCTTGGTGCCCGCGCAGAGCAGCAGCTGGCCCATCGAGGCAGCCATGCCCATCGCCACGGTCGACACGTCGTTGTCGATGAACTGCATGGTGTCGTAGATCGCCATGCCGGAGTAGACCGAGCCACCCGGCGAGTTGATCCACAGGTTGATGTCGCGGTCCGGGTCCTCCGCGGCGAGCAGCAGCAGCTGCGCGCAGATGCGGTTGGCGACCTGGTCGGTCACCTCACTGCCCAGGAAGATGATGCGTTCCTTGAGCAACCGGTTGTAGACCGAGTCGTCGAGGTTGCCAATGGAGTCGCCACCGCGCGCGTCAATCGCCCGGAGCGACTTCTTGGGGATGTGCATGTCGGTCATGGCAGCCCTTCGCTCTCCGTACCGTCTTTCCCGACACTAACCGCTGTGCGAGGCGGCAGAGTCCCGGTCGGGGCAGTGTTCGCTCTCAGCGCAGCTGTCGGGCGTACCCGCGGCGCGGGCTTCCGGGCGTACCCCCGGCAGTGCTTGCTGCCCGGACGTACCCCGGCAGTGCTTGCTGCCGGGGCGTACCCCGGAAAGGGAAACGGCCGCCGTCCACCGCTCAGCGGCGGACGGCGGCCGCACCCGACGATCAGTGGTCGTGGTTGTGCTCCGCCTCGTTGGCGGCGCGCAGGGCGTCGAGGGTGACCTCGTTGCCGGCGGAGTCCTTGATCGTGATCCGCTCCATGACGGCCGCGAGCGCCTTGCCCCGCCGCACGTCGCCGAAGACGGCGGCCGCCGCGCCGGAGCGCACCAGCTGGTCGTAGTACTGCTGCGGAGCCATCCCGGCACGCTGCGCCCGGTGCACGATCTCGTGCCCGAACTCGTCGTCGGAGACCTGCACGTCCTCCGCGTCGGCGAGCGTGTCCAGCAGGAGCTGGACCTTGACGCCCTCGGTCGCCGCCTCGGTCAGCTCGGCGTCGATCTGCTCCTCGGTCTTGTCCTCGGCGGCGAGGTACTCCTCCATCGAGGCGCCGATCCGCTCCAGCTGGTCGACCATCGCCTGCTTGCGGCTCTCGACCTCCTCGCGGACGACACCCTCCGGGGCCGGGATCTCGGCGGCCTCGACCAGCTGGGCCAGCGCCTTGTCCCGAGCGGCGTAGATCTGCTCGACCTGCTTGCCCTGGGTGACCCGGGCGCGCAGGTCGCCGCGCAGCTCCTCGATCGTGTCGAACTCGCTGGCCATCTGGGCGAACTCGTCGTTCAGCTCCGGCAGCTCCTTCTCCTTGACCGTGCGCACGGTCACCGCCACCTCGGCGTCCCGACCGGCGAAGTCGCCGCCGACCAGCTGGGTGGTGAAGGTGGTGTCCTCGCCGGCGGCGAGGCCGACAACGGCCTCGTCGAGGCCCGGCAGGAGCTGCTTGCTGCCCACCTCGTGGGAGATGTTGCTCGCCTGGCCGCCCGGCACGTCCTCGCCGTCGACGGTGGCGTTGAGGTCGATCTGGACGTAGTCGCCCTCGACGGCGGCCCGCTCGACGGTCTTGAGGGTCGCGAAACGCTCCCGCAGGTTCTTCACCTGCTCGTCGATCTCGCTCTCGTCGATCTGCAGCTCGTCGACGGTCACCTCGATGGTGCTCGCGTCCGGGATGGTGATCTCCGGACGGACGTCGACCTCGGCGGTGAAGTTCAGCGAGTCACCGTCGTTGAACTCGGTGATCTCGACCTCGGGGCGCCCCAGCGTCTTGAGGTCGTGCTCGCGCACGGCGGCGAGGATGTTCTCCGGGATGGCCTCCTGGACCGCCTCGTTGAGGACGGTGCCCCGGCCCACCCGCTGGTCGATCACCGCGGTCGGCACCTTGCCCCGGCGGAAGCCCGGGACCTGGACCTGCGAACCGATCTCCCGGTACGCCTTCTTGAGGCTCGGCTCGAGCTCGACGAACGGCACCTCGATGGCGAGCCGCACGCGCGTCGGGCTCAGAGTCTCGACGGTGCTCTTCACAGGCGTACTCCTTGACGGATCTCAGTTGAGTCTGGGCGTGATTCAGCCCATCGAGTGTAGGCGAGCCGGCCTGACGCTCCGGCATCGCCCGGGGGCCGCACTGGGCGGCACCCGGTGCGGCCCGATCGCGGACGACAGTCGGGGTGGCGGGATTTGAACCCACGGCCCCTCGCTCCCAAAGCGAGTGCGCTACCAAGCTGCGCCACACCCCGTGGCGACGTGCAGTCTATGCCGTCGCCACGCCTCAGGTGGTGCCGGGGCATCCGCCACCCGGACAGAACGCCCGAAAACCACCATTCCTCCCTCACCGGGACCGTGCGGCCCGTACCGCCAAGATCCGCACAACATCCCTGACGTCGCGCGGATCTCAAGAGGGAGCGACGCGGCCTGGGGACGACGCGGCACCGCGGGGCGGTGGCACGGTTTCACGTCGGGCGACGGCATTGGGTACGCTGTAGGGGCGTCCCGTTTCGGCGGGGTGCACGCGGGCGTAGCTCAATGGTAGAGCTTCAGTCTTCCAAACTGACTACGCGAGTTCGATTCTCGTCGCCCGCTCCACACCCCTCCGGCCCAGGTCGGAGGGGTTTCTTTCCGATTCCGGTCCGCCCGGTGCGTTGTCTGCCGACACGGCCCCTGTCACCACGGGCGCGGGCAGCCGAGACTGTAACGATGTCGGACGATGGTGAAGGCGTGCTGGTGGTGCGACGCCTGCCGCATCTCGCCCTGCCCCCACGGGCCCTGTTCGGACTCGGCCTGCTGGCCGGTCTCGGCGCGGGGCTCCTGATCGCCTCGATCTTCTCGGATTCTTCTGGTGGTGGGCCACCGGCGCCATCGCGCTCGGCGTTGCCGCCCTCGTCCTGATGCCGCTCACGGCACGCCGCTAGCGGAGCGCCCACAGCTTCCCTTGACAGTTGTCGATCTATGCACTGGTGTAAGGACCAAGCACATCGACGTCCGTCACAGGAGGGCACATGATCGTCCGACGACGGTGGACAGCTGCCGCCACCACAGCGATCCTGTTCAGCGCAGTGTTGTCCCACCCCGCCCCCGGAGCGGCGGCCCCCGCCGCCCCGGCCGCCCCGATCACCCTGAGCGCCACCGAAACCGCGGTGGTCCGGGTCCAGCTCCGCGACCAGGCCCAGCTGGACCGGCTCGTCGCCACCGGTGCGGACCTGGCCAATCGGCCCCGTTCCCGAGACGGTCGGATCCTCGCCGACCTGGTGGTCAGCGGCACGCAACTCGCCGAACTGACCGCTCAGGGGGCGACGGCCGTGCAGATCGTGCAGCGCGCCGGGGACGGCAACCGGCACTACGCCGACAGCGTCCGCGCGGCGCAGGCCCGTACCGCCGCCGGACTGCGCGCCTCGGCCGCCGGCCAGCGGACCACCACCGCCGCGGCCGTGGACACCCTCCAGGTGCAGCAGGCGTACTGGTGGACCACGACCGGGCAGACGTTCCTCCAGGCCCAGGTTGCCACCACCGCCACCGACGACCCGGACGTGGAGATAACGGTCAGCTGGCGGACGGCGGACGGTGCCACCGGCTCGTTCCCGCTGTACCGGTTCGAGGACTCGGGCGAGTACCAGTACCACTACAACCTTCCCCAGCCGGTGCCGAACCGGCCGGTTCAGTTGACCGCCACCTCCAGCCTCGGTGGGGTCAGCCGGGCGGTCACGCCGGCGCTCTGGCCCAACGCCACCCCGCCGCCGCTGCCGGCCGGCTACCAGAAGGACTTCATCGACGCGTACCTGACGCCGGTGGACATCCAGGCACGGATCAAGCGGCTGGCCCGCCAGTACCGGGACCTCGTGGACGTGATCGACCTGCCGAACAAGACCCAGGGTTACCGGCGCACCGCCGCCGGCTACCTGGGCGACCCCGCGGTGGCCGCCGTGGTGGTCGAGTCGGTCCGCTTCGGCGACCAGAGCATGAACGGCGTGCAGGTGCGGACGGTCGACCCGGGCCGGCCGAACCGGCCGCTGACCGTCGGCTACCGCGACCGCGTCCTGACCGTGTCACTGGCCACCGACACCGCGGGCAAGACGGTGAGCACCACCGACGAGGTCGCGGCGGCGATCAACGCCCGGCAGCCGGACCGGTTCCGGGCCGTCGTCGAGGACGGCTCGGCCGGGCTGCCGATGCCCGTCGCCGGCCCGACCCGACTCGACGACGGCCTCCAGGGCACCGAGGTGCCGGCCCGACCGTGGACCGTGCAGGCGCTGCGCCTCGGCGTGCACCGGGACGGCTCCCGGGTCGGGGTGCTCGCGTACTCCCAGGAACACGCCCGGGAGTGGGCCACCCCACTGGTGACGCTGGAGTTCGCCGAGCGGATGCTGGCCAACGCCCGGACCGACCCGGCCACCCGTGAGCTGCTGGAGCAGGTCGACATCTTCGTCATCCCGACGGTCAACCCGGACGGCGCGAACTACTCGTTCAACGACTTCAACTTCCAGCGCAAGAATCTCGTCAACCACTGCACCGGGGCGGCCCGCGACCCGAAGAACCGCACCTCGTGGGGCGTCGACGTCAACCGCAACTACACCGTCGGGTCGTACTTCGACGGTTACGTGGGCGCCAGCGCCAACTGCCTGTCCGGCAACTACGCGGGCACGGCGGAGCTGTCCGAGGCGGAGAGCCGCAACGTGATCGCGCTCGCCCAGGACCACCCGAACATCAAGTTCGCGATGAACGTGCACTCCTACGGCGGGTACTTCATGTGGCCGCCGGGGGCGTACCGGGCCGACGGCAGGGTCACCCTGCCCCGGCCGTCGATCGACGAGTCGACGCTGTTCCTGAACAGCGCCCGGCGGATCGTCGGCGCCATCGCGCAGGAGCGCGGGACCGTCACCTGGCCGTCGCAGACCGGGCCGGTCGCCGACGTGCTCTACTCCGCCGCCGGCAACTCGGCCGACCAGCTCTACTACGAGCTGGGCATCTTCGCCTGGGACTTCGAGGTCGGCAACGACAGGTGGAACCCGGCGACCGGCCAGTGGGAGAGCGTCGGCTTCCAGCCGCCGTTCGACGAGGCGCACGGCGAGTCCCAGGAGTACGCCGGCGGCTTGGTGGAGCTGGTCCGGGTCGCCCGCGACTACGCCGCCGCCGAGGCGGCCGCCGGCTGACCCCGGGGTTCCCGTACCGCCGTCGGGGGTGGCCGACGGCGGTACGGGACCGCAGCGGTGCCGGTCGGTAAGCCGATGGTGATCACAGAGGTTGACGTGTTTTCATGTCAGGACGCCTGCGCCAACCCGGGACATTGATGACTGAGCAACCCGCACCTGATCACCTCATTGTGGTTGACGTGTTGCCGCAGGGCCTGAGCCACCTGCTACGCGACGAGGATCCGGAACTGGCCCGATGGATCGAGGAACTGGTCGCGACGCTGAAGAGTCCCCGGCAGACGACGCTGACCGGTTGGAACAGCTTCCTCGACCCCGGCGCCGACTCCACCTGACCCGGTCGGAGTTCATCCGGCTGGCCGACGGGCGGTCGGACCCGGCCTCCATCCGCGGTCTGCGGCGCGCGCAACGCAACCGCACGATGCTCATCCTGAAGAACCTCGCCGACACCGACGACGCGTTGGCGGCGTCGGCGCACCTGCTCGGCCAGGTCCACCGTCTCGATCCCGCCGCCGCGGACGTGCTGCTCGACCACCCGTGGCTGGCCGCCTGGGCGGTCGACCGCGTCCGGCACGGCGTCACCGGCCGACCGGACTACCTCCCGTTCGCGGCACTCGCGGCGGCCGCTCTCACCGGCTGGTCGGACGCAGCGGTACCGGTCACGCCGTACGCGGGGCTGGTGCCCGTGCCGGGGCTCGGAGTGCTGCGCCGACGCGGCGGCGGCACGACGGTGACACCGGCCGACCTGACCGGACGACAGTGGACGGCCACCCGCGGGTGGCGCTACGCCGACCAGTCGGTCACCCTCGACCTGCGCGTCGACGACCTGGACCCCTACCGCGACTGCTTCGGGTTGCCGGTCGCCGGCCGGCTCCCCACCCGGCGGGCCACGGAACTGGAGCGGTCCGTCGGGCACGCCTGGCACCTGCTCGTCGGGTACGCCCCGGGGCACGCTGCCGAGGTGGCCGCCGGGATCGGCACGCTCGTGCCGTTGGCCGGGGGCGCCCGGAGCGGGCACAGCGTCACGCACGCCGACGCCTTCGGGGCGTTCGCCGCCGACGTCGACCTCGACCCGGTCGATTTGGCCGTGACGATGGTGCACGAGCTGCAACACAGCAAGCTCAACGCCGTCCTCGGCCTGGTCCAGCTCTACGAACCGTCCGATCCGGCGCGCTACTTCGCGCCCTGGCGTCCCGACCCGCGCCCGATCGGCGGGCTGCTGCACGGCACGTACGCGTTCACGGCCGTCGCCGAGGTGTGGGCCGCGCTCGGCGCCCATCCCCCACTGGCAACCCAGGCCGTCGCGCGGTTCGCGGTGGTGCGGGCGCAACTGGAACGCGCTCTGCTGGAACTCGCCCGCGCCGGAAGTCTCACCGAGGCCGGGCGGCTGTGGACGGATCTCCTGACCGAACGAATCGGTCGTCTGGCGGCCGTGCCGGTTCCGGTGTCCGCCGACGCCGCCGGGCGGCGGACGGTGGCGGAGGCGGAGCGCGTACGTCGGCGGACGATCACCACCGGGTGAAAACCGCCGCTTCCCGGCGCGCGCTCGGCGGCGATCGACGCCGCCGGCGAGCGCGACGTCAGGTCAGCCCGACGGTCTCGATGTCGCACTCGATGCGCCGCTGCCCCCGCGCGGCGTCCACCTCCGGGTGGTCCGGCCCGAACAACGCCTCCAGCGCTGCGGCGGCCTCGTCGAGCAGCTCGCGGCCCCGGGCCTCCTCGCCGACCTCGATCAGATCGACGGCGGCGTTGACCGCGCAGTAGAGCGTGTACGGGTGCTCGGGCCCGCGCAGGCGACGCGAGTCCGCGAGGATCGCCTCGGAGAGCACCTGCGCCTGCTCCAGTCGGTGCGAGCGGACCAGATTGATCGCCTGCGCCGAACGGGCGCTCAGCAGGTACGGGTGGGTGGGCGGCAACGCCTCGCCCATCGCCTGGAGGGTGGCCGCACCCAACTCCCGGGCCTCCCGGTCGAAGTTGCGGGCCCGCAGGATCACCCCGAGGTTGACCGCGGCGCAGAGGGTGACCGGGTGCCGTTCCCCGAAGACCGCGCGGAAGGTGGCGTGCCCCTGGGAGGCCAGGGTGTACGCCTGCGTGGCGTCGCCCGCGGCGCGCATGGCGTTGGCGCAGGTCATGGCCGCCTCCGCAGTCAGCACGTGGTCGGTGCCGAAGCGGCGGGTCACCAGCCGGTAGTTGGCCGCGCCCTCGGTCACGGCGGCGTCCAGTCGACCGGTCTTGCGCAGGCAGGCGATGTGGATGCAGGTGGCACGCAGCACGGTGAGGTGTTCCGCGCCCAGCAGCGACCGCTGCACCGGCAGCGAAGTGTCGAGCAGTTCCAGCGCGTCGGCGTACCGGCCCAGCAGGTAGAGGTCGCGGGCCTGGGCCTCCTGGGCCAGCACCAGCGCGTAGGTGCCGTCCTCGGCCGCCGCGCCGGCGTGCCGTGCCACCTCGAGGTTGAGGGCGTACGCCCCCTCGAAGTCGCCGGTCAGGCGGAGGTTGATCGCCATCGAGTTCATCACGCGCAGCGTGCTCGGATGCCCGTCGCCGAGCACCCGCCGGTGCACGTCGAGGTTGCGCCGGTCCAGTTCGGCGGCGGCCGCGAAGTCGCCGATCCGTCGTAGGTCCGCGCCGACGCTGTTCGCCGCGCCGAGCGTGTACTCGTGTTCCTCACCGAGGCTGGTCCGCATCCGCTCCAGCGCCTCGAGACCGAACTCGGCCGCGCGCGGGTCGGCGAGCAGCCGCAGGGCGTCCGCGTACCGGCGCATTGCCAGCAGGGTCAGCGGGTCGCCGCTGCGTTGGCCGTCGGGACCGGGCTGGTCCCAGGCGGCCAGGATCTCCTCCGCGAAGTCCCGGCAGCCCTCGAAGTCGCCCAGGTTGTAGATGTAGCGCAGTTGGTCCATCGCGGTCCGGCGGGCGTCGAGGTCACCGTGGATCAGGCCGGCGACGCGGACGTGCGGCGCGATGTCGGCGTGGCGTGGCCAGGTGCTCCGGTCGTCCGGGAAGCCCGGGTTGGCCGCGGCCAGCAGCCGTCGGGCGTTGGTCAGCGCGCTGTCGTCGCCCTGCTCGGCGAGCCCTTCCCGCAGGACCGCCTGCACCAATCGGTGCACCTGCACGTGCCGGCCGGCGTTGTCCGCCTTCGCGAGCCCGAACGAGGCCAGTTGCCGGATGGCTCGGGCGATGTCGTTGCGCTCCTGCAGGCTGGTGCGCAGGGGTTCGTCCAACTCGGCCCGCCGACCCTCCCACAGCAGCCGCATCGGGACCGGTTCCGGGCTGAGGAAGGACAGCATCTGGATCAGCTGCGCGGCGGCGCGACTCTGCTCGCGTACCGCGGCGAGCGCCATCGACACCACCGTCAGCACGGTGCCCCGGTACTGCCGGGGCTGGCCCTCACCCAGTAGCTCCCGGGCGTGCTGCTTCAGGTCGAGGAGATATTCGTCGACCGACGACAGCATGGTGAGCAGCCAACTGGCGGCCTGTTCCAGGGCGAGCGGCAGGTCGCCAAGCTCCGCGGCGAGCCGCCGCGCGTCGTCAGCGGTGGTCGCCGGGCGCCGCTTGAGCAGCAGTTCCACGCTCTCGGCCCGGGTGAAGACATCGACGTCCAGGGTCAGGGCGCTCGCCGACCAGGCCATGTTCCGTGAGGTGACCAGGACGTGCCCCCGCTCGCCGACCAGGTTGGAGGAGGGCATGAGCGCGGCCAGCTCGTTCGGGTCGTCGGCGTTGTCGTAGACCAGCAGCCAACTGAGCGAACTCGTCGACAGGGAGTCGAGCACGGTCCGCACGGTCTGCTCCAGGCTGGTGCTCGCCGCCAGGCCGAGCCGTTCGCCCAGGGCCGCGATGGAGGTACGCACCGCGCTGAGGTCCTCGGCGGCCATCCACCAGATCAGCTGGTAGCGGTCCGCGTACCGGTAGGCGAACTCGACCGCGAGCTGGGTCTTGCCGACCCCACCGACACCACGCAGAGCCGCTTCCGGCAGCACCGAGGCCCGGTGCTGTGACGAGAGCAGCTCGTCGAGCTCGACGAGCTGCTTCTCCCGGCCGGTGAAGTACAGGTTGCGCGGTGGAACGCCGCCCCGAATGAGAGTCCGGGATCGCTGGGGCGTCGTCTCCTCGATGATGATCGTCCTGCGCATGTCGGATTCAGGTTCCTCTCCACCGGCCTCGACCGGTGCCGCCTGGTGCGGGGATCGTAGCGACGTCCAGTGCGCCTTCGCAGCCACGCGCACATCGTCGAGGTCGGCGGGGGTGAGCCGCAGGGCCGCTGCCGCCTCCCGCAACCACTGCTGCACCGGCTTCCCGTCCGACTCCAGGCCGGCGAGGACCAGGCCCGCCAGCGCCACGGCGGCGGGGACCTGCCAGTCGCCCACCGGCTGCCAGCCGACGGCCTCCACCAGACCGGGCAGGTCCTCCGGCGACAACGGGTGATCCGACACCCCCGCGACGGCTCCGGCCAACACCTCGGCCGGGACGTCGCTCAGCGACTGCGCGAGCAGCCAGGAGAGGTAGACCTGCTGCGCGGTGGCGACCCCGGCGGCGCCCGGATGGAAGTTGCCGATGACCTGCAACAGCGTCGACATGCCCCGAGGCTCCTGCGCGCAGGCGCGCACGATGCGGTAGACGTCGTAGCGGACCTCGGAGTGCCGGGGCACCGACAGCGGTTTGCGCAGCTCTCCCTCGACCTCGTCGAGGTAGAGCGACCGGGTGTTGCCGTCATTGATCGATTTCATCGACAGCAGCGCGTCGCAGATGGCTTGCACCTGGGCGCTCGGCATCCGGGGCGTCGTCACCGATTGTCCTCCGTACCGGTCAGCAGACCGAGGCTCTCCGCAAGGTCACGGAAGGCCCGCAGTGGCCGACTCTCGGCCCCTTCCGTCAACAGCAGGACGCGATAGAGAGCCGCGATCCCATCTTCGTATTCTAGGCTCGTCCGAATCAGACCGAACATGTCGAGACCCAATGGTCCGAATAGGTGCACCATTCGACTGATGTGTGCCGGCAGCGACTGAATGACCAATTGACGGCTGTCGGGATTCCGGAGTAGTGGGATTTCCTCCAGCAGCCGGGCCAACGCCATCTTTTCCGCGAAGGAGAGCGCCGCCGGCACGGTGCGCGGCGCCGACCGGACCAGGCTCGGCAGCAGGCCGGGCGGCAACAGGGCAGGGGGCAACAGGGCACGCCACTGCCCGACCGGAAGCATCCAGGCGACCAACTGCTGGCCGACGCTCGCCCGAGCCAGCACCATGCCCACCACGGCGCCGTCCGAGGCGTACACCCCGGAGCCGCTGAACCCCCGGTCGATTCCCGCCGTCGCGGAGGAGATCCGGTCGAGTTGCCGCCACCCGGTGTGCGGATCGACCGGACCGACGGTCCGCGCCAGCACCAGCACGGACGCCGGGGTGTTGGCCGGGAAGCCGACGATCCGCACGTCGAACTCCTCCTCGCCGCGGTCGGCCAGGCTGGCGGGGGTGGATGGCAGCGGCGTGGCGCAGCGCAGCACCGCCAGGTCGCCGTCGCCCGCCGGGCCGACGCCACGCGACCAGGCCACCTCGGCGGCGACCCCGGTGCCGGGGTCGTTCGGCGTGTCGACGGAGAGCCCCGGTTGGTCCGGCCCGGTGCCGTCGTCGACGACGTGCCGGCAGGTCAGCACCAGATCGGCGGTCAGCTGGATGCCCGCGCCGACGACCGAGGACGACTGCCCGCCGCGTATCCGCACCCGGCCGGCGAGCGACCGGATGCCGGTCATCCGTGCTCCGCCGACCAGGCGACCCGGACGGTTGGCGGCCGGCGACCGGCGCCGCGGTCAGCCATCGGCGGCGCCTCCCGGTGCTACCGGCCCGCTGTCGCCGCGCGGTGACCCGGCGGTGGCGTCCCCGGCCCAGATCAGCTTCACCGTGAGGTGGCCCTGCGCGCTGGTACGAGCGACGACGGCGCCGGCCTCCGCGGTGAGGGTGACGCCGATCTCGACCTCCACCTGGTCGGGCCGCACCGACATCCCCCGGACCACGCCCAACGCCGCGTCGAGGGCGGGTTTGATCTGGGCCAGTGACATTTCCAGCGTCTGTCGGGCGGGGCGGATCCGGTCGAGCAGACCGACCCGTTCCAGATCGGTGCCGACATGTTCCTCGACGAGGAGGACACCCTGATCAGTCTCGAAACGCAGGAGATCCGCCACCCGCAAATTCTCGCCGAAAGATCGTTCGGAATTCGTGTCGGATCACTGACAGGGGTCATTGGATGGCACCCCGTGCCGACACCGGACGATTCTGCTTGCCATCCCGACCGTGGGCTGTCAGCCTGGCGGAATGCAGGACACGGCAACCTTCGAGGATCTTCTCCGCGAAGGCGCTAACGCATCCGTCGACGGCTGGGATTTCTCCTGGTTCCACGGCCGCGCGACCGAACAGCGTCCGTCCTGGGGCTATCTGAAGCTCATGGCGGCCCAGATGAGGGTGGCCCGAGCCGCACTGGACATCCAGACCGGCGGCGGCGAGGTGCTCTCGGAGGTGCCGGTGTTTCCCCCGGTGACCGTCGCCACCGAGCACTGGCCGCCCAACCTCCAGCTGGCCCGGCGCGCGCTCGAACCGCGCGGTGTACGGGTGGTCGACGTCGCCGAGGACGCTCCGTTCCCGTTCCCCGACGAGACGTTCGACCTGGTGGTGAGCCGGCATCCCAACGTCGTGCTGTGGGACGAGATCGCGCGGGTCCTCACCCCCGGCGGGTGCTACCTGGCCCAGCAGATCGGCCCCGGCACCAACCGGGAACTGGCCGAGTTCCTCACCGGTCCCCGCGAGGTCGGCGACGAGCGCAGCGCGGCCCGCGCCGCCGCGTCCGCGCAGGCCGCCGGCCTGGTCGTCGACGAGCTGCGGCAGGAGGCGCTGCCGACCACCTTCAACGACGTCGCCGCGGTGGTGCACTTCCTCCGCAAGGTCATCTGGACGGTCCCGGACTTCACCGTCGACCGCTACCGGGCCCGCCTCGCCGATCTGCACGAGCACATCCGCCGGCACGGGCCGTTCGTGGCCCATGCGCAGCGCATCCTGGTCCGGGCACACAAACCCCAGGACTGACCGGGGCGCGCTGCCGGCGCCTGCCCAGGTCCCCGAACGAGTACCAGTCGGACCGGTCCGCCACGGATGAACCGCGCCCGGTCGGGTAAGCGGCGACCCTGCCTGGTGGGGAGACGACCGATGGCGCGGCGTGCCGCGACCGGGCGCACGGGCGGGCGGCGAAGGCCGGCCCGCCCGGCGTTCCCCGGGTATCAGTTCGAGGAGATCCAGTTCCAGGCCGAGACGACCCATTCGGTCTGCTGGAGCCATGCCACACCGAGGCCGGCGAGGAACACCGCCGTCGCCAGGTGGGCGCCTCGTGCGCCGCGCCGGACCCGACCGAGCTGCCGCTCCAGCACCACCCGACCGACCAGCCGGAACAGCGCGAACAGGCCGACCGCCACCAGCAGGCTGAGCAGCAGGACCAGCAGCGGGCCGCTCAGGTCCCCCTGGCCGGACAACGCCCAGATCCCCCAGCACACGAACGCGAAGAGGCCGGCCGCCGAACTCCACTCACTGCCACGCCGCAGCTGCGCCATCCGCGAGCTGAGCGAGCGGTGCGGGGCCGGTTCGCCGGGCCAGCCGGTGCCGGTCGGCTCCTGCTCGACCACCGGGAACGGCTCGGTCCGCGGGCTGCGCGGCTGGCCTACCGGAGCGACACCCCGGCGGAACCCGTCACGCTGCGGCGGCACCCCGACGCCGGCCTGCGGTGGCACCTCCACGGTCCGCTCCGCCCACGGCTGCGTCTGGTCTGCCATCTCGTCCTCCCCCTGACCGACGGCAACAGCACCGCCTGGATTCGAGGGTAGCCAGCCGGCAAATCGGTCGCCGACCCCGGCCGAGACCCGAGCCCGCGCGACGGTGCGCCGGCACGCCCGGACGGGTACGGTCGGCTGATGGGTGACCCCGACCGACGACGGCGACGGCTGCGCCACCACTCCGACACCGAGCCGTCCAGGCAGGGTGCCCACGGCCCGACGGCCAGCACACCGGGTGTGCACGACGGTGACGACCCGCCGCCGCGGCGCCGGAGCGCAGGCGAGGAACGCGACGGTGAGCGGGGGCTGCGCGGGTTGGTCGGTTCCGGCTCGTCCCAGGTGGGGCTGAGCGCCGCGCTGCGGGCCCGGGACGCGGCCCGCCCCGACGACGACGACCTGGCCGAGGCGGAGGCCCGGGTGGTGGTCGTACGCCGCAACTGGGTGCCCCGGGAGGAGCTGCCCCGCTCACCGCGCTGAACCGTCGAGGTCAGGGCAGCTCGGGCAGTTTCCGGGTCCGCTCGTACTCGGCCACCTGGTTGATCCGGCGGGCGTGCCGCTCGTTGCCGGAGAACGGAGTGTCCAGGAACGCCTCGACGATCCCGGTGGCCTCGTCCAGGGTGTGCTGGCGGGCGCCGATCGCGACCACGTTCGCGTCGTTGTGCTGGCGGGCCAACTGTGCGGTCTCGACACTCCAGGCCAGCGCGGCGCGCACACCGGCGACCTTGTTCGCGGCGATCTGCTCACCGTTGCCGGACCCACCGATGACCACCCCGAGGCCCGTCTCGTCGGCCACCACCCGGTCGCCGGTGTGCAGGCAGAACGTCGGGTAGTCGTCGTCCGGGTCGTAGGCGTGCGGGCCGACGTCGACCACGTCGTACCCCTGCATGGCCAGGTGGTTGGCCAGGTGCACCTTCAGCTCGAAACCGGCGTGATCGGATCCCAGATAGACGCGCATACCGGGCAGTCTGTCAGGCCGTGCTCGGGGACGTCGCGGGGGCGGCGTCCCCGAGCCGGGTTCGTCACACGGTCGGGGTGGCGGCGCTCAGCGCGGCAGCTCGGCGACGACCAACCCGCCACGCGCCTTCGGGGTGAACCAGGTGCTCTTGCGGGGCATCTTCTCCCTGGCCAGGTTGACCGCGACGAAGTCCGCCACGGTCACCGGGGCGATCAGGATGGCCAGCTCGGCCCGCCCGGCGTCGACCTCACCGGTGAGCCAGCTCGCCGGGTAGTCACCACCGACGTAGGTGATCCGCTTGTCGCCCGGGTCCAGACCGAGCGCGTCGCGCAGCAGCAGTCGCTCGACCAGGGCGTGGTCCAGGTTTTCCAGGCGGGCGGCGGCCGTGGCGGGCAGGCGCACCGCGTACCCCTGGTCGGCGAGGCGGAGGTGCACGGTGCCGCCGGCCGCCGGGACCTCGACCGGGCCGTCGATCGGCTCGACCTCGGCGCCGGCGGCCCGCAGTCGGTCGAGCAGCTCGGCCGGAGTGGTGGTCAGCTCGCTGACCAGCCGGTTGTAGGGCTGGATGGCCACCGACGCGGGGGTGGTGATCACGGCCAGGAAGCGCGGCAGCCCGCCGGTCTGGGCGGCCAGGCTGCGGTGGTTGCCGTCGGCGACGACCAGGTCCCCGCCGGCGGCGAGGGCGGTCAGCGCGGTCTGCTCCGGGCCGGGGCCGAGCAGCCAGATGGCGTGCGTGCGGCCCGCCTGGTCGGTGTCGGTCGCGGCGGGCGCGCCGGCCGCGTCGGTCGCCGCCGCGAGGGCGGCATGCAGCTCGTCGCCACGCCCGGTCTGAAGCAGGAGTACGGGTGAGAGCAGGTGACCCAGCGCCTCGGCGAGCGCCACCCGCTCGCGCACCTTGGCGATGAAGACGTCCTCGTTGCGGATGACCAGGCCCGGCTCGTCCGCCCGGGTGGAGATCTGGTCGGTGTCCACCATCGCGAACAGCCCGTACGCCGGCTCCTCGCCGGGCGCGCTGATCCGGTAGAGCACCACCACCTGCTCGGCGGGGGTGTAGCTGCCGTCGGCCTTGGCCTCGGCGAGGCGGGCCACCGCGTCGGGCAGCGCGTCGAGGAACGACTTGCCCAGGCTCTGCGGAGCGCGGTGCGGCATCTCGATGCCGAGGGCACTGTGCGGGTTCGACTCGATGATCGCGGTGATCTCCGCGTCGTCGGCGAACTCGTCGTAGTTTTGCGCGCCGGTGCCGCCAGTGGTGACCCAGGCCCGGGAGATCGGATGCACGACCGTCATGCCGACTGACGCTACCGGCGACGGTGTGGCCGCCGCCGGGGACCCGCGGGGCGTCCACCAGATGAAAGCGCCCAGCTGGTCAGCCGGCGCGGTCGGAGGTGCCCCGGCGGTGCCTACCCGCGCTCGCCGGCCCGCCGTTCCCCCGCCGACCGGTGCCGATCGGCCCGGTGTTCAGGGCACGGCGTGGCGATGCCGGCGGCGTCGGCACCGGGCGTTCGGGCGGCGGCGCCGGAACGGGCCGGGGGTTCGGCGGCGGCGTCGGCACCGGGCGCGGCGGCGCCGGCGGTGGGGGCGCGGGTTCCGCCGGTGCCGCTGCCGCCGGCACCAGCGCCGGCACCAGCGCCGGCACGGCGTCGACTGCCGGCACGGCGTCGACGGCCGACGGCAGCGGGTCGGCCGACGCGGGCGGGGTGAGCCGGGAGGTCACCGGGACCCGAGCCACGCCCACCACGATGGGCGGCGCGAGCAGGTCCACCAGGTGGGCGGGTAGGTCCGGGCGGACCGTCGGCCAGCGGGAGTCGTCAACGGACCAGTAGGCCGCGCCGGGAGTCTCCATCACCCCCTGCCGGGTCAACTGATCGTCACCGGACGCACGGTGCTTGGCCATTGGGATTGCCTCCACGAACTGCGGCGTGCGGCCCTACGGGTCGCTGCGGCGGACACCGAGGGAAACGACGCCGCCCGCCCACCGGTGACGCCACGGCCCTCAGTCGAAGATCGGGCCCTGCTCGCGGGTGCGCTTGAGCTCGTAGAAGCCCGGGGTGCCGGCGACCAGCAGCACGCCGTCCCAGAGGCGACCGGCGGCCTCCCCCTTCGGCGCCGGCGTGATCACCGGGCCGAAGAAGGCGACCGGGGCGCCGTCCGGGCCGGGCGCGTGCACGACCGGGGTGCCGACGTCCTGCCCGACCGGGCGCATGCCGGCCTCGTGACTCGCCCGCAGCGCCTCGTCGTAGTCGGTGCTGTCGGCGGCCGCCGCCAACGCCGGGTCGAGGCCGGCCTCGGTCAGCGCGGCGACGTACAGCTCCGGACCCCGCGGCTGCTGCCGCAGGTGGATCCGGGTGCCGAGCGCGGTGTAGAGCGGGCGCAGCACGTCGTTGCCGTGGCGCTGCTCGGCCGCGATGCAGACCCGCACCGGGCCCCAGGCGGTCTTCAGGAACTCCTTGTAGTCCTCGCTCAGCTCGTCGCGGCCCTCGTTGAGCACGGCCAGGCTCATCACGTGGAAGCGGATGTCCACGTCCCGGATCTGCTCGACCTCCAACAGCCAACGGGAGGTGATCCAGGCCCACGGGCAGGCCGGGTCGAACCACATGTCGGCGGTGACTCGATCGCTCACGGTGAGGTCCCTTCGCGACGGGTGGCGCCGACGGTCGGCGTCTCAGGAGAATCCTCACCCCGCAGCGCACCCGCCGGCAGCCGAATGAGAGCGTGACCTCGGCCACCGCGGGCTGCCCGTACATGGAAGACTCGAAACGGGCCGGCCGTCACGAGCGGTAGGCGAACGGGCGCCGCCGGGCGTACGGCGACATGTGGGATGGAGACGAACAGTGCCGGGAGTGCGCAACCTGACGCAGGTCGAGGCGACCGAGCGGGCACGCCTGCTCAACGTGACGGGGTACGACATCACTCTGGACCTGTCGACCGCCGTGCTGGCGGCCGACGGCCGCACGTTCCGGTCGACGACCGAGGTCCGGTTTCGCTGCTCCGAGCCGGGCGCGAGCACATTCATCGAGTTGGCCGCCGACTCGGTGCGGTCCGCGACGCTGAACGGCACGCCGGTCGACCTCTCCGCGTGGTCGGCGGAGAAGGGCCTGGTCCTGTCCGGATTGAACGCCGACAACACCCTGGTGGTCGACGCCGACTTCGGCTACTCCAACAGCGGCCAGGGTCTGCATCGAACGGTCGATCCGGTGGACGGCGAGACGTATCTCTACAGCCAGTTCGAGACGGCCGACGCGCAGCGGGTCTTCGCCTGCTTCGACCAGCCCGACCTGAAGAGCGTCTACACCTGGCACGTCACCGTGCCGGCGCACTGGCGGGCCGTGTCCAACATGCCCGTGCAGCGGGAGGAGCCGGCGGGCGAGGCGCTCAAGACGCTGCACTTCACCGAGTCGCCCCGGATGAGCACCTACATCACGGCGATGTGCGCCGGGCCGTACCACGAGGTGCGTGACTCGCACGACGGCATCGACCTGGGGGCGTTCTGCCGGGCGTCGATGGCGCGTTATCTGGACTCCGACGACCTGTTCCTGATCACCAAGCAGGGCTTCGACTTCTTCCACGAGAAGTTCGGCGTGCGCTACCCGCTGCCGAAGTACGACCAGCTCTGGGTGCCCGACTTCAACGCCGGCGCCATGGAGAACTTCGGCTGCGTGACGCACGCCGAGTCGCACTACCTGTTCCGCTCGCAGGTCACCGACTTCGAGTACGAGCAGCGGGCCAACACGATCCTGCACGAGCTGGCCCACATGTGGTTCGGTGACCTGGTCACCATGCGCTGGTGGAACGACCTGTGGCTGAACGAGTCGTTCGCCGAGTGGGCCAGCCACTGGTGCAACACCAACGCCACCCGGTTCACCGAGGCGTGGACGACGTTCCTGTCCATCCGCAAGAACTGGGGCTACCGGCAGGACCAGCTCTCCTCCACCCACCCGGTCTACACCGACATGCCGGACATGGAGGCCGTGGAGGTCAACTTCGACGGCATCACGTACGCCAAGGGCGCGAGCGTGCTCAAGCAGCTCGTCGCGTACGTCGGTGAGGAGCCGTTCGTGGCCGGGCTGCGGGCCTACTTCGGCAAGCACGCGTGGGGCAACGCCACCTTCGACGACCTGCTCACCGAGCTGGAGGCGGCGTCCGGGCGGGAGCTGCGCAAGTTCGCCGCGCAGTGGTTGGAGACCGCACAGGTCAACACGCTGCGGCCGGAGGTGACCATCGCGGCGGACGGCACGTACGAGCAGGTGCTGGTGCGGCAGGAGGCGCCGGCGTCGTACCCGACGCTGCGGACGCACCGGATCGGCGTCGGCCTGTACGACCTGACCGACGGGCGGCTGGTCCGTCGTGAGCGGTACGAGGTGGACGTTACCGGCGAGCACACCGATCTCGCTCCGCTGCGCGGCGTCCGGGCCGCCGACGTGCTGCTGCTCAACGACGACGACCTCAGCTACACCAAGCTGCGGCTCGACGAGCGTTCGATGGCGACCGTGGTGCAGCACATCGGCGGCTTCGACTCGTCGCTGGCTCGTGCGCTGTGCTGGACCGCCGCGTGGGACATGACCCGCGACGCCGAACTGTCCGCCCGGGACTACGTGGCGCTGACGCTGAGCGGGCTCCCCGCGGAGACCGACATCAACCTGGTCACCGCCACCCTGCGCCAGGCGACCACCACGCTCACCCTCTACGCCGACCCGGCCTGGGCACCGACCGGCTGGGCCGACCTGGCCCGTACCGCCCGGGACGCGCTCGCCGCCGCCGAGCCCGGCAGCGGTTTCCAGCTGGCCTGGGCCCGCGCGTTCACGTCGGCGGCCCGATCCGAGGAGGACCTGGCGACGTTGCGCGGTTGGCTGGACGGCAGCGGGATGCCGGCCGGGCTGACTGTGGACACCGAGCTGCGCTGGTCGGTCCTTGCCGCGCTGGTGGCCAACGGCGCCGCCGGCGCCGCCGAGATCGAGGCGGAGCTGAGCAGCGACCGCACGGCCAGTGGCGAGCGGGAGGCGGCGTACGCGCACGCGTTGATCCCGACCGCCGAGAACAAGGCCGCCGTGTGGGCCCTGCTCACCGGCCCGGACGCGCTGCCCAACTGGCGGCACCGGGCGCTGTTGCAGGGCTTCGCCCACCCGGCGCAGGTGGAGCTTGTCGCCCCGTACCGGGAGCGGTACTTCGCGGCGGTCGGCCAGGTGTGGGCCACCCGGGACAGCGAGCCGGCGCAGGAGTTCGCCCAGCTGGCGTACCCGACCTACCTGGTCGAGGACGACACGGTGGCGGCCACCGACGCGTGGCTGGCCGGTGACGGGCACCCCGGCCCGTTGCGTCGGCTGGTGGCCGAGGGCCGCGACGGAGTGGTGCGGGCGCTGAAGGCCCGCGCGAAGGACGCGCAGAGCGCCTGAGCATGGCGTACGCGGCCCGGGGCCGGCGTGGGTGTGACCCCGCGCCGGCCCCGGGCTGTCAGTTGGGATGATCGTGCTCGAACAGGGAAACAGGGGCCTCAGCCGCAGCCGAGACCCCTGTTTCCTGGTTCGAGCACGATCATCGTGCCTGCCCGCACGTCGTCTGTGCGTCTGTGCAGCTCAGCCCTTGCCGGCGTGGCTGGCGAGCTGGTCGAGGCCGTTGATGATGCCGCCGGCCAGGTCACCGCCGCTGAACGCGCCAACCATGGAGAGCGCGGCCAGCTTGGCGTACGTGTCGGGGATGCGCTTACGGGCGTACCGCCCGGTGATGATCTCCAGCTGGCGCTGGTTGGGCGACACGGCGATCAGCACCGACTTGTCCGGGTCGGCGAGCTGCCGGTGCAGCCGCTGGGCGTGCTCGCGGATCGGCTCGTCGAGGCCACCGACGAAGACCGAGAAGACCAGGCCGGTGCCCTGGTCGGCCAGGCGCAACGCCTCGTCGATGCGCAGCAGCTGACGGGTCGAGAACGGCCCGTCCAGCACCTCGGGCGGGTTTTCCGACCCGGTCTGCTTCTCACCAACGGTCACTTGCGCCTCCGGTTCCACCGGCCGGCGCCTCGACGCTGGCCTGCTCAAGCTTGTGGCTGGTCAGCGCGGGCGCCTGCGCCCCCGCCGTCAGCGCGGTGCCGGCCGAGTCGGCCAGCTGCTCCGGGCGGCCCAGGAACCAGACCGGAGTGAAGTCGAAGGGCCGGCCCGGCCGGTAGCGCTTGGCGCCACCGCCACCGCCGGTGGCACTCCCCCGGCTACCGGCGTACGACAGGCCGGCGATGACCAGCACCGCGGCCAACGGGATGCCGACGAAGACCAGCAACGTCTCGGTAACAGACAATCCCAACGCCCCCAGGCGGAAGAAGGACGACCTCGAACAATCGGGTCGGATGGACGATCACGCTGCCGACCGCCCGACCCCGTCGCCATTCACGTTAGCGGAGTCGACGGCCCGCCAGATTGCGGGGTGCCGATCCCATCCGTCACTGGAGTTCTCCAGTTGCGCAGCGGTCGCGATCAGCCGCGCGTCGTCGCCGTACCGGCCGGTGAGCAGCACCCCGACGGGCAGGCCGTCGATCGTGACGCCCACCGGCAGGGAGACGGAGGGATCGCCGGTGACGTTGAAGATGGCGCAGTAGGGCGAGAACCGGCGTTGGCGGTCGAAGTCGGTGGCCGGGTCCGCGGCGGCGGCGAACCAGCCGACGGGCGCCTGCGGGGTGGCCAGCGTGGGACAGAGCAGCAGGTCGCACCCGGCGGTGCGGCGGGCGCCGAGGCGGACCTGCGCCTGCAACTCCCCGAGGGTGGCGGCCAGGGTGCCGGCGGAGACCTCGGCACCCCGGGCCCGCAACAGCCGGGTCAGGGGCAGCAGCTCCACCTCCCGCTGCGGCGGCACCGGGGCGAGCGCCAGCACGTACCAGAGGATCTCGAACAGCGGCCACGCCGCCGGCCCGAGCGGCGGCGGCACCTCGACCACCTCGTGACCGGCCGCCGTGAGCAGCGCGGCGGCCCGGTCCACGGCGGCCACACAGTCAGGGTGCACCGGTTCGTCGGCGAGCATCGGCGCGGTGAACCGGCCGATCCGCAGCGGGCCGGGCTCGGCGCGGCGCGCGACGGCCAGGTAGCCGCCGGGTGGCGCGGGCGGCGGCAGGTAGGGCTCGCCGGGCACCGGCACGGCCATGACGTCGAGCAGCGCGGCGACGTCGGTGACCGTCCGCCCGAGCGGGCCGCTGATGGGCAGGCCGAACGCGCCCGAGCCGATCGGCCCGCCGGAGACGAGGCCCCGGCTGGGTTTGTAGCCGACCAGGCCGCAGAGCGACGCCGGGATGCGCAGCGACCCGCCGCCGTCGGAACCCTGGGCGACCGGGACCAGCCCGGCCGCGACCGCCGCCGCCGCGCCGCCGCTGGAGCCGCCGGCGGTGTACGCCAGGTGCCACGGGTTACGGGCCGGCGGCGCGACCCGGCCCTCCGAGTAGAGCGAGCAGCCCAGCTCGGAGGTGGTGGTCTTGCCCACACTGACCAGACCGGCGGCCTTGATGAACCGGACCACGTCGGCGTCGACCGGTGGGACGAAGTCGAGGAAGGCGGCCGAGCCGAAGGTGGTGCGGACCCCGGCGGTGAGGGTGAGGTCCTTGATCGCGGTGGGCACCCCGTGCAGGGGGCCGCGCTCCTCGACCGGCACGGCGTCGGCGGCGCGGGCGGCCTGCCGGGCGAGGTCCGGTGTGACGGTGACGAACGCGCCCACGGTGTCGCCGAGCGCCGCCACCCGGGTCAGGGAGTGCTCGACCAGGTCGACGCTGGACAGCTCGCCGCGGGTCATCGCGGCGGCCTGCTCCAACGCGGTCAGGTCGTGCGGCTCGGCCATTCCGTCATCCTGCCGGCCGTCGGCCCTTCGCGCAGCCGACACGCGCGGACGACACCGCCCGCGGACCTGGGACGGTTTCCGTCAGCGGCGGGTGGAAACCGTCCAACGTCCACCCACGCCGGGACCCGGCGCGGTGCTCAGCCGTGCAGGAAGCGCAGGGCGTTGGCGGACAGGAGCTTGCCGCGTTGGTCGTCGGTGAGGAAGTCGGCCGCGCGGACCACCGCGCCGGCCGGCCGTTCGCCAAGCGGGTACGGGTAGTCGCTGCCGACCAGCACCCGGTCCTCCCCCAGCGTGTCGACCAGCAGGCGCAGGGCGGGCGGCGCGAAGACCACCGAGTCGACGCTGAACCGGTCGAGGTAGCTGCTGGGCGGGCCGGCCGACGCGCCCCGGACCAGGTCGCCACGGCGGTGCCAGGCGTTGTCCGCGCGGCCGAGCCAGAACGGGAAGCTGCCCCCGCCGTGCGCGAAGCAGATCCGCAGCGTTTCGGGCACCCGGTCGAAGACGCCGCCCAGGATCATCGCCAGCACCGACAGGTGCGTCTCGGCGGGCATTCCGGTGAGCCAACGGGCCATCCAGCGGTCCAGTCGCGGCCCGCCGGGCATGTCCCACGGGTGGACGAAGACGGGGGCACCCACCTCGGCGCAGTGTTGCAGGAAGGTGACCACGCCGGCGTCGTCCAGGTCCCGGTCGCCGACGTGGTTGCCGATCTCCACGCCGACGTGCCCGGCGGCGAGGCTGCGATCCAACTCGGCGCAGGCGGCGTCCGGGTCCTGAAGCGGCACCTGGCAGAACGGCACCAGTCGGTCGCCGCCGGCCGCGGTGACCTCCAGGGTCAGGTCGTTGAAGATCCGGGCGACCCGTACGGCCTGGTCGGCCGGACGGTCGTAGCTGAAGAAGACCGGGGTGGGTGAGACCACCTGCACGGCCACGCCGTCGGCGTCCATGTCGGCCAGTCGGCGCGACGCGTCCCAGCACTCGGCGCCGACCGGGCGGAACTCCGTCTCCCCCACCATGATCATGGCGGCGCGTTCGGAGTCGACCCGCAACCACGGCCAGCCGGACCCGCCGCACGCCGCGCCGAGGTCCGGCCAACCCTTCGGTACGACGTGCGTGTGCACGTCGACCACACCTGCGGGCATCAGCCCTTGCCCGGGTGCAGGGTGCCGCAGTTGGCGCAGGTGCGCGCCGCCTCGTCGGCGTAGAACGCCTGGAACACCGGGGGCAGGTCGGCGGCGATGTCGCGGACCTGCAACTCCACCTCGTGCACCTTGTCGCCGCACCCGGGGCAGTACCACTGGAACGTCTCCAGGGTGCCCTCCTCGCGGACCCGCTCGACGACCACGCCGATCGAGCCGGCCTCCGGCCGCTGCGGCGAGTGCGGCGTGTTGCGCGGCAGCATCCACATCTGGCCCTCGCGCACGTGCACCGTACGCGGCCCCTGCGGGGTGACCAGGTTGATGTGCATGTTGCCCTTGACCTGGTAGAAGAACTCCTCGTACGGGTCCACGTGGAAGTCGGTGCGCTGGTTCGGCCCGCCCACCACCATCACGATGAAGTCGTCCCCGCCCGGGAACATCTCCTTGTTGCCCACCGGGGGCTTCAACAGGTGCTGGTTGTCCGCGATCCAGCCCGGAAAGCTGAACGGCTCGGCGATCTCACTCACGACTGACCTCCCGAGGGAAGAAGGGCCACGGCCTGGATTTCGATGAGCAGGTGCGGATGCGGCAGCTGGTGCACCGCCACCGTCGTACGGGTCGGCCCGGACGCGTCGAAGAACTCGGCCCACACCTCGTTGTAACCGCCGAAGTCGTTCATGTTGACCAGGTAGGTCGTCACCTGCACCAGGTCGGTGAGGTCCGCGCCGACCGACCGCAGCAGGTCCCCCACGTTCTCGATGACCGCGCGCGTCTGCACCCGGATGTCCAGGTTGGTGGTGCCGAGTTCGTCGACCTCGACGCCGGCGAGGCTGTTGTCCGGCCGCCGCGACGACGTACCGGAGACGAAGACGAACCCACCCGCGACCTTGACGTGCGGAAAGGCTCCCCGCGGCACGGCCCTGCCGGGCACCACCCGAGCACCGTCAACACCCATGACGACCCACCCCAGGCACCGTCGTGCGAACCCCGACCGGGTCAGGGGTTCCGGGCAGCCCGCCCGGCGCAGGGATCAAGCCTGACCGCCCGGAGCCGGGCGGGCTGCCCGGAACCCCCACCGCGAGCACGACGAAGCTCACGACGAAGCCCGCAACGACGCCGTGCCGAGCTTCTCGACGACCGCACGGACGTGGGCGCCGGGACGCAGCGGCACCGCGGCGGTGGCGGCGCCGGCCAGGAAGACCCACCCGGACTCCAACCGCACCCCGTGCCGACCCGCCAGCCGGATGCCCTCGTCGAGCGCCCGGCGCGGGTCGCCGAGGATCGCCGCCGTCGAGCCGACCTGCGCCACCCGGCCGTCGACCTCCAGCAGCACGCCCAGGTTGTCCAGCCCCGCCGGCACCGGCGACCACGGCCCGATCACGAACGCGGCGGCCGAGGTGTTGTCCGCGATCACGTCCGGCAGCGAGAAACGGAAGTCCGCGTACCGGGAGTCGATCAGCTCGATGGCCGGGGCGACCGCGCGGACCGCCGTGGCGAAGTCACCGACCGGCTCGCCCGGCTCGGGCAGCCGGTCCAGCAGGAACGCCACCTCCGGCTCGACCCGGGGGTGGATGTACGCGGCCGGATCGACCACGCCACCGTCGGGCACCCGCATCGCGTTGGTGAGCCGCCCCCAGATCACCTCGTCCACGCCGACCTGGGCCATCTTCGCCCTGCTGGTCAGCCCCATCTTCAACCCGACCAACCGCTCACCGGCGTTCAGCCGGCGTTGCAGCAGCGCGGCCTGCACGGCGTACGCGGCGTCCACGTCGAGGCCGGTCTCGGCGGCGAGTTGCGGGATCGCGGTGGCCGTGTCGGCCGCCGCGCCCAACTTCTCGGCGATCCCCGCGATGTCCACGCCGATCATGCTGTGCCACCCTTCGGTCGCGACTGCGGGGCTCGCAGACCCGGCTCACTCCTCGCGTTCACAGCTCCTCCTGGTCGGCCAGGTCGAGTGCCACGTCCACGATCATGTCCTCCTGGCCGCCTACCATCCGGCGACGACCCAATTCGACGAGGATCGAACGCACGTCCACGCCGTAGCGCTCCGAGGCCCGCTCGGCGTGCCGCAGGAAGCTGGAGTAGACCCCGGCGAACCCCAGGGAGAGGGTTTCCCGGTCCACCTGCACCGGCCGGTCCTGCAACGGGCGGACCAGGTCGTCGGCCGCGTCCATCAGCGCGAACACGTCGCAGCCGTGCTTCCAGCCGTGCAGCTCGGCGACGGCGACGAAGACCTCGAGCGGGGCGTTGCCGGCGCCCGCGCCCATTCCGGCGAGGGAGGCGTCGACGCGGACGGTCCGGCCGTGGGGCGCGTCCGGGCCGACCGGCGCGGACCCGGTGACCCGGCCGTGCTCGACGGCGAGCACGCTGTTGGCCACCCCGAGCGACAGGTTGTGGTGGGCGTGGATGCCGATCTGCGTCTGCGGGGCGAGGACCTGCCGGTACGCGTCGACCCGCTGCGCCACGTCGGACATCAGCAGCCGACCGCCGGAGTCGGTGACGTAGACGCAGTGCGCCCCGTACGACTCCATGAGCTTGGCCTGCCCGGCGAGCCCGGCCGCGTCGAACATGTGCGACATCATCAGGAACCCGGCCACGTCCATGCCGTTCTCCCGGGCCCAGGAGATGTGCTGGGCGGAGATGTCCGCCTCGGTGCAGTGGGTGGCGATCCGGACGCTGGTCACCCCGAGCGCCTTCGCGGCCTTGAGGTCGGCGATCGTGCCGATGCCGGGCAGCAGCAGGGTGGTGAGCTTCGCGTTCGTCAGCACCTCGGCGGCTGCCGAGATCCACTCGGCGTCGCTGGCCGCGCCGTGGCCGTAGTTCACGCTGGAACCGGCCAGCCCGTCACCGTGCGCCACCTCGATGGCGGCCACCCCGGCGGCGTCCAGCGCGGCGGCGATGGTGCGGACGTGGTCGACGGTGTACTGGTGGGCGATGGCGTGCATGCCGTCGCGCAGCGTCACGTCCTGGATGTACAGGTCGGTCATGGCGCGGCCACCTCCGAAGAACGCAGGGCGACCAGCCGCTCCGCGGTACGCAGCGCGGCCGAGGTCATGATGTCCAGGTTCCCGGCGTACGCCGGCAGGTAGTGGCCCGCGCCGGAGACCTCCAGGAATACCGACACCTGCAACGCGGTGAGCCGCCGCCCGAGCGTCGGCAGGTACGCCCGCACCCGTTCGAACTGCACGTCCTGCTTGAGCCGGTAGCCGGGGACGTACTCCTGCACGGCCGCCACCATCTCGGCGACCGAGGCGGCGATGGCCTCGGTGTCGGCGTCGGCGTCCGGGCAGAGACAGTAGACGGTGTCGCGCATGAGCAGCGGCGGGTCCGCCGGGTTCAGCACGATGATCGCCTTGCCCCGCTCGGCTCCGCCGACCACCTCGATGGCCCGAGCCGTGGTCTCGGTGAACTCGTCGATGTTGGCCCGGGTGCCCGGCCCGGCGGACTTCGACGCGATCGACGCGACGATCTCCCCGTACGCCACCGGGGTGACCCGGCGGACCGCCGCGACGATCGGCACGGTCGCCTGCCCGCCGCAGGTCACCATGTTGACGTTCGGCTCGTGCAGGTGCTCGTCGAGGTTGACCGGCGGCACCACGTACGGGCCGAGTGCGGCGGGGGTCAGGTCGACCACCGTGCGACCGTGGGCGCGCAGCACCTCGTCGTGGTGTCGGTGCGCGCCGGCCGAGGTCGCGTCGAAGACCAGCTCGACGTCGGCGAACTCGGGCATCGCCACGAGCCCGTCCACCCCGTCGGCGGTGGTGGCCACGCCGAGCCGGCGAGCGCGCGCCAGGCCGTCGGAGGCCGGGTCGATGCCGGCCATCGCCACCATCCGCAGGCTGTCGCTCAGCCGCAACACCTTGATCATCAGGTCGGTCCCGATGTTTCCCGATCCCAGCACCGCCACGTTGGTGGTCACTCGCCGCCCCTGTCGCTGAAGGATGTGCGCACCGAGCCGAGGCCGGAGATCCGGGCCTCGTACGCGGCACCGGGGGTGACCGGCACCATCGGGCCGAGCGCCCCGGAGAGCACCACGTCCCCGGCGCGCAGCGGTTCACCGGCGCGGGCGAGGGTGCCGGCCAACCACTGCAGGGCGTGCAGCGGGTTGCCCAGGCAGGCGGCGCCCGCGCCCACCGAGACCGGCTCACCGGCGTGTTCCAGCACCATTCCGCACAGTCGCAGGTCGACGTCGCCGAGCCGGCGCGGGGTGGTGCCGAGCACGAAGAGCCCGCTGGAGGCGTTGTCCGCGACGGTGTCCACGATGGAGATGTCCCAGGCGGCGATCCGCGAGTCGACGATCTCGATCGCCGGCAGCACGTGGTCGACCGCGCGGATCAGGTCGACCGTGGTGAGCTGCGGGTTCGGGAGGTCCTTGTCGAGCACGAAGGCGATCTCCGCCTCGACGCGGGGCTGGAGCAGCCGGTCGATGGACACCTCGACCCCGTCGCCGACCGCCATGGCGTCGGTCAGCATGCCGAAGTCCGGCTGGAACACCCCGAAGGTCTCCTGGACGGCCCGGGAGGTCAGCCCGATCTTCGCGCCGACCCGGCGTTCGCCCCGGCCCTGCCAGGCCCGCGCCTGGAGCTGCTGCACCCGGTACGCGGACTCCACGTCCCCTTCCGGCAGCAGCCGGCCGCGCAGCGGCGGGCACGGCTTGCCGGTGCTGCGGGCGTCGGCCAGCTCCCGGTTGGCGGCCTCGATGTCGGCGTCCATGCCCGCTCCCTCGCTGCGGCTGATCACGACAGGTCCACGCAGACGTTGGTGAGTTCGGAGTAGAAGTTCAGCGAGTGCACGCCGCCCTCCCGACCGATGCCGGACGCCTTGACCCCGCCGAACGGGGTGCGCAGGTCACGCAGGAACCACGTGTTGACCCAGACGATCCCGGCGTCGAGCCGGGCGCCGGCCCGGTGGGCGACGCCCACGTCCCGCGTCCACACGGTCGCCGCCAGGCCGTACTCGGTGCCGTTGGCCAGGGCGTACGCCTCGTCCTCGGTGTCGAACGGGGCGACGTGCACCACCGGGCCGAAGACCTCCTCCCGGTTGGTGCGGGAGTCCGGGCCGAGCCCGGTGAGCACCGTCGGCTGCACGTACGACCCGCCGTCGCGGGCGTCGCCGAAGGTGGGCGTGCCGCCTCCGACGAGCACCTCGGCGCCCTCGGAGCGGGCCAGCTCGTACGCGCCGAGCACCTTGGCCCGGTGTTGCTGGGAGATCAGCGGCATGGTGGCGGTGGCCTCGTCGGTCGGCCAGCCGTACGCCAGCTCGCCGGCCCGCTTGGCCAGTCGGGCGGTGAACTCCTCGAAGACCGGGCGCTGCACGTAGATCCGTTCGGTGCAGAGGCACACCTGCCCACCGTTGGTGAAGCTGGACCGCACCGAGCCGGCCACCGCGGCGTCCAGGTCGGCGTCGGCGAAGACCAGGCCGGCGTTCTTGCCGCCGAGTTCGAAGCTCACCGCCTTCACCCCGTCGGCGGCGGCCCGCATGATCGCGCCGCCGGTGGCCGACTCGCCGGTGAAGGTGATCGCGTCGACCCCCGGGTGCCGGGTGAGGAACTCACCCGCCGAGTCCGGCCCGAACCCGTGCACCAGGTTGAACACCCCGGCCGGTACGCCGGCGGCGGCCATCACCTCGGCGAGCACCGTCGCCGAGGCGGGGGTCTCCTCGCTGGGCTTGACCACGACCGCGTTGCCGCAGGCCAGTGCCGGGGCCACCTTCCAGGTGAGCAGCAGCAGGGGCAGGTTCCACGGCACGATGACGGCGACCACGCCGACCGGTTTGCGCAACGCGTAGTTGAGGGCCCGGCCGCCGGTCGGGGTGACCGTCGTGAACGACTCGGTGGGCGCGGTCGCCACGATCTCCGCGAACGCCCGGAAGTTCGCCGCACCGCGCGGAATGTCCAGTGTGCGGGCCTGGGCGATGGACTTGCCGGTGTCGGCGACCTCGGCGGTGACCAGGTCGTCGAAGCGGCGCTCCAGCTCGTCGGCGACCCGGCGCAGCACCTCGGCGCGCTCGCGCTCCCCCATCCGGCCCCACGGCCCGCGCAGCGCCTCCCGGGCGGCGGCCACCGCGTCGTCCACCGTGGAACGCGACGCCTCGTCCACCTCGAAGACCTGCTCGCCGGTGACCGGGCTGGCCTTGGTGAACGTCGGTCCGCCGTCGACGAATTCGCCGGCGACGAAGTTGCGCAACCGCTGCGGGCCACCGGGCGCCTGGCCGGCCATCAGTCGCCGATCCCAGTTGCCGGTCATGCGCGCCTCCCTCGGCTCAGGCCCGCGCCGATCGCGCCGGCCAGCAGCAGCGCGGCCCCGCCGACGACCGCCCCGAGCACCCGGTGCTGGCGGCGCACCCGGCGGCGCACCTCGGCGTACGGGGTGGTGGAGAAGGACACCAGCTCGTACTGGGAAACGTACCGGCCGGGCAGGGCCCGTTCCAGTGCGTGCTCCACCCGCCGCCGGGTCTGGAAGACCGGGGAGGCGACCTTGTCCCGCATCTCCACGAAGTTGGTCAGCGCCATCGCCGCGATGGCCTCGGCGTTCTCCTGCCGACGTCGCTGGAAAAGCGGCAGCGCCGCCAGCCAGTCGTCGGCGCACTCGTCCAGGCAGCGGTCCAACTCCACCACGTCCTCGAACGCGCAGTTGGCGCCCTGGCCGTAGAACGGCACGATGGCGTGCGCCGCGTCGCCGAGCAGGCCGACCTTGCCGTTGACCTGCCAGGGGGCGCAGCGCACCGTGCCCAGCACGCCCACCGGGTTGTGCTGGTAGTCGTCGACCAGGTTCGGGGCCAACGGCACCACGTCCGGGTAGTGCTCGGTGAAGTGCCGTTCGATCTCCGCCGGGCCGGTCAGCGCGGCGAAGCTGCCGGCACCGTCGTTGGGCCAGAACAGCGTGCAGGTGAACGAGCGGTCCGGGTTGGGCAACGCGATCATCATCGAGGTGCCCCGGGGCCAGATGTGCAGGGCGTCCGGGTCCAGGGCGAAGTCCCCGCCCAGCGGCGGAATCGTCAGCTCCTTGTAGCCGTAGTCGAGGAAGTCGACGCTCTCCTCCAGCAGCCCGTACGCCAGCAGTTGCCCGCGCACCGCCGAACCGGCGCCGTCGGCGCCCAGCACGACCGACGCCTTGGCCGCGACCGGGCCCCGCGGGGTCTCGAAGCTCAGCGTGCCGTCGGTCGGGTCGAGCCCGACCAGCCGGTGGTCGAAGACGACCCGCACCCCGGGCAGCGCGGCGGCCTCGTCCAGCAGGGCGTTGTTCAGCGCGCCCCGGCTGATCGAGTTGATGGCCCGGTCGCCGGCCGCGCTGTACGACTGGAACTGCTGCTCCCCCTCGACCGGGTGGATCATCCGGCCGCGCATCGGCAGCGCGTCGGTCATCACCTGCTCGGCCAGCCCGATCCGGCGCAACGCGTCCAGGCCGCGCTCGGAGAGCGCCAGGTTGATCGAGCGACCGCGCTCGGCCGTGCCGGCGCGCGGGTCGGACCGGCGCTCGTAGAGGGCCACCGGGTAGCCGCGCCGGGCCAGGAAGCAGGCCGCCAGACAGCCGGCCAACCCGGCGCCGATGATCGCGATCTCGTCGCGTCGCACCGTCATGAGGACTCCTGCCCGACCGTCGCCGCCAGCGCCGCCGCCGCCCGCCAGCAGTCGAGGTACGTCGAGTACAACGGCACCGGGGCGAACCGGACCACGTCCGGTTCGCGGGCGTCGGCGATGACACCGTGTTCGTACCGTAGGCGTTTGGTCAGCTCGGCGGCGCTGCCGGCACCGATCCGCACGGACAGCTGGCAGCCCCGGCGGGCCGGGTCGCGGGGGGTGACCACCCGCAGCGGCCGGCCGACGGTCACCTCGTCGAACAGCGACTCCAGCCAGCCGGTGAGGCGCTGGCTGCGCGCCCGCAGCGCGGTCATCCCGACCGTGTCGAACAGCTCCAGCGAGGTACGCACCGGGCCCATCGCGAAGATCGGCGGGTTGGAGACCTGCCAGGCCTCCACCGTGGCCGGTGGCCGGGACACCGGGTTCATCTCGAACCGGGTCGCCGCCGCGGTGCTCCACCACCCCTCGAAGCGGGGCAGGCTCTCGTCGCCGAGGTGCCGCTCGTGCACGAAGACGCCGGCCAGGGCGCCCGGCCCGGAGTTCAGGTACTTGTAGGAGCACCACGCGGCGAAGTCGATGTCCCAGTCGTGCAGGGCCAGCGGCACGTTGCCGACCGCGTGGGCCAGGTCCCAACCGACCACCGCGCCGGCGGCCCGACCGGCCGCCGTGATCGCCGGGATGTCCAGCAGCTCGCCGGTGAGGTAGTTGACCCCGCCGAGCAGCAGCAACGCCACCCGGTCGCCCTCGGCGGCCAGGTAGTCGGTCACGTCCTCGGTGCGCAGGGCGTCCTCGCCCGCGCGCGGACGCAGTCGGATCACTGTGTCGTCCGGGTCCAGGCCGTGGAACCGCGCCTGGCTGCGCACGGCGTAGCTGTCCGAGGGGAACGCGGAGTCCTCGATGACGATGCGGGTGCGCGCGCCGGCCGGGCGGTAGAAGCTCACCATCAGCAGGTGCAGGTTGACCGTGAGCGAGTTCATCACCACGGTCTCCGCGGGGCGGGCGCCGACCAGTCGCGCGGCCGGCGCGGTCAACAGCTCGTGGTACGGCAGCCAGGCGCGCTCGGCCTCCAGGTGGCCCTCGACGCCGAGCCGCCCCCAGGCGTCCAGGTCGGCCAGGAGTTCGTCGCGGGTGGCCCGGGGTTGCAGGCCGAGGGAGTTGCCGGCCAGGTACGCCGACTCGGGGTGGTCGCCGCCGTCGGCCGGCGGCACGTGGAACAGGTGCCGGTGGCCCGGGTCGGCCTCGTCGAGGCGGTGGGCTTCTTGAGCAGGGGTGCGCATGTCTCGCTCTCCGGTCACATCGCGGTGCGGGCCGACCACAGCTCCGGGAAGACCACCCGGGCCATGCTGCGTTGCAGCCAGGCCAGGCCGGCGGACCCTCCGCTGCCGACCTTGGCGCCCATCGTCCGCTGCACCGCCTTGACGTGGTTCCACCGCCAGTCGCCGAACTCCTCGGCGACCGCGCTCAACGCCTCGCCGAGCAGCCGGAGGTGGTTGTCCGGGCCGGCGTCGTCGTAGATGCGTACCCAGGCCGCCTCGACCAGCGGCTGCGGCTCGTGTTCGACGGCCACGTCCCGGGCGAGCAGGTCGGCGGGGAGGTCGAAGCCGTGCCGGGCCAGCAACGCGAGCACGTCGTCCCAGAGGCTCGGGGTCGCCAGCGCGGCGGTCAGCGCGGCGTGCACCTCGGTCTGCCGGCGGAACGGGCGGATCAGCGTCTGGTCGCGCAGCCCGAGCAGGAACTCCAACTGCCGGTACATGGCCGACTGGAAGCCGGAGCCTTCGCCGAGCAGGTTGCGGAACCGGTTGAAGTCCGCCGGGCTCATCCAGCGCAGGCCCTGCCAGGCGGCGTTGAGCCCCTCCAGGTGCAGCTTGGCCCGGCCCAGCGGGGCCAGCGCCTCCCAGACCTGGTCGGCGCGGATCAGCCGTTGGGTCTCCCGCAGCTCGTGGCAGGTCAGCCCGAAGTACAGCTCCATGATCTGGCTGACCATCAGGAAGGACATCTCGCCCGGGTCGCTGCTCAGTGGCTGCTGCAGCTGGTGCAGGGTGCTGGCCTGCACGTACGCGTCGTACGGCACCCGCTCGGCGAACTCCAGCGTCGGCTCGCCACCGTTGCGCGCGGCGCGGGCGGCCCGCTGCCGCGGGGTCACCGGTCGTACCGAGGCAGGGCGGTTCGGCGCCTGCCGGCCCGTCTGATCCACCATCTGTCTCCCTCCCCTGACTGGCGACGTCATGATCTCGCGGTCGGATCGGCCTGCGGAATGCCGGATCAACGGCTCTGGTCGCCTTCTCCTGCCAAACCAAAGGCAACTAGGCGAGGTTGGTTCACGAAAGTAAGGTCTGAGCGTGGACGACATGGACTGGGCGCTGCTGCGCGAGTTGCAGGCCGACGCGCGGCTGTCCTTCAGCGAGTTGTCCCGCCGGGTGCACCTGTCCCCACCAGCGGTCGCCGAGCGGGTCCGCCGCCTCGAGGAGACCGGCGTGATCACCGGTTACCACGCCCACGTCGACCTGACCCGCGCCGGCCGTACGGTGGTCGCCCTGATCCGGATGTCCTGCTACGGCGCGCGCTGCATCCTGCACGACCCCGAGGTGTCCGGCTGGCCGGAGATCCTGGAGATCCACCGGATCACCGGTGACGCGTGCAGCATGCTGAAGGTGGCCGCCGGCTCGATCGGAGACTTCGAGGCGGTGATCGACCGACTCGCCCCGTACGGCCAGCCGTCGAGCACCATGGTCCTGTCCTCCCCCCTCCCCTGGCACCCCATCACCCCCCACCCCTGACCCACCCCCACCCTCCCCACCCCACCCCACCCCCACCCCGCCCCCGGGGTCGATCATGGAGTTGTGGTGGGTAGATGGTGGTGGGATGCACCTTTCGCGGGGCACCACAACTCCATGATCGACGCCGGTCGGGGGCGGGGGGCGGGGGCGGGGCGGGGTGGGGCGGGGTCGGGGTTTGTCGTTGGGGTGGGGGGAAAGCAGCGCGCGTGCCCAGGGGAGGGTTCCGGCGGTCGTCGCCGGTTGGGGGGAAATCATGCAGCGAATCCGCACGATCAACCGCGCGCTCTCGTCCGTACTGACACTGCTGGCGCTGGTCGGGGCGTTCGTCCTGTTGTCGGCCGCACCGGCACGGGCCGGCGAGAACACCTTCGTCGAGGTGACACCGAACAGCGCCCAGGCCGGCAGCCGGGTCTCCATCAAAGCGAGCTGCGACAACGACAACAACAACCGCCAGTCCAGCGTGCACTCCGACGCGTTCGGGAACGTGATGCTCAGACCGGACAGGGGGTTCCTGACCGGACAGGTCACCATTCCCGGCGACAAGCCGGCCGGCAACTATGCGGTCGACCTGCGCTGTGACAACGGCCAGACGGCCTCGACCACGTTGACCGTGCTGAACATGGCCTCACCCAGCAAGGGGCCGGCGACCGGGGGCGGCGGAATGGCCGGCGGTCACCGCACCGGCTCGCTGCTGGTGCTCGGCGGCGTGGCGCTGGTGGCCACCGCCATCATGCTGGGCATGGCCGGCGGTCGACGTCGACCGGGAGCCGGCTCCTGAGCCGGATCACCCATGACCCGCAGATCCGCGCGTGCGCGGCGGGATCGCCGCGCCCGCTTCCGGGCCGGGCCGGCGCTGCGCGCGTCCGGCCGGCTGGTGGCCCGCGTGTCCGGGCGGCTGCGCCGGGTCGCCGGGCAGGCCGTCTCGGCCAGCGTCGCCACCACCGATCCGGCCGCCCGCCCGCTGCCGCCGAGGCGTTCGGGCGGGTCACCGTCGGCCCGACGCCGTTTCGGTACGAGCCCGGGGCTGCCGGTGCTGGCCATCGCCGCGCTGATGGTGTTGATCGTGACGATGCTCGGCGTCGAGCAGGTGACCGGAATGACCCTGCTACCGGACCGGCTCAGCGCCGGCCTGCGCCCGCCGCCGAAGAAGTTCCCGGTGCTGCCGGCCAGCCATCCGACCAGTCTCGCCATCGACAAGATCGACGTGCGGGCGCCCGTGCACGACGTGGGGATCGCCCCGGACGGCACGATCGCCGTACCGGACGTGGCCCGCGCCCAGGAGGCCGGCTGGTACGACCAGGGGCCCACCCCGGGCCAGTACGGCCCAGCCGTGATCGTCGGGCACGTCGACACCACCACCGGGCCGGCCGTCTTCCACAAACTCCGCGAACTGCGCCCCGGTGACCAGATCGAGGTCACCCGCACCGACCAGCGGGTGGCGATCTTCGAGGTGAACTCGGTGGAGAAGTTCGACAAGGGGCGACTGCCGGTGGACGAGCTGTACGGCGACTTCAGCCGCCCGAGCCTCCGACTGATCACCTGCGGCGGCCAATGGGTCGGCGGCGAGACCGGCTACTCGGACAACGTGGTGGTCTTCGCCTCGTTGGTCAAGGCCCGCCCCGGTTGAGCGCAGGTGTCGACGTACTCGGCGAGCCGGGCGGCTCCGGTGAGCATGGCCCGTCCGCGCTCGGTGAGCCGTTGCCGCCACTGGCGCAGGGACGCGGCGAGCGGTTCGGCACCCCCCGCGTCGCGCACCTGACGCAGCACACCGGCGATGTGGTCGAGTCGGTACCCACCGCGACGCAACAGGTGGGCGAGCTCGGCGTCGCGGACGTCGTCCGGCGAGTAGACCCGGTGGCGGGTCGCCGGATCGCGTGCCGGTCGCAGCACCCCGGCCCGCTCCCACTTGCGCAGCGTCGCCGGCCGTAGACCGAGCCGGTGGGCCAACACGCTGACCGGCACCGCTGTTCGACCCGGTGGTTGCGGCCTCGCTCCGGTGAGCGTCGCCACCGCCGCCTCGACCGCGTCCAGGGTCTCCCGATCGCGCTGGAGCAGGGCGTGGCCCTGGTCGATGGTGCGCAGCGCCGCGTCGATCTCACCCCGGTTGACGGCCCGCATGATCTCGCCGCTGGCGGGATAGCCGTAACCCGTGATCAACGCGAGGTAGGCACTCAGCGCCTTGGCGTGCGCCTCGGTGAAGCGGCGATAGCCGTTCGGGGTGCGCGGGGCCGGCGGCAGGACGCCGTCTCGTTCGTAGTTACGCACGGCCTGCGCGGACAGGCCGTGGGCGCGCGCGAGGTCGACCGGTCGGCGTACCCCCGGGTTTGAAGGTTTTCGGGTTGTCACCGTGCTCCGTCGCTCGTAGGTCTCAACCGCGAGTTCAACGATACGGTTCATGGAATGCCACCTCTTCTCGACCTGCTCACGGTCACTCCGGACCTACTGGCCCTCGGCGAACCGACCCATGGTGAGTCCGCCTTCCTCCAGCTCCGCAACGAGGCGTTCATGACGCTTGCCGAGCACGGCTACCGGTCCATCGCGCTGGAGAGCGACCGGGCGGCAGGGTTGATCGCCGACGAGTTCGTGCAGGGCGGCGCGGTGCCGCTCGACCGTGCGCTCACCGAAGGGTTCAGCCACGGGTTCGGCGCGGCCCCGGCCAACCGTGACCTCCTGCTCCGGATGCGCGAGTGGAACGCCGGACGGCCGATCGCCGACCGCCTGACGTTCCACGGCTTCGACGCGCCGGTGGAGCTCGAGAGCGCCCCGAGTCCGCGCCGCCATCTCCACCAGGTCTGCCACTTCCTCGGCCTGGACCGGTCCGCCGAGATCGACGACCTGGTCGGGGACGAGGCGCGCTGGAGTGACCCGGCCGCGATCTGGGAGCCGGGCCGGTCGGTCGGGCTCACCACCGACGCCCAGCGGCTGCGGGTGGTCGCCGACGACCTGCTGACCGAGTTGTACCTGCGGGCGCCCTGGAAGTCGGCGGGCTGGCCGGCGGCGTTCGTGCACGCCACGTCCGCGGTCGCGTTGCTGCGCTACCACGCCGCGGCGGCCGCCCCGCTGGCGCGGCAGCAACGCTTCGCCCGCCTGGCCGGTGTCCGGGACGCGCTGATGGCCGAGAACCTGCTCGCGATCCGGGCGGTCGAGGCGCATCGCGGACCCACGCTGGCCTTCGCGCACAACACGCACCTCCAACGCCACCCGAGCACGATGACGATGGACGGCACGGAGGTGTCGTGGGCCGGCGCCGGCGCGATCGTCGCGGCGCTGCTGGGCGACCGGTACGCGGTGGTCGTCGGTAGCCTCGGCGCGAGCCCGGCGCTCGGCATCGGGGAGCCCGCGACGTCGACCTACGAGGGCAGACTCCAGCAGGAGACCCGCGTTCCCCGGTACCTGCCGGCGTCCGACATCGCCGCAGCCGAGCAGCGGACGCACGACTACCGCTACTTCCCGCTCAACCAGGCCACGATCGACCACGCCGACGTGGTCCTGCACATCCCGACCGGTGTCGACGCGACCGTACTCGCCGACCGGATCGTCGCGCTGCCGGGCGTCGAGCAGGTCGTGGCGAGCGAGGAGACCGGATCACCCGAGGCGGCCCGGGGCGACCGGTTCTTCTACGTCGGCCCGGACCGCCGCCAGCCGTTCGCCACCATCGTCGAGCACGACGTGCCCGGCTTCGACGAGGCCGGGCAGCTTGACCGCCCCGGGGTCTTCCGCCTCAACCTGGACCTGGGCCGGGCCGAGTTCGAGCGACAGTTCGGCTTCCCGCCGAAGGCGTTCGAGGAGCACCGGCACGAGTTCGACTTCGCCCGGCTGGACACCCTCATGCCGCACCCGGGCTACGCGCTGTACGGCTTCGGCAGCATCGTCATGCCCGGTCCGCAGCTGCTACCCGAGATCGACCGGCTACTGGCCGTCGCGCACGGCCGCGCGGTCGACCGGCACGAGCGTGCGGCGCGCCGGACAACCCACCCGCAATCCGGAGCCTGACCGCCCCGTCGGACTCAGGCGGCTGCTTCGGGCTCCCGCAGGTCGAGCCAGTCCGCCCAGCGGGGGTCCGGGGCGCGGTGCCCGAGCACCCGCCAGGCGGTGCCCTTCGGCGCGGCCGGCAGCGCGTGTAACCGCCACCCCATCTCGGCCGGCGTCTTGTCGCCCTTCGTGTGGTTGCACCGCGCACACGCAGCGACCACGTTCTCCCAGGCGTGCCGGCCACCCCGGCTGCGCGGAAAAACGTGGTCGATGGTCTCGGCCGGGCCCCGGCAGTAGGCACACCGCCACCCGTCCCGCGCGAAGATCGCCCGCCGGGACAGCCCGACATGTGTTCGGTACGGCACCCGGACGAAGCGGGTCAGCCGGACCACGGAGGGCACCGGCAGCGCGTCCCGGGCGCTGTGCAGGATGCCGTCACCGTCGGCGACGCAGACCGCCTTGGCGGAGAGGACGAGGATGGCGGCGCGACGCACCGACACGACACACAGCGGCTCGTAGGTGGCGTTGAGGACCAACGCGCCGGAGCCCACCGTGGGTCGTATGTCAGGCATCGCGCTCACCCTCCCGGTTCAGCGGCTGCTGCGGACCGCCGTCGACCGGGGCCGGGCACGAGGGCCCACACGGTCGACGCCGGGCCGATCACCGACGTCCGTTGCGCCAATAGTCCCTGATCGGACCCCGGATTGCACGTACTAATCCCGCATGGGGTATGAGGATCATCCGCAATCGGACGGATCGCTGTTCCGGCCTGGCCGAACCCGCCGTTGCCGCGTGGTGGTCGATCACCATCGCCGGCCTCGGCGCGGCGGTCAGCAGCGGTTACCGGTGACGGCAGGGGTGCAGCAGGCGTCCTCGGTGACCTTCTCCAGCTGGTCGGAGTCGGCCTTGACGGTGTAGACCTCCCAGGGCTCGCTGCCCGGACCGCGTACCCACACCTTGTCCTGGAGCGCGTAGCAACACTCGGTGCCGCTCTCCTCCAGTGTGATCAGACCGGCGTCGGCGAGGCGGCTGGTGGCGGCGTTGACGTCGTCGGTGCTGAACACCTCGACACCCAGGTGGTCCAGCACGGTGGGCTGGGCGGGCTCACCTTCGAGCAGGACGAGCTTCAGCGGCGGGTTCTCCAGCGCGAAGTTGGCGTAGCCGGGGCGGCGCTTGGCCGGCTCGACGCCGAACAGCTTGGTGTAGAAGGTGACGGAGCCTTCGAGGTCGGACACGCGTAGGGCGAGCTGGACACGGGACATGACTCTCCTTGGTCGCGGCGCGGCAGGACCGCCCGCTCTTGTCTAGATGGTTTTCGAATCAGGCCCCACGTTGCACCTTGTTTTGAAAGCTGTCAACCTAGAGGAATGTCGAAACAAGCTCTGCCGGTGGTGGACCCGGACAGGGTCGCCTGCTGCGCCCCGATCGCGGCTCGTCCGATGGACGCCGAACAGGCGGCAGCGGTGGCGCCCATGTTCAAGGCCCTGGGCGACCCGGTCCGGCTGCGGCTGATGTCGATGATCGCTTCGGTGCCGGAGATGTGCGTCTGCGATCTGACCCCGGCGTTCGACCTGTCCGGGCCGACCATCTCCCATCACCTGAAGGTTCTGCGCGAGGCGGGTCTGGTCGACTCCGAGCGGCGCGGCACCTGGGTCTGGTACCAGGCGCGCCCGGACGCCCTCCGGCAACTCGGCGCGCTGCTGGACCTTCCCGGCCCCTCCGCACCGGTCAGCCCGTGAGCCCGCTGGTCCGTCGTGCATCGGCGGAGTTCGCCGGTACGGCGATGCTCGTCGCCGCCGTCGTCGGTTCCGGGATCGCCGCCGTCCGCCTCTCCCCCACCGATGCCGGGCTCCAGCTCCTGGAGAACGCGATCGCCACCGCGCTGGCGCTCGGCGCGTTGATCCTGATGTTCGGACCGGTGTCGGGCGCGCACCTCAACCCGGTCGTCTCGGTCGTCGACTGGTGGCTCGGCCGGCGCGCCGGCACCGGGCTGACCGCTCGGGATCTCGCCGCCTACGTCCCCGCCCAGGTGTGCGGTGCCGTCTGCGGGGCCGTTCTGGCCAACCTGATGTTCGGGCTACCCGCCACCTCGTGGTCCCAGACCCGCCGCGCCGGCGGGCACCTGTGGCTGGCCGAGGTCGTCGCCACCGCCGGCCTGGTCTTCCTGGTCTTCGCCCTCGCCCGCACCGGCCGCCACGGTGCGGCCCCGGCCGCCGTGGGCGCCTACATCGGCGCCGCCTACTGGTTCACCTCGTCCACATCGTTCGCGAACCCCGCCGTCACCATCGGCCGCGCCGTCACCGACACCTTCGCCGGCATCGCCCCGACCTCGGTGCCCGGCTACGTCGGCGCTCAACTCGTCGGCGGTCTGGTCGCCGTCGCCGCGCTCGCCGCCTGGTACCCCGACGCCCGGCAGACCGCCGACGCCGCGCCCCAGCTCACCCCGGAGACAGCAGCTCGATGACCGAGAAACCCAGCGTCCTCTTCGTCTGCGTCCACAACGCCGGTCGCTCGCAGATGGCGGCCGGTTGGCTCCGGCACCTCGCCGCCGACACGGTCGAGGTCCGCTCGGCCGGCAGCGAACCCGCCGACCAGATCAACCCCGTCGCCGTCGAGGCCATGCGTGAGGTCGGTATCGACATCACCGACCAGGTCCCGGCCCGGCTCAGCTGGGACGCCGCCCAGGGCAGTGACGTCATCATCACCATGGGCTGCGGCGACGCCTGCCCGGTCTTCCCCGGCAAACGCTACGAGGACTGGAAGCTCGTCGATCCCGCCGGTCAGTCGCTCGACGTCGTCCGCCAGGTCCGCGACGACATCAGGGGCCGGGTCGTCGACCTGCTCGCCAGCATCCGACCGGTCCGCTGACCCACCCGGCTCGCCGACAGCGGCGGGCCGTCGAACGGGACCGGAACTCCCCCCGGCAGGCCACCGGGACGGTGGGTCGGCGGCGGGCGCTCCGGTTCCTTACGGTACGAAGACAGGGTGAGTGCCGCCAGCGTGACGCCCCTAGCCCTGCCCGACACCGTCTCGGTGAACTGCCAGGGCAGCACCTCCTGCGAGTGGATTTACGACATCACCAGGTCCGCCTGGTTCGCCGAGGGCAGTTACTGGATCCTGCTCAAGCCACTGCGGGTGCTGCTGATACTGGCACTGGCGATGGTGGCCCGCTGGGCGCTGCACCGCACGATCAACCGGTTGGTCCGGACGACCACCGACGGCGCGGTGCCGACGATGCTGCGGCCACTGCGCGAACGGGTACCCACGGCCGCGGTCGACCCGGCCGAGTTCGTTCCCGAGCGGCGGCGGCAGCGCGCCGAGGCGATCGGCTCGGTGCTGCGCAGTCTGACGACCGCGTTCGTCTTCGGCATCGCGCTGCTGATGATCCTGCGCGAGTTCAGCTTCGACCTGGCTCCGCTGCTGGCCAGCGCGGGGATCGCCGGCGTCGCGCTGGGCTTCGGCGCGCAGAGCCTGGTCAAGGACCTGATCGCCGGCCTCTTCATGCTGATCGAGGACCAGTACGGCGTGGGCGACAACGTCGACCTGGGCGAGGCGATGGGCGTGGTGGAGTCGGTCGGCCTGCGGGTCACCACCGTGCGCGACGGTCGCGGTGTGCTCTGGTACATCCGCAACGGCGAGATCATCCGGGTGGGCAACAAGAGTCAGGGTTGGGCCCTCGTGGTGGTGGACCTGCCGATCGGTTTCAACAGCACCGAGGAGGCGAGCGCCGTCCTGCGGACCGCCGCCGCCTCAATCGCCGTGGACCCGGAGCTGTCGCCAGAGATCGTGGAGGCGCCCGAGGTGCTCGGTGTCGAGCAGGTGACGGTGGACGGCGCGGTCATCCGGACGGTGGTGAAGACGACCGCGGACGGCCAGTTCGCGGTGGGCCGGGAGCTGCGTCGGCGCCTCGCGGAAGCTCTGGAGAACTCGGGGATCACCGCGCAGATCGCGGCCGCCCGTCTCTATCCGGGCCTGTCGACCCGGCCGTTGCCCGAGGGTGAGACCGGCCAGGGCGGCGCTACCTGACCCGGGCGACACTGTCCTCCGATTCAGGGGTCGCGAGCCGCCCGGCCCCTCAGGTATCGTCCGTTCGTTCAGTCGGGGAGGCGACGAACGACCCGTTCGACCTAGCTAGTTGTCAGACGATCGGGCAGAATCCGGAGCACGCGTTCCTGCCAAAGCGTGATCACATCCTCGCTGATCCGTAGATCTGACGAGAGCTTCCGGTCGGGCTGCCACGAGCGGCCGAGCCGGGGCCGATGGAGGCGACGGTGCCCGACGAGCGACCTTCCGCGGAAGGCCCCGCTACTTTTCGCGAGGTGTTCGCCCAGCACGAGTTCCGGGCTGTGTTCGCGGCTGGGGCTCTCTCCTGGGTCGGCGACTACGTGGCAAAGGCCGCCGTCACTCTGCTCGTCTACCAGCAGACCCGGTCCGTCGCGCTCTCCGCCACCGCCTTCGCGGTCAGTTTCCTGCCCTGGCTGCTCGGTGGTCCCCTGCTCGCCGCACTCGCCGAGCGCTACCCGTACCGGCGGGTGATGGTGGCGTGCGACCTCATCCGGATGGCGTTGATGGTGCTCATCGCCATTCCGAACCTGCCGTACCAGGCGGTGCTGGTGCTCATCTTCGCCGCCACGCTCGCCAACCCGCCGAGCCAGGCGGCGAAGTCCGCGCTGATGCCGCAGCTGCTCAGCGGGGACCGGCTGGTCGTGGGGCTGTCGCTGAACAGCAGCGTCGGGCAGGCCGCCCAGATCGTGGGGTACGTGTTCGGCGCCGCGGTCGCGGCGATCGACCCGGAGGTGGCGCTGCTGTTCAACGCCGCCACGTTCGGCCTCTCGGCGCTGCTGGTCCGCCTCGGCGTACGCAACCGTCCGGCGGTGACCAACCCGGCGCAGCGCAGCCACCTGCTGCGGGAGACTCGCCAGGGGTTCGGCATCGTGTTCCGCACGCCGGTGCTGCGGGCGATCGCGGTGCTGGTGTTCAGCGCGATGCTCTTCTCGATCGTCCCCGAAGGGCTCGCCGCTGCCTGGGCCAACGACGAGAGCCGGGGCACCGTGAGCGCGGGCACCGCCCAGGCGGCGATCATGGTGGCCAACCCGATCGGTTTCCTCCTCGGTGGGTTGCTGGTGAGCCGGCTGTTCGGGCCGGCGCGCCGGCTGAAGCTGATGCGACCGCTCGCGGTGCTCTCCCCGCTGGTGCTCGTGCCGGCGCTACTCGACCCCCCGCCGCTCGTGGTGGCGTTGCTCGCCGCCCTCTGCGGGTTCGCGGTCGCCGGCATGCTGCCGATGGCCAACGGGCTGTTCGTCCAGGCGCTGCCCAACGGGTTCCGGGCCCGCGCCTTCGGGGTGATGGCGACCGGCGTCCAGGTCATCCAGGGTCTCGCGGTGCTGGTCACCGGGGTGCTCGCCGAGCGGTTCCCCATCCCGGTGGTGGTCGGGGTGTGGAGCGCGGCCGGGGTGGTGCTCATGGCGGTCGCGGCGCTGCGCTGGCCGGACCGGCAGACGGTGGACGAGGCGATCGCCGCTGCCTCGGCGGCCAACGCCGACCCGCCCGCCGAGCCCGGCAGCCCGGCCGGTGACGGCACGGCAGCGGGTACGCCCGACTCGCGTGCCGGTGACGGCCACCGCCGGCACGCGGTCACCTGACCCGTCGCGTCGATCCGCGACGAGCGCGCCGGTGGCCGCATTCGGGGGCGTCGCTGCGGCGTGATTCGACGCACGCCGTGCGGGTCGGGTCGACACCGCGGGCACCTGGCAGGATGGAAGTGTGACTTCCGCAGGTGACTCCGACCGTCCCGGTGCGTCGATGACCCTCTTCGAGGCGGTCGGCGGCGAACCCACCTTCCGCAAGCTGGTCGACGAGTTCTACGCCGGTGTCGCCACCGACCCCCTGCTGCGGCCCATGTATCCGGAGGACGACCTGGGCCCGGCCGCGGACCGGATGACCCTGTTCCTGATGCAGTACTGGGGCGGCCCGAACACGTACTCCGCCCAGCGTGGCCACCCGCGACTGCGGATGCGGCACGCGCCGTTCCGGATCGGCGCGGCCGAACGGGACGCCTGGCTGCGCAACATGCGCCGCGCCGTGGACCGGCTCGACCTTGAGCCGGAGATCGCGGGCACCCTCTGGGACTATCTGGAGCGGGCCGCGTACTTCATGGTCAACGTCGAGGACGACCCGGCCGACGGCCGCTGACCCGCCCCATCCGAGGGCAGCGTCAGAGCAGCGCGCCCTCGTCGTGCAGCCAGTCCACGAAGCTGGTGGCGACCGCCGCGCCGCAGTCGAGCATCTCGACCAGCAGCGCGTCGTGGGTGCCGGCGCCGAGTGGCACCTGCAGCTCGGCGTAGATCGGTAGCTGACCGCGCTCGGTCGGGTCGCCGATGTACGCCTTGCAGAACCGGCGGGTGTGGTTCCACTCGTTGACCACCCGGTATGCCCGGTCGGCCCAGTCCGGGGGGACCGTGGCGTGCGGACGTGCCCGCATGACCAGGATCTCGTCCTCCGGACCTTCGAGGGTGACCAGCACGGCGTGCCGCTCCCACATGGCCAGCAGGTTGCCGTCGCCATCGGCCAGATAACGCACGTCGAGCAGATCGAGCGCGTCGCAGACCCGACGCAGACTCACCGGCTCGACGGTGGCGGGCATCTCGGTCAGCACGGGCCGCTGCTCGTTGGACGGGCAGTCGTCTCCCGGCTGGCGAGGACTGGGCGGCCCGATCCGGACCGCGCTCTCGACTGTGATCCCGCTTCGGGTTTCCGGATCGCCGCCGTCGGCGGGACCGGGGCGCCATGACCACCACGGCATCGCTCGCGCACCTCACTCCCCAGCGGATCCAGCCGCCTACGGTGCGTTGGATCCGAGGATGGACGGTACCCGGACAGCCGGGTTGAAGCACCCCCCCAACGACCGCCCCTGCCCAGAAGAATGAGCCGGGGTCATCCGTTCGGACGAGTAACGAGGGGTGTCACGGCAAGATCCGTGGCCTTCTGCAACCACGCCGCTCCGTGCGGTCCCACCAGGCCGACCCAACGACCGGCCACCCGTACCTGAACGGCGTTCGAGTCGTCGCCAGCCGCCGGGCCGTCGGCGGTGCCGAGGAAACCCATCCGGACCACCCCCTGCACCAGCCGCTGCGGCACCTCCACCGGCGCGGCGGGCGAGCCGTCCGGGGTGACCACCACCGCCACGTGGTCGAGCAACGCGTCGCGCAACGCCCGCTGGCCCACCGCACGGCCGGCGACACCCTGCTCGCTCGCCGTCCGCAGGGTGCCCGCCGCCGCATCCGCGATCCGTCGCAACTCGGCGACGGGCAGCGCCTCCACCTGACGGCTACCCGCCGGCGGCAGTGGCCACCGCCACTGGGCGTCCCGACGGGTCGGCAGGGCCGCGCCGCCGCGCGCCAGCTCGGCGAGCAACTCGGTGGCGGCCACCGTGACGTCCTCGGCGGCACCATCGGCTGGCCCACCGGCCACCGTGCGGACCACCAGGACCTGCCACGGCAGGCGGGCCCACAGGGCGACCCGGCCGGGCGCACCGGCCGGCCGCAGTCGGACCGGCGCCACCGGGTCCAGGCGGACCAGCCGGGCCAGGAAGGCGCCCGCGTCCGCCACCCCGGCGACGCCGTGCGTGGGCGTCGGCTCCGCCGCCCGGCCCGGCTCGGCGGTGTCGGGCCGGGTCACGCCACGCCACCCTGCGGCGCGTACGTGAGCAGGAAGTCCCGTTCCTCGGTGGTGATCCGGCGGGGCACCTGGCGGGTCAGGTCGAACGGCACCAGCACCGAACGGGCGCGGCTGGCCAGCACCTCCCCGTCGTACAGCTCGTAGGCGACGGTGAACCGGGAGGCCCGGATCTCCTCCACCCACAGCTCGATCCGCACGGTGGGTGCCGCCTCCGCGGTGGCCCGGCCGAGCGCGTAGTCGACCGGGCGCAGGTAGTCCACCTCGTGGCGGCGGATCACCACCCCGTCGGCGAACGAGCCGACTCCCCAGGCCCGGCCCCCGGCGAACATCAACGCCACCCGCGCCTCCTCGTAGAGGGTGAGGAAGCGCGAGTTGTTGACGTGGCCGTACGCGTCCAGGTCGGACCAGCGCAGTGTGCAGTGGTAGACGAAGCGGTCAGACACCGTCTCGGCCGGTCAGTCGCGGGTCAGCTTGCGGTAGGTCACCCGGTGCGGCCGGGCGGCCTCGGCGCCGAGGCGGTCGATCTTGTTCTTCTCGTACGCCTCGAAGTTGCCCTCGAACCAGAACCACTTGGACGGGTCCTGGTCGTCGCCCTCCCAGGCCAGGATGTGCGTGGCGACGCGGTCCAGGAACATCCGGTCGTGCGAGATGACCACGGCGCAGCCGGGGAACTCCAGCAGGGCGTTCTCCAGGCTGGACAGCGTCTCCACGTCCAGGTCGTTCGTCGGCTCGTCGAGCAGGATGACGTTGCCGCCGATCTTCAGGGTCAGCGCCAGGTTGAGCCGGTTGCGCTCACCGCCGGAGAGCACCTTGGTCGGCTTCTGCTGGTCCGGGCCCTTGAAGCCGAACGCGGCGATGTACGCCCGCGACGGCATCTCGACCTTGCCCACCATCAGGTAGTCCAGCCCGTCGGAGACGACCTCCCAGACGGTCTTGTCACCGTTGAGGCCCTCGCGGTTCTGGTCGACGTACGACAGCGAGACCGTCTCACCGACCCGGACCGACCCGCTGGTCGGCTGCTCCAGCCCGACGATGGTCTTGAACAGGGTGGTCTTGCCGACGCCGTTGGGACCGATGATGCCGACGATGCCGTTGCGCGGCAGCGAGAACGACAGGTTGTCGATCAGCAGCCGGTCGCCGAAGCCCTTGCTGAGGTTGTTCGCCTCGATGACCGTGCTGCCCAGCCGCGGACCCGGCGGGATCTGGATCTCCTCGAAGTCCAGTTTGCGGGTCTTCTCCGCCTCGCTGGCCATCTCGTCGTAGCGGTCCAGGCGGGCCTTGGACTTGGTCTGCCGGGCCTTGGCGTTGGAGCGGACCCAGTCCAGTTCCTCGGTGAGGCGCTTCTTCATCTTGGCGTCGCGGCGACCCTCGACGGCCAGCCGGGCGGCCTTCTTCTCCAGGTAGGTGGAGTAGTTGCCCTCGTACCCGATCGCCCGGCCGCGGTCCAGCTCCAGGATCCAGCCGGCCACGTTGTCGAGGAAGTACCGGTCGTGGGTGATCGCCATGACGGTGCCGGCGTACTTCGCCAGGTGCTGCTCCAGCCAGGAGACGCTCTCCGCGTCCAGGTGGTTGGTGGGCTCGTCGAGCAGCAGCAGGTCGGGCGCCTCCAGCAGCAGCTTGCAGAGCGCGACCCGGCGACGCTCACCACCGGAGAGCTGGGTCACGTCGGCGTCCGGCGGCGGGCACCGCAGCGCGTCCATGGCCAGTTCGAGCTTGGAGTCGACGTCCCAGGCGTCGAGGTGGTCGAGCTCCTCCTGGAGCTTGCCCATCTCCTCCATCAGCTCGTCGGAGTAGTCGGTTGCCATCTGCTCGGCGATCTTGTTGAACCGCTCCAGCTTGGCCTTGGTCTCGGCGACCGCCTCCTCGACGTTGCCGAGCACGGTCTTGGCCTCGTTGAGCGGGGGCTCCTGAGCGAGCATGCCCACGGTGTAGCCGGGCATGAGCCGGGCCTCGCCGTTGCTCGGCTTGTCCAGCCCTGCCATGATCTTGAGGAGGCTGGACTTACCGGCGCCGTTCGGACCGAGCACACCGATCTTGGCCCCCGGCAGGAAGCTCAACGTGACGTTGTCGAGCACGACCTTGTCGCCGTGCGCCTTGCGCGCCTTTTCCAGGACGTAGATGTACTGGGCCACGGTGCGGGCTACCTCCGTCGGTTGCTGTCGCTGATCGGCGGCGCGGCGCGGGCTGCGAGGACCGCCCGCCGCCGCCGGCCGGGAGCCGGCCGCGCGCACGCCATCGTCAATCCTGACAGGTACGGCGCGGTTCGCCCACATCACCCCGCCCGGGGAGTACGCGGGCGCGCCGCCTTGCCGACCGTGGTATTACCAAATAGCGTTCTTGGTATGACCAAGAAGATCGCCATCAGCGTGCCGGATGACGTGGCCGACCGGCTGGCCGAGGAATCCAACGTCTCAGCCTTCATCACCGACTGCGTTCGTCAGCGGATGGCTGGCGAGCGCACACGACGAGCACTTCGTCAGGTGGGCTTCCAACTCACTGATGAAGGTCTCGCCGAGGCGGGCAGGAAGCTCGACGAGGCGCATGCGAAGGTCACTCCGGAGTTGCGCGCGAAGGCAGCCGCCCTGCTGAGCGAGGCATCTCGCGGACGGATGACGATTCGTGACTGACGCAGGTCTCGTACTCGACACCGCCTGCCTTCTCGCCTACTCCCAAGGCGTGGAGGTGGTCGGGGAGCAGATCGCGAAGGTCGCGGACAAGCGACAGGCTGTGATCGTCCCGGCGCTCTGCCTGGCCGCCGCGTACCGCCAGGTGACGCACGACGGGTGGCCCCTGCTCGGCATTGTCGGCGACCTGGAGCAGGTCGTTGTGACACCCGTGGAGCACGACATGTGCGCGTTACTGGCCGGCTGGTCACGAACCCTCGGCGGCATGGATCTGGCCCAGGCCGCGATGGAGGCGGCTAGGGCGACCACACCGATCATGACTGATCGGCGGGAGCTGCTCGGCGAGGTGCTGCCCAAGGAGTGGCCGATCATCGACCTCTGACCGGTTGGATGTCGACAAGATCACCTCTAGGATTCGCGCATACCGAGGCGGGTAGGAGACTCCGGCACGGGGCACAAGACGCCGCAGCTACGCTCAGTACGCTCATCGCGGTGGACCCGTCAGTACCCGGAGGTGGCCGATCGTGACCGTCCGTAGCTCCTTTGTCGTAGTGGCGAACCGTCTGCCGGTCGACGAGGTGAGCACACCTGAGGGACGGCAGTGGCGACGCAGCCCCGGCGGGCTGGTCACCGCGCTGCATCCCGTACTCGCCGAACACCAGGGCACCTGGGTCGGCTGGGCCGGCGGCACCGGCGCGGCCCCCGAGCCGTTCGACCTGGAGGGGATCCGGCTGCACCCGGTCCCGCTCAGCGCGGAGGAGCTGGAGCGCTACTACGAGGGCCAGTCCAACGCGACGATCTGGCCGCTCTACCACGACGCGGTGGAGACGCCGGCCTACAAGCGCCGGTGGCGGGAGGCGTACCGCCTGGTCAACGCCCGGTTCGCGGAGGCCGCAGCCGACGTGGCGGCCGAGGGCGCGACGGTCTGGGTGCAGGACTACCAGCTCCAGTTGGTGCCGGCGATGCTCCGCGAGCTGCGCCCGGACCTGCGGATCGGGTTCTTCCTGCACATCCCGTTCCCGCCGATCGAGCTGTTCATGCAGATGCCGTTCCGCACCGAGATCCTGCGCGGTCTGCTCGGCGCCGACCTGGTCGGTTTCCAGCAGCGGCTGGCCGCGCAGAACTTCGTCCGGCTGGCCCGGCACCTGCTCGGGCTGCGCTACGAGGGGCAGATGATCCAGGTCGACGGTCGGCAGGTGAAGGCGGGCGCCTTCCCCATCTCCATCGACACGCAGGAGATGGAGCGGATGGCCGCCGACCCGGCGATCCAGGCCCGGGCCAAGCAGATCCGCGCCGAGCTGGGCGACCCGAAGACGATAATCCTGGGCGTCGACCGCCTGGATTACACCAAGGGCATCGAGTTGCGGCTCAAGGCCTTCCGGGAGCTGCTTGCTGACGGAAAGTTGACAGTTCCCGACGCGGTCATGGTGCAGGTCGCCACGCCCAGCCGCGAGCGCGTCGAGCACTACCAGGCACTTCGGGTCAAGGTCGAGCGCGAGGTCGGTCGGATCAACGGCGAGTTCGGCAGGGTCGGCGTGCCGGCGGTGCATTATCTGCATCAGTCGTACAGTCGCAGTGAGCTTGCCGCGATGTACGTTGCTGCCGACGTCATGATGGTGACCCCGCTGCGAGACGGAATGAACCTGGTGGCGAAGGAGTACGTAGCATCTCGTGCCGACCAGGGCGGCGCCCTCGTCCTCAGCGAGTTCGCCGGCGCCGCAACGGAGCTGCGCCAGGCATTTTTGTGTAACCCGCACGACCCGGACGCGGTCAAAGACGCCCTGCTCCGGGCAGTGCACGTGGAGAAAACCGAGGCACGCCGCCGGATGCGGACAATGCAACGTCACCTGCGTACCCACGATGTGGGCCACTGGGCCAAGTCGTTCCTCTCGGAGCTGGGAGTTCCCGAGGCGGAGGCCGAGTGAACACGACCGTCAACGATGGTGCGGCAATCGCCACCGGGGTCATGGACCCCGAGTTGCGCTCCGCCATCGGCCGGATCGCCCGGGTCCCCCAGCTCCTGATCGCCTGCGACTATGACGGCACGCTGGCACCGATCGTGGAGGACCCCAGCACGGCTGTACCGCTGCCCGAATCGGTGGCCGCGGTCCGCGCGCTCGCCGCGTTGCCGCAGACAACCGTGGCGGTGGTCTCCGGCCGGGCGCTGCGCGACCTGGCCGCGCTCTCCCGGCTGCCCAGCGAGGTGCACCTCGTCGGCAGCCACGGCTCGGAGTTCGACATCGGTTTCGTCGAGCGGCTCTCCCCCGAGCTGATCGCGGTGCGCACCCAGGTCCGCAACGCGCTGCGCGAGATCGCCGCCGAGCACCCGGGCATCCGGCTGGAACGCAAACCGGCAAGCGTCGCGATGCACACCCGGGGAATCGACCCGCAGGTGGCGGCCTCGGCCATCGAGGCCGTGCTCAACGGCCCGGCCACCTTCGACGGCGTCACGGTGACCCAGGGCAAGGAGGTCATCGAGCTGTCCGTCGTGGCCACCCACAAGGGCACGGCGGTCGACCAGCTCCGCACCCAACTCGCCGCCAGCGCGGTGCTGTTCATCGGTGACGACATCACCGACGAGAACGCGTTCGGCAACCTGCACGGCCCCGACCTCGGCATCAAGATCGGCCCTGGGGACACCCAGGCGGACTACCGGGTGGCCGACCCGCTGGAGGCGGCGCGCACGTTGGCGCTGCTGTTGGAGACCCGGCGGCACTGGCTGTTCGGCGAGCGGGCGGTGCCGATCGAGCGGCACTCCATGCTGGCCAACGGTCGCACCGTCGCGCTGCTCACCCCCGAGGCCAAGGTGAGCTGGCTCTGCCACCCCAAGCCCGACTCGGCGGCGATCTTCGCCGATCTGGTCGGTGGCAGCCCGGCCGGCCACTTCAGCGTCGCCCCGGAACGCGGCGGCATCCCGCTCGGCCAGCGCTACCGCTCCGGCACGATGACCGTGGAGACCCGCTGGTCCGGGCTCACCGTCACCGACTGGCTGGACAAGCCGGCCCGGGAGACCACCCCGGACGGCCCGGCGGTCGTCACCGGTGACTCGACCCTGGTCCGGGTGCTCACCGGGGGCGGCAAGGCCAAGGTGGAGTTCGCGCCGAGGCCGGAGTTCGGTCAGGTGGCCGTGCAGTTGCAGCCGCTCGGCGACGGTCTGCTGGTGCTCGGCTCCAACGAGCCGGTCGCGCTCTACTCCCCCGGCGTGCAGTGGGAGGTCCGCAACGACGGCGGGTACGAGACCGCGAAGGCGATCGTCGACCTCTCCGCCGCGGGCGGGCAGGTCGTGCTGGAGCTGCGCTTCGGCACACACAGCCTGGAGCACCACCGGGTGCCGATCCACGAGCGCCAGGCTGCCGCCGAGCAACCGTGGAAGGACTGGGTGGCGTCGCTGCGGCTGCCGTCCACCGCCCGGGACCTGGTCGCCCGCAGCGCCCTCACCCTGCGCGGGCTCTGCCACGAGGCCACCGGCTCGATCCTGGCCGCGGCAACCACCTCACTCCCCGAGGAGTTGGGCGGCGTCCGCAACTGGGACTACCGCTACTGCTGGTTGCGCGACGCCGCCCTGACCGCCCGTGCGCTCGTCGACCTGGGCTCCGTCGAGGAGGCCGAGGCGCTGCTGCGTTGGGTGGACGGCTGCATCGAGCGCACCGGCGGGCACCCGGAGCGACTGCACCCGCTCTACACCATCGACGGCTACGAGCTGGGTGCCGAGGCGGTCATCGACACGCTGCCCGGCTACGCCGGCTCCCGGCCGGTCCGGGTCGGCAACCTCGCCAACCACCAGTTGCAGCTGGACGTCTTCGGCCCGATCGCCGATCTGATCGCGGCCGTCGCCGACGCTCGTGGCTCGGTCCGCGACGACGAGTGGCGGGTCCTGGAGAACATGGTCGAGGCGGTCCGTCGGCGCTGGCACGAGCCGGACCACGGCATCTGGGAGGCCCGGCTGCCACCCCGGCACCACGTCTTCTCCAAGGTGATGTGCTGGATGACCGTCGACCGCGCACTGCACGTGATGCGCGAGCACGGCGGCGAGGACCGGCCCGAGTGGAAGGACCTGCGCGACCGGATCGGCGCCAACGTGCTGGAGCACGGCTGGCACTCCGACGTCGAGGCGTACAGCGTCGCGTACGGGGACGAGGACATGGACGCCTCGTCGCTCTGGATCGGGCTCTCCGGCCTGCTTCCGGGCGACGACCCGCGCTTCCTGTCCACCGTCCTGCGGATCGAGGCGGACCTGCGCAGCGGCCCGGTCGTCTACCGCTACCACTGGGACGACGGCCTGCCCGGCCGTGAGGGCGGCTTCCACATCTGCACGGCGTGGCTGATCGAGGCGTACCTGCGCACCGGCCGCCGCACCGACGCCGAGGAGCTGTTCGCGCAGATGGTGCTGACCGCCGGCCCGACCGGGCTGCTCCCCGAGCAGTACGACCCGCTCGCCGAGCGCGGCCTGGGCAACCACCCGCAGGCGTACAGCCACCTCGGGCTGATCCGCTGCGCCCTGCTGCTGGACAACATGCTCAAGCAGTAATCCCGAGCACGCACGAAGGGGGGCCGGAGCGCAGATCACGCTCCGGCTCCCCTTTCGTCGATCTTGCACTTTCGGTTGCCGTTTTGCGGCGGATATCCCCTATGCCGCAACAGAAAGTGCAAGATCGCGGCGGGCGGGGGTGGGGTGTGGGGGTTAGCTGTTGAGGGCAGCCACCACGTCGCCGACCACGACGACTGCGGGTGGGCGCAGGTCGGCGGCGAGCGTCTCGGCCGCGACCTCGCCCAGCGTGGACCGCAGCACCCGCTGAGCGCCCGTGGTGCCCTCCTGGACGACGGCGGCCGGTGTCTGCGGGGACCGGCCGTGGGCGATGAGGGTGGCCGTGATGGCGTCGAGGTTCTTCAGCCCCATCAGGATCACCAGCGTGCCGCGCAGACCGGCCAGGGCGTCCCAGCGCACCAGCGAAGCCGGCGAGTCGGGTGCCACGTGCCCGGAGACCACGGTGAACTCGTGCGCCACCGCCCGATGGGTGACCGGGATCCCGGCCGCCGCCGGGGCGGCGATCGAGCTGGTCACCCCGGGCACCACCGTCACCGGCACGCCGGCCGCCGCGCAGGCGAGCAACTCCTCGCCGCCACGGCCGAAGACGTACGGGTCGCCGCCCTTGAGTCGGACCACGAAGGCGCCGGCCAGCGCGCGGTCGACCAGGATCTGGTTGATCTCCTCCTGGGCCCGGGACGGGCCGTAGGGGATCTTCGAGGCGTCCACCAGCTCCACGTCGGGGCGCAACTCGTCCAGGAGCAGCCCGGGGACCAGCCGGTCGGCGACCACCACGTCGGCCTCGGTGAGCAGCCGCCAACCCTTCACGGTGATCAGCTCCGCGTCCCCCGGCCCGGCACCGACAAGCGCCACCCGCCCGGCCTGTCGCCCGCCGGGCGCACCTGCCGCACCTGTCGTCCCGACCGCACTGGCCGCACCGGTCGCGGCGTCGGATCGGCTCTGCGCCGCAGCGCTCCCGTCCGAGAGCGGGCCGACGGCGAGCAGGTCGCGGATCGCGTCGCGGACGGTCATCGCGCGGCGGGGGTCGCCGCCGCCGAGCACCGCCACGGTGACCGGGCCGTGCCGGGTCACCGCCGGGGTCCAGGCGGTGGCGGCCGTCCGGTCGTCGGCCCGGACGCAGAAGATCCGCCGCTCGGCGGCCACGGCGCTGACCGAAGCCGCCGCTGCCGGGTCGTCGATCGCCACCTGGACCAGCCAGGCGCCGTCCAGGTCCGCGGGCACGAACCGGCGCGCAACCCAGTGCAGCCGGCCCGCGTCGACCCGGGCACGCAGCGCCGGGGTCAGCTCCGGGGCCACCAGCAGGACGTCCGCGCCGGCGTCCAGCAGCGCGGGCACGCGTCGGGTGGCGACCGCGCCGCCGCCCACCACGACCACCCGCCGCCCGTCGAGCCGCAGACCGAGGGGGTACGGGTTGGCGGTCACGCCGCACCACCGAGGCGGGCGGCTCGCTCGCTGCGCGTGGTCACTTCTCGGCCACCCCGGCGGAGTCGAAGGTGGCCACCTCGTGCAGCACCCGGACCGCGCCGCTGACCACCGGCAACGCCAGCAGCGCGCCGGTGCCCTCGCCGAGGCGCAGCCCCAGGTCGATCAGCGGGTCCAGGCCGAGGTGGCGTAGCGCCACCGTCGCACCGGGCTCGGCCGAGCGGTGCCCGGCGACCATGGCGCAGACCGCCGCCGGGGCGAACGCGGCGGCGGCGAGCGCGGCCGAGACCGCGATCACGCCGTCCAGCAGCACCGGTGTGCGGCGGGCCGCCGCGCCCAGGATCAGCCCGGCCAGGGCAGCGTGCTCCAGGCCACCGACGGCGGCCAGTACGCCCAGCGGGTCGGCGGGGTCGGGCGCGTGCCGGGCCAACGCCGCCCGCACCAGGGCCACCTTGTGCGCGTACGTCGGATCGTCGACCCCGGTGCCCCGGCCGGTGGTGTCGAGCGGATCGGCGCCGGTGAACGCGGCGATCAGCGCGGCTGCCGGGGTGGTGTTGCCGATGCCCATGTCACCGGTGAGCAGGATGCCGGCCCCGGCGTCGATCAGCTCGTCGGCGATCCGGATGCCGGTCTGCACCGCCGCCAGTGCCTCGTCCCGGGTGAGCGCGGCGGTCACCGCGAGGTCGCGGGTGCCCCGGCGAACCGACGCGACAACCAGCCGGGGAACGGCCGGGTCGAGGACCGTCGGCGTGGCGGCCGGCTCGCCGGGCAGCGGGGTGGCCACGCCGACGTCGACGACGGTGACCGAAGCGCCGGCCTGTCGGGCGAACGCGTTGACCACCGCCCCTCCGGCCAGAAAGTTGCCGATCATCTGCGCGGTGACCTCCTGCGGCCAGGGGCTCACCCCCTGGGCGTGCACGCCGTGGTCGCCGGCGAAGATCGCCACCGCGGCCGGCTCGGGCAGCGGTGGTGGGCAGGCCCCGGCCAGGCCGGCGAGGCGTACCGAAAGCTCCTCCAGCGAGCCCAGCGAGCCCACCGGCTTGGTAAGCCGGCCGTGCAGCTCCCGGGCGGCGGCCATGGCCGTGTCGTCCGCCGGGCGGATCGCCGCGATCGTGGTCTCCAGCATCATGCCTCCATGGTCTCGCGCAGCACCTCGATGAACGCGTCGGTGGTGTTTCGGTCGCGTACCGCCACCCGCAGCCAGTCCGGGCCGAGCCCGGGGAAGGTGTCGCCTCGGCGCACCGCCCAGCCGCGCTCGCGCAGGGCCGCCCGGATCGGGGTCGCGCCCGGCAGGTGCAGCAGCACGAAGGCGCTGGCGGGACGGCCGACGACGCGTACACCGGGCAGGTCGGCGAGGCGTGCGACCAGGTGGTCGCGGTCGGCGGCGAGGTCGGCGGCGATCGCGCGTTCGGCCTGGACCGCGACGGTGCTGGCGCAGGCCGACGCGGCGGCGAGCGCGGGTGTGGAGACGGCCCAGAGCGGTTGGACGGCGGCCAGCCGGGACAGCAGCTCCGCAGCGCCCAGCAGGTAGCCGATCCGCAGGCCGGCCAGCCCCCAGGTCTTGGTGAGGCTGCGCACGACGAGCAGACCGGGCAGGTCGCGGCGGTCGGCCAGCGACTCCGGTTCGCCGGGGTGCCCGAAGGCGATGGTGGTGTCGGCGAACGCCTCGTCGATCACCAGCACCCGGCCGGGGCGGGCCAGCGCGGCGAGCGTGTGGGCGGGGTGCAGCACCGAGGTCGGGTTCGTCGGGTTGCCGATCATCACCAGGTCGGCGTCGGCGGGCACCCGGGACGGGTCGAGCCGGAAGTCGTCGGCCGCGTCGAGCAGCACCCGCTCGACCGGGTGTCCGGCGGCCCGTAGCGCCGCCTCCGGCTCGGTGAACTGAGGGTGCACGACCACCGGGCGGCGGATGCCGCGCAGCGCCTGGGCGATCAACACGAAGCCCTCGGCGGCGCCGGCGGTGAGCAGCACCTCGTTCGGGTGACGGCGGTGGCGGGCGGCGATGGCCGCCCGGGCCGGCGCCGGGTCCGGATAGCGGGCCAGGTCGGTCAGGGTCGCGGCGATCGGGTCGGCCAGCCAGGCGGGGGGCCGCGCCCGCCGGACGTTGACCGCGAGGTCGATCAGACCGGCGGTCGCCTCCGCGTCGCCGTGGTGCGCGAGGTCCGGCTCGGTCCCGGTTGGCGGGTCGACCGCGCGCGGCTGATCACACATGTCCGCGATCCTGCCGGGAAGGTAGCCGGCGGAACAGTCGATCCCGACGTAAGCCGCGTCACCACTCGCCGGTTTAAGAGTTCTTCTCATGTACGAATCGGAAATGTCATAACTTGACCAGGTGAGCAACCGACCCCTTGCTGCCGCTGGTCGTCTCGTCCCTCTCCTGCGCGCCGGACTGATCGCCGGAATCGTGATCGCCGCCGCCGCGTACCCACTGGTCGCCTTCACCGGGCTCGGCGCGAAGGCCACCGCGCACGCCGTGGACCAGAAGACCAGGGTGCTGAAGACCGCCCTGCCCGCCGAGACCTCGTACGTCTACGCCCCCGACGGCAAGACCGTGCTGACCATGTTCTACGAGGAGTACCGGCAGTACACCAAGCTGTCGGACATGTCGCCGAACATCCAACAGGCGATCGTCGCCGCCGAGGACTCCCGCTTCTACCAGCACCACGGCGTCGACCCGAAGGGCGTCGCCCGCGCCTTCGTCGCCAACGCCCGCTCCGGCGGCTCCCAGGGCGCGTCCACGCTGACCATGCAGTACGTCCGAATGGCCCTGCGGGACAGCGCGACCACCCCCAAGGAGGTCCAGGAGGCCACCCAGCAGACCAGCGTTCGCAAGGTCAAGGAGATGCGGATGGCGCTGGACCTGGAGAAGGAGCTGAGCAAGGAACAAATCATGGAGCGCTACCTGAACTCGGCGTACTTCGGGCACCGCGCGTACGGCATCTACGCGGCCAGCGAGATCTTCTTCTCCAAGACCCCGAAGGACCTCACCCCGGTCGAGGCCGCCACCCTCGCCGGGCTGGTCAAGTCCCCGTCCGAGTACGACCCGGCCGACTCCGACCAGAAGGAGGCCACCGGGCGGCGCAACTATGTGTTGGACCGGATGAGCCAGCTCGGCTACCTCTCCCCCGACTCGGCCGCCGCCGCCAAGTCCGAACCGATCCGACTCAAACTGACCACCCCGCCGCACGACTGCGCCGCGGTGCCGGAGAAGTACAACAGCTGGGGCTTCGCCTGCGACTACCTGAAGAACTGGTGGAGTTCCCAGCCCGCGTTCGGGGCGACCCGGATGGAACGGATGGACAACCTACGCCGGGGCGGCTACCGGATCGTGCTCAGCCTCGACCCGAAGATCCAGGAGGCGGCGGAGAAGAGCGTCGGCACCAAGGACGCCACCGGCAGCCCGTTCGCCAACGGGATCGTGGTCTCCGAGCCGGGCACCGGACGGGTGAAGGCCATGGCGGTGAACCGGACGTACTCGCTGGACCTGGCCGAGAACCCGCAGAGCTCCAACCCCGAGGCCGGGCCGAAGGTGAAGGCCAACTACCCGAACACGGTGGCGCCGCTGCTCGGCGGTGGAGACCTCGCCGGCTACCAGGCCGGGTCGACGTTCAAGATGTTCCCGATGCTGGCCGCGCTGGACGCGGGAATGACCCTCTCCACCTCGTTCAACGCGCCATACCGCTACAGGTCGGCCGTCTACGACGGCTGGTCCCCCTCGAACGCCAGCGGCGCCATGACCGGCCAGCAGACCATGTGGTCCGGCTTCGGCAAATCGGTGAACACGTACTTCGTGTGGCTGGAGGAGAAGGTCGGTGCCGACCGGGCGGTCCGGTTGGCCGAGCAGCTCGGGCTGCGGTGGCGCACCGACGTCGACCGGGACCACGCCTCCCCGGAGAAGGCGAAGAAGTGGGGCGCGTTCACCCTGGGCGTCTCCGACGCCACCCCGTTGGAGATGGCGAACGCGTACGCCGCCATCGCGGCGGACGGCCGCTACTGTGAGGCCATCCCGGTACAGGCGATCATGAATCGGGACGGCACGCCCACCACGTACGCCACCCCGGGCGGCCTGCATCGGGAGGTGGCCAAGCCACGCTGCCGGCAGGTGGTCAGCGCGGACGCCGCTCGGGCGGCCACCGACGCGGCCCGCTGCCCGACCGGGGACACCCCGGCGCGCGGGAGCTGCGGCGGCTGGTCCACCGCCGACAGCGTGCGCGGCACGGTCGGACGCCCGGTGGCCGGCAAGACCGGTACGACGGACAGCACCCGGTCCGCCTGGTTCGTCGGCTACACCCCGGAGTTGGCCGCCGCGAGCTTCATCTCCGACCCGGACAACCCGTTCAACGCGGTAGGTGACGGGCAGTCCCAAATCCCGATCAAGGCGGTTTCGGAGACCCTGCGCGACGGCCTCAAGGGCACACCGACCCGCCAGTTCACCCCACCGTCGGATGCCATCGTCGGCTGACCGATGCCGGTCGGGTCAGCTCAGGTCAGCTCAGGGTCGGCGCGGGTCGGCTCAGCGCAGGTCCGCGGCGACGAACGACCACAGCTCCAGATCCACCCGGCCGCCTCCGGCGAACCCGGCGTTGCGCAGCAGACCCTCGTAGCTGAAGCCGGCCTTCTCGGCGACCCGGCGCGAGGCCAGGTTGCCGGGGGCGACCCGCAGCTCGACCCGTTGGAAGCCGTGTTCCAGGATCAACGCGATGGCCACCGCGTCGACGGCCTCGGCGGCGAAGCCGAAGCCCCGCGCGTGCGCCGCGATCGCGTAGGACACCTCGGTGAGCCGGGCGCCCCAGTCGGTGCGCCGCGTCCACAGCGTGCCCACCACCTCGTCGTCCTCCCGCCGGAGCACCGCGTAGTGGTCGCCGTCCCCGCTGTCGCGCCGCTGCCGGGCCAGATCGGTGCACCAGGCGTGCCCGTCGATCGGGCCGGAGTCGTCGGGCAGCGGCAGCCAACGCCGGGTCAGCTTGTCGGCGAAGACCTCCCCGGCCGCCGCCGCGTCCGCCGCCGTCAGCCGGCGCACCTCGGTGCGCGGGGTGGAGACGGTCAACTCCGGAAATCGGCGCACCGCCACCTGACCGATCACACGGACACCCCACCGGGCTGCGCGGGCACCACCTCACTCGCCGGGTCGGCCGCCGCCGCGGCGACCAACCGGGCGGCCGTCGCCGGATGACCGGCCCAGTGCAGGGTGAGCTGCGAGGCGTGCACGTTACGCCAGACGAAACCCTCCGGCGCACCGCCATCCCAGCTCCACGCCGGCCGTTGACCGGCGCGGGGGGTGAGCACCGCGCGGTGCGCCTTGTGCCCGACCAGGACCGTGCCGTTGGCGGCGACCACGCTGTCGGTCTGCGCCGTCGCCTCCCGGTAGCCGGCCACCACCCCGTCGCGGCTGACCCCGACCGCGTCCAGCACACCGCACATCGGCAGCCCGTCCAACTCCCGGGCCAGCCAGAGCAACCCGGTGCCCTCGGCGATCACCGGACGCCCGGTCCGCGCCAACTCGGCCACCGCGATGCAGAGCCGCCGGTTGGCCGACAACTGCTCGGCGTACGCCTCGGGCAGCGCACCACCGACGACCAGCGCGCGGGTGCCGACCGGCAGCGCCTCGTCGCGCAACGGGTCGACGACGACCACCTCCGCGCCGGCGGCCCGGAGCAGCTCGGCCGTCTCCGGGTGGCTGAAGCTGCCGCCCGGTCCACCGGCCACCGCCACCAGTGGGCGGTTCGCCGGGGGTGTGAACGCGCCAAGGGCCTCCTCGGGAGACCAGGCCGGCGCCGGCAGCGGCGGGGCGGAGCGGGCCAACCCGAGCAGCCGTTCCAGGTCGACGGTGGCGGCGACGGCCTCGCCCAGCCGGCGCACCGCACGGGCGGCGTCGGCCGAGTCGTCGACCACCGGCGCCACGCCGTGCCGCCGCGACGGCAGCACCGCCGGCAGGTCCTGGCGACGCAGCGCCCCGTAGACCGGCACACCCACGTCGTCCAACGCCTCGCGCAGCATCCCCTCGTGCCGCGACGACGCCACCCGGTTGAGGATCACCCCGCCGAGCCACAACTGCTCGTCGTACGAGCGGAAACCGTGCACCAGGGCGGCCACCGACTGACCCATCGCGGCCACGTCGACGACGAGCACCACCGGGCTGCGCAGCGCGGCGGCAGCGGCTGCCGTCGACTCCCGCTCCGGGCGACCACCGACCGAGTCGTACAGGCCCATGCTGCCCTGCACCACGGCGAGGCCGGCGCCGGCGGCACCGTGCGCCACCAGCGGGGCGAGCCGGTCGACGCCAACCAACCGGGGGTCGATCACCCGACCCGGCCGACCGGAGGCGAGACCGAGGTAGGCGGCGTCGACGTGGTCCGGGCCGAGCTTGAAACCGGCGACGTCGACCCCCCGCTCGGCCAGGGCGGCGAGCAGCCCGATCGCCAGCGCGTTCTTACCGTGCCCGGAGGACGGCGCGCTGAGCACCAGGCGCGGCACGACGGTCATCATCGACTCCTCGCGAGCGGCGGCGGGTACGCGACGGGACGACCGAGGCCGATCCGTCGGCGTGACGATACCCGCCCGGCTCCAGACGCGAGCACCGCCAACCGGGGCCGCCGACCCGGCCCTGGCCCGGGCCCCCCACGGCGGTCCCGACCCGATCCCGGCCCGCTCTCGCCCCGATCCCGGCCCGCTCTCGCCCCGATCCCGGCCCGCTCTCGCCCCGGTCCAGGTCAGTGGCGCCGGTCATACGAGTAGCCTCGGTGCCGTGTACCGGTTCCTGCTGAGCCCACGCTGGCTGGGCGCCCTCGCGCTGACCCTGGTCGCCGCCGCCGTCATGGTGTTTCTCGGCAACTGGCAGCTGGACCGCTACCGGGGGCGGACCGAGGTCAACGAGCGCATCGACGCCGGCCAGCGGATGGCCCCGACGCCGCTCGCCGACGCGCTGCGTGCCCCCACCGGCGGCGCGGGGACGGCCGGCCCGGCCCCCGCCGACGACAAGGTCTGGACCCGGATCACCGTCACCGGCCGGTACGATCCCACGAACACGGTGCTGGTCCGTGGCCGGACGGTGGACAGCCGGGTCGGCTTCGAGGTGCTCACCCCGCTGGTGCTCGCCGACGGCACGGCGCTGCTGGTGGACCGGGGCTGGATCCCCCCGGCGCCCGGTGGGGCGACCGCCCTGCCGTCGGTGCCCGCCGCGCCGCCCGGCGACGTGACGGTGGTCGGTCGGGTGCACGAGACCGAGAGTGGCGCCGGTGCGGTGGCCCGTCGCGACGGGGTGCTGGAGATCCGGCGGATCGGCGTCTCCCGGCTGGCCGGTGAACTCCCGTACCCGGTCTACGGCGCCTACCTGCTGCTGGACGAGCAGACCCCGGCGGCCGATCCGTTGTTCAAGGCGGTGCCGGTCGGGCACGCCAACAACTGGCAGAACTTCGGCTACGTCGTGCAGTGGTGGCTGTTCGCGGTGATGTCCCTGTTCGGTTACGGCTGGGTGGCCCGTCGGGAGGCCCGCCGCGCCGCCGGCCTCGGCAAACCCGCGGCTCCCCTGGACCGGGCCGCCGAACCGGCGCCGACCGCGTCCGCCTGACCTCGCTCCGTCAGCTGCTCACGCGGCCGGTGTGGATGGCCCGGACCGCGTCGATGGTGTCCGCCTCGGCGGCGGTCTTGTCGTCGCGGTAACGCACCACCCGGGCGAACCGCAGCGCCATCCCTGCCGGATAGCGTGAGCTGGTCTGCACCCCGTCGAAGGCGATCTCCACCACCTGCTCGGGCCGGACCCGGACCACCCAGTCGCCGCGCTCCACGGCGAGGTCGAGGAACCGGTCGGTCTGCCAGCGCAGCAACTCGTCGGTGAGCCCCTTGAACGTCTTGCCGAGCATGACGAACTCGCCGGTACGCGCGTCACGCGCGCCCAGGTGCAGGTTGGAGAGCCAGCCCTTTCGTCGGCCACTGCCCCACTCGACGGCGAGCACCACCAGGTCGAGGGTGTGTCGCGGCTTGACCTTGACCCAGGCGGCGCCGCGTCGGCCGGCGTCGTAGGGGGCGTCCGGTGCCTTGACCACGACACCCTCCTGCCCGGCGTCGAGCGCCGCGGCGAACGCGGCGGCGGCCTGCTCCGGGTCGTCGACCTCCATCCGCCCCACCAGCAGCGACGAATCCACCGAACCGGCGAGAGCGGCCCAGCGCTCCCGGCCGGGAAGGTCGATCAGATCCTCGCCGTCGAGGTGCAGCAGGTCGAAGAAGTACGGGGTGAGCACCCTCGCGCCCGTGCTGGCGGCCGCCGCGAGCACCGCCGGGGCGACCGGTGTGCGCCCGGTGGTGCTGGGAGTGGTGCGTCGGGCAGCCCGACTCGAGGTCTGCTGGAACGGCAGCGGGCGGCCGGTCTCGTCCAGGCCGATCGCCTCGCCGTCGAGGACCAGCTCCCGGCCGGGCAGGGCCCGGACCGCGGCAACCACCTCGGGCACCCGGGTGGTGATCTCGTCGAGGCTGCGGGTGAAGACGGCGATGTCGGCGCCGGAGCGGTGCACCTGGATGCGGATGCCGTCGAGCTTCACGTCGACCACCGCCGGCGTGCCGGTCGCGGCGAGCGCCTCGTCGACCGAGGGGGCGCTCTGCGCGAGCATCGGCGCCAGCGGTCGGCCGACCTGCAACCCGAAGCCGGCCAGCTCGGCGGCACCGCCGGACAACGCGGCCACCGCCACGGCCCGCAGGTCACCGGCGAGCAGCAGCGCCCGGCGGACCGTCGCCACCGGCACGTCGGCGGCTCGGGCCACCGCGTCGGCGAGGAGCCCCGCCTGGGCGCCCTGGCGCAGCTCGCCACTGAACAGGCCGGTGAGCAGGCGCTGCTCGTCGGCCGTGGCCGCCGCGTAGAGGGCGCCGAGCAGTGCCCGACGCCGCGCCTGCGAGCCCGAGCCGTGCACCGCGGCGATCTGCGCGATGGCCGCGTCGACGCCGGCCACGGTCAACGTCGGCTCGGCCGCCGGCGGTGGCAGGTCCCGCAGACTCGCGTAGCCGACGCCGGTCTGCCGTTGGCGCAGCTCACCGGCGAGGTAGCCGGCGCCCGGCTCGACCTCGCCGGGATCGAGCCGGCGCAGCGCGTCAGCGAGCAGCTCCACCTTGGCCCGCCGGCCGCTGGTGGCGGCCACGGCGGCGGAGGTGGCTGCCAGATCAAGGAACCGCACGCAGCTCATCCTGCCAGTCACCTCCGACACCGCCCGGGCATTGCCGTGCCCGGGCGGTGTCGGCAGGGTGTCGCCCGCTCACGCGGACGACGGATCAGGGCCTAGGCGGAGACGGGCTCCTCGATGCGCAACCCTCGGGCGCGGACCTCGCCGGCAACCCGGGAGAGCACCGAGTCGAGAGCGACCAGGGCGGCGGAGAGCTCACCGAGCTGTTCGTTGAGCGTGTCCTCGGACCACGCGGAGACATCGACGTCCCCCAGTGCGCTGACGGCGGCCCCCAACCGGGCCATCACCTCGTTCGTACTCATGTACGAAAGGCTATAACAGACGCCGGTCCGACACGCCGTAAACTGCCAGATCAGGCCCAAAGTTGCCGTTCTGACGCCTAACCCGCCGCAGCCGCCACCTTGCCCAGCAACAGCGCCTCGGCGAGGCAGACCCGGGCGAACTCCCCGAGGTGCAGACTCTCGTTCGGGCCGTGCGCACGGGCGTGCGGGTCCTCCACACCGGTCACCAGGATCGCCGCCTTCGGGAACATCTCCTGGAAGGTGGCGATGAACGGAATCGAGCCGCCGACGCCGATGTCCACCGGGTCGGTGCCGTCCCAGGCGGCCCGGAAAGCCGCACGGGCGGCGTCGAACATCGGCCCGGACGCGTCGATCACGCACGGGTCACCGTCGTGTTCGAACGTGACCGTCACCTGCGCGCCCCACGGCGCGTGCCGCTCCAGGTGCGCACGCACCGCCGCGTACGCCCGCTTGGGGTCGTCGCCCGGGGCGAGTCGGATGCTGAGCTTCGCCTTCGCGGCCGGGACCAGGGCGTTCGGCGCCTCGCCGGTGGACGGCGCGTCGACACCGAGGATGGCCAGCGCGGGTTTGGTCCAGAGCCGGTCGGTGATCCGGCCGGTGCCGATGAACTGCACGCCCTCGGCGAGCCCCGCCTCGGCCCGGACCCGATCCTCCGGGTAGTCGACGGTGGCGCCGTCCCGGCCGACCAGCCCGTCCACGGCCACGTTCCCGGCGTCGTCGTGCAGCGTCGCCAGCAGCCGGACCAGGGCGGTGAGCGCGTCCGGCACGGCGCCGCCGAACATGCCGCTGTGCACCGCGTGGTCCAGCGTGCGCACCTCGACGAAGCAGTTGACGATGCCCCGCAACGAGGTGGTCAGCGCCGGTACGCCGATGTCCCAGTTGCCGGAGTCGGCGATCACGATGACGTCGGAGGCGATCTCGTCGCGGTGCTCGGTCAGCAGTTGCTCAAGCGAGTCGGAGCCGTACTCCTCCTCGCCCTCGATGAAAAGGACCACGCCGACCGGCAACGCGTCACCGTACGCGCGCAGCGCCGCGACGTGCGCCATGATGCCGGCCTTGTCGTCGGCCGCACCTCGCGCGTAGAGCCGGCCGTCGCGCTCCACCGGCTCGAACGGGTCGGACTCCCACAGCGACCGGTCGCCGACCGGCTGGACGTCGTGGTGGGCGTAGAGCAGCACGGTGGGAGCGCCGGGCGGGGCGGCCCGACGGCCGATCACCGCCGGCTGGCCGCCGGATCGCACGATGTCGACGTCCAGGCCACAGCCGCGCAGCAGCTCGGCGACCGCCTCGGCGGAGCGTTCCACGTGTGAGTGGTCGAAACCCTCGAAGGCGATGCCGGGGATGCGGACGAGGCGTTCCAGGTCGGCCCGTACGCCAGGCATCTCCCGCTCGACGGCGGCCCGCACCTCGGACTCGGACATGATCGGTGAGGTCATGACCGGCATCGTATGCCGGCCTTACCGGGCGTGCCGGCGGAGCCCGTACCGTCACCACCTCCCGCCCGGCCGGCGGTGGCGCGGCCGGCCCCTGCCCAACGGCCGGCGTCGCGCTCAGCGGATCCGCACGTAGTACCGGTCCGCGTCGTGCCGCAGCGTCGGCGCGCCGTCGATCAGCAGGTCGGCGTGGGCCGCCGTCTCGTCGTCGGCGAAGTGCGCCCGCTCGCCCGCATGCCAGCGACGCAGCTCGGGCAGGATCTCCGGCCCGTCCCGGGCGACCGCACGATCCAGCCGCAGCGACGCGGGCGCGGTCACGAACACGGCCAGCGTCAACTCCGGCCGGACCACCGCACGGGCGGCGCTGACCCCCTCCAGCACCAGCACCGGAGCCACCGGCACCGGCACCGGCCGGGGCAGGAAGAGTTGCCGGACCCAGCTGTACCGCCGGTAGGCACCCGGCTGCCCGGCGCGCAGCGGGGCGAGCACCCCCTCGTCGAGCCGAGGCCAGAAGGTCAGCTGGTCGTCCCACCCGTCGAGCAGGTCGTCGGTCTGCACCACCGGCGGCCGGCCGCCGAGCGGCGCCGCCAGGGCATCCGCGAGCCGCGCGGCGAACCGGCTCTTACCCGCGCCGCTCGGCCCGTCGACCGCCACCAGCCGGGTCCGCCCCAACCGCGCCGGGCCCGCGAGCACCCGACGAGCCAACTCGGCGTACGCCTCGACGACCGCCACGGTCGACCCGCCGGTCTCCGGGTTCAGCGCAACCTCCCGTGGTGCATGACCGAAGTATGCCGCCGCCGCCTCGGGCGGCGTGATCGACTCCGGCTCATTCGTGATCGACTCCGGTTTCATCGACGTCGCGGTATCCCTGCTGACCGGACGCCGCGACCTACCGGGAAGCCGTGTCGATCACGCTGGTTGAGCGGTCGGCGTCGGCCATGTCGACCCGTCCGGCTGACCGCCCCGGCCGGGCACTGTCACGTCCGGGGGAATTGGGGCGGCGACGGGTGACGGGCGGCCCGTTCGCCGTCCGGCGTGCCACCGAATCGGCATGATCGGGTGGTGCTCCGAGACGTGATGAGCCCCGGTATAGACGCCCTGCTCGAACAGGCCCGCGCCGGGCTGCACCGACTGACTCCGCAGCAGACCGTCGAGGCGGTCCGGGGCGGTGCGTTACTGGTCGACACCCGTACCGAACCGCAGCGCCGCGACCAGGGCGACCTGCCGGGGGCGATCGTCATCGACCGGACCGTACTGGAGTGGCGGCTCGATCCGGCCAGCGCCTGGCGGATCCCGGAAGCCACCGGGTACGACCGGGAGATCGTGCTGGTGTGCCGGCAGGGCTACAGCTCCAGCCTGGCCGCCGCCAGCCTGCAAACCCTCGGGTTGCGCCGGGCCACCGACATGATCGGCGGTGTGGACGCCTGGCTGGCCGCCGGCCTGCCCACCACCGACCGCCCCGCCGACATCCGCCCCTGACTCCCTCACTTCGCCCAACCCGCCCACGCGCGGCGTCCAAGCCCGAACCGCGCCGCCCGCCGCCCGCCGCCCGGAGACCCTGCCCGGCGCCCGCCGCCCGGGGCGCGGTGTCCAAGATCGCGCTCGATCCTGGCAAGAGGGCCCTCCGTCGCCCGGGAGGCCACTACAACAAGGTTCGTGCGCGATCACGCCTGGCCGCCCCGGGGCACCGGCGTCCCCGCCACCAAGCTGGTCACACGCCACACCCTCCGCATTGGACGGCGGCCCGGTCAGGACGGTGGAGGGCCGGGTGGGATGAACGGAAGGTCCGTGGGTGGGCCGGTTTCGATGAGACGCCAGAGGGCGTCGGTGTCCAGGTGCTCCTCGACCAGGTCGCCGAGCAGGTCGAGGGAGCGTTCCCGGGCGGCGGCGAAGCTGGTGGCCGGTGCGACCCGGAACCCGCCGCGGCCGGCCAGGCGGGCCGCCTCGGTGAGGAACCACCTGCGGAACCCGTCCGACTCGAACGCCCCGTGCCAGTGGGTACCGTGCACCGCGCCGAGCACGGCTCCCTCACCGACGCCGTCGTCGCCGGTCAGCAGCGGGGTCAGGCTGGGGTCGGTGTGTGAGACGTACCCGTGGTGGATCTCGTAGCCACGCACCGGGAGGCCACCGTGGCCGGTGCCCACCGACTGCCGGACGGTCTTGCGCGGATCGAAGGTGATCTCGATGGGCAGCAGGTCGAGCCCCGGCACACTGCCCCGCCGGCTCTCCACCGGGTCGTGGATGGCGCGGCCGAGCATCTGGAAACCACCGCAGAGGCCGAGCAGGGGCTTACCGGCCGCCACATGGCTGAGCACCGCGTCGGCGAGGCCCGTCTCACGCAGCCAGGCGAGGTCGGCGACGGTGGACTTCGAGCCGGGCAGGACGACGAGGTCGGCGGCGGCCAGTTCGGCCGGCTCGATGGTGAGGCGTACGCGGACACCCGGTTCGGTGGCGAGGGCCTCCACGTCGGTGGCATTGCTGATCCGGGGTAGGCGGACGACGGCCACGTCCAGCCATTCGGTGCCGTGCGGGGCGGCGGGTCGGCCGAGCACCCGGCCGTAGGCGAGGGAGTCCTCCGCGTCGAGCCACAGGTCAAGTGCCCAGGGCAGCACCCCGTACGTGGGGCGACCGGTGACCTGCCGGAGCATGTCCAGACCGGGTTGGAGCAGCCCGAGATCGCCCCGGAACTTATTGATCACGAATCCGGCGATCAGTGCCTGGTCGGCCGGGTCGAGCAGGGCCACGGTGCCGAACATCGAGGCGAAGACACCGCCCCGGTCGATGTCGCCGACGACGATGGTGGGCAGGTTGGCGTGGCGGGCCAGGCCCATGTTGACGTAGTCACCGGCCCGCAGATTGATCTCCGCGGGGCTGCCGGCCCCCTCGCAGATCACCACGTCGTACGCCTCGCGCAGCTCGGCCAACGCCGCGTACGCGGTCTCGGCGAGTCGGGGACGTAACTGCCGGAAGGTGCCGGCGGTGATCGTGTCGACCGCCTCGCCCAGCAGCACCACCTGACTGGCCAGGTCGCTGCCCGGCTTGAGTAGCACCGGGTTGAACCGTAGGTCGGGTGCGAGCCCACACGCCGCGGCCTGCATGGCCTGGGCTCGCCCGATCTCGCCGCCGTGCCCGTCCGGCCCGACCACCACCGCCGAGTTGTTCGACATGTTCTGCGCCTTGTACGGCGCCACCTTCACGCCCTGCCGGTGCAGCCAACGGCAGATGCCGGCGGTGAGCACGCTCTTGCCCGCGTCGGACGTCGTGCCGGCGACCAGCAGCCCGCCGCTCATCGCCCGCTCCCCCGTCGTACCCCGATCAGTGCGCGCCTGCTCACGGCACCGACGAGGCGACCGAGAGTCACCGGGTACGCGGCGGCCAGCCCGACGGCGGCCAGCCCCACCGCGCCGGAGATGCGGACTGCCCGCTTCAGGTGTCGTGCCTCGGGACGGGGGCCGTCGCCGAGGAACGGCCGAACCTCCGAGCGCCCGAAGTAGACGTTGCGGCCACCGAGGCGAACGCCGAGCGCACCGGCCATCGCCGCCTCGCACTGCCCGGCGTTGGGACTCGGGTGGTCGTTGCGGTCACGCCGCCACACCCGCCACGCGCGCTGCTGGTCTCCGTGCGCCACCGGCGCGACGGCGACGGTGAGCAGCCCGGTCAGCCGGGACGGCACCAGGTTGAGCACGTCGTCCAGGCGGGCGGCAGGAGTGCCGAACCGCGCGTAGCGCGCCGACCGGTGCCCCACCATCGCGTCGAGGGTGTTCGCCGCGCGGTAGCCCAGCAGCCCCGGCAGACCCGCGACCGCACCCCAGAGCAGCGGAGCGACCACCGCGTCGGAGGTGTTCTCGGCGACCGACTCGACGGTGGCGCGGGCCAGCTCCGACTCGCCGAGCGTCGACGGATCCCGCCCGCAGAGGTGACCGAGGCGTCGCCGGGCAGCGGGCAGGTCACCGTCGCGCAGCGTCCGACCCATGACGGTCGCCTCGTGCCGCAGCGTGCGACCCCCCAGCACGGTCCACGTGGCGGTTGCCACGAGCACCGCCCGGGTCACCGGACGGTGCCGGGTAGCCGCCGCGGCGACCGCCCCGAGCAGCACCGGACCGCCGACGGCCAGCGCGGTGAATGCCGCACCGGCCGTCCGGTCCGGGCGGTAGACGCGGCGCTCCAGCACGCCTGCGGCCTGCCCGAAACCGGCCACCGGGTGCCACCGGCGTGGGTCGCCGAGCAGCCTGTCCAGCGCGTACCCGGCCAGCAGCCCCACCGCGTTCGCCATCGGCGCTGTCCGTCGCACCCGCACCACCTCCGGCCGGCCAGCCTAGACGAGCATCCCGGGAAAGGGCCCAACCCACGGTGCCGCACCCGCGACCAGAACCCCTGGAGCGAACAGGTGGGCGACGGCTCTCTGGCGGCTTGTTAGGGCGGTACTCCGATGCCACCCGCCGACACTTGTCACGCGGGGTGACGACGCTGGTCGCGTCGCCACCCCGCCCCCGTCGCGCCGCACCGCACCGCACGGCATGGAGACTCTGCGAGCTCGACCGTCGCCCCACCTCCGCGAAGGTCGAGCCGATCGGTCAGGCCGGCTGCGGGACGCGGCCCCGACCACGCCGCCCTCGACCGGGCTGCTCCGGCTCCGGTTGCCCCTCGTCCGGCACCGGCCCCAACTCGATGTCCAGGTCGGCGTCGGCGTTGTCGTCGGCGTTGTCGTCGTCCGCACCGGGCGGAGGCGCCAACTCGTCGTCGAGGCCCGGCGGGAGGTCGACCCGCGCACCGCTCGGAGAGCTGCCGTCCTCCGGGACGGTGCCGAGCGGACTGGTTCGCAGCTCGGCGTAGTCAGGCAGCTCGAAGTCGTCATCCAGCGGACGGTCGTCGGGCAGCACGGGCGCCTGGCCGGCCGGCACCGGCTCGGTGGGCTCGCCGTGCACCCGGCTCTCGGCCTCCGCGTCCTCGACGGTGCTGGTGGTCATGCTCGGCCGGTTGCGCAGGAACCGGGCCCGGCCCCGGGAGAGGTCGTGGCCGACGGCGACCGCCTCCAGCTCGTAGAGCGTGCGGTGGTTGCCGGCCTCGTCGGTCCAGTCGCGGGTGTAGAGCCGACCGCAGACCACCACGGGATCGCCGACCATGACGGAGGCGGCCACCCCCTCGGCGAGCTTGCGCCAGCAGTTGACGCGGACGCGGAGCGAGTTGCCGTCGACCCACCGGCCGCTGTCCCGGTTGAGTCGGCGGGCGGTGGAGGCGACCTTGAAGTTGGCCACCAGGGTGTTGCTCTGGGTCGTACGCCGCCATTCCGGCGCAGTCATGACGTTACCGACAATTGTTACGTTGGTGTCGAACATCGTCCCTCCAGGGGATCGGGGCCTGCCAGCGCGAGTCGACTCGACACCGAGCCTCGGTGCTGGGGCCGCCGATCGCCAGCGCCCGGCCCGGGCCTGTGGATGACGGACCCCCCTGTGGACAACGCCCTGATCACGCTCGGATGTGGTACGCCCGACCCGCCCGACCCGCCGTCCACGGTTTCCCAGGTCTGTCGAACTGGGTAAGGACTTGATCAACGCACCACCGACAGCTCCACGTCGACGAGAGGTCAGCGCCATGATGATCACTACCATCGGCTCCGCGAACGCTTCCGAGGCGCGGCGATGAGCGCCGTGGCGAACCCGGCCACCGTGGCTGAGTGCCTGCGGGTGGGCGCCGGGTTCTCGCAGGGCGACCGCAACTGGATCGCCGAGCAGTTCGCGACCCTCGACGCCCGGCTCGCCAGTTTCCACGCCGACGCCACCGAGCTGGAGGTGTCGGTGAAGGACCGGGAGGCGCGCGGCCAGAAGGTCACCCTGGAGTGCTGGATCGCCGGCCGGCAGAAGATCGTCACCACCTCCGCCGAGGAGGACCTGCACGCCGCCCTCAACGACGTCCGTGACGACCTGCGGCGTCGGCTCAACGACGCCAAGACCCGCCAGGAGCCCCGGCACAACAAGCACCTGCGCGACCTCCCCCAGCCGCAGATCGAGGCCGACGACTCCGAGGATTCGACCCCCCGCGCCGACGCGGAAACAGCCTGACCCACGCCCACCCCCGCCCGCCGCTCCCCGCGATGCCGCCCCGCGATCTTGCACTTTCAGCTCCCGAACAACGGCTTTCGCCCGTTATGACAGGACAGAAAGTGCAAGATCGCGGGGGGCGGGCGGGGCACGCGCGGCGCGGGGGCACGCGCGGCGCGGGGGCACGCGCGGCGCGGGGGCACGCGCGGCGCGGGGGCACGCGCGGCGCGGGGGCGCGGGCGGGGCTACCGCTGGGTAGGTTGGCGGCGTAGCGTCGCGTTCGTGGAACCGGACGTGTTGGGGCCGCCCTACGAGCGGCAGACGATCGACCTGGGCACCGACGACGAAGGCCCCGTGGTCGCGACTCTGGTCCGGCGGCGGGCCGAAAGCCCCACCGGGCGGGCCGTGCTCTATGTGCACGGCTTCGTCGACTACTTCTTCCAGACCCACCTGGCCGACTTCTTCGCCGCACGCGGTTGGGATTTCTACGCGCTCGACCTGCGCAAATACGGCCGCAGTCTGCTGCCCGGCCAGACCCCGAACTTCTGCCGCGACATCAGCGACTACTTCCCCGAGCTGGACGCCGCCGCCGAGATCATCCGCAGGGACGACGCGCACGAGACCCTGCTGACGATGGGCCACTCCACCGGCGGCCTGATCATCTCGCTCTGGGCGGACGCCCGCCGTGACACCGGCACCATCGACGGGCTGGTGCTCAACAGCCCGTTCTTCGACCTCAACGCCCCCTGGGCGGTGCGTCGACCCCTCGCGGCCGCCGCGTCCCGGCTGGGCCGCAGGGCGCCGCACCGCATCCTCCCGTTCGGGCTCGGCACGGTGTACGGCGAGAGCATCCACTCCGACCACCGCGGCGAGTGGACCTACGACCTGGAGTGGAAGCCGCTGGCAGGGTTCCCGGTCCGGGCCGGCTGGCTGAACGCGATCCGCACCGGGCAACGCCGGCTCCGCGCCGGGCTGGACATCCAGGTGCCGGTGCTGCTGGCCTGCTCGACCCGCTCCTTCCGGGGCACCAAGTGGCACGACAACGCGACCCTGGCCGACGCCGTGCTGGACGTCGAGCACATGGTCCGCTACGCGCCCCGCCTCGGTCGCCACGTCACCCTGGCCCGCTTCGACGGCGGGCTGCACGACCTCACGCTTTCCGGCCCCGCCGTCCGCAAGAAGGTCTTCGACGAGGTGGCCCGCTGGGCAGAGGCGTTCCTCGCCGCCGGCCCCACCGCCCCGGCCGACGAGGCACCGATCGACGCGGACACGATCGACGCGGACACGGTCAAGACGGACACGGTCAAGACGGACACGGTCAAGACGGACACGGCCAACCCGGACCCGGTCGACGCGCAGACGGCTGGCATCTGACCAGCCCACACACCCGCGCGGTTCAGACGTCGCCGGGCGTCGCCGGAAGCACGGCACGGATCCGGTCGAAGGTCGCCACGGGGTGCTCGCCCACGCCGGGCCGCACCAGGCCCAGGCAGTACGGCGACACCTCGCCGGTCGCGTCAGCCTGAACGATGAGGACCGGCGCGCCGACGTACCCCGGCGGTAGCTCCGTGGTGATCACCACGGCGTCCCCGTCGCGGACCACCCGCTCGATCGCGACCTCCAGCGGGCGCGACCCGTCCTCGCGTACCCCGTGGGCCAGCACGAAAGCGGAACCGGCGTCGGCGCCGAGCCGGGCGACCACCTCGGACCCGGCGGCGATCCCCGCCGGCACCGGCTGGACACGCCACCGCCAGCCGCCGTCGCCGGCGAAGCGGTGCAGGCCGGCGGTCGGCAGCACCGCGACCCCGTCGCCCGGAAAGCGGGCCCAGCCGGGCACGATCTCGGCCTCGGCGATGACGGCCGGCGCCACCCCCGCCGGTTCGGTGACGCTCGCCCGCAGGCCCAGCTCGCCACCGGACGCGCCCACCAGGTCGGCCGCCGTCAGCAGCGACTCCCCCACCGGGTCGTCGCCGCCCCGGAAGAAGAACGCGGTACCGAAGGCGTCCGAGGACCGGTACGGCAGGATGGCGCGACCAACGACCTAGCACAGCTCGTAGGCGACGTCGCTCTCGGCGTCGGAGTCCAGCAACACCAGCCAAAGGTACGGTCCGAGGCCGGGCCGGTCAGCGGGAACCCGGATGACCGCTACGCGGCGAACGTGAGACCCTGCTCGGCAACGTGGACGCGGGCACCCTTTTCACCGCCGGGCAGTGCGACGGCGGTACCCTCTGGGCGCGACATCCACGTCACACGCGCCCGTAGCTCAGCGGATAGAGCAGGGGACTTCTAATCCCAAGGCCGCAGGTTCGAATCCTGCCGGGCGCACCCTCTCCACCGCAGGTCAGCGACCGCTGCGCTGATAGCGTCGGGCCGTGTCGATGTTCCGGACGCCTCAGGTGATCCTCTTCAGCGAGGACGTCTCCCGCGCCGCCGCGTTCTACGCCGGTCTCGGCTTCACGGAGACCTTCCGGGTACCGGCCGAGGGCGAGCCCATTCACGTCGATCTCGTGCTCGACGGCTACAAGATCGGCGTCGCCTCGGTGGCCTCCACTCGCGACGATCACGGGCTCGACCCCGTACCCCAGGGCCAGCGGGCGGCGGTGATCCTGTGGACCGACGACACGGCCGGCGCGTACGGCCACCTCACGGCGAGCGGTGCCCCCGCCCTGGCCGCACCACACCGGTGGCTCGATCGCCTGCTGATCGCCTGGACCGCCGACCCGGACGGTAACCCGATCCAGATCGTCCAGCAGCTCTGACGGCCTTGCCCTCGCACATCGCGCGGCACCCGTCGTGGCGCCGCCGATCAGCCCGTGTGCGGCTCTCACAACACCCTGGGCGGCTCACCGGCGAGCCTGGGTGGCCGTCGAATGCGGCGTCAACCGACTCGAACGCCACCGGGCCGTGTCCACCCGGTTCGACAAACGCGCCGTGCGCCACCAGGCCACACTCCACGTCGTCGCGATCGACGAATGACTTCCGGGCGCCCGCCCGCTGAACCGTAGGACCTGCCTACCCTGAAGACCGTGAACAAGCGGAAGCGGAAGAAGCTCGCCAAGCGCCTGATGGAGGTGGTGCTCCGCGAGGACGCAGCGGTCGCCAGCGCCGTCCTACGCGTCGGAGCGGACCCCAACGCGGCCGACCGCGAAGGCACGACCCCGCTCTACCAGGCATCCGTGCACGGCGCGGTCGACCTCGTGCGGCTCCTTCTTGCCGCCGGCGTCGCCGGACACCGAAAGTGGGCACGGCCAGGAAGGCACGCCCCTGTGCGCTGCGGCGGCCTGGGGACATACCGATGTCGTACGAGAACTACTCGCCCACAACGCGGACCCGAACCTTCGAGAAGACCGAGGAATCGGCTACTCACCACTGGACTGGGCGCTACGCGGCGACCACTCACAGACAGCCGATCTGCTCCTGGCCGCTGACGCCTCCTCCGCCGCCGCTGACATCTGAAATGCCTAGCCGTGACGCTTCGCCAGATCAGCCAGGGCCGTGCATGGGCGCTCAGCCCCTTGGTGCCAAACGCTTCCCATCACCGCGACGGGGTAGCTGACCTCTCTGATCTGCCGGTCGGCGGTCTCCACAGAGAACCGTATCGACAGCGGCTCACTTCCGAAGGCGGAAGCGCACTCGAAGCGCAGCTTGACACCGAGCCAGGCGGTGCCGCCGGGACGCAGCAGTCGAGACTGGCCGGTGTCACGGACCTGGACGCCAGGTCGTTGACCGGTAGCCGAGTTGACCGTGATCGGCCTGGGCCCGGCGTTGATCACCGCCAGTTGCCCGTCCATCTGGAGGACGCCCGTGGCGTCCGCACCGCCACCACCGAATGAGGCAGGAAAGGCAACGAGCGAGACCGAGGCGTTCCGCTCCCGCGCCTCCCGCGAGTCTCGCAGCACACCAACACCGATACCGCCGAACGCGATGCCGACCACGAAGGCGGCCACGAGCCGGACATTCCCCTTTCGGCCGGCCGAAAGGCGAACCGGGTCGGTTCGGCCGACCAACTGACGATCCAGGTCAATCACGTTGAGCTCCGCCGGGTGCGCATGCAACTAGTTTCCGACATCCAACGCGCATGGTCGGCGCGGTTGGTCGTGACAGTCAGGCACCATGCGTCGGTGGAGTACGAGGGTCAGGGTGATGCGAGCTGCCACGAGCGGGACGGCGGCGGGCACCTCCGACCCTCTAGAGGGGCCCCAGCAGGGCGGCCAGCGTGTCGTCGCCCTGGCCGATGTGCGCCCCACCCGTCGGCGGGTTGACCAGGAACCGAAGGCAGCCGTCGAGTTCCACGTACCGGTCGGGGCCGGTCCCGTCGAGCGGTCGCAGCACCGCGAAGCGCGTGGCCGGGGTGGCGCAGTCGACCACCGCCCGACGGTTGGACAGCGCCCGGAGCACCCCCGCCTGGCGGTCGGCGGGCAGCGGCCCGCCGTACACGAAATCGCCCGCCGGCTTGTCGCCGCCCTGGATCGACTCGGGCACCTCGTAGACGCAGAGTCGCAGCGGCCCGGCGGCCGGTGCGGCGGCCTGGCCGGGCGGCCCGGGGCGACGGTCCCTGGCCTCCACCCACACCATGTCCGTCCACTGTTGCGCGCATCCGGCGGCCTCGGCCGCCGCGGATCCGACCTGCCGGATGGTACGGGTGTCAACGGTGGTCCATTGTGGTCCGGTCAACGCGGCGAGCACCTCGGCGCGCGGCTTGCCGCAGGAGTCCGTCGGCAGGCTGGGGCGCAGCCAGCGCGTCTGCTCGTCGACCAGGGCCAGCCACGGCGGGACGATCATGTCGAGGGTGCAGGCGACGTTCCCGCCGGTCTGCTGGCTGGGCAGGCGTAGCGCGGCGAGCAGCGAGGTGATCTCCTTGGCGTGTCGCTCGGTGGCGACCTGCTCCTGGCCGCCGTCGGGGCCGGGCCGGATCTCCCGCCCGCAGATCACTGCCGCGACCGGCGTGAACGCGGGGTCGATGTACCCGATTCTCGGGTCGCTGCCCGCCGGTGCGGGCGTCTCCGGGCTCGGCACCGAGATCATCTCGCCGGCCCGTGGGGCGTCCTTGGCACAGGAGGTCCAGGATTCGACGATCTGAGCCGGGTCCGGTTTCGCCGGACCGCCCGGCGTGGTGACCGTGTCGTTGCAGGCGACCAACGCCATGCCGAGCAGGGCCACCGCCAGTACCGTCCGAGACGAGCGCATCCGGCTCACCACCTCTCCACCAGAGGATGAGACGGACGACGAGGGCATCCGGTTCCGCCCCGTGCGGTCCGTGGCACCGCCGCACTCGTGATCGACTCGGCTTTCATGATGTCGGGGTGTCGCGGCGTCCCGGATGCCCCGACTTCCTGCAATGCGAGGGGATCATGCACCGACCGCCGGGGACGTCGCCGGCCGAGCCCGGGAAGCCCACCGGCAGAATGGCCGAATGGCACACCTGGGACTTGTCGCGCTGCTGGTCGAGGAGTACGACGAGGCGATCGACTTCTACGTCGGCGGCCTCGGTTTCGAGTTGGTGGAGGACACCCCCCGACCGGACGGCTCGCGCTGGGTGGTGGTCCGCCCGGCGGGTGCCCGGGAGACGGCGATGCTGCTGGCGCGGGCGAGCACCGCCGAGCAGCGTGCCCGGGTCGGCGACCAGACCGGCGGCCGGGTCGGCCTGTTTCTGTACACGGAGGATTTCGCCCGGGATCACGCCCGGATGGTGGAGGCCGGGGTGCGCTTCCTGGAGGAACCGCGGCACGAGGCGTACGGTTCGGTAGCGGTGTTCGTCGATCTCTACGGCAACCGGTGGGACCTGCTCCAGCCGACCAACGCAGAGTGACTCATTAGCGACACACTGCACACAAAGGGTCATCCCCTACCGTCGGTCATGCTATTGTCCGATGTCGATCTACGCCGTGTGGACCCGGACCGGGTCGTTGTCGGAAGGACACTTCCCGATGCCGGCCGTTGCCACCCCGACCGTGCCGCCGCCCACGCTGGACAATCCGGCCGGCGGGGCGCTGGGACTCATCTTCACCACGTTGCCGGCCTTGCTCCGGCTGACCTGCGGGCTGATCGGCGCGGGGGTGGCCGTGTCGGTGCAGACCCCACCGGTCGAGCGGGCGGTATTGCTGCCCGCCGTGGCCGTGCTGACCGGCTGGTCCCTCTGGTACGCGCACCGCGCGTTGCGCCACGGCATCAACCCCGCCCTGGTCGCCGGTGACGTGGCGGTCACCGCGCTGGCCTGCCTCCTCATCCCCGTCCTGGTGGCGCCCGAGGTGCTGCCCGGCGAGGGCAGTTGGATCGCCGTGCTGGCCAGCACCACGGTGATCAACACCCAGGCCACCGCTCCGGCGCGCTGGTCGATCCCGGCCGGCCTGCTGGTGATCGTCACCTACGTGACCGGAACGCAGACGGCCGGCAATCCCACCGAAGCTCGGGCCCACGCGGCCACGCTGCTGGCGCAGACCGCCTGCACGGCCATGATGGCGGCGGTCATGCGCCGACGCATCGGCCGGGCGGACCGCGCCTTCGCCGAGCACCAGCGGCTGACCCGCGAGGCGTTGGTCGCGCGCGCCGCCCGCGAGGCCGAACGCCAACAGAATCGCGATCTGCACGACACCGTGCTCGGGACGCTGACCATGGTGGGGCTGGGCGCGGTGACCGGGCCCTCGACCGTCTTCCGCGAGCGGTGCGCCGCCGACCTGCGTACCCTCGTCGCGCTCACCGACGTCGGCCCGGTGGCCGGCGACGGCCCGGTGCCGCTCGACGGGCGGTTGCGGTCGGTGGTCGACCGGCTGCCGGAGCTTGCGGTGCGGCTGGACCTGGCGTCCTGCGCCGTCCCGGTCGGTGTGGCCGACGCGATCAGCGAGAGCGCCTACGCTGCGCTGTCCAACGTGGTCCGGCACGCGCCGGGCGCCGGGGCCACGCTGCGGCTGAGCCGGGACGCGATCAGCGTCGTGGTCGAGGTCGTCGACGACGGCCCCGGCTTCAACCCGGCCACCGTCCCACCGCACCGGTACGGGTTGCGCGAGTCGATCCACGGCCGGATGGCGACAGTCGGGGGGCGGGCCGACGTGCGGTCGACGATCGGCTCGGGCACCCGGATTCGGCTGGAGTGGCCCGGTGTCGGCTGACCTGAACGCCTCGACGCACCCCACCGACGCGCCGGAGGCACCGCACCGGGCCGCCGTTCCGACACCCCGGGAGCCGGTCTCCACCGCGGCGCTCGCCACGCCGGCCGCCGTCGCGCACGCGTCCGACCGGGGCGCCCGCATCGCCGCCGTCGCCATCGCGTTGGCCTGGCACGCCGCGATCGCGCTGCCGGCGGTGCTGGGGGCCCGCGCGGAGTTCGCCGCGCCCGCGGTGGTGCTCGGCGCCTGGATACTGGTCGCCGTGACCGGCGCGGTGGCCGGGGTACGGCTGCTGCGGGGCTCGCCGCTGCCGCCGTGGCCGCTGGCCGGGCTGCTGCTTGTCGTCGACGCGGCGGTCTTCGCCGCGGCCGGTGAGCGGCAGCTGTTCACCGCCGCCAACTGGGTGTGGGGCACCCTCGGCTGGTTCTTCGTGCTGGCGGTGTGGGGTCGGCGCGTGCTGGGGCTGATCGCGCTCCTGAGCACGCACGCGTTGATCGCGCTGGTCGCCGTGCTCTGGCGCGGCCCCGACGCGGCCGACGTGGCCCGCTACGTGATGTACGTCTACGGCACGTTCTCGCTGCCGGTGGCGGTCTTCGTGGGCAGCACGGTCATCGTTGGCCTGGCCCGGGAGCGGGCCGCCGTCTCGGCCGCCGGTCACGCGATGGCCGCGGAGCGGGATGCCGCCGAGCGTGGCCTTCGCGAGCGCCGGGACCGACTCGCCCTGGTCGGCGCGGCGGCCGGGCGGGTCCTCGGGGACCTGGCCGCCGGCCAGGCCGACCCGGCCGACCCGGAGGTGCAGCGCCGGTGCGTGCTCGCCGCCGCCCGGCTGCGCCGCCTGATCGCCGAGTCCGACGATGTGCCCGACCCGCTGCTGCACGAGTTGCGGGCCGCCGCCGACCTGGCGGAACGCAACGGCCTCCCGATCGACCTGGTCACCATCGGCACCCCGCCGCCGCTGCCGGTGGAGGTCCGGCGCCGGCTGGCCGACCCGCTCACCGGCACCCTCGCCGACGCCCGGGGCTGGGCGCGGCTGACCGTGGTCTCCGGCGCGGACGAGGTGGTGGTCAGCCTGGTCACGCCGGACCGGGAGGGGCCCGAGGCGACCGGCCCGCCACCCGGGGTATACGACGACGGGCCGGTGCAGTTCCACTACGAGCGGGACGGGAACATCAGATGGGCGCAGACCCGGTGGCGGCGGTGACCGGCGATCGGCCGGTCGGGGTGGCGATCGTCGACGACCACCCGGTGGTGGTCGAGGGTGTCCGCGCCTGGCTCGCCACCGAGCCGCGCCTGACCGTGCTCGCCACCGGCGACGACCCGGACGAGGTGCTGCGGGCCGCGCCGGACGCCGACGTCGTCCTGCTCGACCTGCGGCTGCACGGGCGGATGGCGTTGGACAAGTTGGCCGAGCTGAGCGCCGCCGGGCGGCGGGTGGTGGTCTATTCGGAGCACACCGAGCCGCAGACGATGCTCGCCGCGCTGGACGCCGGGGCGGTGGCGTTCCTGGCTAAGCACGAGGGCCGGGAACACTGCGTGGCGACGGTGCTGGCCGCCGCGAGCGACCGCCCGTACGTGCCGCCGGCGCTGGCCGGTGCGATGGTCGGCGACCCGCGGCCGGACCGCCCGATGCTCTCCGACAAGGAGCGGGAGGCCCTGCTGCTCTGGTTCCAGTCGATGTCCAAGGCGTCGGTGGCTCGGCGGATGCAGATCAGCGAACACACCGTCAAGCAGTACGTCGACCGCGCGCGGATCAAGTACACCCGGGCGGGGCGGCCGGCCGCGACAAAGGCGGCACTACTCGCCCGTGCGATCGAGGACGGTCTCGTCCGCCCGGAGGAGATTGGCATCTACCGGTCACAGGCGACGCACGACCGGCCGACCCCCTAACAGGCGTCATGACAGGGGCGCTCCGGTCCGCAAGGCTTCAGTACACAGCCAGCTGACCGGAAGGTCGTGACGATGCACTCCGACGCGTCCCCCTTCTTCATCGGTCCCCACCGGTTCGACATCCCGGACGACGATGTGGGCCCGGCCCTGGACCGCCGCTACAACCTGCGACCGAGGCCCGGTGAGCGGCTGCTCGGGCGGCACCGGCTGCTGGTCGCGGGCTACCTGCTCGGGCCGAGCGAGGTGCGCCGCCGTTGGCAGCTGCCCGAGCCGGTCGCGGTGACCGTCACCGATCAACGGATCTGCTGGGTGGGCAGCGGCGCGCAGTTGTCGCTGGTCGCCGACGGCACGCACCGGGCCCGGCCGCCCGCTCGGCTCAACGGCCTGATGAGTGGGCAGATCCGCTGGCAGTGGCCGTCCCGGTTGGAGCTGCCGGCGACCGGACCGGACGCCCCGGCGCAGCTGCTGATCGTCTGCGACGCGCTGCGCACGATTCAGCAGCCGGCGTTGGCCCTGAGCGGTGCCGCCGCCGAGGTCGTGGCGCTGGCCCGGCAGGTCCGCCGGGCGGTGGCCATGTTCCGGCTCAACCGCCCGCAACTGGTCGACCTCTCGGCCCAGGAACGCGACGTGCTGCTGCTGCGGGCCGGTCCCGGCCTGCTCGCCGGTGACAACCGGATCACGCTGCCCGGCTCGTTGCCGGTGGAGTTCCACTCCCGCGACGACTACTACCGGTCAAGACCGGAGCCGACCTCGTGGGGCGGGCTCGCAGGCGGCGCAGCATCCGGGCATCGGTGAAGCCGACGGCCCGCGCGGCGGCCTCCACGGTCGTGCCGTGCCCGATCAGGTGCTCGGCCCGTTCCACCCGGAGCAGTTGCTGGTAGCCGAGCGGGGTGAGGCCGGTGCTCGCCCGGAACAGCCGGGTCAGCGTCCGCTCGGCCACGCCCCCGGCGGCGGCCAGCTCGGCCAGTGGCAGGGGCTCGGCGTACCGGCTGTCGATCAGATCCTGCACCCGGTGCACCGAGTCGGACAGGTGTGAGCGGTGCCGCATCAGCGCGCTGGCCTGCGGCTCGTGCCCGTTGCGGCGGGCGTGGACGACGAGCGTGCGGGCGATCTTCGCGGCGGTCGCCGGGCCGTGCCGGGTCGCCACCAGGTGCAACGCCACGTCGATGCCGCTGGCAATGCCCGCCGAGGTGACCACCCGGTCGTCCACCACGTACAGCACGTCCCGGATGACCTGGGCCGCCGGATGCCGACGGGCCAGGTCGTCCTGCACCTCGTGGTGGGTGGTGCAGCGGCGGCCGTCGAGCAGCCCGGCCCGCCCCAGCGCGTACGCCCCGGCGCAGACGCTGGCCACCGTGCCGCCGGCCGCATGGTGCTCGGCGAGCCGTCGCAGGTCCCCGGGCGACACCGGCCCCTGCGGCCCGTGCGCCGCCGGTCGCCAACCGGGCACGACCACCAGGTCGTCCGGGGTCAGCTCGGGCCACCGGGTGTCGGCGACCAGCGCTACGCCCTGCACGGTGGGCACCTGCTCCCGCTCCGCGACGTAGTGCAGCTGATAGTCGTACCCGAGGTCGGCGGCGCTGGAGAAGACCTGGGCCGGCCCGGCGAGGTCCAGCAGGTGCAGCTGTGGAACCAGCAGGAAGACGACCCGGGTCATGTCGTCAGCTCCGACTGCCGGCCAGGGTCGCGCCGGTCGCCTCGTCCACGGTCCGAATGGTCGCGAAGCGGCCAGCCAGCGCGTACTCGGTGCGGGTCATGATCTCCTCGTTGGTCAACGTACGCGGGTCGGCGAGGATCTCCGCGACCGTGGCGGAGGCCGGCAGGTCCCGGTGCGGGATGGGGAAGGTCATCGTCGCGTCGGTGACGAAGGTCATCCGGTAGCCGAGGTCCGCGCCGACCCGGGTGGTGGTCTCCACGCACTGCTCGGTGCGGATGCCGCAGACGGTGATGTCGGAGATGCCGGCCTGGGTGAGCAACTGCTGGAGGTTCGTGGTGGTGAACGCGTTGTGCGCGGTCTTGACCAGCGTCGGCTCCCCCTCGGCGGGGGCCAGCCCGTCGATCAGCCGCACGTGACCGAGCGTGGGGTCGAACAACCCGCCGGTGCCGGGCTCCGAGTGCAGCACCCAGACCACCAGGTCGCCGCGCTGCCGGGCGGCAGCCACCAGCCGGTCGACCTGGCGGATCAGATCGGGATTGGAGCCGTACGCCCAGATCGGGCGCCGACGGAAGGATTCCTGTACGTCGATCACGACGAGTGCTGCTCTGCTCATGACGTCGATCCTGGCCGGACGGCGTTCGCGCCGGCAGGCACCATCCTGCCCAGCTGCGGAACGATCCGGCCAACCCGGTGTCAGACGGTGGGAGTGCGTTCCTGCTCGCCGGCGGCGTCCAGGGCGGCGGCCTCCTCCGGCGTGGGCGCGCTGCCGCCCAGGTGCGCGGGCTGCCACCAGGTGTCGTCCGGGCCGGCCGGGGTGTCCGGGTACTCCCGCTGCGCCCGGTCGACGAGGGCGCTGAGCTGGGTGGTCAGCTCGGCCGCCAGCACGTTCGGGTCCGGGAAGTCCGCCGGGTTGATCGGTTCGCCGATCAGGATGGTGATCGGGGTGTGCCGGCGGGTGAGGGTGCGCGGGCGGCCCTTCGTCCAGAGGCGCTGGGTGCCCCAGAGCGCGACCGGCAGCACCGGCACCTTCGCCGAGCGGGCCATCCGGACCGTGCCGCTCTTGAGCTCCTTGACGGTGAACGACCGGCTGATCGTCGCCTCGGGAAAGACGCCGACCACCTCGCCCTGCTTGAGCGCGCTCACGGCGGCGCGGAACGAGCCAGCGCCGGCCTGCCGGTCCACCGGGATGTGCCGCATCCCCCGCATCAGCGGGCCGGAGATCCGGTGCGTGAAGACCGACTCCTTGGCCATGAAGCGAACCAACCGGCCCGACGCGTTCGCGCCCAGACCGGCGAAGATGAAGTCGAGGTAGCTGACGTGGTTGCTGGCCAGAACGGCCCCACCGGTACGGGGTACGTGATGGGCGCCCTCGATGGTGATCTTCAGGTCGAGGAGACGGAACATCGTCTTGGCGGTGGCGATAACGGGCGGGTACACGAGCTCCGGCATCCGCAGAATCTACCCTGTCGAGTTGGGGTTCGGCTGGGTGCCGAACCGGCGGCGACGCGCGCTGCGCGCCACCGCCGGGTCCGATCGCCGAATCGGTCAGTCGGTGAGCTTGTCCAGCTCCAGTCGCCCACGGGCGAACGCGTCCACCCGACCCCAGCGACCCGGAATGTCCAGCACCTCGATGCGCCCCATCCCCACCGGCAGCCGCGGCTCGACCGCCAGGTGACCCTCGTGCGGCTCCAGACCGAGCATGGTGCGCAGCAGCAACAGCGGCGCTCCGGTCGACCAGGCCTGCGGGCTGCACGCCGTCGGGTACTCCACCGGAAACTTGGTCAGTTCCCGCGGGTAGCCGCCGAACGCCTCCGGCAACCGGCCGTCGAAGTACGTGGCCGCGTCCAGGATGCCGCTGGCGATGGTCGCGGCCTCCTCGGCGAAGCCGTACCGGCGCAGACCCCAGGCGATGAACGAGTTGTCGAACGGCCAGATCGTGCCGTTGTGGTAGCCGATCGGGTTGTACCGCGACTCCCCCTCGGCGAGCGTGCGCACCCCCCAGCCGGAGAAGAGCCGCGGCCCGACCAGGTGCGCGGCGAGTTTCTCCGCTCGCCCGGGTTCGACGATCCCGCTCCACAGCAGGTGACCGATGTTGGAGCTGAGGATGTCGCACTGGCGGCCGTCCGGGTCCAGGGCCAGGGCGAAGTACTCGCCGTCGGCCACCCACCAGTCCCGGTTGAACCGCTCCTTCAGCTCCGCCGCCTCCCGCTCCAACTGGTCGGCGAACTCCGGGTCACCCCAGAACTCGCGAGCCAGCCGGGCCGCGCGGACCTTCGCGTCGTACGCGTACCCCTGCACCTCGCAGGTGGCCCGGGGGAACGGCGGCAGCGTGCCGTCGGCGTAGGAGATCGAGTCCCAGGAGTCCTTCCAGCACTGGTTCTCCAGGCCGGTCTCGGTGTTGCGTCGCTCGTACCAGATGTAGCCGTTGCCGACCAGGTCGGCGTAGTTGTCGATCCACCGCAGCGCCGCCCGGGACTCCTGCTCCAACTCCTTGACCAGGGCGACGTCCCCGCTCCACCGCTCGTACTCGTCGAGCAGCACGACGAACAGCGGCGTCGCGTCCACCGACCCGTAGTAGGGCGAGTGTGGTTGTTCCTCGAAGGCCGCGGTCTCGCCGTAGCGCATCTCGTGCAGGATGCGCCCCGGGTCCTCGTCCCGGAAGTCGTCGAACCGGCTGCCTTGCAGCGACGCCAGGATGCGCAGCGTCGTCTTCGACAACTGCGGGGTGAACGGCAGCGTCTGTAGGCAGGTGAGGATGCTGTCGCGGCCGAACATGGTCATGAACCAGGGCAGGCCGGCGGCCGGCAGGGTGGCGCCGCCCAGCGACAGCGGTGAGAACCGCAGCGCCGCCAGGTCGATCAGGCTGCGCCGGTACGTGCTGGCCACCCGGCCGTGCTGACTGTTGACCTTGGGTGCGTCGGCGATCCACCGCTCCAGGTCGTGTTGCAGGGCGAGCCGCTCCGTACCGTGCACGTTCAGCCCGAGACGCAGGTCCCGGCCGCCAGGCCCGACGGCGTGCGTCTCGACCTCGATCGTCGCTTCCCACTGCTCGTTGGGCTCCAGGTGGACGGTGTACGCGAAGCCCTTGTCGTCGTACCGGGCCGAGACCGTCGAGGTAATCGCCGTCTCCCGCCGGAAGTTGCCCCGCCGGTACCCCAACCGCAGCTTGTCCGACTCCACCTCGGTGTAGATCTCGCCCTTCTTGTTCAGGATTTCGTCCTTGACCTGGAACAGGTCCGCGAAGTCCGACGCGGCGTCCATCCGGACTTCGAGGTCGACCGGCTTCTCGTCGTGGTTGAGGATGGTGAGCTGCTCCCGGAAGCTGCCGCCCACCGCGCGCTCCCGGATGATCGACAGCTTCGCGTCCACGTAGTGCGTCGCCATCCCCGGGACGAGAAAGAATCGTGACTCGAAGTACTGCAGGTCGTCGAAGGAGAGCGAGTTGAGCCGCTCGCCGTTGACGGTCAGCACCCAGGTCGACAGGAACCGGGTGTCGATGGAGAAGAGCCCGGTGGGCTCGCTCGGCGTCGCCTCGATGTCACCGGTGTCCTCGCAGACGACGAACGTGTTGCCGTCCAGGATCCGGATCGTGTTGCTCTGCCCCATCAGTGCCCCTCCCCCACGAAACGCCGACGAGGCCCTCGGGAGTCCGGGGAACCCGGAAAAATCCGCTCCACCTGTACGACGAGACGAGCGTCGCCGGACACCGTCATGTCCCCCCGCAACAGCGCCGCCAGGCCGTGCTCGCGGCCGGAGGCGATCTCGTCGAACAGGATCGGGCTCGCACCGATCACCGTGTCGGCCTCCTGGTTCTCCTGACTCACGCTCAGCCGGCCGTGGTTGATCCTCAGCAGCCAGTGCCGGGTCCGCGGCCCCTCCTGCAGGTCGATACGCAGCGTCCCGGAGGTCTTGGCCAGCAGGGGCTCGTACCCCCGCCGGTCCAGATCCTCGAAGAACCTCGTGGTCGCGTCCACCATCGGGTCCACTCCTCCCAGTTGCCGGGCCCGGGATCCCACCCACCGCGCTCGCGTCACGCGGACGGCCGGCGTTGCACGTCCCCGCACGGGTCCCCGCCGCTTCTCCGGTCAACCTCGCCCAGATCGGGTGAACCCCACCCTGCCGCCTGGTCCGCCAGGGGTGGGTAGCGCAGCGCCGGCTCTCCCGGGAGGGAGAGCCGGCGCGCGCCGCGGCGGACGGTCAGTTGTTCGGGTCGTCGGCGCTGATGTCGGCCAGGACCGACTGCGGTTCGCGCTCGACCGCGAGGTCACCCATCGACACCAGGCCCACCAGACGCCCGTCGTCGATCACCGGGAGTCGGCGTACGGCGTACGTCCGCATCAGGTCCGCGGCGGCCACGGCATCGTCGTACTGACTCACCGTGATCACGTCGCGCGTGGTGATCTGGTTCAACCGGGTCGAGCCCGGATCCATGTTCTCCGCGACACCTCGGACCGTGATGTCCCGGTCCGTGACGATGCCGACCACACTGTCGCCGTCGGTCACCACCACATCGCCAATCGCGCTGTCACGCATTTCCTGCGCGGCTGAGATGAGCGTGTCGTTGCCGTCCATCGTCACCAACCGGGTCGTCATGAACTCTCCGACCGTTGTCATGGTGCTCCCCTCTCGGTGTCGGCACGGCCCGTCTACCCGCCGCTCGGGTGGAGGTAACGCCGAGCGGGGGCCGGGCCCGCCGGGCCGGCCTCGTCGCTGCTCGTGCCGGCGCCCACCGCCCGGCCCCTTTCCATCTGCCGCGACAGCGAGGCAGGGTGTACCCGGCACACCCTCCCACCAGCGACCGTGTCGGCTCCGCTGCCTACCGTGGGCGGATGATGACGGGCGAGGAAGAGCTGCGCGAACTGGTCGCCGGCAACGGTTGGCTGACCCGGGCGCTGACCGTGGTGCGGGACTCCGGGCTGCCGGACGCCTGGATCGGCGCGGGAGCGGTGCGCGACCTGGTCTGGGGCGAACGGTACGGCGACGGGTTCGACCCGGCGCAGATCCACGACGTGGACGTGGTCTTCTTCGACCCGGCGAAACTGACCCGCGCCGACGACGACCGCGCCACCGCCCAACTGACCGGGATGTGGCCGCAGCCGCCGTGGCAGGCGCGCAACCAGGCGGCGGTGCACACCTGGTACGCGGCGACATTCGGCGGCGACCCGATCGAGCCGTACCGCAGCGTGACCGAGGCGGTCGCCACCTGGCCGGAGTACGCGACGGCGGTGGCCGTCCGCCTGGACTCGGCCGACCGGCTCAGGGTCTGCGCCCCGTACGGCCTGACGGATCTGCTGGGCGGGGTGTGGCGGCACAACCCGGCCCGGGTGGACGTGACCCGGTCCCGGCAGCGGTTGGCCCGGCACCGACCGGACCGACGTTGGCCCGGCGTGACCGTGATCGAGCCGGGCTGATCGGCGCTGGGCGGGTCAGCCTCGGGGCGGCATCCCGTAGAGCCGCTCGACGTGCAGACGTAGCACGATCCGTCCCTCGTCGACCATGGCCTGCCGGTACTCGTCCCAGTCGGGGTGCTCTCCGCTCAGCCCCCGGTAGAGCGCCACCAACTCCTCGACCGTGTCGTCATCCAGCTCGGCGGCCGGCGGGGTCAGTTCGGCGCGGCCCTCGACCACCGCGTACGCCCAGCCGTCCTGACTGCTGACGTGGAAGCTGGCACGCGGGTCGCGGCGCAGGTTGGCGGTCTTGGCGCGGCCGTCGGTGACCGAGACCCGGATCAGGCCCGCGTCCCGGTCGAAGGAGTAGAGGACCGTGGACAGCTGCGGGCGCCCGTCCCGCTTGATGGTGGCCAGCACGCCCATCGAGTGGTCGGCCACCAGATCAGTCAACGCCTGCCGGGTGCGGTCGTCGGGCATGGTGTCCTCCAGGTTGGACGATCGTCTCCGACCCATCCAAGCACGACCTGCCGGCCGTCGCGGGCGACCACCCGGAACGGCAGGACGACCACCGGGAACGGCACCGCCCCGGGAACGGCAGGACGATCACCCCCGAACGGCACCGAGCCCCCGCCGACGAACGACGAGGGCTCGGTGACAGCTCGGTGCGCTGGCGACCGTGCCGGTCAGCGGCGCTCGGCGGCGACCAGCTCGGCCAGTTGCACCGCGTTCAGCGCGGCGCCCTTGCGGAGGTTGTCGTTGGAGCAGAACAGGGCGAGCCCGTACTCCACGGTCTCGTCGGCGCGGATTCGACCGACGTAGGTCGGGTCCTGGCCGGCGGCCTGCAACGGCGTCGGGACGTCGGTCAGTGCCACCCCGGGCGCGTCGGCCAACAGCTCGTGGGCGCGTTGCGGGGTGATCGGCCGGGCGAACCGGGCGTTGATCTGGAGCGAGTGACCGGTGAAGACCGGCACCCGGACGCAGGTGCCGGACACCTTCAGGTCGGGGATCTCCAGGATCTTGCGGCTCTCGTTGCGGAGCTTCTGCTCCTCGTCGGTCTCGAACGAGCCGTCGTCGACGATCGACCCGGCCAGCGGGAGGACGTTGAAGGCGATCGGTTGGGCGAACGAACGCGGCGCGGGGAACTCCACGGCCGAGCCGTCGAAGGCCAGCCCGGCGGCGTGCTCGGCCACCTTGCGAACCTGCTCGTCCAGCTCGGCGACGCCGGCCAGCCCGGCCCCGGAGACCGCCTGGTAGGTGGAGACGACCAGGCCGACCAGGCCCGCCTCGGCGTGCAGCGGACGCAGCACCGGCATCGCGGCCATGGTGGTGCAGTTGGGGTTGGCGATGATGCCCTTCGGCCGGTCCAGGGCGGCGTGCGGGTTGACCTCGGCGACCACCAGCGGCACCTGCGGGTCCATCCGGAACGCCGACGAGTTGTCGATCACCACGGCGCCGGCCTCGGCGACTCGGGGTGCCAACTCCCGGGCGGTGCCCTTGCCGGCCGAGAAGAGCACGATGTCCAGCTCGGAATAGTCCGCGGTCGCGGCGTCCTCGACGGTCACCTCGCCGTCGCGCCACGGCAGCGTCCGCCCGGCGGACCGCGCCGAGGCGAACAACCGCACCTGCTCCGCCGGAAACTCCCGCTCCGCCAGCACCTGCCGCATCACGCCACCGACCTGGCCGGTGGCCCCCACAATGCCGATCCTCATGCCCGCGAGGCTACCGACCGCACCCCCGGAACCGGGAGCCCTTTCCCACCCCCCGGGTCCCGCATCACACCCCACCCAGCCCTCGCCCCACCCAGCCCTCGCCCCGACCCCACCCCGACGGGCAGGGGCCGGCGGGGTGGGCAGGGGCGGGCGGGGGCGGGCGTTAGGGCAGCAGGTCGCCTAGGGCGGTGGAGCGCAGGTCGTCGCGGATCACCGCCGCGTCGCCCTCGATGACCAGGGTCAGCGCATCCGGGTGCAGGTGGGTGGCTGCCGCCGCGGAGACCTGGTCGACGTCGGCGGAGAGCAGCGACTCGCGCAACCGCGCGTGGTAGTCGTCCGGCAGGTCGTGCACGACCAGGGTGGTCAACGCGGAGGCGATCGCCCGGGGGCTCTGCAACTCGACCGAGAGCTGGCCGGCACGCCAGGAGCGGGCCACCGCCAGCTCGTCCTCGGTCACCCCGCCGGCCTGGGTACGGGCGATCTCGCCCACCGCCTCGACCAGGGCCGGCGCGGTGACCGCCGTCTGTACGCCGGAGCTGACCGCGAATCGTCCGAATCGCCGCGACGAGGCGAAGTCACCCCGGATGCCGTAGGTGTAGCCGTGCACCTCGCGGAGCAGGTGGTTGAGGCGGGAGGTGAACGCCCCGCCGATCACCGTGCCGGCGAGCGTCATCGGCACGTGGTCGGGGTGTGCCCGGTGCGGTGCCGGGTGACCCAGCCGCAGCGTGGACTGCACCGAGCCGGGCCGGTCCACCAGGATGATCCGCCGACCGTCGTGCAACGGCACCTCGATCGGGCCGCCCCGCTCGACCGGGCCACCACCGGTGCCGGCGAACGCGGACGCGGCCAGTGCGTCCAGGTCGATCCGGTCCAGGTCACCGGCGACGATCAGGGTGCCGGGGCGCAGGAACCACTCGGAGTGGAAGACCGTCACGTCCTCGACGTCCAACGCGGCGACCGAGTCCGGGTCGCCGTGCATCGGCCGTCCCCAGCGGTTCTGCGCGCCGAACAGGTCGGCGCGCAGTGCCGCGTCGGCGCGCGGGCCCGGGTTCGCCCAGTCCATGCGGAGCGCGGTCGCCTCGTCGTCCCGGACCCGGCGTACGTCGGCGGGGTCGAGCCTGGGCGTCCGGACCGCCTCGGCGAGCAGCTCCACTGCCGCGCTGAGCCGGTCCACCGGGATCACCACGCTGGCCTGGAACGAGTCCCAGTCCAGACCGGTGGACAGGGCGGTGCCGAGCCCCTCGACGGCGAGCGCGTACGCGGCGGCGTCCCGCTGCGCGGTCCCCTCCTCCAGCGCCTTGGCCAGCACCCCGGACAGGCCCTCCTTGCCGACCGGCTCCTGGCCCGCGCCCACGTCGAGCAGCAGCAGGGCCACGGCGAGGTTCTGCCCCGGCAGGTGCGCGGCGACGACCTGACCACCACCCGCGGCGCGGCGGACCACCGGCGGGAACCGGTACGGGCGGGCGGCACCCGGGCCGGGACGGTCGGCGATCAGCGTCATGAGGTCTCCTCGGGCAGGTAGGTCAGGGTCACCCGGTCGGTGGCGAGTACGTCGGCGGCGGCCTCGGCGATCTGCTCGGCGGTGACCGCGAGCAGGGCCGGCAGCTGGTCGGCGACGCGGGCCGGGTCACCGAACTGCGTGGCGTACCGGCCGAGCAGGTCCGCGCGGCCGTCGACGGTGGACAGTTGACGCCACCATCCGGTGCTGAGCAACGCCTTGGCCCGATCCAGCTCGGCGGTGGTGACCGGCACGGTGGCCAGCTCGTCGACGACGTCGGCCAGCCCTTCGGCCAGCCGCTCGGCGCTCACCCCGGGACGGGCCGTGGCGGTGGCGATCAGCGGTGCCGGGGCGTGTGCGAGATCCACCCCGTACGCCCCGACCAGGTCCGGCTGCGCGATCCGCTCTCCGTCGGCGAGCCGCTGGTAGAGCCGGCTGCCCCGGCCGCTGCCGAGGACGGTGGCGAGCACGGTGATCACGTCGTACTCGGGGCTGCCGAACGGGTAACTGCGGTGGGCGACGTACACCCTCGGCGCGGGCACGTCGGCGCTGACCGACTCGACGGCCGTCTGCCCGGTGGCCGGGACGTCGCGGCCGTCGGGTGCCGACGGGATGTCGTCGCGGGGCGGCAGCGCGCCGAAGTATTTGTCGGCCAACGCGAACACGTCGGCCGCGGTGGCGTCGCCGACCACGGTGAGCACCGCGTTGTTGGGCGCGTAGTAGGTCTGGTGGAACGCCTGGAAGGTGGCGAGGTCGGCGGCGTTCAGGTCGGCCATCGAACCGATCGTCGCGTGGTGGTAGGGGTGTCCCGGCGGGTAGAGCAGCGGCAGCAGACGCAGCCAGGCGTCGCCGTACGGAACGTTCTCGTAGCGCTGCCGGCGCTCGTTCTTGACCACGTCCCGCTGGTTGTCGAGCGTCTCCTGGGTGAGCGCGGGCACCAGGCCGCCCATCCGGTCGGCCTCCAACCAGAGCGCCAGCTCCAGGTGTTCGGCCGGGACCGTCTCGAAGTAGTTGGTCCGGTCCGGGTTGGTGGTGGCGTTGAGCGAGCCGCCAGAACCCTGGATCAGCTTCATGTGCTCGGTCTTCGCCACGTTCACCGAGCCCTCGAACATCAGGTGCTCGAAGAGGTGGGCGAAACCGGTCTGCCCGGCCGGCTCGTGCCGGGAGCCGACGTCGTACCACAGGTTGACGGCCACGGCGGGCGCGGTGCGATCCTCACTCACCACCACGCGCAAGCCGTTGTCCAGGCGGGACGTCTCAATGGGCCAGGGGTAACCGCTGTCGGGCATGTCCCGACGCTATCCGATCTCGCGGGCGGAAAGGTGACGTGCGGTCGGTCGGCGAGCCGGCCCCGCCCGCATCGGTGCCGCCGCTCGGGGTACCGGAGAGCAATGACCGTCACCCCACCGCCGTCCCGGGTCGCCAGCACCGTCGAACGCGCCAGCGCCGCACTCGCCCGGCTGCGCCGTGGCCGTCTGCTGCATCCGGCCGGTCGCTCGTTCGCCGGCGAGACGATGATCTGGGGTACGCCCGGACCACCCACCGGGGTCGACCTGCTGGATCAGCCCGGCCGGTACCGGACCACGGTCCGGCTCTCCAAGGGCACGCCCACCCCCGGCAGTTGGCCCGACGTGCTGGGCCTCGCGCTGCGGCTGCACCGCGACGACGGGCGCCCGTTCGACCTGCTGGTCAGCTCCAGCGGCGCGGCCCCGGTACTGCGGAACCTGCCGCTGCCCCGACGCCGCTTCACCGGCACGTACAGCACGATCATGTGCTACCGGGCGGGCCGTCGCCGCCTGTGGCTGGCCGCGCTGGCCGACCCCGACTCGGCCGATCTCGGTCGCAGCCTGGCCACGGCGGCCGCCGCGACCCGGACGGACACCCCGCGCCTGGTGCTCGCGGTCGCGTCGGCCGTGGGCCACTGGCGGCTGGTCGGGCAGGTCAGCCTCGGTGCGCAGCTCAGCGCCGCGCAGGACGCGGCGCTCGCGTTCGATCCGGTGCGCAACCTGCCACCCGATCTGCGGGTGGCAGGTCCGCTGGCCTGGCTGCGCGACCACACCTACCGGGGGTCGCGCCGGGCTCGCGGGGCGACCGCTCAGTCCGGCGGCTCGACCGCGGCCACGGTCTGATCCGAGGTACGGCGTTCCAGCACCGTGTCCGGGGCGGCGTTCTGGTCCGCCGCCCGGATGTCCGACTCGGCGAGGATGGCCTCGGCCTGCGCCTCCGGGTCGTCGCTGCCCACCGCCGTCTCCTCGGGCAGGAGGTGGTGTGCGCGGGACTCCACCCGGTCCTGATCGCTCTGCTGTTCAGTCATGGCACCCCTGTTACCCCGACCGTGCCGCCGGCACGCGATGTTCACTCCGCATCTTGGGACGACCGGCCGGGGCACCGCGCGCGGTCGGGTACGCTAGCCCGGTGACGCGTTCCTATCGATGGTTTAGGCAGCCGGCTCGCACGCCGGTGACTTCACCATGAACTGACGTCACCACGGACCGAGCCGGCTGGGCAGGAGCTGTCGTTCCTGCCCTTTTGCGTACGAGCAGCCGGCTCGTCCCGGGCACCGGCCCCGGGCACGGTCGGCGGAAGGATGCCCACCGTGACGACCCCGGAGACCGATCGGGTCAGCGATCAGCGGATCGACCGTGTCGTGCCGCTGACCACGCCCGCCCTGCTGCACCACGAGCTGCCCCTGGACGCCCCGCTCGCGTCGGCCGTGTTGACCGGCCGCCGCGCGGTGAGTCGTGTCCTGGACCGCGAGGACGACCGCCTGCTGGTGGTGGTGGGCCCGTGCTCGGTGCATGATCCGGCCGCCGCCCTGGACTACGCGCAGCGGCTGCGGACGGCGGCCGACCGGCTCGCCGACGACCTGCTGATCGTGATGCGGGTCTACTTCGAGAAGCCACGCTCCACGGTCGGTTGGAAGGGCCTGATCAACGATCCGGGCCTGGACGGCAGCGGGGACGTCAACACCGGCCTGCGGCTGGCTCGGGCGCTGCTGATCGACGTGCTGCGCCTCGGCCTGCCGGTGGGCTGCGAATTCCTCGACCCGATCACCCCGCAGTACATCGCGGACACGGTGGCCTGGGGCGCGATCGGCGCCCGCACCGTGGAGAGCCAGGTGCACCGCCAGCTCGCCTCCGGCCTGTCCATGCCGATCGGCATGAAGAACCGCCCGGACGGCAGCATCGGCACCGCCGTGGACGCGATCCGCGCCGCCGGGGTGCCGCACGTGTTCCCCGGCATCGACTTCTCCGGCACCCCGGCGATCATGCACACCCGGGGCAACACGGACGGGCACCTGGTCCTGCGCGGCGGGGGCGGCCGGCCCAACTACGACGCGGATTCGGTCGCCGGGGCGCTCGACCTGCTCCGTGCGGCCGACCTGCCGGAGCGGCTGGTCATCGACGCCAGTCACGCCAACAGCGGCAAGGACCACCGCAACCAGCCGTTGGTCGCCGCCGACGTGGCCGCCCAACTGGCCGCCGGCCAGCGGGGGATCACCGGCGTGATGTTGGAGTCGTTCCTGCTGCCGGGCCGACAGGAGCTCGACCCGACCCGGGAGCTGGAGTACGGCCGGTCGGTCACCGACGCCTGTCTCGGCTGGGACGACACCGCCGAGGTGCTCGACCACCTGGCCACGGCGGTTCGGGCCCGTCGGGCCACTCTGCCGACGACGGTGTGACCGCCGACACCGCGCCGCACGGAACACGAGCGGGGGTCGGCTCGTTGACCGGGGTGTCGGTGTGTCCAGTGTCCCCGGGCCTCACCTAAATAGCCTCGCGGAATACCGTCCGGCTGGAGCCGCGTAGTGCCACTCGCCGAGAGGCGACCTGCACACCGACACCAGCGCCGCCCCCGGCCCACAAGGCCGGGGGCGGCGCTGTCCGTAGGCGGTTCACAGCGAGCAGCCAGGGGTGCGACAGGCCCCCTCTGACCGCTTCGCCGGACCATACGATCGATTGGTGACCGAGATGTCGAACGAGCTTGGCGCCTTCCTGAGTGCTCGGCGGGCGCTGGTGACCCCTCAGCAGGCCGGTATCCCCACCGTGGGCGTGCGACGCGTACCGGGCCTTCGGCGCGAGGAGGTCGCCATGCTCGCCGGTGTCAGCGCGGACTACTACCTGCGCCTGGAACGCGGCCGCGACCGCAACCCGTCCGTGCAGGTGCTGGAGTCCATCGCACGGGTGCTCCAGCTCGACGACGAGCACCTGGCCCACCTGCTGAAGCTGGTCGCGGACACTCCCCGAAAGCGCAGACGTCGACCGCGTAGGGAGACGGTTCCCGGCGGTGCGCTCAAGCTGCTGGGCTCTCTCGTCCAGCCCGCCTTCATCGAGGGACGGTACTTCGACATCCTGGCCTCGAACAGCCTCGCCACAGCTCTTTCGCCAGGTCTCGTGCAAGGCGGCAACCAGCTCAGGGACCTGTTCCTGAACCCCGCCGAGCAGGCGCTGCACCCGGATTGGGAAGACATCACGGAGTGCTTCGTGGCGAACCTCCGACAGGCCGTGGGCACTGACATCGACGATCCACGGTTCATCGAACTCACCGGGGAACTCTCGTTGGCGAGCGCCCGATTTCGCCAGCTCTGGGCCCGACACGAAGTACGCGGACAACGCGGCACGCCGATTCGACTCAACCACCCGCAGGTTGGGGAGATCATCCTCAACCGGGAACGGCTGAGCATCGCCGGAGCGGACGGCCTGATGCTCGTCGTGTTCCACCCTGACGCCGGGTCGAGTAACGCCGACAAGCTGAGCCTCCTCGCCTCCATGGGCCTGCCCGCCAGCCGCGAGGCAGCGCCGACGGTGTCGCCGGCCAGCAGCTGAGCGGGGGTCCTCACAGACCCCCGGCTCGACAGGGCTCTGGGTAGGTCGGCGGGTCGTGCATAGCGTTCACGACAGCCTTTTCGGGCATGCGTTTCGAGAGGACGAACATGACTGTCACCCTGATCACCGGCGCCAACAAGGGCATCGGCTTCGAGACCGCCAAACAGCTTCTGGAACTGGGCCATGTCGTCTACGTCGGCGCGCGTGACCGGGAGCGGGGCGAGAAGGCCGCCGCGGCGCTCGGGGCGCGATTCGTGCAGCTCGACGTCACCGACGACGCATCGGTGCGCACCGCACTGGCCACGATCGACGCGGTCGAGGGCCGACTCGACGTCTTGGTGCACAACGCGGGCATTCTGGAGACCGACCTCGACGGCCCCGCCGCGCTGCGGTCCTTCGACACGAACGCGGTGGGAATCGTACGCGTCACGGAGGCGGCGCTGCCGTTGCTTCGCAGGTCGTCGAACCCCAACGTCGTCACCATCTCCAGCAGCGCCGGATCGTTCTGGGCGGTGAACAATCCTGAGCGGCCGGAGTTCGGCATGTCGCTGGCGTTGTACTCGGCGTCCAAGTCCGCGGCCACCATGCTCACCGTGCAGTACGCCAAGTCGCAGCCGGGCATCAAGTTCAACGCCCTCGAACCGGGCACCACTGCCACCGACATGACGGCTGCCTTCGGGATCGGTCGACCGGTCGAGGAGAGCGCCCGACAGGTCGTACGCCTGGCGACCCTGGCCCCGACCGGGCCGACCGGGACCTTTCAGGACGAAGCAGGGGAACTGCCCTGGTGAAACCGGTACGTCGTCGTGACGTTTGACCGATTCCGCCCCGGGTAGCTGATCGACGTGACCGACGACGCATCCGTGGCCGGCGAGCCGGACACCCGGGCCCTCGACGACCTGCTCGACGACATCTTCCGGGCGCAGGAGCGGGTCGAACAGGCGGAGATCTACCGCCATGCGGTGGCCGCCGAGCTCCCGCCGGACCTGCTCGCCCGCATCGACGCGCTACCCGAGGGCGAGTACGCGGTGGACGAGGCCAGCGACCTGCTGGGCGGTTCCATCGGGTGAGCGACCGCAGAAGGGACACACGATGACGCATCACGAGGACCACGACGAGAAGGTGCCGGCGCTGGGTCAGCCCCCGAAGGGCAGGGACACCACCCCCGAGCCGGACTTCGCCAACGAACACGACCGCACGGCGGTGGACCGGGACATCATCACCGGCGCGGACGAGGACGAACGGGAGCCGGAGTCGCCGCACGGCTGGTCCGGGATGCAACGCTGAGGCGTACGACAGAGGGGGCCGGCGTCTGCCGGCCCCCTCTGTGTGTCCTGTTCGTCAGTCCTCGTCGTCGTGCCCACCCTCGGCGGCCTGCTGCGCCGTCGCGTACGCCATCTGGAGGAAGTCGGACGCGGCCACCGCCGTCAGCGCGGTGGCCACCAGCCGGGTCAGCCGGGGTGCGAGCACCAGACCGCCGGTCAGCCCGGTGGCCACCCAGACCGCCAGGCAGAACGGGCAGCTCAGCAACTCGCCGATGGCGTGCCGGGTAGGGCTGCCCGAGTCGCGGACCTGTTCCATCACCTCGCCGCTGCCGATCGGGCGGTCGTAACGGGTGAACGGGGCGCGCAGCGGGCTGGTCACCGCGTCCTTGGACAGCAGCCGGCTCAACTTGTGCGTGGCGATCGAGAGCAGCACCACGTCGGACGGGGCGGGACGCTCCGGCACCGGCCGACCGGTCGCCTTGACCAGGCCGGCGATGGCCCCGGTCACCCCGGCGTAGGCGCCCATCGCCACCAGGTAGCCGCCGAGCGGCCGGTGTTCGTGCGGCGCGTACGCGCGGCGCAGCCGTGTCGCCTTCTGTCGCAGGCCAGTGTCGCTCACCCGATCTCCTCGTGTGTCGTGATGGTGCGGAAGCGGCGCCCCGCGCAGGCCGACTCAGCCGGCCTGGAGGTTGTCGGCGACCTCGCGTGCCAGGTTGGTGAGCGCCTCGTCGGCCAACTGGTCCGGGCTGGCGTCGCCCGAACCGTCGGCCAGGTCGAGCTGGATCCGGGCCCCGCCGGAATCCGCTGGTTCCACCCGGATCTCGGCGGACCAGTCGTCGGCGTCCCCGTCTCCCCAGCGAGCCCGCAGTTCCTCGCCGCTGATCTCCGCGGCCGGGCTGCCGTCGCCGCGGAGCGGCTCCGGCAGCCAGGCCGAGGCCCGGTCAGGGTCGGTGGCGGTGTTGAAGACCACCTCGGGTGGCGCGGACATGCCGCGCACGGCGCGCGCCGGCATCACGCGTCCCGCAGGCGGCTGGGGTCGACCTCCCGGCCCGGGTGACGGGCCAGGTACTCGGTCTCCAGCTCCGCGGTGCGGCGCAGGTGGTTGGCGAGTGCCGAGTCCGCCGCGTGCCGCAGGGTGTCCAGCCGGGTGCGGTGCAGGCTGTGCATCTCGCGGATCAGGTCCTCGTCGGTCAGCTCGGTCGGGTCGATGCCGAGCAGGTCGCCGTCGAGACCCGGGGCGCCGGCCGGGTCGTCGGCGAGCTGATCGCCGCCCCACTCCGGCACCCGCTGCTCCGGGCTCATTTCCGTGCTGCCGCTGGACGCGAATCCGTCCTCACGTACCGATCCGGTCATGATCGCCCCCCTTGATCTCGTTTGGGCTGGCGTCTAGACGATTGCCCAGGCGTGCTGACGCCAAACCATCCCGGCGGGGCGACAACTACGACACGGTGTCGGAGACCGGCAGCGGTCCCGGTACCCTCGATGCCATGAGGCGGCTCTGGACCCCGGCGTGGATCGCGCGCCACGTGGCCATGGTCGTGCTGGCCGTGGGCTTTCTCGGGCTGGGCTGGTGGCAGATCAGCCGGGCCACCGCCGGCAACAGCCTGAGCTGGGGGTACGCGGTCGAGTGGCCGATCTTCGCCGGCTTCGTGGTCTACGTCTGGTGGCGTGAGGTGAAGCTGGCCCGGCGCCGGGTCGCGGAGGCCGACGCGCCGCCCGCGGATCCGACCGTCGAGCCGGCACCGGCGGTCACCGTGGGGTCCCGACCGGCGGTACGCCGACCGGTTCGGGTGTCCCGGGCGCCGGCCGCCGAGGATGTCGTGGAGGACTCCGACCTGGCCGCCTACAACCGTTACCTGTCATGGTTGAACGCCAATCCGGGTGCCAAGCCCGGTGACTATCCCGGCTGAGCCGGGCTCGGAAGGACGGACGAAGGTGGGCGCAGCCCTTACCCGGTACCGCGTGATCGCCTGGATCGTGGGCGTGGTGCTGATCCTGCTGGTCGTGATCGGCATGCCCCTGAAGTACGCGTTCGACAACCCGGTCGTGGTGGAGACGGTGGGGCCGGCGCACGGCTTCCTCTACATGATCTACCTGGTGGCCGCGTTCGACCTGAGCCGCCGAGCCGACTGGCCGCTGAAGCGGATGCTGCTGGTGATGCTGGCCGGCACCGTGCCGTTCGTCTCGTTCTACGCGGAGCGTCGGGTGAGCGCCTGGCTGGCCGCGCCGCGGCAGGAGCGTGCTCCGGAGCCGGTCGCGCACTGAGCGGCCGGCGGGCCGACGCCGACCCGGCGCCGGTCCACCGTCCGTCGGGTCAGCGGTTGGGCCGCCACGGGTCGGCCGAGGCGAGCGGGTCGACCCAGCCGCCGTAGCGGTTGACCTCCCGGGCCCGCAGCAGCGCCCGGGTGACCTGGCCGAACTGCCGCTCGTCGTCGGCGCTGAACAGCAGCACCTCCGATCCCCGGTACCACCCCCACAGCTCGTAGGGCGGTGGCCGCCAGCGATCGCCGACCAGGGCGAGCGCGGCCGGCAGCAGAAACACCGCGCCGAGGATGAGGTACGCCTCGGCGGTGAGTCGTTGCAGACCGCCGGTGAAGCCGAGGAGCAGCCCGACGCCGCCGAGCATGCTGGCGGTGATGACGACGGCCCGGACGGCGACCCGGTCGTGCGGGCCGCGGGTGGTACGCAGATGGGTCAGGTCGGCGACCTGGTAACTGGTCCGGCCGACGGTGAACCGGTCGACGGTCACGATGATGCCGGGCCGCGCGTACAGCAGGGTCGACCGGGCGCCCGGCACCGTTCGCGGCGGTCGCGTCCTTGCGCCTTCACGATTCACGGTTCCTCCCGCAGGGGACGGTTGGCCGAGTCGACCCGCCGGCGGCGGTCACCGCTCGCTGTCGACGGGATTCCCGGCTCCGGCCTTCATTGTGTTGCGGCACCGCCACTCGACCTGGGCATTTACGGGCTCCCGACAGTTACCCACACCCGGGTGACATCGCCGAGAAACAGCATCCATTTCAGGTTTTATCGGTTATGAGGCCCAGGAATCCGGCGGCATACGCCGGGAACGACGAAAGTCGCATATCCGTCATTAGTCCGCGAAAAGCGCGGTCCGTCCTCGATCGCAGGCGTCACCAGCCACGATGACCACGCCCCACCCAGCGTCCCGACGTGCAACTCTTCCAACTTTCGCCCCTGCTTCCACTGCGAGCGACAACCGTCCCGGGTTAGGTTGGGCGAGCCGGTCCGGCCCAGTGCCGTCCGCCCGGATGGCCCCGGCCGGTGTCGCCGAGGGCGTCAGCAGCCCCCGGCGGCCGTGGGAGAGGGGCCTTCCGCTCTTGTCATCCCTGAGAAATCTGCTGCGCACCATGGCGCTGGCCGGCATGTCAGCCGCGCTGATCGCCCCGACGGCGGTGGCCAGAGCCGAGCCGTCCCCCGCCGACCTGACCCGCCGGATCGAGACGTCCTCGGCCGAGTTGGAGCGGGTCGTCGAGTCGTACAACAAACTGCGTGAGGAGATCAAGACCAACGAGGCCGCCGTGGCCCGATTACAGACCCGCATCGGCCCACTCGAACAGCAGGTCGAGCAGAGCCGGGCCGACGTGGCAGAGATGGCCGCCACCGCGTACAAGAGTGGTGGGCTGCGTACCGCGGACGCCCTGCTGCGCCCCGGCGGCTCGGCCGCGCTACTGGACCGGCTCGGCACGATCGAGCAGTTGACCCGCCAGCGGCAGGAGAGCATCTCCGGCTTCACCACGGACCAACAGCGGTTGCTCGACGAGAAGGCCCGCCTGGGCGCCACCCTGACCCGGCAGGCCGCGCAGGCCCGTCAACTCGCGGCGGGTAAGAAGCAGATCGAGCAGGACCTGGCCAGGCTGTACGAGCTGCGTCGGCAGGCGTACGGGGCCGCCACCGAGCGACCCGAGCCCAAGGCCGCGGCCACCGAGGCCAAGAACGTGCCCGCCGTGGCCGGTGCCGCCGGCACGGCGGTGCGCTACGCGTTCGGCGCGATCGGCAAGCCGTACGTCTGGGCGGCCGACGGGCCGAACGGCTACGACTGCTCCGGGCTGACCTCGGCGGCCTGGCGGGCCGCCGGAAGGTCCCTGCCGCACAACACCCGGATGCAGTGGAGCGCGGTCGCGCACATCGGCCGGGGCGACCTGAGCCCGGGCGACCTGGTCTTCTACAGCGGGCTCGGGCACGTCGCCCTCTACGTGGGCAACGGCCAGGTGATCGACGCGCCCAGCGCCGGTCGCAACGTGCTGAAGCGCGGCATGAACATGATGCCCATCCAGGGCTACGGCCGGGTTCGCTGACCCGACCGGTAACGGCGAACGGCCGGCGTCCCCCTATCGGACGCCGGCCGTTCGCCGTCAATTACTACCAGGTCAGGCTGCCTGCAGCCCCTCCGCCCGAGCCAGCTCACGGAGCCGGCCGAGGGCCTGGATCTCCAACTGCCGGATCCGCTCGCGGGACAGCGAGAACCGGGACGCGACCTCGGTGAGCGAGTGCTCCCGGCCGTCCTCCAGCCCGTAGCGGGCCCGCATGATGCCGGCCGACCGGTCGTCGAGGTGGTTGAGCAGCCCCTCGATGCGCTGCCGCTCCAGGCCGCTGAGGACGATGTCCTCCGGCGACGGCGCGTCACTGTCGGCGACCAGGTCGCCGAGGTTCGTGTCGCCGTCGTCGCCGACCGGGGTGTCCAGCGAAACGGTGTCCTGCGACCAGCGGCGCAGCTCGTTCACCCGCTCGACGGTGACGCCGAGAGCGGCGGCGATCTGCTCCGGCTCCGGGTCGCTGCCCAGCTCACGGGTCAACTGCCGGGCCACGTTACGCATCCGGTTGACGTCCTCCACCAGGTGCACCGGCAGACGCACGGTGCGCTCCTGCTGGGCGATCGCCCGGCTGATCGCCTGACGAATCCACCAGGTGGCGTAGGTGGAGAACTTGTAGCCACGCTCGTAGTCGAACTTCTCGACCGCCCGGACGAGGCCGGTGTTGCCCTCCTGGATCAGGTCCAGCATGGGCATGCCCGAGCGCACGTAACGCCGCGCGATCGACACGACCAGTCGGAGGTTGGCACGGATGAAGAGGTCCTTCGCCCGCTCTCCCTCGACGACCAGCCACTCCAGGTCGGCCCGGTCGACACCGGCGGGAACGGCTTCCTCACCGAGCAGGTGCTCGGCGTAGAGGCCGGCCTCGATCGCCTTGGAGAGATCGACCTCCTTGGCGGCGTCCAGCAGTGGCGTCCGGGAGATCTCGTGCAGGTAGACGCCGACCAGGTCGCGCTCCTCGGCAACCTCGTCGGTTCGCATGCCGATGTTCTTGTCCACGTTGCCCACGGTCCCCTCGCTCGCGCCGGTTGCCCGGTTCCTTGCCATTCCCCACGTCCGTCAACCCCTGGTAACTTCTGCTGTGCCCATCGGTGCTGACACCTACACAACAGATGAGACGTGTCGGGGATTCCATGTCGTGAGTCGAAAGTGTCACGAATGCCTGAGTAGTAGCTGAGAGCACGGTCCATGTTTGCTGTCAGCACCCCATCGGGTGGCTCGCCACTGGGCACCACGTAGAGGGTTACCGCACCATGGCAACACCGCCCGCCGTGGGGGCACAGCGACCCGGGTCACCACCGGGCTGCGATCCTGGTCACTGCCAGATACGCACCGCGGGACCGGTCGGTTCATCCACGGGGAGTTATTACCCCCCGGCCAGATGAACAATCCGAGGCCCCGTTCGCTTCCCGGGGGCGGGTGACGCTAGGAGGCGAGCAGGGCGAGAGCGCCGCGCACCTGGTCGGCCGAGCGGGCCAGCGCGGCCCGGGCGGCGTCGATCTCGGCACCGGAGACGAGGGAGACGAGCGCCGTCTTCAGGTCGCCGTCGGCCTGGGTGAGGGCCTGCTGGGAGATCTCCTCGGAACAGCCGGTGGCCTCGACCAGGATCGAGATCATTCGTCCGCGGAGTTTCGCGTTGGTGGCCACCATGTCGATCATGAGGTTCGAGTAGACCCGCCCCAGTCGCACCATGACGGCGGTCGAGAACGTGTTGAGCACCAACTTCTGCGCCGTGCCCGCCTTCATCCGGGTCGACCCGGTGACCACCTCGGGTCCGGTGTCCACCCCGATGAACACGTCGACCGACCGGGCGGCCTCCGCCTCCGGATTGGCGCAGAGCAGCACCGTCGAGGCGCCGTTGGCGCGGGCTGCGGCAAGCGCCCCGAGGACGTACGGGGTGCGGCCGCTGGCCGCCAGACCGACCACCAGGTCCCCGGCGCGTACACAACTGGCCGCTTCGACCGCGCCGCCCCGGTCGTCGTCCTCGGCGTCCTCCACGGCCCGCCACATGGCGTCCGGGCCCCCCGCGAGGTGCGCGCAGAACCAGTGTCGGGGCGAGTTGAAGGTGGGGGCCAGTTCGGCCGCGTCGAGCACACCCAGGCGACCGGAGGTGCCGGCCCCGAAGTAGTGCACCCGGTGACCACCGCGAAGCGCCGCGACCGCCAGGTCGACGGTGATGGCGATCTCGTCGAGCACCGCGGCCACCGCCGCCGGCACCCGGCGGTCCGCCTCGTTGATCACGGTGAGCACGTCCCGGGTCGACATCAGGTCGAGGTCGACGCTGAGCGGGTTGCGCCGTTCGGTGGGTGCGCCCACCCGGACCGTCGGGCGGGCGGGCGGTGCGGGCATGTCCGCACCCGCCGTCATGCCCGCCTCCGGTTGGCACCCACCCGGTGCGACTGGACCGCCTCGGCGGTCGCCTCCAGGGCCTTGCGGGCCCGCGCCCGGTTGCGGGCGGCCACCCCGACGAAGAGACAGTCGACCACGGTGAGCTGGGCCAGTCGACTCGCCGTCGCACCGGAGCGGTAGGTCGTCTCCCGGGCCGCCGTGGTCAACACGAAGTCGGCCACCTCGGTGATCGGCGAGCGTGGGAAGTTGGTGAGCGCCACGGTCGCGGCACCGCGGGTGCGGGCCTGCTCCAGCACCTCGATCACGTCGGAGGTGGTGCCGGTGTGCGAGATGCCGATCGCCACGTCGCCCCGGCCGAGGAGGGCGGCCGAGGTCAGCGCGGTGTGTACGTCCGGAAAGTAGAAGGCGATCCGGCCGATGCGGTGCAGCTTCTGCTGGAAGTCCGAGGCGACGAACCCGCTGGCGCCGGCGCCGTAGATGTCGATCCGACCGGCGCCGCTGATCGCCTCGACCACCTGCTCGCAGACGGCGGGGTCGAGCTGCTCGGCGGTCTCCTCGACCGCGCGGGCGTCGTTGAACGCGATGGTGGCGATGATCTGGGCGAGGTCGGCGCCGGGCGGGATGTCCCCGCCGACCACCCGGGCGTCCGGTGGCTCGACCCGGCGGGCGGCCTCGGCGGCGAGCCGGATGCGCAGCTGGGGATAGCCGTCCATGCCGACCGACCGGCAGAACCGGATGACGGTCGCCTCGGACGTCTCCGCTGCGGTGGCGAGGTCGGTGATCGTCCGCCGGGCGGCGGCCGCCGGGTCGGAGACGACCAGCCGGGCGACCCGCTGCTCGGCGGGCGACAGCGACGGCAACAGCCCGCTGATGTGGACGATCAGCCCACCGGGCTCGTGACTCGCAGAAATCTTCGGACTCTTCGCCACGGGTGAAACTTACTTTCACCAAGCGTGAGCGTCAACTATGACTGTCCGAGGTGGGGGAAACTCGCGCGGCCGGGATCACCGGTCCCGCACAGCCTGCCACTCCCCCAGGATCGCCGCCTCATCCGCCGGGTCCAGTCCACCCTGCCGGACGGCGGCGGGATTCGCGCTCATCCAGGACACGGTCGCCCGAACGGTGTCGGGTAGCGGACGGACCGTCAGCCCGGCGTCCAGGGCCGCTCGAACGTCCCGGTCCATCAGGCCACCGGCCTCGGGCAGCCGCACCCAGAGCGGCAGCGACCGCTCCCCCGACCACTCGCGTACGTCGTGGGACAGCAGGAACTCCTGATCGACCCAGGTGAGGACCGGATCGGCGACGCCCAGCCCGGCGGCCACCCCGGCCAACAGCTCCGCCCGGGTCAGCGCCGGACCGCTGCCGTCGTACGTGCCGGCGAGGCGGGTGGCGGCAGCGTGCAGCAGCCAACGCGCCAGATCGGCGACGTCGATGAACTGCACCCGGTCGGTCGGCCGTCCGGGCGCCAGCACCTCGCCACCGGCCGACAGCCGCCGCACCCAGTACGGGAAACGGTCGCTCGGGTCCTCCGCGCCGACGATGAGCCCGGCCCGGCAGACGAACGAGCGGTCCGCCCCCATCCGCTCCCGGACCAACTGCTCGATGCTCACCTTGCACTCGCCGTACCACCGGTGGTCCGGGCCGATCGGGCCGTCCACGTCCGGTGGGGCCGGCGCCAGCACCGGCGCGTCAGCCGCGCTCTGGCCCGGGGTGGTGTGGTCCGCGTACACCGAGACCGTCGACACGAACGACCAGTGGCCGACGTGGTCGGCGAGAGCGGTGAGCGCATGCCGGGCGTGGCTGACCTGGCGGGTCACGTCGATCACGGCGTCGAAGCCCTCGGCGGCGAGCGGGACGAGCGCCCGGGGGTCGTCGCGGTCGGCCGCCACCAACCGTGCCCCGGCCGGCACGACGCCGGAGACGCCGCGGGCCACGCAGGTCACCTCGTGCCCCTGCTCGACGGCGAGCCGGGCCGTCGCCCGGCCGAGGAATCGGGTACCACCGAGAATGAGGATGCGCATCCGCCGATCCTGCGCCGCCGCGCGACGATTCGGCCAGCCACTCTGCTCTCGGCAGAGCGCCCGGCGACCGGCCAGCGCGAGGTGCCCGGCTCTCCAGGTACTAGCGTGAGGCGCATGGCAGCGCGCAGCGTGTTGGTGACCGGAGGTTCCGGCGGGCTCGGCGGGGCGGTCGTCACCGCCTTCGCCGAGACGGGCTGGCGGGTGGTCGTACCGGAGCGGAAATCCCGGTCGGGGTCGCAGCCGGCGGCGGCCGGACTGGTCCGGGTGGTCGCGGACGTGGGCCAGCCGGCGGGCGCGGCCCAGGCCGTCGAGACCGCCGCCGGCGAGCCGGCGGCGCCGCTGCGGGCGGTGGTCAACCTCGTCGGGGGGTACGCTAGCGGCGGGCTGGTGCACGAGACACCGGTCGACGAGTTCGAGCGGATGCTCACCGTCAACCTGCGGCCGACCTACCTCGTCACCCAGGCCGCGCTGCCGCACCTGGTGGCATCCGGCGGCGGCGCGGTGGTCTGCGTCTCGGCCCGCGCGGCGCTCGCCCCGTTCCGTGGCGCGGCCGGCTACTCGACGGCCAAGGCGGCCGTGTTGGCCTTCGCCAACGCCGTCGCGGTGGAGTACCGGTCGCAGAACGTGCGCTGCAACACCGTGCTGCCCAGCGTCATCGACACCCCGGCGAACCGGGCGGCCCAGCCGGACGCCGACCATTCCCGCTGGGTGACCCCGGACGAGATCGCGCCGGTCATCCGATTCCTCGCATCGCCGGAGTCCGCCCCGACCAGCGGCGCCACCATTCCGGTCTACGGGCGGGCCTGAGCGACGGCCGGGTCCACGTCCGCACCGCCCGGCCCGGACTGCGGCAACCAGGTTTCCAGGTGCGCCTGGATCTGCTCGGTGACCTCCTCGGCCGGGAGGCCCGCGTCCACCAGCACGAAGCTCGGGTATTCGGGCAGCGCCCGGTAGGCGGTGTCGGCCGCGGTCAGCCATCCCATCGTCTCGTGGTCGGTGCCGCGTTCCTCGATGCGCCGGTACGCCTCGGCCGGGTCGACGGCGAGCAGGAAGGTCACCTGCGGTGTCGGGAACAACCGGTAGCCGGCCCGCGCGAGCCGTTCCCAGCGCTGCCCGCCGTGCGCCCGGATGCTCGCGTACTGGCAGGCTGAGTAGCGGTCCATCACCGCTGTCCGGCCGGTGAGCAGGCAGGTGAGCAGCGCGATGGCGATGGCGAGCCAGCGCAGCACCGACTCCACGGCCAGCACGCCGTCGCGCCCGACGAGCCGTTGCGCGTCCGGCCGACCGAGCCGGTGGGCGAGGCGAGCGAGCCAGCGTCGCCCGCTGGCGTTGCGGCGGTAGGTGGCGGGGCGGCCGGCGGCGGTCAGCGCGTCGGCCAACCGGTGTGCCTGAGTGGTCTTGCCCGAACCGTCGATGCCGATCAGGGCGACGGTGCGCAACCGGGCCTTGCGTCGTCGCATCCCCGATGATCTGGCCACTCTCCACAGGTTATCCGACCCACGCACCAACGCCGCGAGGTTTGTGGTGGTTCATCCCTGTTGACACCTGAGCGCGACACCGGCAGGTGTGGCCGACCGGAATGCCGGGTACCGGAGTTCGAAAGCCAACCGCCGGTCCACCAACACGACGACGGGAGAACCAGATGGCTGAGCGCGGGGACGAGAGCCTTGTGCACACCCTCAAGAAGGTCGCCGCCGTGCTCAAGCAGTCCGAGATCCCCTTCGCCCTGGGCGGCAGCTTCGCCGTCTACGCCCACGGGGGCCACTCCAGCGATCACGACGTCGACTTCCTGATCCGGGAGGCCGACGTGGAACAGGCGTTGGAGGCCCTGGTGGCCGCCGGCTTCGTCGCCGAGCGTCCGCCGGAGGACTGGCTGGTGAAGGTCTTCGACGACGGCCGGATGGTGGACCTGATCCACCGGCCGATCGAGACGCCGGTGACCGAGGAGACGTTCGCCGACACGGTCGTCCGGCCGGTGGACGCGATCCACATGCCGGTTCTGTCCGCCACCCAGCTGATGGTGCACAAACTTCTCAGCTTCTCCCAGCACTACTGCGACTTCGCCCGCGGCCTGCCACTGGCCCGGTCGCTGCGGGAGCAGATCGACTGGGAACGGGTACGCAAGGAGACGCAGCACTCGCCGTACGCCGAGGCGTTCCTGGTGCTGCTGGACCGGCTGGAGGTGGTGTCGGCCGCCGGCACCCAGCCAGGAGAGGGGACATCGTGACCCATCATCGCGACATCGGCGCCGGGCCACCGGACGAGTACGTCGAAGCGGAGATCCAACGGTTGCTCGTCGAGGATCCCTCCGTCGCCGAACAGGGGATCACCGTGATCCGACGGGAACGCGCCCTCGTGCTGTACGGCGAGGTGGAGAGCCCGCACCGGCGGGAGGAGATCCTGCGTCGGGTGTCCGAGCGCTTCCCGGACGTGCCGATCACCAGCGACATCGGAGTGATCCGCGCCCAGGCGCCCACGGAGATCGAGCAACTGCCCTGAGGGAGGTTCCATGGTGATCCGGATCGCCGCCGTGGGCGACGTGCATCTGGACCAGGACGTGGTCGGCCGGTTCCGACCGGCGTTGGAGGAGTTGCCGGAGTGCGCCGATGCGCTGCTGCTGGCCGGGGACCTGACCCGGCACGGCACCGAGGCCGAGGCGCGCTGCGTGGCGGAGGAGTTCGGTGGCCTGGCCGTGCCGGTGGTGACCGTGCTCGGCAACCACGACCATCAGTGTGACCAGGTGCCGCAGGTGGTCAAGGTGCTTGAGGACGCGGGCATCACCGTGCTGGAGGGCAACGGCGTCGTGTTGGACTGCGCGGGCGGCCGGCTGGGCATCGCCGGCGTCAAGGGCTTCGGCGGCGGGTTCGCCGGACGGTGCGCGAGTGACTTCGGCGAGCCCGAGATGAAGGCGTTCGTGCGTACCACCACCGACAGCGCGGACCGTCTGGGCGCCGCGCTGCGCTCGCTGGACTGCGACCTGCTGGTCGCGCTCACGCACTATTCGCCGGTGCCGGACACGCTGGCCGGCGAACCGTTGGAGATCTACCCGTTCCTCGGCTCGTACCAGTTGGGGCAGGCGATCGACTCGGCGCCCACCGCGCTGGCTCTGCACGGGCACGCCCACGCCGGCACCGAGCGCGGCACGACCCCCGGCGGGGTCCGCGTCCGCAACGTCGCGCACCCCGTGATCAAGCAGGCGTACAGCGTCTTTCACGTTGGCGATCAACTCGACACCGACCAGGTTTCCCCGATCGGCCAGTCGGGTAGTCAAAGGTCATGGAGCTGATTCTCTGGATTCTCGCAGTCGTACTCGTGGTCGCCGGCATCCTCGCGCTGTTCCGCCGGCAGATCCTGTGGGGCATCGTCCTCATCGTCGTCGGGCTGTTGGTCGGCCCGGGTGGTGTCAGCATCTTCAATTAGCGTTCGTCAGCCGTAATACCGGGACCCGCCGGGGTCGCCGCGACCGGAGCTTCGTCCTCCCGACAGGAGCACTGGCCGCGGCGATCCCGGCGCTTTTTCGTGGGCCCTTCCGCAGCCGCCTGATCCCGGCGTTCTCGGTCCGACCGCGAATGCATTGATGAGCCCCTGTCGAGCTGCCCCAGGTACGGGGCAGCGGACCACGGGCACGGGGGCGCCCCTGCGTCTCCGGCGGTTTGAGCTGACGCTTGGCGGAAATTATCTCGACCATGGAGATATCTCAGGAAGCGTCGAGGACCTCCGGCCGGCGACGCTGGTGGGGTCTTCTTGGGTTCGCCGCGGCGGTCTTCGTCGCGGCCGCGATCGGCGGGCTGGGCGTACAGGGCACCACCGACGAGTACGCGAGCCTGCGGCAGCCCGGCTGGGCACCACCCGCGTGGCTGTTCGGACCGGTCTGGTCGCTGCTCTACGCGCTGATCGCGGTCGCCGGCTGGCTGGTGTGGCGGCGGGTCGGCTTCTCCCCCGCCCTCTGGGCGTGGACCGCCCAACTGGTGCTCAACGCGATCTGGACCCCGCTGTTCTTCGGCGCGGGGCAGTACGGGTTGGCGTTCGCCGAGATCGTGCTGATGTGGCTGGCGATCGGGCTCACCGTGGCGCTGTTCGCCCGGGTGTCCCGGGTGGCGGCGGCGCTGCTGCTGCCGTACTGGGCCTGGGTCACCTTCGCCGCCGCGTTGAACCTGTCGATCTGGCAGTTGAACGACTGACCGTCCCGGTCCCCGACGGTGGCCTCCGCCGGGGACCGGGACGGTTGCCGGTCAGCAGCGGGGCACGCCGGGGATGTATCCGTCGGAGCCGGTGTACACGTACGCGTCGGAGATGTAGCGGCCGGAGCCGATCCGGTCCCAGATCGAGCTGGTGCCGTACGTGCCGGTGACCGAGGTGCCGCTGGTCTGACAGGCGATGGTCACCCGGGTGCCGTCGGCGACGGTGCCCACCGAGGCGTACCCGGTGCCGGGGCCGGAGCGGACGGTCAACGGGGTGCCGCTGGTGTCGACGGTGCCGTTGCCGCCGCCCGAGGAGCAGCCGTTGTCACTGGTGTAGCTCTTGGTGCCCCAGTACAGGCCCAGGGTGCCGTTGAACCGGACCTGGATGTCGGCACCGTTGAGGCGCTGCTCGTAGTGCAGGTGGGGGCCGGTCGAGCCGCCGGTGCTCCCGACCCAGCCGAGCACCTTGCCGTACCCGACCGTCTGACCGACCGAGACGTTGAAACCGTTGAGGTGCGCGTAGTACGTGCTGTAGCCGCCCCCGTGGTTGATCCGGACGTACTTGCCGTAGCTGGTGCCACCGAGGTCGGTCACCCGGTCGACCGTGCCGGGGGCACTGGCGACCACCGGGTCGCCGAGGTCGTCGGTGCGGTTGAAGTCGACGGCGTACGCCGGGCTGTGGTCCGACCGGGTCTGCCCGGACCAGGACTGGCCGCACGGGAACGGCACCTTGAAGGTCGGCGCGGCCAACGCCGGACTGGCCGGGATCAGCGCTCCCCCGACCAAGAGACCCGTCACCAGCAGGCTGATCCACCGCTTTCGCATACAGCTCCTCCTATGTCGAAAACCTTCGATGCGGTGCGCTCAGCCTGACAGATATCGTCATTCTTCGAAAGAGTCCCCAGCATGTCCCGGGAGCGCGCCCACCAGGCAGCCCGCAGGTTTCCGGATTGTTACTCGCTCGTGTCTGACAGGGGGTGGACCGGGCCGGATGCAAGCGCTTACATGTGTGCACGCCCAATCGGACCGGCGACGGGTCACCAGCGGAGACCGCGCCGGCTAGGAAGGAGGACGGCATGGCGGTCTTTACCAGACCACGCCAGGCCTTCGTGATCGCCGGCGTACTCGGGTTGGCGTTCAGCGCCACCGCCTGCGGTACCGGTGACGACAAGAAGAGCAACGCGGGCTCCGCGGAGTGCGCCGCATACGACAAGTACGAGGGCCACGACGGCAAGAAGGTCTCCATCTACGCGTCCATCCGTGACGCCGAGGCCGACCTGCTGGAGCGGTCCTGGTCGCAGTTCACCGACTGCACCGGCATCGAGATCGACTACGAGGGCAGCGGCGAGTTCGAGGCGCAGCTCCCCGTCCGGGTCGACGGCGGCAACGCCCCCGACATCGCCTTCGTGCCCCAGCCGGGCCTGGTGAAGCGGTTCGCGGACGCCGGCAAGCTGAAGTCGCTCAGCGCCGACACCAAGGCCCTCGCCGAGCAGAACATGCCGGCCGACTGGCTGAAGTACGGCACCGTGAACGGAACGCTCTACGGCGTGCCGCTCGGCGCCAACGTGAAGTCCTTCGTCTGGTACTCGCCGAAGACGTTCAAGGAGAAGGGCTGGGAGGTTCCGACCACCTGGGACCAGCTCATCGCCCTGAGCGACAAGATCGCCGCCAGCGGCATGAAGCCGTGGTGCGTGGGCGTCGAGTCCGGTGACGCCACCGGCTGGCCGGCCACCGACTGGATCGAGGACGTGATCCTGCGTACGCAGGGCCCCGAGGTCTACGACCAGTGGACCACCCACGGGATCCCGTTCAACGACCCGAAGATCGTCGACGCGGTCGACCGCGCCGGCAGCATCCTCAAGAACGAGAAGTACGTCAACGGCGGCTTCGGCGGCGTCAAGAGCATCACCACCACCGCCTTCCAGGAGGCGGGCCTGCCGGTGACCACCGGCAAGTGCGCGATGCACCGACAGGCGTCGTTCTACGCCAACCAGTTCCCCGAGGGCACCAAGGTGGCCGAGGACGGCGACGCGTTCGCCTTCTACTTCCCGACCATCGACCCGGCCAAGGGCAAGCCGGTGCTGGGCGCGGGCGAGTTCGTCGTCGCCTACGCCGACCGCCCCGAGGTGCAGGCGGTGCAGACCTACCTCGCCTCCGCGGAGTACGTGAACAGCCGCGCGAAGCTCGGCAACTGGGTCACGGCGAACAACAAGCTGGACATCGCCAACGTGGCCAGCCCGATCGACAAGCTCTCCGTCCAGATCCTGCAGGACAAGACGGGCACCTTCCGCTTCGACGGATCCGACCTGATGCCGGCCGGCGTCGGCGCGGGAACGTTCTGGAAGGGCATGGTCGAGTGGCTGAACGGCAAGGCGACCGCTCCGGTGCTCCAGGGCATCGAGAGCAGCTGGCCTAAGTGATCCCGGCGGTGGGGGGGGGGGGGGGGGGGGGGGGGGGCGCCCCCCCCGGGGGGGGGGGGCGGGGGGGGGTGTTGTTTTTGTTATTTGGAGGGCACCTCGCCAGA
>NZ_JBFAOI010000016.1:0-108607 GCF_040675155.1 Micromonospora sp. NPDC049645
GGCTGCACCACATCCACCCGGTCCAACAACGCCGAATCAGCCAACGCCTCCCGCAACGACCAATCCACAAACGGCGCCAACGCCCGCGCACACCGGGTCATCGCCTGCGCGAACACCGGCTCGGCGTCCCACAACGCCACACCCATGCCCACCCACTGCGCACCCTGACCCGGAAACACAAACACCGGACCCGCCCCACCACCCGCACCCGCCGCGACACCCCGCACCACCACCGGCGACGCGTCCAGATCCCGCAACCCCGCCGGATCCTGCAACCCGGCCAGATCCTGCAACCCAGCCAGGAACCCGTCCACATCCCCGGCCACCACCACCGCCCGATGCGCGAACACCGACCGGGCGGTGGCCAGAGTCCAGGCCAGGTCCCGGGTGGAGATCTCCGGCTGCTCGGTCGCGAACGCCCGTAGCCTCATCGCCTGCTCACCCAACGCACGGGCCGTTTTCGCCGACAGCGACAGTGCCAACGGCGCCGACTCCATCGGTCCGCCGAGCCTGACACTCTCAACAGCCTCAGCGTCGGCGACCTCGCTTACGACAACGTGGCAGTTGGTGCCGCCCATGCCAAACGAGCTAACGCCCGCAACCAGCGGCCGGCTGGGATCCGGCCATTCAGCGGTCTGCGTCTGAACCTGTAGGTTCTGTTCCTCCAGCCGAATCGACGGACTCGCCTGCCGGAAGTTCAAGCTGGCCGGAATCTGGCGATGGTGGATTGCCAAGATCACCTTAAGTAATCCGGCGATACCCGCGGCACACTCAAGATGGCCAATGTTCGTCTTAACCGAGCCCACTCGCAGTGGACCGTAAGCACGGCGGGGCCTGCCAACGGCCGCGCCCAGCGCGGCCGCCTCGACCGGATCACCAACCTTTGTGCCAGTGCCGTGCAACTCGACATACTGGATGTCTGCTGCTTGTACGCCTGCACGTTCATGCGCGAACCGAATGACCTCCTCCTGGGCGGAGGCATTAGGAACGGTCAGACCTTCGCTTATCCCATCGTGGTTGATAGCGCTGCCGCGAATGATGCAATACACGTGGTCACCGTCGGCCAATGCCTGCCGTAACGGTTTTAGTACAACTGCTGCACCGCCTTCGCCGCGCACGAACCCGTTGGCTCGGGCATCGAATGTGAAACAGCGGCCATCCGGCGACAGTGCCCCGAACCTCGACAGTTCAACGGCAGCCTCTGAGCTGAGATTAAGAATGACGCCGCCGACAATTGCGCTGGAACACTCGCCGCGACGCAGGCTGTCACAGGCGAGGTGAATGGCAACTAGCGACGACGACTGGGCGGTATCGACGGTGATGCTCGGTCCAGTCAACCCGAGCGTATACGACACCCGGTTGGCGATCATGCCGCGCTGCAGGCCGGTGTTGCTGTGCTCAGTGATTGCATCCGAACCGTACCGGCGCAGAAGGGTTGCGTAGTCATCCTTATTCGCACCGATGAACACCCCGACGCGGGTGCCCCTAATCCGCTCCGGCACGACGCCGGCGTCCTCAAGCGCCTCCCAGCTCAGCTCAAGCGTCAGTCGCTGCTGCGGGTCAACGGCGGCAGCTTCCCGTGGCGAAATTCCGAAAAACCCAGCATCGAGCTGGTCAACCCCGTCAAGGTAGGCCCCATATTCGGTACCCAGGGGCGAATTGCCCGGGTCGAGCGGAGTGACGCCCCAGCGATCAGCAGGAGTGGATGAGATCGCGTCCAGCCCATCGCGTAGCAGGGTCCAGAATGCTGCCGGACCAGCGGCGCGCGGCAGGCGGCACGACACACCAATAACAGCAATCGCATTATCCTGGCCTCGGAAGGTCTCAGACATCGCTGAAGGTTTCAGACATCGCCATCCTCGAATATCCTAATCCGCACTGCGGAAAACACGAACCAATGGCCTGGAAGTGAGCCTGCCGGTGACGCCCCCGGCTGGGCTCACACAGTCACCTGGCCTACACGTGATCTTCGGTCACGGGCCAACAGGTCAGCACCACGCGGTCGGAGCCTTGACACTGAATTGTTTGACGAGCCGTCATCAGCAATGATTCGGCAGGCCGGGCACGTGAAGGCTTTTGGCGAATGTCCTTGAGAATCTGCCAGCGGGACCGATCGTGGAGGAACAGTGCAGCGATGCGACGGTTCGATCCACGCCCACTGGTGAGCGCATCCGGCCGGCGGCAGAATAGCCGCAGCGCCTGCACTATCGAGACGGAATTGATTAGCGGCGTGAACTGGAGACGTCGAGCCGATTGCCGACGGTCAGACTGACGGCGAGCGGGATACTGGCGCCTTCGATGATGACATGACGTTTCCAGCCGGTTTCGACGCTGCCGACCTATCGTGGGCCGCTCTTCTGATTCCACACGTACGAATTGTCGAACAGCGCCTACGGCCAGTCGAGTATGTTTGCGGCATGCGGATCGGCCGGCAGTACCTCGTGCGGGCCTCGCCAAACTCCCGCCTCGCGCCATGCGGCCAGTCACCGGAAGCAGGCCATTCCGCAGCCGGAATCCTGCTCTTGGGACACGAACCTCCAACGGTCCTCGCTCCACTGTCCGAACAGGACGCGGCGCACCATCTGTCGGTCGTGTCACCATCCCGATCCCAGCGGGCGGCACCACTGCCCGTGCCGGGCGGCAGCGGCCCGATCTATTTTCAAAACCCGTCCAGAATCATTCATAACAGCTGGTGGCCCTTCCACATGGCGAATTCACTACATGCCGCCGTCCGCAAGAATTGGTGATCCTAGACCGTCTTGTGAGGCGATCCATGAAGTGCGGCAAACCCGCTAAACTGCCCAGGCAGTCGTTCACATGAACCGCTCAACTCCCAAGAAGCGTTAATAAGGCCAGGCGCGCCCTGGGCAGCCGACTGCCCCAACCTGGCCGAAAAGACACTTCGAGGTGAACGATGCAACCCGCGATCAAGAAGCTTAGGGCTCTGCGTTCGGGAACACGGTGAACCTGGTGCTACGCAACAAAGGCAATGACGAGCTTGTCCAAGTCACGACCGGGCTAACTCGCTAGGCCCTATGAGCCAATGCCTGGAGCGGCGGCGGTCGAGGTAGCGTGACGAGCCGCCCGGCAATCAACGCCGATCCCACGGCCGAAGGGGCGAACGTGGACGAGGCATCAATGATCCTTCCCCCGTAGAAGCATTATTCACCGGAACAACTCCTCCATACACGATTCTCAATCTCCGCGCACCCTGTCAAGGGTCCGGCGCAACGACCGCAATCACGAAGAAGTGGCGCGATGAAGCGCCCGGCTGGTCGTGTCGTTCGGCGACACCGGCGAGTTCGGCTGGCTCTGACCGCCGGTCCGGGTCAGCGGACAAAGCCGGTGGCGGCAATCGCCTGCGCGCCGTCGCGTTCGCGGACCCGTACAGGCCGGGCCGCCAACACTGAGACCGCCCCGACATAACCCGGTTCGGGATCCAGATCGACGATCTGCGCCGGCCCGACGAGGTCCGGGCGGTCGATGAAGCCGCTCAGCCGGGCCGGGTCGCGCGGCGCCCACACTGTCAGGTTCGACATCGGGATCCACAGCCCGTCGCCGGTCGCCTTCAGCACCGACTCCCTGCGCCGCCAACAGTGGAAGAATGCCTGAGTCCGGCCCGGCCCGCCGTGAGCAGCGCGGAATTCCGCGCGCTCGGCGTCGCTGAGCACCAATCCCAGCATGGTGTCGACGTCGACGTCGGCGATCACCTGCTCGGCCTACTCCGACGGCTGCGTCCGCGCACAGCGCGGCCGACACCCGGTCGTCGACATGCGTGAGGGAGACGTCGAGCGTGCTTCAGTCGACTCAAGGCGCCCGTGCGGCCCTCGTCTGTCCGGACACTCGCGGCGAAGCTCGACCTTGCGCGGATCGTCGTCGGTCGACTCGCAACCGCGACCTTGAGGAGCGCGGCGGTCGTCGTGAGCCGCCGTCGCGCCGCGACCCGGCGGAGGGACCGGCGCAGGGCCCTACCGGTGCTCGTCTTCGCGTACCTGGTAGCCCGCTCCGATTCGCTGAGCAGGTCCTCGCACAGTCGGGAGCGTCGGCGGGGTCGATGCACCACACGTGGCAATCGGTCGGGGCGACCGCCACGCCTGCGGGTAAGGCCATCAGGCGGCACCAAGGAACCAACCGGCCGCGGGAGATTGGTGAGGATGGACTGCTGCTGCGCAGTCCATCAAGCGAGTCATCGGGTCCGCATTGGTGGCGAAATTGCCAGCCATGTCGTTGGATGGGCTCAAGGAGCCCCTCACCGAGGCGGGGGTGGAGCGCACTACCTGTTCTACGGCGTCCGCGAGCTTACCGCCAGGGCGGTGCGCCCAACCGGCGCTGCGATCAATGCCGCCGCTGCCGGGCCCGACCGGCGACGTTCAACCGGGTGTACGACCGCCAGCGCGAGCGTCGTGCGGGTGTAGGGACGCCTGGAACGAATTCGTACGGGCTCTCGGCCCCTCGAAACCGGCGTCGGCAAGGCCATTTGCGCTCACGTTCTGCCTGCCGCGGCCTGAACCCTTGTCCGGAAAGCGTGCGACGTGGCCTGTGTCAAGGTTGCCGCCCGCGCGTCCGTCCCTGGCGCCATGGATCCGGCGCCTTACCGGTTCGTCGCAGCTCCTTAATCCAGCCGTTGGCGACCTGCCGGGGAACCGAGTAGTGCTCGGCGACCCTCGCCGCACTCCCCATCTTCCAGTACGTGACAGGGAAGTCGGGCGGCATGTCGCTTACGTGCTTACCGACGCGTCTGGGCGCCACCGTGTCCGCAGGCGCCGACGTCCGCCCTCCATCGATTGGCTGCGCAGGTTCGTCTCGTTCCAAGTCGTTTTTGTCAACGATGTCCAGCACCGAGCCACGGGTTTCCGCGTTTCCGGATAGCCGAAACGCAATCTCGACAACCTGTCGAAAGTCCAGCTCAGCCAGCATCTGCGGTACGGCAGAGCCACCCTCGTCAGGCCGTAACGAAATCTCCCGGACGGTAGGGCCAGCTGAGGCCAGGTCCACAACGACCTTTATCTGCCCGCTGCCGCCAACCTGCTCAACTGTGATGAGGTACTCGCTCATCAAAGCTCTCCTCTATGCGGTGAGTCCGACCACGGGCAGCACACTGTTACGACGGTTTACCGTTCAGCTTCCGCAACCGGCCTATCCAACCCTTCGCCGTGTGCCGCGGAACCCCGTAGTGTTCGGCGACGCCGGTGACGGTACCAGCGGCCTCGTACACGGCCCTGACCTCTTCCGCATCAGGCATGCGCCGGTAGGCGCGGCCCGACCCCGTCCCCTGATAGCGCGTCGCCTCTGCGGGTTGCACCGCGGCAAACAGGGCATGATCCGCCGAACCGTCAACCGCCTGCGGAGTGTCGGACCGCTGGCGGGTCGTAACCCGACCGCCGGCGGGCGCGCTGGGACCAACGACTCCGGTCGCCGCACCGGCCCTCACTGCCGAACCACTGGGACGCGAGGCTCCCGCGCCCCCAATTAGTGCCTGCCCGATCGCCTCAAGATCTATCTCAGGCAGCGAGCCGACAGTCAAACCGGCCGGGCCATTGCTGCGCATCGTTATCTCAGCGATCCGGTGCACGCCGCCGCTGGCTTCAACCCTGATCAGGAGTTGAACCGCATCAGCAGCTTCATCGTCATCCGTTGATATAGCGACACGAAAAACAGTCATCCCGACATATTAGTCGTTCGCCTGCCCACCGCGACGTCGAGCCGCCCGTGGCGAGGACTGCCATACGGTGAGCCTTGTTGGGTACGACTGACCGACTCGCCGTGTCGCCGCTCTCTGAAATGGTCTGGCCACTTTTCGTGACGCCTCTCGAGCAACCGTGTCTGCCCAGCGTGGAACTTGGCTCCGTGGTGGACGGCGCCAGCCGGACATGTTTTCTCAACTGGCCGGTGTGACGGTCGAGCGGGTCGAGGCTGCTGACCAGGCGTGCGGATCCGGCGGGCGACTGGTCAGGACACGGAGTGCCGGAGTGTTAGCGGTTGACGACGCGGGCCCACTCCCGGAGTCGCAGGTCGGTGCAGGACGGATGACGGCCGGCCGACGAACTTGCGGCTGCCGATGCGACGGTTCCGTTGTCCGCTCACCGAGTGCGAGGGGTCGACCTTTGCCGACCATATCCCTGGCTGGACCGGCAAGCACGCCTGTCCGAGTCCGGCAGCGCGGCGGACGTTGACAGCGGGCGATCGCGGTCGTCTGGGCTGACAGGCGGGGCATACGGTTGACGACCAACGCTCGGCCTATCAGCCAACCGCAGCGCGCAACTGCGACTGCTGCTGGCATTGCCGCTTCCCGCGCCCGGTCAGATGCGCGTCCGCAAAGTCGATGACTGGCCGCAAATCGCCCCTCTCGTCGCAGACCTGCTGGCTTGGACTCGAACCCCGGCCTGGTCTGAGCACGAGCCGGCGGCAGTGGATGCACGGCGCCCGCGACACACCAGTAGCCCGTGCCGTCCCAGATCGGGTACATTGACGGAGGTGATCGCCGCACGAGGTGGCAGCATACCGACAGCTGCGCCGCAAGGAGATCCGGACTGCCGTTCTGGTCGGCCACTCTATCGGGGAGTTTGCCGTGGCACATATAGGCAGTGCACTATCCCTCGTCGACGCGTGTGGGGTGGCGGCGGCACGGAAGCAGTCGATGCAATGGTGCCCTCCCGGCGGGTCGCCGATGTCCCCACGAGCTGCCGACGAAGACAATTCTTACCCAGCTTACGTCAGGTATCAGGGGCGGCTGGCGACGCCGTCGCCGCAGTTCGATAGATCCTGGGCGGCGCCATTCCTGGCAGAAACCCGTAGGGTCTGAAAGTCGCGGACGAGAAGTGGCCGGTCGAGGGGCCAATAAAACGTTCGCAAAGAAGTGCCTCCGGCGTTGATCCACAACAATTTCCACTCGACCGCTTTGCGGCGAGCACATCCGCTTGGCCCTTTTTGCAGTGCAAGGCGCGCCGTCGACACGCGAGGAGATGCCTGATGACGAAACCGACAGATGCCGAGTACGGCGAAGACGCCCTAGCCGCCGTACTGGAGGGTGGCCCGGCCGACCTGCCGCAGGATCTACGAGCCCAGCAGGTGCCGTCCTCTGAATGGAAACTGAAAGTTCGGCATCATGGTGGGTACGAGCACTTCGAGCGGGAAGGTCAGGCCACCGGGCCGACCCTCGGCAGCGCTGTCATCTTTCGATGGACCATGCGCACAAGAATCGCGGAATAGACGAAGCCGGTTCACGCACAACATTGGCGAGCAATCGAGAGGAAGCATCGATGGGACAAAAATCCGCTGAATCTGGGTCATGGATCCTGCGGCTGACCGGCGAAACTCCGCGCGGAATCCCGCTCGTATGCTTTCCACACGCTGGCGGCTCTGCCACCTTTTTCCGTCCATTGGCTAGGGCGATGACGGACTCCGCCGAGGTGCTTGGAGTGCAGTATCCAGGCCGGCAAGAACGTCGAACTGAGCCGCTGATTGAAAACATTGAGGACTTGGCGAAGGAGATTTCTGAAGCTCTCCAGCCCTGGCGTACCCGCCCTCTAGTCTTGTTCGGCCACAGCATGGGGGCCACCATCGCCTTCGAGGTGGCCCGACGGTTGGAAGCCGAAGGAGACGTTCAGGTATCAGGTCTCATAGCATCGGCGCGACGCGCCCCGTCGGTGCATCGCGACGACGACATACATCGCCGCGACGACAGCGGCCTGCTGGCCGAAGTGCGCGCACTCGACGGCACACACTCGAGCCTCCTTGACGACGAAGAACTGGTCCAGATGCTCCTGCCGGCGGTTCGCGGGGACTATAAGGCCATCGAAACATACCGCTATGCCCCTGGACCTCCCTTGCGATGTCCGATCACCGCCCTAATTGGAGATGCCGATCCCCGAGTCACCGTTCAGGAAGCACGGGCATGGGGGCAGCACACGTCAGGGGAGTTTCAGATATGCATCTTCCCGGGTGGGCACTTCTATTTCAACACCCAGATGGCGGAGGTCGTGAACACCATCTCGGCGCACCTGAAGGCTTTCCGTGACGCGGCGCCCGGGGTCTGACCGCTGGCCCTGCCGTACCTACCTTTCCGGGTGCCGCCTATCGGTCTGTCCTCGCCGTGGACCGCCGCGATCGCAACGTTGGCTTGCCCGGAAAAGGCTGGCTGGACTTCCGTCCGACGGTGCGTTCAGTTCCAGACGTATTCGCGGCGCGCTCACGATCGCACTATGACGTTAATTTGCCGTATACCGCCATCACCGGCGCCAAGCCCTGGTTGTCGCGGTACGCATCGGCGGCGCCGGCCGTCGATGCCAGCGCCTGCCCCCAGACTCCTGCGCCAACGCGGCGTCACAGTCGGCCACCGGGCTGGCGCCCCGGACCAGGACCGGGCCTGGCCCGGCCCGGCCTGGCCCTGGCAGGTGAACATGCTGGCCCATGTCCACTCCGCACGTGCCCTGGTGCCCCGGATGTTGGCCCACGGCGGCGGATACCTGCTGCACACCTGCTCGGCGGCCGGTCTGCTGGTTCCTCCGGCGACGCGCCGTACACCGCGACGAAACACGCCTCGGTGGCGTACGCCGAATGGCTGGCGGTGACCTACGGCGACGCCGGCCTTCGGGTCGGCGCGCTGTGCCCGCAGGGCGTGCGTACCCCTTTGTTGATGGCCGGCCTCGACGGCGGGTCGGCCGCGGCGAAGGCCGTCACCGCGGCCGGCGAGCTGCTTGATCCGGACGACGTCGCCGGCGTGGTGGTCGAGGGTTTGGCGGCCGAGTGGTTCCTCGTCCGGCCACGCCCCGAGGTGTCCCGTATGTGCGGCACAAGGCCGCCGACCGGGACCGCTGGACCGCCGGCGCCCGCCGCCCGATGGGCTGAACGGCCGGGCGGGCTTAACGGCGGGCAGGCTTAACGGCCGGGCGGGCTTGGCGGCCGGAGGGCGGCCGGGTCAGCCGCGGGCGGTGAACTCGACCCGCAGCGTGTTCAGGTGATGCAGAAGCGGTGAGGTGGCCTGCCAGTCCGGTGTCGCGTCGACCGGGCGCAGGTCCGGGAAACGATCAAGCAGGATGCGGAAACACTCGTCCGCTTCCATCCGGGCCAGCGCGGCCCCCAGGCAGTAGGACGCGCCCATGCCGAAGGCGGTGTGCCGGTTGGGGGTACGGGTGATGTCGAAACGGTCGGGATCGTCGAACGCCTCGGGGTCGCGGTTGCCGGCCACCATGGCGAGGTAGATGACCTGGTGCGCCGCAATGGGCACGTCGCCGATCACCACCGGTTCGGTGGTCATCCGCACGACGCTCCCGCCCGGGCCGTCGCAGCGCAGCATCTCCTCCACAGCTGACGGGGTCAGCTCTGGCTTTCCCTTGAGCAGGTCGAGCTGCTCGGGGTTCTGGAACAGCAGGACCAGCCCGTTCGCGATGAGGTGGGCCGTCGTCTCGTGGCCGGCGAACAGCAGCAGCACGCAGTTGGCGACGATCTCGTCCTCGGTGACCAGGCCGTCCTTCTCGGCGGCCGCGAACGTGCTCAGCACGTCCTCACGCGGCCGTTGCCGGCGCTCCGCCAGCAGTACCCGCAGGTAGTCCTGCATCTCCAGGATGCTGCGCTGGCACTGGCGCAGCCGGGCCAGGCTGGCGATCAGGAAGACCGTGAGGATGTCCCGCGACCAGGCCTGGAGCAGGTCGCGGTCGCGGATCGGCATGCCGAGCATCTCGGCGATGACGTTCGCCGGCAGCGGGTACGCCAGGTCCTTGACCACGTCCATCCGCCCCTGGGGCGCCACGGCGTCGAGCAGCTCGTGGGTCAACTCCCGTACCCGCGGGCGCAGCGATTCCACTGTGGCGGGGGTGAAGTACCGCTTCAACAGCTGCTGGAAGCGGATGTGATCGGCGGTGTTGGTGTGCCCCATCCACATGTCGATCGAGGCGCGCAGCGGCAGCAGCTCGTCCTGCTCGGCGGGACTCAGCCGCCGGAGACCCTGGGCCATGTTCGCGTTGGCCAGGCGGCGGTCCTTCATCCCGGCGACGACGTCCGCGTGCCGGGTGACGAGGTACGCGTTGAGCTGCGGAACCCAGGCCACCGGGGTTTCCGCCCGAATCCGGTGGAGCAGGCGGGTCGGGTTTTTCAGCGCCTCGGGGGTGAACAAGCTGTCCTGTCGAATCGCCCTGTTCATATCCACCATGCAGTGATTATGACGTGGGACGTACGCCGGCGCCATGCCCGCCAGCCGCGCGCGCCTATCGCTCGACCGGCCGGAAAAGTTCCCAGCAAAGCGCAGGAAATTGGCCGGAACCAGGTCGTGACGGGTTTCGCCTAGCACTCCAGCCACAGTTGTCTGATCTGGAGTTTCGGCAGCTCACGAACATGATCGACGTCTTGTTGGCAGCGGCTGCGTAACGGCGCATGTCGATGCCGTCCGGGCGATGGTACGGGCGGTCACACCGTTCGTCTGTTGTGGTCGTTAGCAGCGGCGGCAGGTTCCAGTGTTGGCGTTGATCGATGAGATTGTGGACTGGCAGGCGGGTCTCGATGATCTGCTGGCGCAGGTCGCGCACCGGTTCGGTCGCGCAGAGCCGCGCCGGCAGGCACTGACCTATCTGGTGGGTTGCTGTCGCCCCTGGCGAGCAAGAACGGTTGGACGTTGGCCGAGGCCGGCGGTGCGGTGACGCCGGACCGGATGCACCTACTGCGCAACCGTTCAGCGTGGGACCCGGACGCGGTCCGCGATGGCCTGTCCCGCCTACGCGTCCGAGCACCTTGGTGACGACGATGGGGTGCTGACAGTCGACGAGACCGCAGCGCATCGGTCACGTCCTGGCCGTGCCCCGCAACCAGCAGGTCCCGATTCAACCCTCGGCGGTCAGCGCGCCGTCGTGCCCGTCACGCCCGGGGTCAGACCGGGCGATGTCTGGCCGCGCCAACCTGAAGTGGCGTCGCTTAGGCGTTGAGCCGATGGGTGAGGGCGGTGTGGCGGCGGCCGGCACCGACCGTACGGACGGCGGCAGCCAATGCCCGGCGGGAGCCGACAAGCACGACGAGTTTCTTCGCTCTGGTGATAGCGGTGTAGAGCAGGTTGCGTTGCAGCATCATCCACGCGCTGGTCGTGATCGGGATGACCACCGCCGGGTACTCCGAGCCCTGCGAGCGGTGGATCGTCATCGCGTAGGCGTGGGCCAGTTCGTCGAGTTCGTCGAAGTCGTAGTCAACAAGTTCGTCCTCGTCGGTGCGTACGACCAGACTTTGATCGTCGGTGGACAGGGCGGTGACGACCCCGACGGTCCCGTTGAACACCCCCGCCACACCTTTGTCGTAGTTGTTGCGGATTTGAGTGACCTTGTCACCGATACGGAACACCCGCCCGCCCACCCGGCGCTCCGGCATGCCTTCCCGGGGCGGGGTGAGTTGCTGCTGCAACAGCGTGTTCAGCACACCAGCCCCGGCCGGACCGCGGTGCATCGGGGCGAGGACCTGCACATCACGGCGCGGGTCGAGCCCGAACCGTTTCGCGATGCGGGTGCACGCCACGTCGACGGTCAGTGCGGCGGTAGCTTCGGTGTCGTCGCAGGGGAACAGGAAGAAGTCGCTCATGCCCTGCAGGATCGGAGGGCGGCCGGCGTTGATCCGGTGGGCGTTGCTGACCACCCCGGAGTCGGCGGCCTGCCGGAACACCTGAGTGAGCCGGACTCGTGGAACCGCGTCAGCGGCGAGCAGATCACGCAGCACCTCACCGGCGCCCACGGACGGGAGCTGGTCGACATCGCCAACCAGTAGCAGATGCGCCCCGGGTGGGACGGCTTTGATGAGTTTGTTGGCCAGGATCAGATCGAGCATCGACGCCTCATCCACCACCAGCAGATCCACGTCGAGGGGGGTGTCCCGGTCGAAGGTGGGTTCGCCGCCGGGTTGCAGTTTCAGCAGCCGGTGCACCGTCGCGGCGGGCTGGCCGGTCAGTTCGGCGAGCCGTTTCGCGGCCCGGCCGGTAGGGGCGACGAGCAGGATCTTCGCTTGCTTGGCGGCGGCAAGTTCGACGATCGACCGGACGGTGAAGCTTTTACCGCAACCGGGGCCGCCGGTGAGCACGGCGACCTTCGATGTCAGCGCCAACCGCACGGCCTGCTCCTGCTCCGGGGCCAGGTCGGTACCGGTGCGCGCCTTCAACCACGACAACGCTTTGTCCCAGTCGACCCCGGTGAACTGCGCCATCCGGTCCGTGCGGTCGCGGAGCAGCCGCAGCACCGAACCGGCCAGTGACTGTTCGGCTCGGTGGAACGGCACCAGGTAGATCGCCGGAACCGGCTCGTCCGCACCGGGCAACAGCTCGCGGACGACGCCTTCCTCACTGACCAGGTCGTCAAGGCAGCGGATGGTCAGCTCGGCGGGCACGTCCAGGATTTTCACCGCGTCAGCGACCAACTGTGGGGTGGGCAGGTAGCAGTGGCCATTGTCGGTGGCCTGCGACAACGTGTATTGCAACCCGGCCATGACCCGCTGCGGGCTGTCATGCGGAATCCCGACGGCCTGAGCGATCGTGTCAGCGGTCTTGAACCCGATCCCCCACACATCGGCGGCCAGCCGGTACGGCTCGTTCTTCACCACACTGATCGAGGCGTCGCCGTATTTCTTGTAGATCCGGACCGCGATCGAGGTGGACACCCCGACGCCTTGCAGGAACACCATCACTTCCTTGATGGCCTTCTGCTCCGCCCACGCGGCGGTGATCTTCGCGGTACGTTTCGGACCCAGCCCCGGCACTTCCACCAGCCGACCCGGCTCGTCCTCAATGATCTGCAGGGTGTCCAGGCCGAAGTGCTCGACGATCCGCTCGGCGAACACCGGCCCGATGCCCTTGATCAGCCCGGAACCGAGGTAGCGGCGGATACCCTGGATCGTCGCGGGCAGCACGGTGGTGTAGGAGACGACCTCGAACTGGCGGCCGTACTGCGGATGCGAGGACCACCAACCCTGCAACCGCAGACTCTCGCCCGGCTGCGCCCCCAGCAGCGCACCGACCACCGTCAACAGATCCGAACCACGCCCGGTGGCCACCCGGGCGATGGTGTATCCGGTCTCCTCGTTGACGTACGTCAGCCGTTCCAGCACCGCTTCAAGGCTGTGCGGAGCCGGGCGAGATGAGACAGCCGCAGACACGCACACCATCGTGCCGGTGGCAGCGTCTCAACACCAAACCCGGCTCATGGATGTCAGAGTGGTTGGCCGAGGTCCGACGTGTCGGAAGCCCGCGCACGGACCAGATGCGACGCTGGCGGCGGGGGTGCGGGCACCGGTCGCTGGCACGTATTTCGTCGACATGACGCTCCCCTGGCACAGCGGCATCGCGTCCCGGAAACTGCCGCCGAAGCCCCGGCTCGCCGCCGTCCGGACGCGGCAGACGGACCGTGAAACTCCGCTTCCCGATGAGTGTGTGCACCCGCCGGGGCCGTTAGGCTTGGCTCGTGATCCGCGCTGTGATTGTGGACGTCGACGACACCCTGTGCCTCACCCAGGCCGCCTCGTTCGCGTTGGAGAATGAAGTCCTGGCGGAGATGGGTCGGCCCCCCATGCAACGGGAGGTGCATCTATCCACCTGGGGCGAACCGCTGCTGGACGCCATGCCCCGACGGTCACCCGGCCTGGACCTGGGCCAGTTCTCGGCGCTCTATCAGACCGCCTTGGAAGCGTACATCGCCGACGGCCGTCTGGATCTGATTCCTGCGGAGAACCTGCGTGCGCTGGACGAATTCGTGATGACCGGTCGGTCGGTGTTCCTGTTGACGTCACGGACCGAGGACGAGGTTCGGCACATGCTGGAGCCGGATCATGTCTTGGCCGAGCGGGTCAGTGGCATCTACCACGCCGGCAACACGCGTTTCCGCAAGCCGGATCCGCGCGCCTTCGACGAATTGCTGGCAGCGACCGACATACCAGCCGGTCAGTGCGTTTACGTCGGGGATTCACCAGGTGACGCACTAGCCGCCGGCGGCGCCGGCATGCACTTCGTCGGCTGCCTGCAAAGCGGGGTCCGGAGACCGGCGGACTTCGATTCCCGCTACGTCGACGCCTTCATTGACTCTTTTCCCGACGTCGTCGACGCGGTCAAGCAGCTCGACCAGCATTCACTGCCGACGTCTGCTGGCTAGCGTGCCGTCGAGCGCCCGGTCGTCCGTCAGATGCCGACCGGGCGAGCGAGGTCGCCCGGATCGCCGACCGGGGTCGGATCACTCCAGGAGCAGTGCCGGGATGCCATCGCGAACCGGAAAAGCCAGCCCACAGCGGTCGCAGCACAGTTCCTCGCTTTCCGCTGAGTAGCTGAGGTCACCGCGGTCCGCCGGACAACACAGGATTTCGAGAAGCTCCTGATCGACGTTCACGATTCCTCCCAGGGTCGCGTACACGTCGCGATGGCATGCCGAACGGACGACACGCTCCCGGGCAGGGGCCGGCCATTGCTCGGTGGTCGTCAGCCCCGCCAGGGGCCAAGGGTAGCGCGAGTTGAATGGCTTGCCTAGTTGTCGCGTTCCCCTCGGCGCAGGCGATCCCCAATGGCCGGACGAAACGACTTCCGCCTTTGCGATCATTCAAAATTTCCGAGTACGGGAATCCCACCTGGCGCCCTCGGGATCAGCATTGGCGTTGACCGACATCGATAGCGACGCTAGGGTTGGCGCGGTGAAAGTTCCGCAACAGGTCTCGCCTTAAAGGCGCATGCTCCGCATTCAGGCTGCACGACGATGATCGGGGGAACCGCATGCCGGAAAGCCGATTGAACCGTCCGCTGAAATACGCGGTTTCTGTTCCTCCGCACGGCGACTACGGTGATCCGCTATTCCTGGTAACTCTCGCCAAAGAAGCCGAGGACGCCGGCTGGGACGGCTTCTTCCTGTGGGACCATCTCGCTTTCATGCGCGGATTCGACGGCCCAATCGTGGATCCCTGGATCAGCCTCGCCGCGATTGCCGCGTCGACCACCCGCATACGGCTCGGGCCCATGGTGACACCTCTGGCGCGACGACGGCCGTGGAAGGTCGCCCGGGAGACCGTCACCCTCGACCACCTGTCGCAGGGCCGACTCATTCTCGGTGTCGGACTCGGGTATCCGGCCGATTCGGAGTTCGAGGACTTCGGCGAGGACGGGGACGAGCGCGTTCGCGCCGAAAAACTCGACGAGGCCCTGGACATCATCGAGGGGTTGTGGTCGGGGAAACCGTTCAGCTACACGGGTCGCCACTTCCAGATCCGGGACTGCACCTTTCTGCCCCGGCCCGTGCAGGAGCCCCGCATCCCCATCTGGGTGGGCGGCTACTGGCCGAACCGCCCGCCCTTCCGTCGGGCCGCCCGGTGGGACGGCGTGCTGCCCGGCCGGCTCTCTCTCGAACGCCGGCGCACCTGGACCCCCACCATGATCCCCGTCGACCAGTACCGGGAAATGGCCTCCTTCATCTCCGACCGGCGAACGAGCGACGCGCAATTTGACCTCGCCATCGGCGGGTACAGCGACGGCGACGGTGGGCCCGCCGACCGCGACCGGGTGAAGACGTACGCAGACGCCGGCCTGACGTGGTGGGTCGAGAACCTGCACGGTTTCCGTGGCGACCTGCCGCAGATGCGCCGCCGGATCGCACTTGGGCCTCCCCGGCTCTGACCGGGTCCGCAGCTCAGGCCGCTTCTCGCTGACATCAACCCAGCCGTCTACGCTTCCACGGAGGACACCCCATGCAGTCGGACATCGTTCAGGTGGGCACCGAGCTGGTGTACCAGGACGACCGGGTCCGGATTTGGACGCTGGATCTCGCCCCCGGGCAGGAAACCAACATCCATCAGCACCCCTGCGACTACGTGTACGTCGTGCTGAGCCCCGGCCAGACGGAGACGGTGTGCACCGACGGCACGGTGCTGCCGGGCGACGACAAGGTCGGCGACGCCGTTTACCACGAGGCCGGGCTACCTCACCTGCTCCGCAACGTGGGTGCCACACCGTACGCGAACATCATCGTCGAACTCGTCTCCACCAGGCGGTGACGGCGTGAGTGCGGAGAGCGTCTACCAGGCGCTGGTCGACAGTGGGGTCGACCTGATCACTGCCGTCCCCGACTCGTTGCTGGCGCCCCTGCACCGGTGCGCGGCCGAGCGCGACGACATCGCCTACGTCCAGGTCTGCGACGAGGCGACCGCGGTGGGCATCGCCGCCGGCGCCCGCCTCGCGGGCAGTCGAAGCCTGGTGCTGATGGAGAACTCCGGATTGCGGCGGGCTTGCGAGACCCTGGCCCGATTCGCTCTCAGCCACCGTCTGCACACGGTGCTGCTGCTGGCCCGACGCGGCGCCTTCGGGGAGGCCAACTGGTGGGGCCTGCCGCACGAGGAGACCATGCACCCACACCTGCGGATGCTTTCAGCAGCAACAGCGGAGGTCGACTCGGTTCACGCGTTCCCCGATCTGCTCAGGCGGGCGTACAACACACTCGACACCGGCCAACGCACCGTTGCGCTGATCGCCAACCCCCCGTTCGTCGAAGAACTGCGAGGCCGGTAGTGCGGACCTCCGAATTCCTCGCCGCCCTGCTCGACCGGCTGCCGCCAGACAGCCTGCTCGTCTCCGCCCTCGGCCGCACCAGCGAGGAGTTGTACCAGCTTGCGGCCCATCGCACGCTGGTCACGGACACCATGGGCGACGTCGCCGCGCTCTCGACCGGTCTGGCGATCGGTGCTCGCCCGCTGCCCGTTGCCGGAGTCGACACCGACGGCAGCTTTTTGATGAACCTTTCGGTGCTGACCGCGCTGGGCGCGCGACTGCCCGGCCTTGACAACCACACGCTGGTGATAGTCGACAACAGGCGCTACGAGTCGGCCGGTGGTATGCCGAGCCGCCTCGTCCAGCTCGACTGGCACCAGCTCTTCGGCGCGGTGGGTCTCACCGTGGCAAGCGTCCACGCGCCGAGCGACCTACCCGGGCGGCTGCCGACACCCGGCGTTGTCGTCGTGGGTCACGTCACCAATGACGACCCGGCCCCGCCCGCGACCAAGCCGGTCGACGGCGTGGAGTCCGCGTACCTGATCGAGAAGTACATCGCCCACCGGCGCGGTGTGGCCTACCGGCGGCCGGCGGTCAAGACATGAGACTCATCGCCACCGGCGACGCCACGGCTCTGTACGAGCACCCTCATCCGGGTCCTGCCCGCGTGCTGCTCTGCTCGACCGCGCCGTCCCGACGCCTGCTGACGGACCCGGTGGTCACCGGCAGCGCATACCGGCACCTGGTGCGTACCGCGGTGGCTGAGGCCCTGATGATGTTCCGCGCCGACAGGGCCGGCGGCGAGGTGTTGTCCGCCGACCGGATGTCGGTGGTCACCATCCTCCGGGGCGGCCTCAGCTTCGGCGTCGAGGAGGCGGTCACCACCGCCTGCGGCGCCGAGGCCGACGTCAGCTTCGTCGGCACTGAACGGTCCACGGGCGCGCCGCTCAATCTCGTGTACGAGCGTTGGGAACTCGGCGCCGACCCGGTCCTCGCCGGTGACATTCTGGCCACCGGCGGAACCATGACGGCGGTGCTGTCGCGTCTCCTGACGGCCACGACCCCTCGGCGGCGTCGACCCAGGGCGATCGTGCTGGTGGTGATCGGCTCGGCCGCGGGCGTCGACGCGGTCCAGCGCTGTGTCGCCGCCGTGGATCCATCCGGACGGCCGCAGGTCACCCTCATCCTCCTGGAGGCCCTGTTCGCGCTGCCGGCACCCGACACCGTGCCCTTTCCGCGGTTCTCCTTCGACCTGCTGCGGTCGGCGGCCGGCTCAACACCGGAGTACGAGGCAGCCCGCCTGACCTCGGTCGGAAGCCTTTTCGAACGATGCGTCATCTATGACGGCGGCGTACGGGCGTTCACACCGTCCGCCCACGTCAACGATCGCTCCTCCTGGTGGTCGACGGTTGTGGACCGGCACGTGCCGCTGTCGGTCCTCGGCAAGCACGCCGCAGGGCTGTCCGCCTACGCGCTTCCACCACCCCGATGGCGTCGACACCTACCCTGGGCGTCGCAATCCGGCGTTGACCTGGACCTCATCCACGATCTTGGCAACCGCGCACTGCGCTATGCCGAGAGAACAGCCACCGCCGACTACGTGCACGAACGGCTCGCCAAAGGACTCCACAACGATGACGCACGAGATTGACAAGATCGCCTGGATCCTCCTCGCCGACGGACGGGTGCTTTCCACCAGGTCACACGGCCGCGAACGCTACTACCTCCCCGGCGGCAAGCGGGAGCCCGGCGAAAGCGATCTCGACACGCTGGTACGCGAAGCCAAGGAGGAACTCACAGTCGACCTCGACCCCCTCACCGCCACCTTCCTTGGCGAGTTCCGCGCTCAGGCCGACGCGCACCCGGAAGGAGTCGTGGTGCGCATGCGCTGCTACGAGTCCGCCTACCAGGGCCGCATCGAGGCATCCGCGGAGATCGCCGAGGTGGCGTGGCTGACCTACGCCGACCGGCACCTGACCTCACCTGTCGACCAGATCATCTTCGACCACCTGCGCGACCAGGGACGCCTTTAGACCACAACCGCCGCGCACCGTCGGGGCGCAGCCCCCCACCCCCAAGGAGGAGACGTGACCATCGCCGAATGGCTCGAGCAGAACATCACCACGGACAAGCGGGCGCTCGACTGGTACACCGGGCCCGAGTGCGAGCCGCGCATCGTCCGCGCCTACAAGGAACTGCTCAGCGGCTACGACATCGACACCTCGAAGGTCCTCAAGACGACCTGTCTGGTCGAGGACGAGCACACCGGCGTCGTCGACATTCACGACATCAACTACTTCTCGATCTGCGCACACCACTTTCTGCCCTTCTTCGGCAAGGTGGACATCACCTACGTGCCCGGCCAACGGATCCTCGGTCTGGGCAAGTTCCCCCGCCTGGTGCAGGCGTTCAGCAAGCGGTTCCAGATCCAGGAGTACCTGGTCAAGGACATCGCGATGGAGATCATGAACAGCGGTGGCGCGCGGGCTGTCCGGGTCTCCTCGACGGGTCGGCACATGTGCATGTGCAGTCGCGGCCCGTCGGACCAGACGGCGATCACCGACACCTCGTTCGTCGCCGGCGACACCGATCTGCTGACCGAATTCGGCGCGCCGCGGTCGGTCGTCCGGCGCGGTTGATCATCTCCGCTCCCACTGTCACCGGCTCCGTCACCCATGCGCGTCCCGCAGTCATGGTCGCCATGTGCCGCCGCTCCCGGGAAGGCCAGAACCATGCCCGTCCAGACGTCCAAACTCTTCGAATCAGTCCTGCACGACCTTCTCCTCACCCGGACCCCGCAGGCCGCGTTCGCGCAGAACGCCCAACTGCTGTTGCAGGAGCGGTACCTGGCACGTGATGCGATCGGCCAGGTAGTGGAGACCCCGGAAGCGATGTTGCAGCGGGTGGCCCGCGCTCTCGCCCGGGCCGAACAGCCGGACGCCGCCGGGCCGTGGGCGACGGCGTTCTACGAGGTGATGGCCCGCCTGGAGTTCCACCCGGGCAGCCGCACCCTCGCCAACGCCGGCACGCACCGGCCGCAGATGGCCAACTGTTTCGTCTTCCCCGTCGAAGACTCCCAGGAAAGCGTGTTACGGACCTTCTCCGAGTCATCGATCGTGAAGAGTTATGGCGGCGGGTGCGGCTTCAACTACTCGAACGTCCGGCCCCGCGGCGACGACGTCCGGGGCAGTTCCGGGCTCGCCGTCGGCCCGGTAGCACTGCTCAAGCTCTTCGACGACGCGACGAAACTGTTCCGGCAACGCGGCCGGTACGAGAGCGGCAACATGGCCATCCTCGACGTCGACCACCCTGATGTGCTGGAGTTCGTTGCGGCCAAGCGGCAGGACGGCTGGCTGAGCATGACGAACATTTCACTCGGGGTAACCGACGCCTTCATGCGGGCCGTCGAGGCGGACGCCGACTGGACGCTGGTCAACCGCCGCACCGGCGCAGCGGCCCGGACCCTGCCCGCGCGCGAGCTCTTCGCCGCGGCCTGCGAACTGGCCTGCGAAACGGGTGACCCCGGGCTGATCTTCCTGGACGCGATGAACCGGAACAACCCGCTGCGTGACTCCATGGGCGACATCGCCGCCACCAACCCCTGTGGCGAGATCGGGCTATATCCCTACGAGGCCTGCAACCTCGGCTACGTGAATCTTCCCCGACTGCTCCTGCCGGCGGACCGCCGAGACGCCGCCCACCTGTTCGACCTCGACCGGCTACGCGCGATCATGGCAGCCGGCGTGCGGATGATCGACAACGCCATTTCCGAGTCGTGGTTCCCGGTGGCGGAGATCCGGGAGGCAGTGCGCGGCAACCGGCGTGTCGGAATCGGGGTCACCGGCTGGGCGGAGAGCCTGGCGCTGGCCGGCATCCCGTACGACTCGGACGAAGCGCTCGCGGCCGCGACAATGCTGGCCCGGTCCATGCGCGAGTTCGCCTATGACGCCTCGGTCGCGCTGGCGAGGGAGCGGGGCCCCTTTCCCAACGTCCACCGGTCGGCGTGGAAGGACGCCGACGAGCAGCCACGCAATGTGGCCCTACTCGCCATGCCGCCGAGCGGCAACAACGCGGTCATCTTCGACACAAGTTTCAGCATTGAGCCGTTCTTCGCGATGTCCTACACCCAGCGGGTGTTCGGCGGCCGGGAGATCCGCTCTGTCAACCGGCTACTGCTGCGGGAACTCGCCGAGCACGGCGTGCAGGAGGCGGACCTCCTCCGGGAGATCGCCGGCAACGGTGGCGGCGTGCAGGGACTGTCTCTGGTACCGGAGCAGATCCAGCGCGTCTACAAGACCGCCCACGACATCAGCCCGGAATGGCACGTCCGCATGCAGGCAGCCTTTCAGGAACACGTGGACAACGCCGTCACCAAGACGGTCAACCTCCCGCGTACCGCAACGCCTGAGCAGGTGGCCGAGCTGTACCAGCAGGCGTGGCGGCTGGGTTGCAAGGGGATCACCGTCTACCGGGACACGTCCCGGGCCGACCAGGCGATCGAGGCGACCCGGCCGGCGGAGACTGCCGCGATCCCAGAAGCGAGCTGCGACCCGACGGACGGCACGTGCGCCGTCTGTGAGTGACCACACCCGAGTCTGCCGCGCGGCGCGGTCCCGCCTGACCTTTCACGAATGGAGTGTCCAATTGAGCCGCGATCTCTGGGAACGCGAGTATGTAAGCCATTCCATCTCGTCGTCGACGAACAACAGGCCGTCGCACGGTGCCGACTTCCTCCGCCGGCAACTGCCAAGGATCGCGCGAGTTGCCGGGCCGCCGCGCCTGCTCGACCTGGGGTGCGGCGGCGGCCGGAACACCGCCGTGCTCGCCGAGACCGGGCTTGCCTTCTTCGGTATGGATTTTGCCCACCGGCCGTTGCTGACGGCCCGCTCCCGTCCGGGTGTCGGGCCGTCGCGGCTGGTGCAGGCGTCGATGAAGGCGCCGCTGCCATTCCGGGACGGCGCGTTCAGCCTCGTGACCGCCTTCACCAGCCTGGAGAATGTGACCGAGGACGAGCGACTCGAAGGGCTCGCGCGGGAGGTGCGGCGCGTTCTGTGTCCTGGCGGTTTGTTCTTCGCGTACTTCCTCACCCCCGAGGATGGCTACTACCTGCCGCTGATCAACCGGGACAGCGCGGGGCGGAACCTCACCTACGATCCGGTCACGGACCTGCGCCAACGGGTATACCGGGTCGAGGAGCTCTCCACGCTGTTCGAGCCGTCGTTCTCACTGCTGGAATTCGAGACGTTCTCCTTCCCAGACATCCGCTCGGGAGCCGTGCACCAGCGACGCCTGGCCAGCGCGATCTGGCAGCGCCGAGCCGAGGCGGCAGAGCCGGCATGACGAAAATTGTGCTCGGTTCCGGTTCCCCGTCGCGGCTCGACCTGCTGCGCCGCGCAGGTCTCGATCCCGTCGTCCAACCCAGCGGTGTGGACGAGACACCGCGGCCGGGCGAGACACCCCGGCAGCTGACCGAGCGGCTGGCGCACGCGAAGGCCACAGCAGTCGCTGCCACCGTTCACGACGCGCTCGTCATCGGCTGTGACTCGGTGCTGGAGTTCGACGGCGTGACGTACGGCAAGCCACACAAGCCGGACGTGGCGCTCGACGTGTGGCGGCTCATCTCGGGACGGACGGCCGTCTTCCATACGGGGCACTGCGTTGTCGACACCCGGACGGGGCACACCGCCGCCGAAGTGTGCTCCACTGACGTCCGCTTCGCGGAGGTCACCGACGACGAGATGGCTGCCTACGTCGCCACCTCGGAGCCGCTGCGGGTGGCTGGTGCGTTCAAAATCAACGGGCGCGGCGGGTGGTTCGTGGATCACGTCTCCGGCCATTCGTCGAACCTGGAGGGACTGTCGCTGCCCGTCCTGCGACGCCTTCTGCGCCGACTGGGCGTCCACACCGTTCAGCTTTGGACGTGAGCATGCGAGCCGGACGCGACGCCCCGAGCGCCCCCACGCCCACGTCTGCCACCAGCCACCCGCCGACACCACCGCGGGTTGTCGTCGTCGGCGACGTGATCACCGATGTCGTCGCCCTGTTGAAGGCTCCGCTGGCTTTCGGCTCGGACACACCGGGCACGGTGCGGACGCTGCCCGGTGGGCAGGGCGCCAACACCGCCGCCTGGTTGGCCTGGCTCGGCCGCCGGGTCACCCTCGTCGGCGCCGTCGGCGACGACGACGCCGGGCAGGCGCGGATTCGTGAGCTCATCGCGGCGGGGGTGCGGTGCGCCGTGCGCCGGTGCCCCGGCCTCCCCACCGGCACGGTGCTGGTGCTGTCCCACGGCCGCGACCGGACGATGGTGTCCCAGCGTGGTGCCAACCTTCACCTGGACGGCCACCACATCACCGAGGCCCTCGCCGCGGCCACCGACGCGCGCCACCTGCACCTGTCCGCATACCCGCTCCTTGACGTGCCGTCGCGGACGGGCGGGCTGAGGGCGCTCGCCGAGGCCCGCCGACGGGGTATGACGATCAGCGTGGACGCCGCCTCCGCTGAACCACTGCGCCAGGCCGGGCCGGACCGCTTCCTGAGTTGGGTGGCCGACGTCGACATTCTGCTCGCCAACGCCGACGAGGCGACGGCCCTCACCGGCAAGGCGGATCCCCGCGAGGCAGCCCGGCACCTGGCCCGTATCGTCCGCAACCCGGTGGTGAAGCTGGGCAGGGACGGCGCGCTCTGGTGCGAGGGTGGCAACGTGGTGCACCGCGCCGAAGCCCCGGCGGCCCCGGTTGTGGACAGCACCGGAGCCGGGGACGCCTTCGCGGCCGGCCTCGTCGCGGCGTGGGTCGATGGATCCGCGCCGGCGGCGGCCCTGCGCCAAGGCTGTGAACTTGGCTCCCTGTGCGTCACCCTGGTGGGCGGCCGGCCAGGCCCCGACCCCCAGCGAGCCGGAGGTGCACCAGAGACGCTGCCCACCAGCAGCGTCAAGGCGTAGCGGGAGAGAGTCAGCCTGGCGGCGAGCCTGCTCCAACGGCGCCCGTGGGCTCGGATCGTGTCCGAGACGGCGACGCCGAGCAGGACGGCCACAGCGGCTACGCCCGCCGCGCCACGACGAACGACGGCAAGGCCCGGTCCGGCATAGTCAGCTGACGGGACGACGCTGCTTGTCCCGTGGCTCGCGGATGCTGTCGATGATGCGGGTCCAGTTGTCGCCGCCGTGCCCATTCTCGATCGCCTGCCGATAATGCGCTCGCACGGCCAGGGGAAGCGCGAGGTCGAGGCCCAGTGTCGTACTGGTCTCGACGATGTGGTCGGCGGTCGCGCCCATCATGGTGACCGTGCTGAGATCGCCGGGGTGTTCTCCGGCGTCTAGCGCGGCGCCGGGGGTTTCCTCGCCGGCACGGAGAATGGCGCCGATCGAATCGGCCGAGGCGAGCAGCTCCGGCAGTGCCTCCGTCGCCTTCATGCCCGTGGCGCCCAGCATCGCGGTGGCGTGCATCAACGCGGACAGGGTGCCGAGGAATACCGCGAGCTGGGCTTGATACATCATCTGGGCGAGACCCGGGTCCTCGCCCAGGTGTTTCGGCTCGCCGATCCGGGCCAGCGCCTCTCTGTTGCCGTCCAGCACCTCGACGGGGCCGCTGTAGTAGACGTACGCCGCGTCCGTGCCGACCATCGGCGCTGGGACCATGACGCCGCCGGTGAGGAAGGCCGCGTCGTGGCTCGCTGCCCAGGACGCCGCCGCGCGGCTGCGGTCGGGGGTGTCGGAGCTCAGGTTGACCAACGTCCGACCGGCGAGAGACGCGGTGGCGGGGCCGAGGATGTCGTACATCGCTTGGTAGTCGGTGAGGCTGAGGATGACGAGCCCGCTCGCCTCAACCGCCTCGGCGGGTGTCGCCGCGAGCGTCGCGCCGTCGGCGACGACGCCCGCAGCCCGGCCGGTGGTGCGGTTCCAGACCGTGACGGGGTGGCCGGCGGCGAGGAGGGTACGGGTGGTCGCCTGACCCATCGGGCCGAGCCCGATCACGGTGACGGCGCTGTTGTGCTGTTGGTTGATCACCTCTCCATGCTCGGCGACACGCCACTATTCTCGTAAGTACCCACTAAATTCTGCGGTACTTACCTTTCAGTAAGGGGATCAGCGATGGCCAAGGCACCCCGACGCGGGCCTTACATCTGCGGCATCGACGCGGCGCTCGACGTGGTGAGCGGCAAGTGGAAGGGCCTGATCCTCTGGGAACTCGAGGCCCACGGCGTACGCCGTTTCGCGCAGCTGCGTCGGGCTCTGCCCGGAGTGAGCGAGAAGATGCTGACTCAGCATCTGCGCGAGCTCGAGGAGGACGGCCTGGTGCACCGGAAGGTCCACGCCGAGGTGCCGCCGCGGGTGGAATATTCGTTGACCGAGCACGGGCGCACGCTCAACCAGGCGCTCGGGCCGCTCGGCGCCTGGGGGACCGAGCGGATCCGTCGCGAGGCCGCCGAGATGGTCGACGCGGCTCCCGAAGACCACGCGGCCCTGCGCTGATCAAGGGGTTCTATCCGCGGTGTCTCAGCAGTGCCGTGGCCACGGCGACCTACGCGCCGGCCACGACGTCGACGAGCAGCCGCCGGGTACGTGAATTCGGCGCACGCGTCTGCGGCATGTGCTCTGTTCATCTCGGCTGGTGAGCCGACACGAAACCCAGGTGGGTCGGGCCGTCAGCGAGACGTGAACCTCGTGGTCCAATCGGCGTTGACCTGGTCGGCCTGCCGATGATCTCGGACGATGAGCTGCCGGCCGGGTGGAACCGTTAGGCCGAGGTAGTCGAGCACCCCTTGCGCAGCGGACCGTGGATCCGCCGCCACTTCCTCGTACGTCACCTCGTGAGGCACGATGCCGTGGGCGTTGAACCACGTCACCCAGTCCGCCTCGGCACTCTCGATCGTGGCGACGAGCTGGCCGATGAGCACCTCGTCGTATCGAGGATCTTGGCCTCCCGGAGCGACGGCCTCATGGGGATGCCAGAAGTGGGTCTGCCATGCCTTCGCCCACGACACGGCCTGGGCAATGACATCGCGTCGCCGCAAGTGGACGAATCGAAGTCGACCGAACTGGGCAATCAACAGGCCCAGATCATCAGTGTCCGCTGGTCTCGGTGCGAAGGAAACAAGATCTGCGATCAGCTCCGGCATCGTCTCTGCCATGAGCCGCCCACCGAAGACATTGTTCGAAGTTCTACCGGCCGTCAACGCCGCCCGCACGAACCCGTCGTCGATCCGTCCGTCACGCGGTCGGGCGATGTGCCAGGCATCGGCGTACGCGGTCAGCGTCTTTCGATTGAAGTAGGAGGCTGGGTGGCCAGCGACCCCGGACGACTCCAGTAGACCGCACAGCAAGGTACTTCCCGTGCGTGGCGTCGCGCAGATCAGGTTCATCCCCGAACGGATGCGGCGATGCTACGAAGCGCTTTCCATTCGCATGGGTTCCACGCCGGCGGCCGGCACCCCTATGACCCCGCCGACGGCATCGTTGTCGGCCAGCGCGTGCGGGGTCAATTCCCCCAAATGCCGACCCAACTGCGCGGCAGCGAGAAGGTAGTTGCAGCGAGTGGTCTCCGGATAGTTCCCGGCGCGCAACGACCGGTCCCAGTCCCGAAGGGACCCAGCCCAGGTCCGAGACAGCCCGACGGAGAGCTTCTGAAAATCAAGAAGTGCCATGACAACCTGCCTGAGTCAAGCAGTCCAACAGCGGGGCGCTAAACCGGGCATCCATGCCGAGCAATGAAAAGAGGGCCCCCGAAAGTCGCTGACCTGCGGAAACCCTCTCGCTGTCGGGACGGTCGGATTCGAACCGACGACCCCTTGACCCCAGGACGCTTCGCCACACGTCCACGCATGCCACACACGCTATGCCCAGGATCAAGCTGTTCCGCCGACGGCTCAACGTCCACCATCACGCATCACGTGTGGTCCCCGCTGCTGCGGCGGATCTCTGAGGAGAGCCGGGGTTCTGGGCGGAGCCCCGAGGTCTTCTGGTCGTGTCGTATGCGGGTTCGGCGCTTGTGCGGGACAAGAAACTGGCCCGCACAAGCGCCGAATTCCACGCGGCCAGGACCCGGACTCACCCGGCATACCTAACCGACGCCTGCCTCACTTGCCGCTATCACGTGACCTCCAGCCAAGCGGGAGGGCAAATCTTCAGGAAGTAGCGACCGACCATTTCCAAACCGCGTTGCATGCTAGGCGATTCGGCGCCTGCGCCGGACCAGCCGGTGACTCATCACGATAAGCAATCCACCGAGGCCGAGCATGGTCAGTGCGACCGTGGCGTAGGTTGAGATCGGGCTTCCGGTGACAGGCAGATTGCCCTTACGGACCGTAATGCTTGCCGAGGCACGAGAGCCTGGGCCGCTCTCGATCGAGGTGGCGGCCGTCGTATTGACCTTTTTCCCGGCGGTCTTGCCGGTGACGTTCACCGACACTGTGCAACTCCCGTTGGCCGGCAGGGTCGCCCCCGCCAGGCTGATGCTGTTGCCGCCGGAATTCGCGGTAACCGTTGCGGAGGCGCAGTTGGTCTGCGCGGCGTTGGGAGCGGCGACGACCAGCCCCGCAGGAAGGTCGTCGACGAAACTGACTCCGGTCAGCGACATACGCGGGTTGGGGTTGCTGAGGGTAAAGCCCAGCGACGTCGTCCCGTTGACGAAGATGGTGGCATCCCGGAAGGCCTTGGCGATAGTCGGTGCCGCGACAGCGCCGACTGTGATGCTTGCCGAGGCAGTAGCACCCGGGCCGCTCTCGTTCGAATCCACCGGACCGCTCGTATTTGACTTCGTCCCGCTGGTCGTGCCGGTGACGCTCACCGAGAAGGTGCAACTCCCGCCGGCCGACAGTGTCGCACCGGCCAGGCTGATGCTGCTGCTACCGGCGGTCGCGGTGATCGTGCCACCACCGCACGAGCCACTCAAACCGTTGGGAGTGGCGACCACCAGCCCCGCAGGCAACGCATCGGTGAAACCGACCCCGGTCAACGTCGTGCTCGCGTTCGGGTTGCTGAGGGTGAATCCGAGCGACGTCGTCCCGCCAGCCGGGATGGTCCCATCTTCGAAAGCCTTCGAGATCGTCGGCGGCGCGACGACCGCCGCGCCGACCGTGACACTTGCCGAGGCAGAAGTGCCCGGACCGCTCTGGACCGAGGTGACGGTAGCGGTGGTATTGACCTTCGTTCCGGTGGTTGTGCCGGTGACGTTGACTGACACGGTGCAGCTTGCGTTGGCGGGCAGAGTGGCGCCGAACAGGCTGATGCTGCTGCTCCCGGCAGTTGCAGCGATCGTGCCGGAGGCGCAGTCGGTCTCTGCGGCGTTGGGTGTGGCCACCACCAGGCCCGCTGGAAGGTTGTCGACGAAGCTGACACCGGTCAGCGTCGTGTCCGTGTTGGGGTTGGTGAGGGTGAACTCCAGCGCCGTCGTTCCGTCAAGCGGGATGGTCGCGTCTCGGAACGCTTTCGCGATCGTCGGTGCTGCCGCAACCCTGACCGTGATGCTCGCCCCGGCGGGGGTACCCGGGCCGCTCTCGTTCGAGTCCACCGGGCTGCTCGTGTTGACCTTCGTACCGCTGGTCGTGCCGGTGACGTTCACCGAGAACGTGCAACTCCCACCAGCCGGCAGCGTCGCACCGGCCAGGCTGATGCTGCCACCACCGGCCGTCGCGGCGATCGTGCCACCACCGCACGAGCCAGTCAGACCATTCGGACTGGCCACCACCAGCCCCGCAGGCAACGCGTCAGTGAAACCGACCCCGGTCAACGGCGTGCTCGGGTTGGGGTTGCTGAGGGTGAAGCTCAGCGATGTCGTCCCGTCGGCGGCGATGGTCGTGGCCCCAAAGGCTTTGGAGATCGTCGGTGGTGTGGCGACGGCAACCGTGACGCTTGCCGATGCGACGGCACCCGGGCCGCTCTCGTTCGAGTCCACCGGGCTGCTCGTGTTGACCTTCGTACCGCTGGTCGTGCCGGTGACGTTCACCGAGAACGTGCAACTCCCACCAGCCGGCAGCGTCGCACCGGCCAGGCTGATGCTGCCACCACCGGCCGTCGCGGCGATCGTGCCACCACCGCACGAGCCAGTCAGACCATTCGGACTGGCCACCACCAGCCCCGCAGGCAACGCGTCAGTGAAACCGACCCCGGTCAACGGCGTATCCACGTTGGGGTTGGTGAGAGTGAAACCCAGCGAGGTCGTCCCGCCCGCCGGAATGGTCGCGTCATCGAAAGCCTTGGCGATCGTCGGTGGCGCGACGACCTCCGCGCCGACCGTGACGCTCGCCGAAGCGGCGGCACCCGGGCCGCTCTCGTTCGAGTCCACCGGGCTGCTCGTGTTGACCTTCGTACCGCTGGTCGTGCCGGTGACGTTCACCGAGAACGTGCAACTCCCACCAGCCGGCAGCGTCGCACCGGCCAGGCTGATGCTGCCACCACCGGCCGTCGCGGCGATCGTGCCACCACCGCACGAGCCAGTCAGACCATTCGGACTGGCCACCACCAGCCCGGCGGGTAGCGCATCGCTGAAGGTGACGCCGGTCAACGCCGTACCCACGTTGGGGTTGGTGAGAGTGAAACTCAGCGACGTCGTCCCGCCCGCCGGGATCGTCGCATCCCCGAAGGCCTTCGAGATGGTCGGTGGCGCGATGGATGCGGCACAGAACGGTCGCGTGATCGTGTTGTGGATCAGCGTGACGGCGCCGTTGCGGGCCAACACTCGTCCAGCGACGGTGGCTCCCTCACCCAGCGTCGCCGATTGCAGCGCCAGGATGCTTCCGACGAAGACGGTCCGGGTGTTCAGAGTCGCCGAGCTGCTGACCTGCCAGAACACGTTGCACGCCTGGGCGCCGTTGACCAGGCTGACCCGGCTGTCAACCGCGGTGATCAGATCGGATCCCGCCTGGAAGATGAACACCGAGTTGGGATCGTTCTGCCCGTCCAGCGTAACGGTGCCTGTCAGAGACATGGTGGCGGGTGACGTGTACACCCCTGCGACCAGGGTTTGGTCGCCGAGCTCGCTGACCGTGCTGGTCGTGGGCTCGGCCGCGGCGAAGTTGTACGCCGTGGTCAGATCGGCCTGGGCCTGCATCGCCTCGGTGTCACCGACGTGCGTGTCGCCGTTTACCACGGGAGCACCCGTAACCGACGTGCCCGGCCAGACACCCAGGTCCCCGTTGATGACAGAAGGACCGACGGGGGGCGGAACGTCGGTGACCGCTTGACCGGCCAACACCCCGTAGGTCTCGGCAACCCCCAACGGCACCGGGGCCTGGGCCCAGGCCGGTGTCCCAACGACGCCGACAAGGATCGTCGTAGCGGCGACGGCCCCGGCCATCAACATCGCAGTAGACCGACGGCGCACGCGACACGCGCGAACCAAACGGATCATCGACACGGATTCCCCCACCCAATCAAGAGCCCGCCCCCGGGCAAGATCAGAACGCGAAAGTTGTACTGACGCTCCCGGCGACGAGCGCCCCAAAAGCCCCGGCCCGGAGTGTAACTATGACAACACGGTTCAAAATGGCCAAATGCCATATAAGCGGGCGTCTAGGGGAACTCGACGTGTCGACGGGCGAGTTGTACCACCAGGCAACTTCTTGTGGATCGGGTGCACGGGTGACGGGGCCAGATCTTGATGGTGGCGATGGCGACGGTGGCCAGGTACATGAAGCGGCGTCGCCACCAGCTACGACAAACTGGCAGTCCGCTTCCAAGCCGTCCTGACCATCACGATCATCACCGATGGCTCTGACCGGCTTATGAAACACGCCTTACGAAGTACGGATACGGGCGGATGCCGTTCGACGCTGGCCTGGCTTTGACCTGCGTCGCCACCTGGCTCCCACGTCCGAAAGCCAACCGCCGCTTGGCCCTCGGCTTCCGCCCCGTCGGCGGCCTGCGCCCGGCGACCGAGGGTTATGAGATTCGGGATCTCGGCAACCGCATCTCGGGCGCGTTCGCTCAGTACGACGACCCAGGGTCCTTCGTACTCAGGGTCCTCAACAGCGCCGTCCGGCCAGATAGGTCGTTCCCCGATCAGGTCGGCATCCCATGGCACGTCGAGGGCGAACGAGACGACCATGCCGAGGACGACGGGCGGATCTTGCAGGACGACCGAGAGAACATACAACCCGGCCGCCACGGAAGGCGGATCTCCTCGTCAGGAGTCGTCAGACCTTCCAGCCCCCCGGGCGGGGACAAGGTGGAGCGCCCTACTGGACGAACGGCCCCGTCCGGGGAGGCTGGTAGCCCTCGTGGTGCCCGGCGAGGTGATCCGCTGCGGCATCCTGAGGGCCGGGGTCCAGCGGCATGCTCACGCACGTTCGCCCAGATTGCCGGAAAGTTTCCCGCCGGAAAGCGTGGCCGGGCGCCGTTCCTGGCCAGTCCACGCATCGACGACGGACAGTCCGAGCCCGTTTCGCCCGGAGCGGCGGCCGGTGTCTGACTCGGTGACGTGGCGCAGCAGGTAGCGGTTGTAGGTGACCTGCCCGGGGCGGGTGTTCGCGGCCGTCACGGCGTGCCGGAACCCTTCAGTCAGCACATACGTGGAGAGGGTTATCCGGGTATTGCTGTCGGTGCTCTTGCCCTCGACGAGTTGGGCGAGCCGGTTGGCGATCTCGTACTCCGCACGGATGGGCTTCCATTGGGCGAGGGCGTTGATGAGGTCGGGGCCCAGTTGCTCCAGTCGGTCGTGTTGCCTGACGGCAAGGCCGTGCTGGGCATGCAGTTCGGTAGCACGTTGCCATGCGGCTACAGCGGCCCGCGCGCCAGGTTCGGGGTTCCTGAGATGGTCATGACCGCACGGGACGTGGTGGGCGTGACCGGGTCGGACCCGGAAGCGATGAGGGTCCTGCGGGCTGCGGCCGACCTTGGCTTACCGGACTGGTGGAGAGGCCGGCAGCGCCGGCTCCACCACCGGCGCCGGTGGGGTCGTCGGGGCAGCGTGCTGCCGCAGGGCGACCGGCTGCTCGGCCGGAACAATCACCTCCCGCGGACCCGTCGTCCGGCCGCCGCCGAGGGGCGTCGCCAGGGTGTACGGATCCGCGCGGCCGAGCAGAGCCGCCGTCGTCCGGGAGCGGGCGTCGCGCACCTCGTGAGTGGAGACTGGCAGCCGACTCGGCGGGCGCTGGAGCCAGGACCTGTTCCGGCAGCAGTTCGCGCCCGACGTGTCCGAGCAGCAGGCCACGTTGATGGCGGTGACGCAGCGGCCCATTCTCGACGCGGCCCTCAGTGCGGGCCCCGAAAAGCCGGCATGGGCCGAGCTCCCGTCCTGGTTCCTGCTCGCCGGGGCGGACCGCAACATCCCGGTCCAGGCTCGGCGGTGGATGGCCGACCGGGCCGGCGCCCGGGAAACCGTCGAGGTGCGTAACGCCTTGCACGCCGTCGGCGTGTCCAATCCCGGCCCGGTGGCGGACCTGATCGTCGGGGCGGCGCGAGGCCGCTGATCTGAGGCACGACAGCGGCGTACGACGGAAGTGGCGGCACCGATGGTGCCGCCACTCTCGCTGTTTTGGTTCTGTCCCCGGGCGTGTGTCGTCGCGGTGCCGCATCACGGTGTCGGCGCCGGCAGCGACCCTCGGCCTCCCCGATCGAGGGCTCGGGCACCCCGCCTCCCTGATCCGTAACAGGCCCGAAACTACCGGTTGAAAACCCTGGAATTTCCTGCCAGGCTGTGGGAGCCATCGATAGGTGTGAACGTTAACACGATCGTTTCACCACTGGAGGTGCCGCACACGACCGTCAGGCCCACCCACCTGCCGGGTGATCACATCCAGCACCCCGCACCCGGAGTCCCCGGCGCCCGCAACCACGCACCTCGGCGACGGGCGACCTCGTCGCAACCCTCCACCGCTGGTCAGGCAGCCCTCGATCAACCCGTCTCCGGGCGGCGCCTGACCTCAGCCCGGCCCGGCCCGGCGGATTCAGCAGCACCGCCGTCACCACCCCAGCGGGCCCCACTCGAACGGCAAGCAAGAGCCGCCCACCCCACCACTGGAGGATCAACATGTTTTCCCGGCTCCGTCCCACCGGGCGTACCCGGCCACGAACACTCCTACTTTCCGGAATTTCCGCGATAGTTGCGGTACTCCTGCTGTCGCTACTGCCCAACCTCGCGCAGGCCGCCGAGACGACTCTCGGTGCCGCCGCGGCCCAGTCCGGCCGGTACTTCGGTGCCGCAGTCGCCGCGAACAAGCTCAGCGACGGCACCTACACGACGATCCTGAACCGCGAGTTCAACAGCGTCACCCCCGAGAACGAAATGAAGATCGACGCGACCGAGCCGCAGCAGAACAACTTCACCTTCGGCAACGCCGACCGGATCGTGAACCACGCCATCTCCCGGGGGTGGAAGGTCCGCGGCCACACCCTGGCGTGGCATTCGCAGCAGCCGGGCTGGATGCAGAGCATGGAGGGCACCACGCTGCGCAACGCCATGCTGAACCACATCACCCGAGTGGCCACCTACTATCGGGGCAAGATCCACTCATGGGACGTGGTGAACGAGGCGTTCGAGGACGGCAACAGCGGCGCCCGGCGCAACTCGAACCTGCAGCGCACCGGCAACGACTGGATCGAGGCGGCGTTCCGCGCCGCCGACGCGGCGGACCCGAACGCGAAGCTCTGCTACAACGACTACAACACCGACAACTGGACCTGGGCCAAGACCCAGGCGGTCTACAACATGGTGCGCGACTTCAAGTCCCGTGGCGTGCCGATCGACTGCGTCGGATTCCAGTCGCACTTCAACGCCAACTCGCCGTACAACAGCAACTACCGCACCACGCTGTCCAGCTTCGCCGCCCTCGGGGTGGACGTGCAGATCACCGAGCTGGACATCGAGGGATCCGGTACGACGCAGGCCAACACCTACCGCAGCGTGGTCAACGACTGCCTCGCCGTGGCTCGCTGCAACGGGATCACCGTGTGGGGCGTGCGGGACTGTGACTCGTGGCGCTCCGGCGGCACTCCGCTGCTCTTCGAGTGCAACGGCAACAAGAAGGCCGCCTACACGGCCACCCTGGAGGCGTTGAACAGCGCCACCCCCACCGACCCGCCCACCGACCCGCCCACCGACCCGCCGACCAACCCGCCCGGCTCCGCCAGCGAGATCGTCGGCACGCAGTCGGGCCGGTGCGTCGACGTACCCAACGCCTCGACCACCAACGGCACCCGGGTCCAGCTCTACGACTGCAACAGGCAGACCAACCAGGCATGGACCTACACCTCAGGCAAACAACTCCAGTTGTACGGCAACATGTGCCTCGACGCCGCCGGCACCGGCAACGGCGCAGCCGTACAGATCTACAGCTGCCACAGCCAGACCAACCAACAGTGGAACGTCAACTCCAACGGCACCATCAGCGGCGTACAGTCTGGCCGCTGCCTGGACGTCTGGAGCACCGCCAACGGCGCCCAAATCCAGCTCTACGACTGCCACGGACAAACCAACCAGCAGTTCCGGCTCAACTCCCTCGGCGGCACCAACCCGACGCCGACCCCCACGCCGACAACGCCGCCGCCGACCGGCGGCACCTGTGACCTCCCCTCGTCGTACCGCTGGTCGTCGACCGGCGCGCTGGCGCAGCCGAGGTCGGGGTGGGTGTCGTTGAAGGACTTCACGGTCGCGCCGTACAACGGTCAGCAGCTCGTCTACGCCACCACCCACGACACCGGCACCACGTGGGGCTCGATGAACTTCGGTCTCTTTACGAACTATTCGCAGATGGGCTCGGCGAGCCAGAACGCGATGAACTCGGCGACCGTGGCACCGTCGCTGTTCTACTTCGCGCCGCGCAACATCTGGGTGCTGGCGTACCAGTGGGGTGGGCCGGCGTTCTCGTACCGGACGTCGAGTGATCCGACGAACCCGAATGGGTGGTCGTCGCCGCAGACGCTGTTCAGCGGCAGCATCTCCAACTCCAACACCGGCCCGATCGACCAGGCCGTCATCGGTGACGACCAGAACATGTACCTGTTCTTCGCTGGCGACAACGGTCGGATCTACCGGGCGAGCATGCCGATCGGGAACTTCCCGGGCAGCTTCGGCTCGAACTACACGACGATCATGACCGACACGACGAACAACTTGTTCGAGGCTGTCCAGGTCTACAAGCTCCAAGGTCTGAACAAGTACCTGATGATCGTCGAGGCGATCGGCGCGAACGGCCGCTACTTCCGGTCGTTCACGGCCACCAGCCTGGGTGGTACGTGGACGCCGCAGGCCACGTCCGAGAGCAACCCGTTCGCCGGCAAGGCCAACAGCGGCGCCACCTGGACCAACGACATCAGCCACGGTGAGCTGCTGCGGACCAACGCCGATCAGACCATGACCGTCGACGCCTGCAACCTGCAACTGCTCTACCAGGGGCGTTCCCCCAGCTCCGGCGGCGACTACGGTCTCCTGCCCTACCGGCCGGGTCTGCTGACGCTGCAACGCTGACGACCTGACAACGCCGGGGCGGACGGACTCGGCACAACACCGAGCCCGCCCGCCCCGCACTCATCCACCACCAGGAGGTACCGACAGTGCGAGAGCACCCACACCATCCCCCACCCACGGGCGTCCCGCATGCCGACCGAGTGTCCTCCCGTTCTCGGGGGCGGCTGTTCACGCTCGCCGCGGCCGGGATCGCGGCGGCGGTCGGCCTGCTCACCATCACCATGGCGACCGGCTCGGCCTCGGCGGCCGACAACCCGTACCAGCGCGGCCCGGACCCCACCCGGACCAGCGTCACCGCCGTGAACGGTCCATTCGCCAACACGTCGGTCAGCGTCCCGACCGGGTACGGCTTCAACGGCGGCAGGATCTACTACCCGACCGACACCAGCCAGGGCACCTTCGGGGCCATCGCGATCTCGCCGGGTTACACCGCGTTGTTCTCCGCCGAACTGGCCTGGATGGGGCCGTGGCTCGCGTCCCACGGCTTCGTCGTGATCGGCATCGAGACCAACAGCCGCAACGACTTCGACACGGCCCGAGGCACCCAACTGCTCGCCGCGTTGGACTACCTGACGCAGCAGAGCCCGGTACGCGACCGGGTCGACCCCAACCGGTTGGCGGTCGCCGGTCACTCCATGGGCGGCGGTGGCGCGTTGAGCGCAGCCATCCGGCGCTCGTCGTTGAAGGCGGTGGTCGGAATCGCGCCGTACTCGCCGTCGTCGAACCTGGCCAACGATCAGGTGCCCACGATGATCTTCGCCGGCCAGGCGGACACGGTGGTCACCCCGTCCTACGCCACCGGCCTGTACAACAGCCTCCCGACCACGACGGAGAGCACCTACCTGGAGGTCGCCGGCGCGGATCACGGGTTCATGGTCGGACGTTCGAACCCGGTGATGGTCCGGACGATGCTGCCGTTCGTCAAGATGTTCATCGACAACGACGCCCGGTACAGCCAGTTCCTCTGCCCGCTGCTGGACAACAGCGGCGTCGTCACCTACCGCAGCACGTGTCCGTTGCTGCCGACGACACCGACCACGCCGCCCACCGGCACGCCGACGCCGACCCCCACCCCGACCACGCCGCCACCCGGCTCCGCCAGCCAGATCGTCGGCACGCAGTCGGGCCGGTGCGTCGACGTACCCAACGCCTCGACCACCAACGGCACCCGGGTCCAGCTCTACGACTGCAACAGGCAGACCAACCAGGCATGGACCTACACCTCAGGCAAACAACTCCAGTTGTACGGCAACATGTGCCTCGACGCCGCCGGCACCGGCAACGGCGCAGCCGTACAGATCTACAGCTGCCACAGCCAGACCAACCAACAGTGGAACGTCAACTCCAACGGCACCATCAGCGGCGTACAGTCTGGCCGCTGCCTGGACGTCTGGAGCACCGCCAACGGCGCCCAAATCCAGCTCTACGACTGCCACGGACAAACCAACCAGCAGTTCCGGCTCGCGTCCCTCACCTGACAATCACGAACAGACCGTCCACCGGCGTGCCGGTGGACGGTGCCGGGCGGGCTCGGTGACACGCTGAGCCCGCCCGCACCGTGCAGGCGTAAGGTCCGCGCACCGGCTGGGCACTGACCGACGTCACGCCGGGCACCAACTCGGTGCCGACCTTCTGGTTCACGCTGCGCCGCGACGCCTAGCAATCGTCAGTCGCGAGTTTCCCCAAGCTCCACAGGCGCCGACTAGCCCGGTCTGCGGGCCATAACGAGGGGACGGAGTTTGGCAGTGATTTCCTCATTGAGCACGAGCTGGTAGTAGGTCCTGCCCGTCAGCGCGTAGGCGACTGCCGGACAGGAGTTCACTCTGCCCGGCAACGTGAAGCTGCTGACCTGCTTACCGGTCTCGGCCTCGAACACCCGGTAGATGAAGCGCGCCGACCGCAGCTCGGCGGTCGTCTTCTCGCCGGTGCCGGTGTCGTAGGTACATGTTTCGACCTTCTTGCTCGAATAGTCGTCGTCGAAGTATTCGCATACGACCAGCTGCGTGTACTGCTCGGGGTACATGGCCGGATGCAGCTGCGACTGCTGATACGGGTGGATCTGGCGAACGGAGAGCTTTTTCCGGGCCAGTTCCCGGGACCCGTCGGCGGTGCTGGATAGCCATGCCGACGGCGTCGAGGATCAACTCGGTGCGTAGGTGGTCGGCCATGCCCAGCCGACGACCCGGCGGGGAGTAGGCGTCGACCACGACGGCGAGGTAGAGGAACCCTTCCCAGGTGCGCAGATAGGAGATCGGCGACCCACAACCGGTTCGGTGCGGTCGCGGTGAACTGCCGCTGGACCAAGTCCGGCGCGGTCGTGGTCGACGCCGCGGCTTTTCAGGATCTCTTTCTCCAGCTCCAGCTGGGTGACCTACCGCCGCAGCCGCATCAGCTCGGCCCGCTCGTCCACGGCCAGGTCGTTGGACCGGCCGCCGTCGCGATCCTGCCGCATCCGGTCGACCCAGTTGTGCAGCGTCTCGTGGTTGACACCCAGCTCCCGGCCCACGTCACGGATCGTGCGACCGGAGTCGAGCACCAACGCCGCGGCCTGGCGCCGGAACTCCTCGGGGTACTTGCTCTGTCCAGCCACATCGCTTCCTCCTCCTCGGCAGGATGCCAAGTCAGGAGGTGTCCGGCCTCAGGGTCACTTCACCCGCGCGCGCCGGAACGGCGCGCCGACCGATTCCCGACTCATCCCGGAGCCCGAGCCCGGACCCCGCGTCGCGCCGGCTTGCTAGCGTGGAAATGCCTCGATTCCTTCGGATGAGGAGGAGAACGTGGATCTTGGTTGGCTGGCGGGGTTGGGCGCGTCCGCGGCGGCGGTCCTGGTGCAGGCGGCCGCGACGGACGTGTGGCAGGGGGCACGCTCCGGGTTCGCCCGGCTCCTCGGCCGCGGTGACCCGCGACGGGAGACCGCCGCGGTCCGGCGGCTGGACGCCCTGGCCGCGGAGGTGGAACAAGCCCCGCCCGCCCAGCGTGACCAGGTACGCGCACGGCTGTTGCCAGCCTGGCAGACGCGGCTGTCAGACCTGATCGAGGAAGACCCCGTCACCGCCGACGGCGTGCGTGACCTGCGTGACGAGTTGGTGACCCGGCTACCCACCGCGCAGCAGCAGTGGATCCAGCACATCACCGCGACCGCCTCCGGCGCGACCGCTCAGGGAGTGATGTTCGGCAGCATCGTCAACCACCCCACCCCGCCGGAAGCTGATCAGAGCGGCCCGGTGCCCGACCCGGGTCAGCCCCGATGACCGTCGACCCCCTCCTCGTCCAGCAGCAGGTTTCCGCCGTCGCCGGCACCGCGTACGGGGTGATCGGCGCCGACCTGCACGTCTTCGGTGACGGGACGCCGCTGTATCTGTTGGAGGAGCACCGCCGGCCCGACCCGCCGGACTGGAGCTGGCTGCGCGAGATGCCCTCCCGGATGCTCAACGCGCACGCCCGCGTGGTCCCGTTCACCGGCCGCGAATCCGAACGGGACGAGCTGCGCACCTGGCGGGAGACCGGGCCGCGACTGGCGGTGCGCTGGCTGCACGCCCCGGGCGGTCGGGGCAAGACCCGGCTGGCCGGCCACCTCGCCGCCCAGGCCGCCGACGAGGGCTGGAAGGTCGTCACGGCGGTGCCCGACGTGGGCACGCCCAGTGCCCTGCTGGGCAGCCAGGACCTGCGGCCGGACCGCCACCGGGGAGTGCTGCTGATCGTCGACTACGCCGACCGGTACCCGCTGTCCAGCCTGCTCTGGCTGCTGCGCAACGCCCTGCTCCACCGGGCCGACAAACCGGCACGGGTGTTGATGGTGGCACGCAGCGCGTCCACGTGGCCGGCACTGCGCGCCAACCTGGACGATCCCCGCGTCCAGGCCGGCACTTCCGAACAGTACCTGGCCCCGCTGCCCGACGACGAGGACGCTCGGTGGGCCATGTTCACCGCCGCCCACGACAGCTTCGCCGCCGTCTACGGTCTCTCCGGTCCGGACGCCGTCCCCCGACTCCCCAACCTGGGTCATCCGGAGTTCGGGCTCACCCTCACCGTGCACGTCGCCGCGCTGGTCGCCGTCGACACCCGCGCGACCGGCGCCCAGCCGCCCACCCAGGTCACGTTGCTGACCCGCTACCTGCTCGACCGCGAACGTCAACACTGGACCCGGCTGTACGAGGGCCGCGCCCGCGGGCTGAACCACGGCACGCCCGACGATGTCATGGCCCGTACCGTCTTCACCGCCGCCCTCGCCGGCCCGCTCCCGCACCCCGAGGCCGCCGTGCTCCTGCGCCGCGTCGAGCGGGAACTGCCCGCCGAACGGATCATCAGCGACCACAGCCACTGCTACCCGGCCGCCGACCCCCATCGGGCCACCGTGCTCGAACCGCTGTACCCGGACCGGCTGGCCGAGGACTTCATCGCTCACACCCTGCCCGGCTCCGATCACCCGGCCGACCCGTGGGCCCCCACCCGGCTGCACGACCTGCTGCACGAGCAACCGTCACCAGCCTCGGACCGCCCCCGGCCGCCGGCGACGGCCGCGACGTACACCGCGCGGGCGGTCACCTTCCTAACCGCCGCCGCGGCCCGCTGGCCCCACCTCGGGCCCGCCCACCTGTTCCCACTCCTGCGCGACCGGCCACAGCTCGCGATCATCGCCGGCAGCGCCACCCTCAGCACCCTGGCCGGCATGACCGACGTCGACGTCACCGCGCTGGAAGCGGTCGAGGCGCTGCTGCCCGGCGACCGACACGTCGACCTCGACGTCGGCGCCGCAGCGGTCGTCGACGTCCTCATCACGCGCCGGCTCACCAAGTCCGACGATCCGGCGGAACAGGCCCGCCTGCACGCCACCCGCTCCTGGCGACTGGCCAACGCCGGCCGCTACGCCGACGCCCTGGCACCCATCTCCGAAGCCGTGGCGATCCGCCGGCGACTGGCCGACGCCGACCCCGCCACCCACCTGCCCGCCCTGGCGAGATCGCTGCACAACCTCGGGCAGGTGCTGTCCGAACTGGGCCGGCCGGAAGAGGCCCTCGCCCACAGCCAGGAAGCCGGGGACACATATCGCCGGCTGGCCCGGTCCGATCCCACCACCTACCTGTCGCACCTGTCGAGAACCCTGCACAACCTCGGCACGGTGCAGGGCAGCCTGGGCCGGTGGGACGAGGCCCTGGACCACGCCCAGGAGGCGGTGACCATCGGCCGGCTGTTGACCGACATCGACCCGACCGGCTACCTACCCGACCTCCCCGGGCTGTTGAACAACGCCATCAAGCCCCTGGCGGAGCTGGGCCGCCACGCGGCGACACTCGCGCTCGCCGAGGAGGCCGTGACCATCGGCCGCCGTCTGACCGACACCGACCGTGCCGCCCACGGGCCCGAACTCGCCCGATCGTTGCAGAACCTCGGGAACAGCCTGGTCCACCTGCACCGGCCCGAGGATGCCCTCGCCCACAGCCAGGAAGCCGCGGACACGTTCCGACAACTGGCCGACGCCAACCCGACCGCGTACCTGCCTGAACTCGCCAGGTCGTTGACCGCGCTCGGCAACACCCTGGTCGAACTGGGCCGGCCGACGGCGGCCCTCGCCCCCAGCCAGGAAGCCGCGGAGGTGTTCCGACAACTGGCCGACGCCAAACCGACCGCGTACCTGCCCGAACTCGCCAGGTCGCTGAACGCCCTCGGTCAGGTCCACGCCGCGCTGGGTCGGTGGACGGAGGCCCTCGCACTCTGCGGGGAAGCCGCGGCCATCGGCCGACGGCTGGTCGAGGCCGGGGCCGCCGCCTACCTGGGGCACTTCGCGAGGCAGGTGGGCAACCTCGGTCTGGCGCAGACGGAGCTGGGCCGGCACGAACAGGCCCTCGTCCACCTTCAGGAAGCCGTGGACGCGCACCGACGGCTCGCCGCGGCCAACCCCACCGCGCACCGGGGAGACCTCGGCAAGGCGCTGCACAACCTCGGCCTGGTGTGGGACAGGCTGGGCCAGCCGGAGCGGGCCCTGGCCTGCGCCGAGGAAGCCGTGTCCATCGCCCGGCAACTGGCCCGCGCCGAGCCCGCCAGCCACCTGCCCGACCTAGCTCAGTCGCTGAACAACCTCGCCGGCTTCCTGGCCCTGGCGGGGCGCGGCGAGGAGGCCATCGGGTTCGCCGAGGAAGCCGTGGCCGTCACCCGACAGCTGACCGGCGCACCTCCCACCGCGTACCTACCCGAACTGGCGCAGTCACTGAACAACCTGGGTGTCTACCTGTCGATGGTGGACCGGCACGAAGACGCTCTCGCCGCCTGCCGGGAAGCCGCGGACCTGTACCGGCACCTGGCCGAAGCCGACCCGGCCGTCTACCTGCCCGCCACCGCGCAGGCGCTGTGCAACCTCAGTCTCCGGCTGACCGAGCTGGGACGGCGCACGGAGGCCCTGGCTCCGGCCGAGGAGTCGGTCGGCATCTACCGGGAGTTGGCCCGCACGAATCCGGCGATCCAGCGGGATCGCCGGTTCTCGATGGCGCTGATGGCGTACGCCCGGGCGAGGAGCGGAGCCCGGCCCGGATAAGCTCCCCGCACACCACCGTCCGCCGCGCAGACCTCCGTCATTCGCCGGCAACCGCGGCGGACGACCCCTCGGTCAGCTCGACGCCGGTGAGCGCGCCGCAACGCCGGTGAGCGCGCCGCAACGGTCGAGCAGCTCGTCCGCCAACCGCTCGATGCGCGAGCGCGTCGGGCATCCACTCTGCCGACCAGGTCGAGGGCTGGCGGGCCGTCGCCGACGCCGTGCACGCAGGCGGCGGAAAGATCGTCATGCAGCTGATGCACGTGGGTCGGATCGGCTACCCCGACAACAAGGGCGGCCTGGAGTCGGTGGCGCCCAGTGCCATCGCCGCCCTGGGCGAGGTCTTCACCCGCGACGGGATGAAGGCGTACCCGGTGCCGCGGGAGTTGCGCGGCGACGAGCTGCCGGGGATCGTCGAGGAGTTCGTCCGGGCGGCGCGCAACGCCGTCGATGCCGGCCTGGACGGGGTGGAGCTGCACGCCGCCAACGGCTACCTGCTGCACCAGTTTCTGGCGCCGTCGAGCAACCTGAGGAGGCCGCGAGATTGCTGGTTGCTTTCCGGCGTCGTTCTGCCTTCGACGGCGTCGCCGGCAGCCGGTGACGTTCGATGCCGCTGCGCGGTGGGATGTGGTGGTTGGTCGGGGTGGCGTCAGAGCCTGGCCCGGTCTCGGCGCGGTATTTGGCGGGGAGGGTGCCGACCACATCGACCGCGTTGGCGCATGCCTCGGTTAGGTAGGTGTCGTAGGCGCGGTCGGTGAGTGCCTGGTCCTGGACGAGTTCGCCGTCGTCTGGACGGTAGATGCATGACGGCTCGCCACGGAATGACAGCCAGTTGAAGTTGGTGATGATGTAGTAGCCGTCGCTGATGAGCACTTTCTGCGGGGTGGTGGCGACCTGTACGACGGCGAGGCGGTTGGCGCGGCCCGCGGCTATGTACAAGGCGTCGAAAGCTTCCGGGTCGGGTTCCATCGTTGTCACCCGGGGCCCCACACGATCGTCACGTCGACGGTGTGGGACAGCTTCTCCAGGACACGGATCCACGGCCTGGACGCGACGGCCGTGCGGATCTGTGGGCTGCTGATGAGCAGCCGCCGCCGTGAGGTGGCGAGGGCGGCGTCGAGCCAGGCCGAGTGTTCGTACACCTCCTCCTGCCAGCGGATCACCGCCCGGTTCAACGCGGCATTCGCACCCGTCGCGGTCCGGATCGTCTCCGGCATGAGGGCGAGGTCGTCTGCTCTGCTCAGCCGCTCGCCGACGTCGGTGACGGGTGCGTGGGAGTGTTCGACTGGGGCGGCCGACAGCCGCAGGCGTTCGACGGCGCCGGTAGGCCAGGGACGCACCGACCTGGCAGTTCTCCGCCCGACCAGCGGTCCCGGAATACTGCCGCTGCGCCCCGGCCGACCGGGTGCCCTTGTTCAGAAACCCGGTGTCGTCGACGATCAGGACTCCGGCCGGGTCGCCGGGTACTCGATCACGTAGTCCCGCACGTCGTCACGGACCGCGTCGACGTCCCAGTCCGTCCACCACAACAACCGCTGCATCCCATCCGGCGACACCTCACCGGCCTGCTCAGCCAAGGTCCAAGGGTTCTTCCGGCCCAGACCGACACCAGGCCGGCCGCACAGGTACTGCCGCGCCGCCTCCGGCTCCTAAAAACTGCACCTGCGATGCCGGGGCCGGGACCCGGAGATCGGAGTTTGTTGATATTCTTTCTGGGATCTGCTTGCCGGTTCGCGTGCCCTCCTGAGAGCCCGGTGAGCCGCTGGCGGCCAGCCAACGAAAAGAAACGGGGACCTCATGAATCGTTTGAAGTTGGGAATCGCCCTCGCCATCGCGGCGCTCATGGCGTCATTCGGCATAGGCGCCTCACCCGCTTATGCCGCCTACCCCACGACGCCCTTCGGGATCACTGGCGGCGAAGACTTTGGTTGGACGAACGGTGGATTTATTTGGTACAACCGATCGGTCGGTGTCCAAGGCGAAGTGTGCGACGAAGGCGGTGTCGGATCGACTACCGTATGGTTCTATTTCTATCTTAATCGTCAAGGTACGGGCACTCCCTACAGCGAGGAGCCCCGTTCGGAAACCAACGCCTGCCGTCCCTTCAACTGGAGCGAGTCCGGGCCTGCCGGCGGAATCTTGAGCGTTAGGGTGTGGCTCTGCACGACCGGAGGGTGTGGCTACGAGCTTTATACGCGGCCCTGATTCCGAGAACTCGCGCAGGCCGCCATCTGCTCCTACCGAACGGCGGTCGTTGCGCCGTCTGCTCGCGGTGGTATCGGACAGCCGCGCTACAGAAGTTGAAAGGCTGACGTCCGTCGACGTGTCTGCGTGATCCGGGTCGATGGGTTCGGTGGGCCGGAGGAATGAGATATCCGGCTGGTGGTGGCATGAACGCGGCAGCCCGGGTTCGGCGTGAGAAGGTCCGGATCCAGGTCGCGTCCATGTTCGAGAGGTCTGTACCGACCGCGCAGATCGCTTCTGAGCTGCGGGTTTCTAAGAAGTCTGTGCGTCTGCGGCGGCCGCGGTGGACTGCTGACGGAACGGAGGCTCTGGCGTCGGCCGGGCCGGGCAGTTCGGACTGCAAACTCTCCGTCGGCCAGCTGAAACAGCTGGCCGAGATGCTCGATGAAGGTCCGATCCTGCACGGTTGGGACGATGCCCGCTGGACCCTCACGCGGGGTGGCCGAGGTGATCGCGCGTCGTTTCGGCGTCTCCTACACGCTGCGCGGTGTGTCCTATCTGCTGCATCGCATCGGGTACAGCCAGCAGGTTCCACTCGTCGGGCGGTCGAACGCAATCCGGAAGCGATCGCCAGCTGGCATCGCGGGCGGTGGCCGTCGGTAAGAGGTTAGCGGCGGCGCAAGGGGCCTGGATCTGCTTCCAGGCCGAGGCAGGCCAGGTCATGCGACCGCCGGTGGCCAAGACGTGGGCCCGGCGCGGGCACACGCCGGTCATCAAGGTCTCCGGCAGGGGCTCCGGCCGGGTTTCGATCACCGGCCTGGTCTGCCTCAAGCCCGGACAGCGAGGCCGTCTGATGTGGCGCACCCGGCTGCACCGTGGTCGTGCCGGGAGCGCAGCAGTTTCAGCGAGGACGACTACATCGCCTTCCTCGACCAAGCTTACCAGCGCCTGCAGGCACCGATAGTGCTGATCTGGGACATCCTGAACACCCACGTCAGCCGCCGCATGCATGCCCTGATCGCCGCCCGGCCGTGGCTGACCGTGATCCGGTTACCCTGTCGGGCTCGAAAATCGAGCTTCGGCTACGCCGCCTGCGAATACTGGGTGATCAGGCCACCGAGGATTGGGCGTCGCTGGACCGGGCGGTGGTCAGGTCTACGACCTCCGGCGGCCGGCTCTGTGGCTGCTGTTCCAATGAACGATGTGGACGGTGGCCGTTGTAGTGCGCCACGTATTCGCTGAGGACCGCCGCCAGATGACGCTTGCCGACGACGAACATCCGGTGCACTCCCGGCTACGGTGCACACCCAGCGCTCGGCGAACGCGTTCGCCCGCGGTGCCTGCGGCGGAGTCTTGATCACGTCGATGCCCGCGGCGGTGCCACCGGAGCAGTGTCGCTGGGCTGACGAAGAACGCCGACCAGCGCGGGCGGGGCAGCAGCCGCGACAACACCGCCAACACCACCCGGTCGGCCGGTTGGAGATCTGGACGGTGCACCTGTCGACGCAGCACCGCCACCTGATGCCGGAGCACCAGGATTTCCACGTCCTTGGCCCCACCATCGCAGGCGAGCTGGGACAACATCTGTAGAACCTGGCGAAGCAGCAGGTACGTCAGCCATGTACTCATGGCCTTCATCGTGTCGGCCAGGTCGATGTCGAGCGAACTGCAGCTCAGCCGGCGTAACCCAATTCTCGAGCCCCACAGGCCTGTCCGGCATAATCAGCTCGCTACAGGTTTCGATACGTTTTGGTAACAAGCTGAGCTACATCAGTATGAAGAACATGGAGCTCACCCGGCTCTGCTGATCTAGCCGGCGAGGATCCGGGCGACGGCGGTGCTCAGTACGCGTACGCCGCGGGTCGAGCCCGCCTCCAGCCCGGTCAGATCGCGCACCCGGGCCAGCCGGTAGTCGAGCGTGCGCGGGTGGATGCACAGCGCGGCCGCGGTGTCGAGCCGGTTCATGTCGTGCTGGTAGTAGGCGTCCAGCGTGGCGACCAGGTCGGGGCCGGCGTCGAGTTGCGCCGCCACCACCTGGAGCCACTGCCCGACCTCCGCCAGCCGGGCGGCGCCCAGTTCGGCGAAGACGTCGGTAACCGTGTACGCGTGGCGCGGCACGGCCCGCACCGGTGCGACCTCGCTGACCTGCCGGGCCAGCGCCACGGCGTCGCCGAACGCGCGCACCCGCCCAGGCGCGGTGCCGGCCGCGCACGGCCGGCCGGTCATCGAGGCCACGTCGCGGGCCAGCGCGAGCCCGCGCTCGACCGCCGGCTGCCGGCCACCCGGCGAGCTGGGGATCAGCGCGACCACCTCGTGCGGCTCTGGCCAGCTCAGCGGCATCCAGTGCGTCTTCAGCAGCGCGCCGGCGAACTCGTCCCGCGCCGCCTGGTCCGGCCCGGGCGACCCGCCGGCCACCCGGACCACCGTCGCGACGACGTGGTCGGGGACCGGCATGTGCAGGCCGCGCGCCAGGTCGGTCGCGCTGTCGTCGCCGGCCAGCAGCATCACCGTCAGCAGCCGCACCTGGGCGACGGTCGCCAGCGTGCGCCGTTGCCCCTCGATCCAGCCCTGGGTGTACGCGCCCTGGGCGGCCAGTCCCGCGGGAGCCAGCCAGGCGAGCGTGTGCATCGTCGCGCCGATGTCGTTCGGGCCGGCCGCCTCGTACACCTCGCGCAGCGTCAGCCGGGTGTGCACGAGCAGCACCTGCCGCTGCGCGGTCAGGGTGAGTCCCTTCTCGCCGCGCTGGCGGCCCATCGCGGCCATCAGGTCCAGATCCTGCTCGTGGAACGGTGCGCTGTCCGCCGCGAGGTCGACCGTGCGCTGACGGAGGAATACCGCGAAATCGAGCATCTCCGACCGCACCCGCGGCATGGCCGCGAGGTTGCGGTATTCCAGCAGCTCCTCCTGGTAGGCATCCACCGCCCGGCGGGCGTTGTCGGCCACTCGCTGCCGCCAGAGGCTGAACAGACCGCCCATGCCGGTCAACGGTAATCGATGCGTTCCGGCCACGCCGCCGGGTTGACGCGGACCGGACAGCCTTGCGGACATTCGCAAAAACCGGGGTACGCCGGCGACCGGGTTCTCGCCCTGTCACGAAGACCCGGCCACCGGCACCCTGGAACGCTTCGCCATGGACGTCAGACGACGGCCCGGCCGGGTCGGGCGCGACCAGGTACGCGCCCCGGCATCCGCAGATCGCACAGCACTCGAGAGGTGGTTCTGGTCATGACATGGCGTAGTCGACCCTCCGCCGGAGCACGATCCGGCATTCTCCGCGCATCCAGTCTGCTGTTAGCCGCGACGGCGATGCTCGCCGCGTTCATGGCCGCACCGTCCGCTGTGGTCGCGGCACCCGCGCCGAGCGGCGACGCGGCTGTCGCCGAAATCGGAGCCGAGCGGGCATCGGCGAGCTCCGCCGGCACGTTGAGCGTCACGACGTCGACGGCGGCCGCCGCCTCACCGGCGAAGGGCCGCGGTTTCTCGGTGATGTCGGGCTCCTGCCCGTACGCCGGGCAGTACATCGACCCGTGGCTGATCGTGTTCCAGGGCTGCACCCTCACCGGCCAGCCGACGACCGCGGTCAGCGCCCGGTGCTCAAACGGGGCCACCCTGGGCCCCGTGCACGTGCCGCCCGGCGTCTACGACATCTATGTCGACTGCTACCCGGCGTTCTTCAGCTCGCTCACGTTCATCTGATCGGCCCACCCGGCACGGATCCCGTTGCGGAATCCGTGCCGGCGGTGCCGGTCTCACGGCAGCGCGTCCAGGTGCGGGCCGACGTGCTGGCGAAGCGGTTTCCGTTCGTCACGTCCCAGTTGACCGACCAGGTCATCGCGCCGCAGGACCGACAACGGTCGGCCGCGTCCGTCGACCGCGACGTGGATCTTCCTGCTCGGCCCGCCTGCGGGATCGACCGATGCCCTTGTTCGCCCTCGGCGCCCTCACCACAGTCGCGTTCGCCCTCGCTTGCTACGAGGACTTCACCGCCCGCGACACGCCCAGTCCCCTGTTTGGTGCGATCTTCTTTGCGTTCATATCGCTGGCCGGTCCGCTCGCTGTTGCCCTTCACCTCGAAACGTACGGGCGTCGGGATGCCTAACGGCCCGCACATCTACCGGCCGCTGCAACCCGAACGGATGCGCTTGTGGATGCCTCACCAGGGCGGATCGAACCGGAGTTGGCTTCACGCCGCCCTTGGTGCCCGCATCCAACCCGTCTACGACAGCCCGTCCGGACGGTGGCTGATCGCCCGCCCCCACTTCACCGTCCTGGTCGACGCCCTGCTTGACCGATTCGAGCAGGTGGACGTGTCCGCCGAGTTCTCAGCCACCCAGAAGTGCGACACCCGGTGCCGCAACGCGGAAGGCGACGATTGCGACTGCTCGTGCCTGGGTGAGCACCACGGCGGCGGCCTGTGGGGTGGCGGCTGGTTCCAGGTCGGGGAGACGACGCTGATCCGCCCCGATGTGCGCCTGCGGCACATGCGGCTGACAACATGAGCGGCGGCACCGGCTCAACCCGCGCTACGGCTCCAAGCGGCGGCGCATAGGCCACTGAGAGCCCTGCTGGACGTGTATGGATGCCTGACAAACGGGTGAGGGCGGGCGACAGCTGATGGGGTGATGTGATGCGCCAGCACCTTCTGGCAAGCTCACTCCATGGTACTGGCGAGGGCGGGCGCTACCCGGTTCAATAAGCTCTTCTTCGGCGATAACCTCGCCGTCCTGCACGAGCATGTGGGCAGTGAATCGGTTGACCTCGTCTACTTGGACCCACCTCTCACCTCTAACACGTCACCCACCGGCCGGCGAGAAAAGAGAGAGGGCGTAACGGCAACCTCGCCAAGGGACAACATCCAAGCGCGTGACGAACCGTGGTCATGGGACTACGACGCAGTGGTCTGGGGCGAGGAGATGCTCGATGGAGTTGCCGATCCGCGGGTCGTCAGCTCTCTACGGGCGATGCATCAGCTGATGGGGGAGAGCGATGCACTTGCCTACATAACAATGATGACGCCTCGCCTGATTGAGTGCCATAGGATCCTCAAAAAGCGCGGGTCCCTCTTCCTGCATTGCGACCCTACGGTCTCGCACTACTTAAAGATGCTACTTGATTCGATCTTCGACCCAGAGGCATTTCGCAACGAAATCGTTTGGCCAAAATCTCTGACGAAGTCATCGTCCACCCACCGGCTTCCCTTCAGTCACGACGTAATACTTGCGTATGGAAAAACCGATGCAGCTCGATGGAATCACGAGGCGCTCTTCCAAGCGCGCGGCACCGACGACCTCAAGAAGTATCCGCATCGCGATCCCGACGGGCGCAGATACCAGCTTGCCAGCCTGACAGCTCCGACTTCCGACCGACCAAACCTCACGTACGAGTTCTTGGGTGTGACCAGGAACTGGCGTTTGACCAAGGAGCGGATGGAAGAGGGCCTTCGGGCCGGACGAGTTGTTCAACCAGGACCAGGAAGAACACCCCACCTGAAGCGGTATCTGGACGAACAGCGGGGAAACCCTCTTGGGGACGTCTGGACAGACATCCCTCCGCTCAACGCACGCACCCCCGAACGGGTTGGCTATCCCACCCAAAAACCACTCGCGCTCATGGCAAGGATTATCGAGGCGACGACAAGGCCGGGCGACTTGGTCCTCGACCCCTTCGCCGGAAGCGGCACTACGATCGACGCCGCACAAAGCCTCGGTCGGAGCTGGATCGGCATCGATTTGGATCTACTTGCTATCGACCTGATCGACGCCCGCCTTCGCTCCAAGTATTCCGAGTCCGTCCGCGAAACTTATGAGATTCTCGGCACACCTAAAACGCTTCCTGACGCCCGGGAACTGCTGTTTCGGTCACCACTCGAGTTCGAACGCTGGTGCGTCATGCTCGTTGGCGGCCAGCCCGAAGAGGGACGGTTCGAAGACAAAGCGATCGACGGAGTGGTCCGTATTCCAATTGATGAAAAGGATGGATCTCACCGAGTCCTCGTGTCTGTTAAGAGTGGCCCGCCCGACTTTCAATACCTACAGCACCTGACCGACGCGGTCGACACCCAGCAGGCGGCCATGGGCCTTTTGGTCATGATAAGCGAGCCGCCGAGCGACATGATGGACGCGGCCCGACAAGCGGGGTCATATCGTTATCCCCTCAATGGCCAAGAGTATCCACGTATCCAGATAGTCACCGTTGAAGAAATGGTCAGGGGCGAACGACCCAATCTGCCTGTTCCACTGTTGCCATTCTTCCAAGCCCGCCGAAAAAGCGACGGCACGGGCCTCTCGACCGCGCCCGGCGAATGCTGATGCGACGATGCCTGACTACGTGGAACGAAGCAATTTTATCGAGCTTGCAGGCCCATTTCAACAGTGGCCCGAGTTGCAGTGCCCGCGCTGCAGGCGGAGCGTGCTAGAAGCCGATGTTCAATCGTTTGAGAACGTAAGGAGCATTGAGGCGCGGCTGGGCGATGAGGTCTGGGATGGGTGGACGGAAGGATACTTCCATGGCACCTTGTCCTGCGCCCGCACGCCGTGCGGAAACAAGTATGTTGTCGTAGGAGATTGGAGGAAGAGATCCCGGTCCCTGCCCGATCAGGACGACTTCTTGGACGACCCTCATCTGGCTGGATTTTCGGTGAGGCACATTCTGCCCCCCCTTCCCGTCGTACCGTTTCCCAACAGGACGCCGGAAGACCTCCGCTCACTAGTGCAGTCGGCTAGCTCGGTATTGCTGTCTGACACGAGCGCTGCCGCGAACCGCATGAGATCTGCGGTTGAATGTCTGCTTGATGCAAAAAAAGTGCGCCGTCTTCCTCCAGGCAAGCGGGGGGCAAAGTATCGGCTTAACACAGATCGCCGAATCAGGGAATTCGCGTCCGAGAACAACAAGGTTGCTGAACTTTTGATGGCGATCAAGTGGATAGGCAACGCGGGGAGCCATGAAAGTCGACCCTTGTCCCTCAGCGTAGTGCTGGACGGGATCGAACTTTTCGCCCACGCTATTCACTTGTTGTACGACGACACAGGGGCGGCGCTGCACAGGCGGGCGGCCCGCATTAATAGGCGCCGCGGACCCGACCACAGGTCCACCGCGCCCCGGGGCCCCGCGACCTGAACCCACCGTCGCCAGGAGAGCGGGGTACCCCTGCCGGTCGCATCCCGAGTACCGGAGGTCACCGGTGGTCGCGTGGGGTCCGCCAAAGGATTGATCGACCGTGAGCAGGGGCGTTTCAGAGCAAGCGGCAGGTGCTCCCCCGTACGTAGAAGCACTTCGTCGTGTCCGCGCTGGTAGCGGCGGTGCGCAGTCGTTCGATCAGCGCCTGCTGCGATGGGAACAGCCCCGGGCCGAGTCAGGCCAAGTCGTGGGTGGCGTTCGCTGGCACTTCACCCCGGGTCCACTGGGAAGGTACCGACGACCCGTTGTGCTGGATCGTCTCCCCTGCCTGCGGGCCAGCGGGCGGACCGGTCCACACCGCGCAGATGTGATCAGTCAGCTCCGCTGCCCGCGCCTCGATATCCTCGTCGCTCCAGGCGTCGGGATGGTCCTTGATCAAATCCCTCGACAGCACCAGCAGGCTGTACTTCTCCAGCAGGCTGCGCTTGCCCAAGCCGGCCTCACCACCGGAGGCCATGCCCACAGCCTCCGTGTCAGTCCACGGCCGATTCGACAGGGCGCCGTTGAGGCTCTTCGCCACTAGGGTGAGGTTGCCAAGAGTCTGGATGCGTCGGTTACGGTCAGCCGCCTGCTCAGGCGTGAGCCTCGGCTCGGGGTTCCAGTGAGTCTGCCACGATTGGGGCATGACGTGTTCGATCTCGAGCTTGGCCGGGAGTGCAATGTTCTCGTGGTACTTGGTGCGAAGCTTCTTTTCAACCGCCTCTAGGACGACGCGCAAGCGCGTTTGACGGAGGTATCCGTAAAGCTTGAGCGAGGGAAGCTCGGCCTTCATCGTCGCGTCGGTCGGCCACAGACGTGCGTCTGCCCGTTGAGCGGCCAGGAAGTTCCGGACGGCGTCGCCCGCCGTGTCGATCGGCGAGCGGTCGAGGAGCTTGAGGATGGAGACCATTGTCTTGTTGACGTCCTTCATGGTCATCCGAAGCAACGTCCGGCGCATGACCCAGCTCTCCAGCGCCCCGAGGGCGATCTCTATCTGCTTCTCGGGCACCTTGTGGTTGTCCGACAACAGCCACAGCAGTAGCGGGCTGGTCGCGGCCAGGCCCATCGTTTCGATGACCCGGGAGTAGAACGACCCCTGGACCGTGTCCTCCGGGAGATTCGCCAAGGCGCGATAGGTGTCAGCGTCCTTACGGAACTCGCTCAAAAACTTATCGGCGTCTTCAGGGCCGGACATGGAGGGCCCGGCGTGCTCAGTGAACACCCGGAATACCTGCTCGGTCTTCACCTCGTCTCGCAACCGCATGGTGAGCCAGTACTGCACGAAGATGTCGATGCGGGAGCGCTGGTGACGGCCTTGGACGATCTCGGCCCGCCACCAGTCATCGTCGAAGTCGACCCAGTGTGTCTCCGACCAGTCCTCGACGTCGGCGCCGGCCTTCACGCCCCGCTGGAACACCCAGTTCTTGATCAGGTCAGCCTTGAGAAGCGGGGTCCCTCGGTCATTGAGTGTCTCGAAGATCAGTTGGGAGTCGTCGTGGCCCGTAAGATTGATCGCGACGATGTAAAGCCCATCCCTCAGCGTTGCCGACAGCGCCGCCGCACGCGCCTGTTCCGATCCCGGCGGGGTGTTGCCATCGTCGTCGGGCGTTCCGGTGAGCCAGGCGTGAGCCTCGTTGGAGAAGAACTCGTGGGCAGAGATGATCCGGTGCTCCCCCTCCCAGCCGGGCTTGGGATCCATCGCTTGGGCGAAAGCAGGTCGGTCATGCTTGGACGGCCACAGCTTGAAGCGCTCGGGCTTGCCTTTGAAGGCCGATGAGCGGTTGAAAATAAGTTCCTCGAGGTCTTCAGCGAGGAGGTCGTGCCCACGCTCGGCGACTGCCGCCTGGACGGCATCGATCATCAGTTGGATCGTGGTCATGCGCTGCTGCCCGTCGATCACCATGTGTCGAGTGACATCCCCGACGACCGGGGGCTTCGACTCGTAGACAACCGCCCCCATGAAGTGGTGTGGCACGGCCGGCTCAGCGCCAGCGGCGACTACACGACTCTCTGCAACCCGAACGACGTCGGCCCAGAGAGGCGCCCACTGATCTTCTTCGTTCCAGACATACGGCCGCTGGAACGGCGGGATCTCGTAGTGCATCTTGCCGTCGAACAACTGACGAGGACTCAGCGCATCTGCCTTCACCGGTGCCACTCCTACTCGCCCACGACAGGACCGGACGCCATCCTGCCAGAGGGCACCGACAGCGTGCCCGCCTCATATCGATGAGCGGGCACGGCAGGCGATCTCACCACCTCGCTCTGGCCGCCCTCGCGGTCCTGAGGCTTTGCGCCGTCGACCCCGCCGACCACAACACGGCCGACCGATGCAACTCTGCCCGACAGCCTGAACAACTCCGCAGACGTCCAGGGACGACGAGCCGCTGACACCGCTTGCCAAGCACCCCATCGAGGTCACGTCCGGGTTAGCCGAACCGCTGCCAGCTCCACATCACCACACAGCGACGCCGATCAGCATGAGATCGTCCGCAGCGTCATCCAACGGCGCTCCGGCTATCGGCTGGCTGGCCTGCGAGACCTGCCGACACGTCTCGCAGGTCGTCGGCGAACGGTACGGCCACCAAGCCGCACTGCCGCTGGGCCGGCACTCGATCATGAACGGCGACGTGGCCCAACGGCAGACGGCCACGACCACCGAGGTCGCTGCCTCGCTGATGGCCTCCGCGCGGCGTGGTAACAAGCTGCGCGAGTGGCAGCAGGTGGAGTTCGGCCGGCTCGCCGAGCCACTACGCCTGACTGCTTCGAGCGTGCCGCTGGCCGAGTGGCAGCGGCACTCGCCGCCGTCGCTTGGAGCGAGCGTTGACGCCTTCGACCGCTACGGGGTCATGCCCGTACCCAACGACCTCAGCAGCCTCCGGCAGGCCCAGGCCCAATTCCTGTCCGCCGCTCGCTAATCATAAGTCCAGCCACTGGCCGCTGTTGGATACCCGGTAGCGCCAATGACCCACGAAACTCATCGACTCGCACGTCGACTGCTCGACACATCCCTACCGCACATCGACGGACAGTCGGACTGAGAGTCCACCAGGTCGAGACCGACCATATGTCAAGTCAGGACACTGGCAGGTCGAACCTACGTCCCATTCCGAACTCCGGTGCCCGTCGGCGACCAAGGTGACCTCCTGCGCCAGTCATACGGCCGGTTGCGACCTGCGGTCGGTGAACAGCGGTGGAACCGCTCGCGGCGTGCCGCCGAGCGCGTCGAAGGCATCCTGGCCTGCGTCTCGCAGTCGCGATCCGCGGCGGACCAGGCCCCAACGGCCTGCCGCGGATCGCGATGCTGGTCGATCGTTGAGTGCTGCCGAGGGCTGCACCCTCGCGCATCGATGTGGCTTTAGGTAACGTGGCGATCACAAAGGGTGGGTGGGGGTTTGGATGGCCGAAGGCAACCACGAGCCGGACCCGGCGCGGATCGTCGACCGTGCTCAGTTCGCCGGCGCGCTCACCGCGCAGCGCGAGCAGGCAGGGCTGACCGGAAGTAGATCAGCGTGTGTCCGGTGGCAACTTGTCTAGCCAACGGGTAAGCAAGGCCGCAGTGTCCCGATCGCCGCTGTCGGTAAACGCTTCGATAGCCCGTTTCCAATTGCTACGGACCTCGTCGAAACGCCCAACCCTTCCCAGAGTCGCGCCGAGGTTGCCCAGCGCCCAGCCTTCGCCGTGTCGGTCGCCGATCTCGCGGGAGATGGTCGCAGCCTGCCGCTGAGCACTGATCGCCTCGTCAAAACGCCCGACCCCTTGCAGGGCCTCGCCGAGGTTGCCCAGTGTGCGTCCTTCGCCGTGTCGGTCGCCGATCTCGCGAAAGATCTCCAGGGCCTGTTGGTGGGCGGTGATCGCCTCGTCAAGACGCCCGACCCCTGGCAGGGACGCGCCGAGAGTATCCAGCGCCCAGCCTTCGCCGTGTCGGTCGCCGATCTCGCGAAAGATGGTCACAGCCTGCCGCTGAGCACTGATCGCCTCGTCAAAACGCCCGACCCCTTGCAGGGACGCGCCGAGGTTGCCCAGCGCCCGGCCTTCGCCGTGTCGGTCTTTAGCCACCTTGCAGATCGCAAGATCCTGCTGATGGGCGATGATCGCCTCGTCAAAGCGTCGGACTTCCATCAGAGCCAAGCCGAGGTTGCCCAGCGTCCGCCCTTCGCCGTGTCGGTCGCCGGTTTCCCGGAAGATCGTGGCAGCCTGCTGCTGAGCACTGATCGCCTCGTCGAAACGCCGAGTCTCCCGCAGGGCTTCGCCGAGGTGGCACAGCGTCCGCCCTTCGCTGTGCCGGTCGCCGGTTTCCCGGAAGATCGTGGCAGCCTGCTGCTGAGCACTGATCGCCTCGTCGAAACGCCGGACTTCCTTCAGGGCCAGGCCTAAGTTGCCCAGCACAATCCCTTCACCGTTCCGGTCACCTACCTCGCGGACGACGGCGATGGCTCCCAGGTGGATGGTGATCGCTTCGTCGAACCGCCTTACCTGTAGCAGCGCCACACCGAGGTTGTTCAGCGCGCTGCCTTCACTGTGCCGGTCACCGGTCTCGCGAAAGATCTGGATGGCAGTGCCGGTGATCTCGATCCAGTCATCGAAGAAGCGGCGGAAGTTGAGAAACTGGCTGAGTTCGGACGCAAGGTCGGTGCTGATGTCGGGATGTCCCGTCGCGGCCGCGCTGGCGCAGGCGGCGAGCAGGTTGGGGCGTTCGTCGTCGAGCCAGGCCAGCGCGACGGTGCGGTCGCCAAATCGGGGAGACACTGGGGCGGGTCCTGGCTGTATGTGAGTGTTGGCGTCCCGGGTGGTGGTGCGGTAGTGCTCCAGCAGGCGGACGCCGGCACGTTCCCTTTGGTCGGGAGCAGTGTCAGGGTGCTCGCCGGCGTACAGGCGGACCAGGTCGTGGAGTCGCCACCGTCCCCAAGTGTGGCCGGCCTCGATGAGGTGGGCGCGGGCCAGGTCTTGCAGGATCTGCTCGGTGGCTTGCGGGTCGAGGCCGGCGAGGTGAGCGGCGGCCTCGGTGCCGAGGTCGGGGCCGGGATTGATCGGCAGCAGCCGGAACAGGGTGGCTTGCGGGTCGCTGAGGTTCTGGTAGGACAGATCGAACGCGGCCCGTACGGCCCGGTCCTCGCGGCTGAGCTGGTCCAGGCGGGTGTGCTCGGCTTCCAGGGCCTGGGCCAGGGAGGCTACTGGCCGGGTGGGGTGGTCTGCCAGCAGCGCCGCGGCGATGCGTAACGCCAAGGGCAGTCCCGCACACAGGTCGGCGACCCGTGTGGCGGCGTCGGCCTGATCGTGGATCCGGGTGTCTTCCGGACCCCGCGCCTGATGCAGCGCTTCGGCCAGCATATGCACAGACGCCGCCCGGTCCAGCACGTCCAGATCGTGCAGGCGGGCGCCGACGTCCAAGGTATGCCGCGATGTGATCAACACAGCGGTGTCCCCGTCGCTGGGCAGCAGCGGAACGACCTGGTCGGCGGTAGCAACGTTGTCGATCACGAGCAGGATCCGCCGACCCTGCCTGGCGAACGCGGCGAGCAAGCTGCGGAACAGCCGGCTCCGGTCAGCCTCTGTGGCGGGGATGTTCTCGCCTGGCAGCCCAAGTGCCTGCAATAGCCTGAGCAGGGCTGCTTCGGCGGCCACGCGCCGTTGTGGGTCGTAGCCGAACATATCGACGAACAGGACACCGCCAGGGAACCAGCCGGTCTCCTTCGCCGCCCGGCTGGCGGTCTGGACGACCAGTTCGGTCTTACCGATCCCGGCCAGCCCCGCCACCGCGGATACCAGCACTGGTCCGCTCTCGCCGTGAGGGGCTAGAGCCTGCATCAGCAGGCGGACCTGCTCGTCCCGGCCGGTGAACGTCACCGATGCGGGCGGTAATCCGGACAGCGCCGGCTCCACTGTGGGCGGCAGCACCACGGTGATGGTGTGGCCTTGCACCACATGGTTGAAGAACACACCACCGGTGATGGTGTTCGACACCGCCGACTCGTCCTTGATGTTCATGTCGTCGGTCCGGCACCTGGTACCGGGCCGGTACCGGTACCGGGCTGTGCCGAAGACAAGCCGGTGATGTCGCGGGCCTGTACGGCCGGCTGGTAGAAGGTGCCCCCGCTAATCGTGTTTCGCACGTCGCCGGCACCGGCTTGCTGGGTCGGGGGCGGGCCGGCTGGTGGTGCCGGCGAACCGATCGACAGACCGATGATGTCGCGGGCCTGTACCGCCGGCTGATGGAAGGTGCCCCCGCTGATCGTATTGTCCACGGTCCTGCCGCCGCTCGGCGGCGGCGCGGTCGGAGGGGTCAGGGACCGGCGGGTCAGCGCGGCGCTGTAGATCGCCACCGCCAGGCCGAGCACACCGACGAAGAACCCGAGCACACCCGACCATCGGTTGGCGTCCTCGACGCCGGTGACGCCGAAGAACACTCCGACGCCAGTCACGGTGAGCCCTGCGACGATCCCAGCCACCCACACGACGATCTTCCAGCCACGTCCTGTCACCCCACCATCATCAACCGTCACACCGGCCTGGGGATCCCCGCATTGGGTCGCCTCCGCGACACCGACTGGCTCGCCGCACATGGCCATCCATTCACCTGCCTGCGTTGCGGCCTGTCAGCCGTCGTCGGGGTCGGTGTGGTCGGGGTCGCGCAGATCCCGCCAGGCGCCGCCAAGGACGGGTAGCCGGAACGAGTAGTGGCCGTGGACGTTGATGTGCCGGCGTACGTACGCCGACAGCCGGGCCACGTCGTCGTCGAGGACCGGGTAGCCCTGCTGGCGCAGCTCAGTGAGGGCCCGGTCCAGGTAGACGGTGTTCCACAGGGTGACGCAGTTGAGCACGAGGCCGAGGGCGCCGAGTTGGTTCTCCTGCCCGCCGCGGTAGGCGCGGTGCAGCTCGACGCGGCGGCCGTGGAAGATGTGCCGTGGCCAGGTCGTGGCGGCCCTCGTTGAGGTTGCGCATCGCCTTGGTCTCCCGCCGGTAGGCAGGGTCGTCGACGAAGGTCAGCACGTGCAGCGTTCTGAAGATCCGCCCGTAGGCGGCGAACGCCTCGCCGAGCTGAGTGGCTCGCCCGTCGCGTTGTAGCATCCGGATCACCTCATGGGCGGCCACGGTCCGGGTGTAGATCGAGCAGATGACCCGCAGGATGTCAGGCCAGTGCCGGGCGATGCGATCGAGGTCGATGGTGCCGCGGGCGGCCCGGTCCAGGGCGGCGTAGTCCGCGCCCCGGTTGATCCGCCACAGCTTTGCGTCGGGCAGGTCGGCCAGCACCGGCCGGTAGTCGAACCCGAGCAGGGTCACGATCGCGAACACGATGTCGGAGTACGAGCCCTGGTCGGTGATCAGCACGTCAGGGCGGTGGTCGTTGTCCGGGTTGAAGACCAGGTCCGCGAAGTGCAGGGTGTCCCTGCTTGTTGTAATCGCACACGCTTTCGCCCGCAGCGGGTAGGACGGCGCCGCGCACGCCACGGCGGCGGCGCCGTCCTTGCAGCTACAGTCGCTCGATAGCGCCCACGAGCGCGCTGATCCACGACAGCAGGTCAACCGAGCGGCGTGCGGGCGTCGGCCGAAGGGTGCCCGCCATGACCGAGTGGGGACGGCTTGGCGCCATCGACGCCAGCTCGGCGTTCGGCGTTCTCGACGCCATCAACGAACCTCTGGACAGCGACGGCGTTGAGACCCTCGCGCACAAGGGTGACCCAGTGCCGTCGGCGCCTCCACTGCAATACCTCGCTCGACTCCAGGAAGACCTTCGGTCCGCAGCGACGTAAGCTGGCGCGCCAAGCCTCGCCGACACGGACACTGTCCGCTACCACGGCAAGGGCGCCAAGGACCGCCGGGTACGGCTGGGACCCAAGACCGCTCGGGCCATGAGCCGCTACCTCCGAACGCGGTCCCAGCACAAAGGGTCACTCCTTGCCGAGCTCTGGCTCGCGGACCGAGGCACACGGGCACTTGCGGCCAACGGCATCAAGCTCATGCTGAAACGTCGCGGCCGGCGCGCCGGCGTCGCGAACGTCCACGCTCACCGTTGGCGTCACAACTTCGCCCACGAGTGGAAGCGCGCCGGCGGCGACACGGGCGACCTGATGCTGCTGCTCGGTTGGACCTCAGACGACATGCCCCGGCACTACGGCGCCAGCGCAGCCGCCGAACGCGCCCAGGAAAGCCAATCCCGTGTCGGGATCGGTGAACGTGTCTGAACCCGACGAACGGACAGCCGGGTCGACGGGGCTGACACCGGAGCAGCGTCGACGCCGGGCACGCATAGCCGCCCACACATCCTGGGCCAAAACAACCGACCGCCGCGCCCGCACGGCAGCCGGGACTAAGGGTTTCCTCGATCGCTTCGAACGACAGGTCGATCCCGAGGGCCTGTTCGATCCAGATGTACGCGCGGAAATGGCACGACACGCCAGGACGGTATACATGTTGCAGCTGGCGGAACTGTCCCGCAAGTCCCGCCGTCGGCGTACCGATCCGAGTGCATAGGCAGGTAGCGTGACTTAATGGATCGGCATGGCAAAGAGCTCCCCGATCGGCTGTCCACGGGCCCCTATCACAGCGCGGGCGGCGGCGCCGTCCTGTCAGGCTGAGCCGAGGCATCGCAGACGCACAAGCGGATTTCAGCCAAAAAGGACGCGCGGCCCTGCACCGCTGGTCGGGCAGAATGCCCTACGTGAGCGCGCCAGCACCGCGGCGGGTCGAGGAGAAAGCCGTTCGGCTCGACTACGGGCAGTTCTGCCTCTGCGGTAATCCATCGCCCGATGCCGACTACATGTCCCTGCTCGAACAAGCGATCAATGGCCCAGGCGTCGCGGCAGACGACCACGGGGTCATCGTCATCTCCCCTCACCAGAACAACGTCGAGATGCCGTTCCGTCTGGAGGTGTGGGACGACCGGCCGCTTGACGATCACGAGGATTGGGAGGAGGTCTTCGAGGCCAGCTTCCTGGTCGTCGATGAAGGGCTTCGCTACTTCAGCCCGACGGACGCCGTCGCCAACTTCGAGGTGCCGAGCGGTCGGTATGCCGCCCGAATATCGGGTCGGGGGTTCGTCAACCGCGGTTGGCCCGGCTCGATCACCCCCGGCGACAGGTGGCGGATACAACTCTGGCCGTCGGCCGGCGACATCCCCGCGCGCCGGCTCAAGGAGTGGCATCATCCTGCCACCTGAAGACGGCGCCACAACGGGGCAAGACACCGCCTCCGAAGATGGAATGAACGGGCGCGTGACGCCAGCAGTCCAGCGGCCTCGGCCGGTCCCGTCCGGCGGCCCGGATCGTCGCACAGCGGCCAGATCGGCCGCCGCACACGCGCCGTCCGGGCCGGCGCTACCGCAGTGCTCCCCCGTGACATGACCGCAGAACTCTGCTCGAAGCCTGCCGGGCGGTAAGCCGCAACGAATCCGTGCTGCCCACCGTGACCGTCCGTGAACTGCGGCGCCACACCGCCGGCTGGGACGACGACGTGCACCTCGACGACCACGAGATGGCTGGCTCGGCAGCGACGCCTGGCCGACGCGGCGCGCCGGTGACGCCAGTCGACCACCATGGCCCCTCGAACAGAGACAATCGCGACAGTAAGCAGGGGTCTACTGTCACCGGATTCGTGAACCGGCGCCGCCGGCATGGCAACTGACGATAGTGCGAATCACGGCTGACGGGCTGAGCCCAACCACGGCGAGGGGACGTCGATGAGACTGCTGGAGACGATGATGCCGCAGGTAGCGGCGCTGATCGGCGTGGTGGTCGGCACTGTCGGCACGATCATTGCCACGACAGTGGCCGAACGGGCTCGATGGCGGCGCAGTCAAATGGTGCGATGGGACGAGCGGCGGCTGGACGCCTACGCCGATTTCACGCGTGCCGTGAAGGAAATCCACTTGCTGGCGCTGGGAATGCTCAGCGCCCACCGGCCCGGCGCCCGTACCCCTGCACTTGACGGCGAGGAGGGGTTGACGCGGTTGGCTGAGGCGGATGTGCGGCACACGCTGACGTGGGAGGCAGTCCTGCTGCTCGGTGATGAGGTCACCATAAGGGCAGCCTCCGCATGGCGTCACGCGGTGCGAGCTCTGGAGCAGGCCGCGCGGTCCTTACCGGACCCGCCCAACGACCTAACGGAACTGGTTCGGCGGGCCGACGAGACCCGTGACGGCTTCTACCGCGCCGCGCGAGCCAGCCTCGGTGTGCGCGGCGGCACCGTCGACCAGGTGCGGCGGCCAGCCAACAACCGTGTGCCGGCCATGCGCCTCTAACGTAGGTCCATCACACGAGCTTCTTGTGGCAGATCCGGACGGCTGGGATGTCACTCCGCGAGCAAGCGGACGGCTTTCGGCTTCGAATTCGGCGAGTAGGGTCACCCCGTGACTCTCCCGGGGGGCCGGCCAGGAACCCTGCCACCGCTTCCTCTCGCTGGCCCCGAAGGGGCTTGTGACCGGACTCTGCTTGACTGGGGGCACCGGTTTCGGGGAGCGGATCGAGGGCAGTCGGACGTGGAATGCGTCGCCACCCTCACCCACCGGCCAACCGAAAGACCTACCCCAACACGGGTAGCCGTGTCCGTATCAGCGGTCCGTCGAGGTTACCCGCCCCGGCGGCAACACCCCGAATCAGCCGAACGACAGGGGCAGGAAGTCATACCGGGCCGGGCGACCGAGGGTCCCCGGCTGGGGCCGATCAATAAGACCTCCGATCTCCTCAACGGTCAACTGGCGAGGTTGGTTGGATGGCGGAATGGACTACCGGAAGCTCTTCGCGGACGTGCATCGACGGCCGGGGATGTTCACGCTGGACGGCTCGTTCCACGACTTCACGGTCTTTATCCGGGGCTGCGAGGCCGGCAACGACTGGCAGCTGCTTGCAGGCTTCAGGGAGTGGCTGGTGACCCGCTGCGGGCGCGGAGACAACCTGATCTGGGAGGCGCTGGTGCTGCACCAGGCGTTCCCGGATGGGCCACCGCAACGCGAGCAGCTTGAGACGGAGATCGAGCTCAATCAGTTAGCTGTCGAAGCGCTGTTTCGGCTGCTTGACGAGTTTCTGCAGCGACGGACAGAGCATGGTGGCCTGGCTGACATCTTCGACGAGTACGTGACCTGGCGAAGGGAACAGAGCTGGTCGTGATTCATGCGGCGGCGTCTTGCCTCGCCTCGAATGCCTTGGCAGGGTCGTATCGCTGGCAGGTCGCCAGGCAGTGATGCAGACAACCGAGGAGCTGGTTGAACAGGTTGCGTAACGCGGCGGGGTGCCGGTCCCCGTGGTCGCGTTGGCGTTGGTAGTGCTGTTTGGCGGGCTCGGCGTCGGTGGCGGCGACGAAGGCCCACAAATACCCCGGAGCGGCGAGCCGGTCGTTTTTACCTTGCGGTGGGTGATGGAGATGCTGCGACCAGAGGCCGGGTGACCGGAGCTGCGCCGGCATAGGCCTTCTACGCACGGGCATCAGCGAACCGGGCGAGTTCGTCGCCGATCTCGGCCAGCACGCGGGCGCCGTCACGTCGGCCAGGCCGGGAAAGCTGGTCACGATCGCGTGGTCGGGGTGCTGGCGGCCTCGGCAAGCTGGTCGGAACTGGCGTGCTCGACGTTCAGCGTTGCCAGCAGTGCCAGCGTCTGGGTGCCCATGGCTTCCTCCACGACGGCCAGGTGGCGCAGTTGCGGACGGCGCAGCGCCTGCTGCAGCTCGGCGGCCAGGTCCTCCACGCCGCGTTGGCGGCCGCCGCGGCGCAGCGCGGCATCCCGCGGACCTCGGCGGGCCGTTCGGGATTCATTAGGTAACGGGGGGGCCGCCCCATTCGGATGCCGGCTTGCGCCTCCGCGTGCCGAACCAGGCTCAGCGCAACGCGATGTGGGCGTCCGTGAGGAAGCGGTCGCGGTCGTCACCGTGGGCGATTGCCGCGTTGTAAACGGCGTCAATCGCAGCGGCCAACGGATCGTCATTCGCCAGGGCTATCAGTGCGGGGAACGCGGCGGCCTGCTGGAGCGCCTCGGCGACACGGCGTTCGCCGAATGCTCTCGAACCCAAGTCCAGCGTGACGGTGGTGTGGGGCACCTCGGGATCGGACAGGAGCCGGTTGAACGCGGCGGCGCCGCCCTGTTCGGTGAAGGACCGGGGCAGCGGACGGCTGGCGTCGGCGGTGGCGAGCGCGTCGGTGATCCACCCGATCTGCTCCAGCCCGGCCACCCGCATCGCGCGGCGGGCCGCCCAGCAGGCTGCCTCCCGCTGGCGGGCGGCGGGCAGCGCATCGATGCGGTCGAGCAGCCCGCGGTCGATACGGGCCAGGGACCGCGCCTGGCCGAAGAGCCCGCGGACACGATCCGACGGTGGAGCACCTCCCCACCGCTCGGCGTCGCGCTCGGCCCGCAGGCGGCGGTACTTCTCGGCCAACGCGGTCGCCTCGGCCGCCTGCCCACGCAACGTCTCCACCCACGAATACGACCCGGCGGCGTCGAGCAGATGGTCCCAAATCAGGCCGAGGGCGAAGGCGTGCCGACCCAGCACCCCCTCGTGCCGCAGCGTGAAGCCGTCGGGGCCGGACGTCAGCCGGACGGTACTCGACTCGTTGTCCGGCAGCGTGGCCAGCGGATCAGGGAAGATCGGCTCGTCGGCGGTGGCCCAAGACCACCTGAGAGTCTCGCCGTCGACCCGCTCCAGCCGGACCTCCAGGTCGCCGGCGGGCAGCACTCCCACAGGCACCTCGGCCGGCGCGGGCCGGTGGCGGACCACCGCCACCCGGGACAGGCCCGCGTCGTCCTCGTACGGGTCAGGTGGCAGCGGCGGCATGATCGCCGGACGACCAGACGGGCGCGCAACCAGTGACAGCATTCCCCACTCAGCGGCCTTCGACGGCTTCTGCTCCCAGTCGCGGCTCCCCGGGTCGGCCAGCACTGTGCGCCATGGCGTCTCCTCGGGCACCGCCCAGACGTGCAGCTCGTGCTGCTCGGGCGGGTCGTCGTCGGTGCGTACGGTCTCGTGCAGACGGTCGCGCGCGTGCACGCGCACCCGGATCAGCCCGCGCGGGACAGCGACGTCGGTGAGGGCTTCCGCAGTGCCGCCCATCAGGCCGACGACCGACAGTCGGCCGCTGGGACTGAAGAGGGTTGCCTCACTGATCGCGTCCCAGCCGACGTCGACTCCCGTGGGAGGCCCGGGCAGGACACGGACACGCGCCTCGATCCAACCGGTATGTATGCCGCAGAAGGCGGTGAACTGATACGGCCCGACGACGTGCAGCAGGCCGTCGCCGAGGGTGTAGATCCCCATGCCGGACGCGCCCGGCACGGCGGACACCTCGTACTGACAGTGGCTGACGAACAACCTCGCCCAACTGTTCACGGATGCCGGACGTCAATCATCTGCGTCAGTCAAGTCGGCCACTCCCAAATCTTACGGCCGACCTCATCGAACCCTGGCAGCGCGAAATCACGTTCGTGCTCTGGATCGAGGCGAGGTTTTACTGTCCCTCCACACAGATCTGCCCAGGGTAGCGGCTCAGGAAGGCCGCAACGCGGCGCGCACAAGAAAGTGATCGGCCGGTACAACGTCGGCAGCGGATGCAGGCGAGGCAGCGATGCATCACCGTGCGTCACTGGCAGCCACTACGCCAGTTCACCCGAAGTGGCAGATGAGTGCGCGTCGGAGTTTCGGGCGCCTCGCCACCGGACGGTGTCTCACGGCTGCAGTTCGGCGCCGCTACCCTGGCATGTCGTGGGCGTGTTTGTTGATTACTTTGCGGCGTCGAGCGTGGAGCTGGAACGTCTCGACCTCTCGGCGGGGTCAGCGGGTACCGGCTCGCCGTATGTCGACTGCAAGGGATGGATCGATGGGCTGGCCGGTCGGGTCGCCGAGCTAACTGGTCGGGATGCCAGCGAGTTCGGTGACGATGTCGTTGTCTCCGTCGAAGCGGAAGGGCCAGGGCTGACGCGGGTTCGGTTGGAGGTCACCCAGGCGTTGGCTGGCGTGACCGACGAGCGGTTGGCCGAGTACGCCGAGGATGAGCTTCTGGACGAGCACGAAGCCGATCGGTATGTCCAGTTGCGGGATCTGGCGCGGTCGGCGGGAGCCGACGGCCGTGGTCTTTACTGCCGGTCGTCGGTGTAGTTGACGAGCATCCAGAAGATCTGGTCACGAACGCCCGGTGGCAGCCGGCGACTGACCCAGCTGCGAGACACCAGGGCGTGCCCGTCGTTGTACTTGATAGCCCAGTCGGCCCCGAATCGGAGGGACCACGCCGCCTTGGTCCTGGTCTCGTCGTCCGGCCAGTCAGCCATAGCAGCCAGCGCGGCCTCCACGCGCTGGTCGATGCGGTCGAGGACGGCGTAGTCGGGCAGGCCCGGAAATCTCTGGGCGTCAAGATGGATGTGTCGGAACGCGACACCGAGCAGTTCCGCGCCGGTGAAGTCGTTGTCGCTGAAGGCATTGCGGTCTCGACCGAGCGCCGCGTTGCGCTCGGTGGTCGTACCCCAGAAGTTGACGTCCTGGATCTTGCCGCGGAAGACGCATCCAACGAACTGTGCATTGTGTGTAGAGGTCAAGTCGCGCAGGCGGGCACCGTCGAACACGCAGCGCTCAAATCGGACGTTGCCGAAGTAAGCCTCCGGAGGGATGCGGGTGCGAGCGAAGACGCACTCCCGGAACACCGTCTCCGGCCAGCTCAGCTCGTCCCACCGCTCGCCGCCATAGCCGGTAGCGCCGAACAAGACGTCGCCGAACGCGGTCCGGGAAAAGTCACAGCGTTCGAACTCCGAGTCATGCGCCAGGAAGCTGGAAAACCTCAGCCCGGAGAAGTCGACACCAACCATCCGCGCCTGAGCGAAGCTGACATCGAGGTTGCCATCCGCTACCCCGAACGGCCCGCCGTTCAGCTCGCCCCGGGCCAGCCAGTACCGGCGCAGACCCATCTGGGCCGCCTCAATTTCAAACGCTCCGATCACGCCACACCGTCTCGCAACCACCTGGGGGCGAGAACATACCGCGATGACGGCTGTCTGCGTTTACATGGGCTCCATGAACACACTCAACACGACAGATCCGAACTCCGAGCCGCCGATTGGCCACTCATTACGCAATGTCACCAATCGGATGTCGACCGGTCCTACAGGCGTCACGCACCGCCGATCGGCGGTAGGTCGGCGAAGCCGATGTAGCTCTGTACGACAAGACGTACCGGAATCTGTACCGGGGCAAGTGGGCAGCACCCAGCCCGACTCGACTCAGGTCCGCCGATCGACGACAAGAGCAACGCGGTCGGCCAAGCCGGGACTCGGCCCGGCCGACCGTGTTGCCGGCGTCTACACCCCTTCCCCGATGCCCAGTTGCACCTGGATCTCCTGGGCGCGTTCGGCCGCCGCACTCGCGCCGTAGTGCCGGGGCATGTCCTCCGAGGTCCAGCCCAACAGCAGCATCAGGTCGCCGGTGTTCCCGCCGGCGCGCTTCCACTCGTGGGCGAAGTTGTGCCGCCAGCGGTGGGCGTGCACGTTCGCGACGCCCGCGGCGAGGCCCAACCGCTTCAGACGAATCTTGATGCCGTTGGCCGCCAACCTCCGGCCGCCACGGTCGGCGAGCCACAGATCCGGCAGCTCCGAACCCTTGTGCTTGCCCCGCGCCCGTAGGTAGCGGCTGATGGCCCGGGCCGTCTTCGGCCCGAATCGCACCCGCCGGTCCTTGGCGCCCTTGCCGTGGTAATGAACCGACTCCGTGTTCAGGTCGACGTCGTCGAGCAGCAGGTTGCCGACCTCCGACAGCCGCGCACCGGTGTTGTAGTACAGGCGGATGATGGCCTCGTCGCGCAGGTGCGGGAAGGTCTTGCCCTTGCAGGCGTCGAGGAGCTTCTTCGTGTCCTCGTCCCGCATGATCGGGATCAGCTTCTGTGGCGTCTTGGGCTGTCGGACCCGATCCATCGAAGAGCGGTCGATGTCCTCCTCGACCAGCAGCCACTTGAAGAACTGCTGCAGACCTTTGTGCTTGTTCAGCGCAGTCGACGCCGACCGGGTCTCGATCATCCACGCCTGAAACGCCTCCGCATGCCCACGGGTCACCTCGGTGGGGTCCTCCGCAGCGTCAGCGGCATCGGGGTCGGGCGAGTGCTCGGCCAGGTAGCGGGCCAGTTGCGCCGCGGCGAGGAGGTAGTTGTACCGCGTCGTCTCCGGGTAGTTGCCCGCCCGCAGCGTCCGGTCCCAGTCGCGCAGGTACCCCGCCCAGGTCGAGGACAGGTCGGCGGTGAGCTTGGTGAGGTCCAGTAGAGCCATGTCGGTCACCCGTCGAGTCAAGTGGTCGATAAGCGGCGTGCTCGACCTCGACGAACCACCGTGAACACGAAAAGGAGGGTTTCCACAGGTCAGAGCCTGTGGAAACCCTCTCACTGTCGGGACGGCCGGATTCGAACCGACGACCCCTTGACCCCCAGAACTAGCAGGTCTACCGGCGGGTGCCGGACCATACCGTCTCCTGCCGAATACTCAGCTCATCGGCAGGAGACGGTCCGAGGCAGGCCGGGCTCTACCGGCCCGTCGCGGGCCGTCCGTGAGACGGTCGTGAGATCTCACGGGCGGCCCGGCGGCGGAGAAGCGCTAGAGAACGGCACCAGCGACCCTCCCCCACCGAACGCTCGTTCATCGATCGTTATCCGTCATCTCAGTGAACGCTCGCAGATGCAGCCGTGCCGCAGGGTTGCTGGCGAACCAGGCGAAGAAGTCGTTGTCCGCATCATGTCCGGCGCGAACGGCGTCACACCAGTTCTGTCGATCAAGCACGGCCAGGTACTGCCGGACGAGGTGATCCCGCTGTTCTTGCGTGAATCCGGATTGCTCCGGAGTCTTGTTCGCCAGATGGTCGGTGATGATCGCGGCGTCGACGTACCTGTTCAGGGTCGGTGTCTGCCGGTCGAGGCAAGCTACGTGCGCGGCGAGGACATGGGGCGCCGGCGGATAGTGCTCGAGGGTCATGCCCATGCCACCGCAGCCCGCCATTATCTTCAATAGTCGACCGGTGTGGTCGACCAGGTCATCGTCGGTCTCAGTCCCGGTGATCGCTTCGTGCAGGTGAGCTGCAGTGGCGACGCGGCCGGCAAAGTAGCCGTTGAGGTAGTCGCCGTCGCAGGCGTGGCGCAGCAGCCACCGACGCGAGGCGTATGCCCCCTGCTGGCAGAGCGCCTCGATGACGTAGACCCGTCCCCAACCGGCAACACGCTGGGCCAGCCACAACAACGCCTCTTCGCCTCCTCGCCAACGTCGCAGCGCCTCGGCGGCCAACGGCCCGAACCTATGCGACAGCAGGCCGATGGTTTGGATGAGCGGGATGTCCTCCTCCGCCCAATCGGTAGCGAGCAGTGCCAGCCCAACAGTGGTTGAGCATCGATCGGGGCTGTGCCGCACCAGCCACCGGCCGGTCTGCCGCAGCCGCTGCCGATGCGCGCGCAGCGCCGCCGCCGCGATGTGCTCGTTGTGATGGATCGGCACGTCAACCTCGCAGAACGCGTCGGCGAGTTCGCTCGGTGGCGCATCTGCCTTGCCGAAGTGCATGTCGAGGATGGCGGCAACGTCGACCCCGCGGAGGCGCTGATCTTTCCGGGTCTGCGGGCGCTGCCGCCGGTAGCGGTGGCGTTCGTCGTCCGGGTAGGGCTCGCCATCACGCGGCAGGGGCGAGTCCGGATCTTGCTGATGCAGTCGCAGTGCGTATTCGAACAGGCGATCTGGGGTCCGAGCGATCCAGGCTCGGTCGTCACGCTCACCGGCGGACGGAGGACTCGATTCTTTCGATCATGACCGGCATGGTGCCAGCCCTGACCATCCACGGCAAGTGGTAAGGCGCTACGCCGAATCCGTGAAGATGGCTACCCAGCCATGCGGCGCATTCAGCCAGCCTTATCCCACCGCCACCACGTATGGCGGTACCACCTCACTTATGGCACCTCTTGGTGATCGAGACACTACTTGAAGTGTCGGCCTCACGACAGGACCGACCCCTTTTTGTCGTATCGACAAAAAGCTATGGTCGAGCAGTGCCCGAAGACACCTGGGAACCACCCCTGATCCTGCTCGCCGTCGACCTTGTGATCCTCACCCTGCGCGGTGGTCGTCTGAGCCTGCTTCTCGTGCGGCGCGGTATCGAGCCGTTCATCGGGCGGGCAGCGCTGCCTGGTGGGTTCCTCGCCGATGAGCGCGAGGACATCCTCAGCGCCGCCCGTCGGGAGCTGCGGGAAGAGGCGGGGCTCACCGACATCCCGCACCTGGAGCAGCTCGGTACATACGGCGATCCCGACCGTGACCCTCGTGGACGCGTGGTCTCCGTCGCCCACCTCGCTGTCGTGCCGCGCCTTCCCGAGCCCGTCTTTGGAACCGACGCCGCAGCCGCTGAGTGGACGCCGGTCGACGATGTACTGGCCGCGCGGGTACCGCTCGCCTTCGACCACTTGCGCATCGTCGTCGACGGGGTGGAGCGTGCCCGCTCCAAGCTGGAGCACACAGGCTTGGCGACTGCCTTCTGCCCGGAGGTCTTCACCCTCACAGAGCTGCAGCAGGTCTATGAGGCCGTCTGGGGCACCCCGCTCGATCCCCGCAACTTCTACCGCAAGGTCCAAGGCACGAAGGGCTTTGTAGTCCCCGCCGGTCCGCCCCGCGCCACGGGCACCGGCCGCCCGGCCCGCGTCTACCGCGCTGGTCCGCGCCGGAACCTCTACCCGCCCATGATCCGCACGGTCCCGACCGTCGCAGCCGGAGGAGACGAGAGATGACTAAACCCGTAGTCGTGCTCACCGCACTGGACCTCGAGTACAACGCAGTCCGCGAACGTCTCACGGAGGTCGAACCGCACGTACACCCGATGGGCACGCGCTTCGAGCGTGGCACCGTGACCGGAGGCTCCTGTGAGATCATTCTCGGCCTCGTCGGCAAGGGCAACCACCCCTCCGCCGTCATCACCGAACGCGCCATGACCGAGTTCGACCCGGAAGCGGTCATCTTCGCCGGCGTGGCCGGGGCGCTCTGGCCCTCCGTCGGCCTCGGCGACGTCGTCGTGGCCACCCACGTGTACGCCTATCACGGCGGCACCAGCGAGAGCGACGCGTTCCGCACCCGACCTCGCGTGTGGGAGATCCCCCACGCCTGTGATCAGCTCGCCCGGCATCTTGAGCGAGAGCGAGGCTGGGCGCGGGGCCTCGCCGGAGGAGTCCCCCAGGTGCGGTTCGGCCCGATCGCCGCCGGGGAGGTAGTCCTCGACTCGGCGTCCTCGCCCGAGGCGAAGCGCATCCGTGACCACTACAACGATGCGTTGGCGGTGGAGATGGAGTCGGCCGGGGTCGCCCAGGCCGCCCACCTAAACCGCTCTCTGCCAGCCGTCGTCGTCCGCGGCATCAGCGACCGTGCCGACGGGACCAAGGTCCACACCGACGGCGAAAACTGGCAGCCGCGTGCCGCTGCCAACGCCGCGGCCTTCGCCCTCGCGCTCGCCCAGGAACTCGGGGCGCAGCATGGCCCCTCCCCTCGCCATCCTCGGAAGGAAGCAGGTGATGCGTCGATGTCCGGCTCCGTCAGGAACATCGCCAAGGGCAACGCTCACGTCGGATTTCAAGCACACACCGTTCACCACGCGACCGTCTACGGCGCGCCGGGCGGTGCGGGCGGGGAGACATTCCACGACCAGCTCGCAGACCTGCGCGCCTCGCTCCGTAAGTGTCATGAGGCAGGCGACGTGGACGCGGTCACCTACCGCGCGGCGGAGCAGGAAATGGACGCCGCCGCCGCCGACGTGCCCCCGGCCGACGACGAGGCACGCAGCCGCGCGACTACAGCTCTGCGGAAGCTGCGTAGCCTGCTGCTGGACTGGACGGACCTGGCCACACGGGTCGCGGGGCTCATGGCGGCTCTGCGGGATCTCGCATGAGCGCCGGACCGCAGGAGAAGACGTTCACCAACGTCGCGGACGGCAACGCCCGGGTGGGCTTTCAGGCCCAGGAGGTTCACATCGAGGGCGGCTACCACGTCAGCGACGCCGACCCGCCGGAGCGGCAGTTCGAGGTCGGCCTCCGCTACCTGGAGATCAGCGCCCCACCCGAGGCGAGAGAGCTAATCAGGAAAGCGATCACCCGGGGCTACCGGAACTCACGCGCCTACTTCTATCTGGCGCTCGCACTGTTGAGCGGTCGTACCCTGCAGAGCCTGACGGACCAGGAACTCGCGCAACTGGCACACGTCCGCCGATGGGCGGCGCAGCACTCCGAGGATCCCTGGGCTCGGGGCGTCAACGCCGTCGGCTCGCTGCTGGACTCGCTGCCGCAGACCACGGCGGAGACTCCCGACCCGGCCGCCATCGGTCTGGTGGTCAAGGAGTTCGAATCGCTCAACCCGCCCCTGCAGGAAAGCATCCTCAACCAACTCGAGGTCTTCCTGGCTGGCCCCCACCAGGACTGGACCTGGCGGAAGACATTCGCGACCGCCCGGCGGAATAGGACGGCCAACGACCGGGTGGAGCGGGTCTGGAAGTTCTTCCAGCCCAAGCCGATTCCTCCCCGGCCGGTTCCACCGCACCCGATCCGCACCAACGCGGCGGACTATCTACGCGCCCTCGGCGGTTCGGCACTGCTCCTCGTCACGGGCCTTGCGGTGGTCCAGCACGCCTGGGCCCACTCGTGGCTTCGCTCCGCCGGATACCTGATGGCGGCTCTTGGAGCCGTCGTCGTCGCGGTCCGGGCCGGATTCACGATCAGGCTCGCTCGACATCGACGCCAGGTAGCCCGCCAGCGTCTCACCTTCACATCCCGGCGCGCTCCCACGCAGTCCGACCGGTTCGCCTCAGCGATGGACTCCTTGTTCGACCGCTACTTCGGGCGTTACCTGCCGGCGGACATAGCCCGGGAGACGTGGCTGGCGGAGACGGCGGGCATCCGGCAGACCCTCCGTAACGAGCTGGTCGAGCTATACCGGGAAGAATCGGTCGACGCCAAGCGCGTCGCCTGGCTCGTGAGATTCCTCGCCAGCGACGTCAAACGGCAATGGCACAGCGGTGAACTGACCGCAGATCCCGAGGACTCCCGAGTGCCATCCTCAACGCGGACCGCCTTCGGCACCGCGGTGTTCGCCCTGGTGATTTCCGGGCCGCTGCTGCTGTGGCAGGCCCTCGTCGAGGCGCCGTTCACGACGGTGATCGCGACAGCCGGAATCGTGGCCGGGGCCCGGCTCGCCATCCAGGGCTGGCTCGCGATCCTTCTCGAGGACCACCGCTACCGAGACGACATAGAACGGGTCCGGCGCGACTACGAGGACCGGTGCGCGGCGTACGACAGGTGGGTACGCAAGTTGGAATCGAAGCCGACCGACGCGCAGATGGCGCAATGGCTCGACTGCGACCGCAAGATCCTGGTCGAGGACACGCTGCGGCACTACCGCGTGGCCCCGCAGGATGTCATAGCGCACGCCTTCATCGAGGCGCCCGTGCCCGGGTGCAAGCGTGCCCGGGTCAGCAAGGGACCCTGGCGCTACTCCCGATACAAACTCCTCCTCTTCCTGCTCACCAAGGACGGCGTCCGCCAGGTCACGGTCACCCTCGACTTCGAAACCATGGAACTCGGCGATCAGCAGCGTCTCACCTACCAGTACAACTCGGTCGTAGCGGCGCACGTCGTCGATGCCCGCAACGGCGAGAAGAAACTCTCCCTTACCCTGACGAACAACCCACGGGACGAGCTGACGATCACTGGTGAATGGCCAGGAATGCCGGAACTCGGCGACGACGACCGCATCGCCTCCCAGGTCTCCCTCGACGCCTCGGGCCTCGATCGCACCCTGCACGTGCTAGAGGGCATCGCTGCCGAAGGCAAGGAATGGATCACCCACGAGACCCGCCGAGAACACGCCGGCCTCCGGCGGCTCGTCGCAGCGATGGACGGCTGACAGATGCCGTGCTGCTCGGCGCGGGGCCAGGGTCGGGCAACAACCCGGTTGGGGATGCTGCGGGGTGGTGCTCGGTGACACGGACGTCATCGATCCAACCTCGCTCGAGGACATACGGGGTTGTCGCGATGCTGTCGCAGCCGAACGGGGCAACGGTAGAGGTGGCAGAAGCTCACCTCTACCGAGGAGGACGTCATGAGACAGAACCCGAACCGGGGCCGCGTCTACCGCTGCTGCGCCTGTCGTGACAGCACCGGCCGACTACTCGGCCCCCGGTGCCCCAAGCTGTCCAAGGCGCGGCACGGCGGCTGGGCGTTCGCCGTCGACCTGCCGAGCCTGAACAAGCGCAGCACCATGCGCCGTACCGGTTTCGCCACCAAGGCGGCGGCCTCGGCGGCCCACTCCCATGTGCTTGAGTGCGAGCGCGCCGGTGTCAGCCTCGACGACAGCGAGACGGTGGCCAGCTACCTCACCTGCTGGCTTGAGACCAAGTCCCCGGCCCTCAAGACGAACACCGTGAACCGCTACACCGCCTACATCCACAACGACCTCATCCCCGCGCTCGGCGCCGTGCCCTTGGAGCGGCTCACCCACGACCACGTCACCCAGTTCATCCAGCGTGAGCTCGCCGCCGGCCGCGGCCCGGTCACCCTGCGCCGCTGCGTGACGACCCTGTCGAGCGCGCTCAACGACGCCCGCCGCAACCACCGGCTGCCCCACAACGCCGCCCGTTTCGCCATGATCCCCCGACCGCCGGAAACCGAGCTCACCTGCTGGAGCACCAGCCAGACAAGCGCGTTCCTGCGGCACTGCCACGCCGTTGAGGATCCGCTCGCGGACCTCTTCGAGTTGATGGTCTGCACCGGGATGCGCAAAGGCGAGACTCTGGGCCTGCACTGGGCCGATGTGGACCTTGATGCGCGGGCACTATTCGTGCGCTGGACGTTGGTCAGCGTCGACAACAGCCGCAGCATGTTGAACGCGCCCAAGACCCACGGCAGCCGGGCCTGGGTCGCCCTGTCCACCCGCGCCGTCGACGCGTTGCAGCGGCAACGCCGCAGCCAATGCCGGCAACAGGCGACCGCCCGCCATCACGACAATCTCGACCTCGTGTTCGCCAGACCCGATGGCCAACCCCTACGGCCGCAGTACGTGCTCGACCACCTGCGCCACCTCACCGCCGACGCCGGGCTTCCGGCAATTCGGGTACACGACCTGCGACACATCGCCGCCACGATCATGATCAACCAAGGGGTGCCCATCGCCGTGGTGTCCAAGACGCTGCGCCACAAGAACGTGGCCACCACCATCGACATCTACGGCCACCTCACCCGGGACGCCGCCGCCGACGGCGTGAGCGCCACCTGCGCGGCCCTCGACGCGGCCGACGCCCGAGCCGCCTGAGCGCCACTGCAAGATCCGTGCGTGGATGCGACAGCAGCGCGACAACACAGCCCTGAAACAACCACAGGGGATATGCCTCCGTCGGCATATCCCCTGGTCAGATGCGTCGGGACGGCCGGATTCGAACCGACGACCCCTTGACCCCCAGTCAAGTGCGCTACCAAGCTGCGCCACGTCCCGCCCCCGCGTGGTTTCCCCCGCGGCAGCCGGTACAGCTTAGCGCAGCAGCTGAGGATCGTCCGCACAGGCCCCACCGGCGTTGCGACGTGACCGAACCACCGCACAGCGACCCACCGCACAACCTGTAAAGCGTCCTAGGAGGGTGGGGTTGGGGAGGGAAATGCCGGATGGGCGGAAGCACCCATCCGGCATTCGGGGAGAACTGGACGGGGTCAGCCGTGTGCTTTGCCTCGGCCGCCGGGGCCGAGCTTCTTACGCGGACGGACGGAGATCTCGATCGGGCTGCCCTCGTACCCGAATTCCTCTCGGAGCTTGCGCTCGACGAAGCGCTGGTAGCCGGCGTCCAGCGGACCGGTGGTGAAGAGCACGAACCGTGGCGGTGCCACGCCGGCCTGCGTCGCGAACAGGATCCGCGGCGCTCGCCCACCGCGCACCGGGTGCGGGGTGGCCTGCACCAGGGCGGTCAGCCACTGGTTGAGGTGCGCGGTCGGCACCCGGGTTTCCCAGCTGGCCAGGGCCTTGTTCAGGGCCGGGGCCAGCTTGTCCACGGCACGGCCGGTCATCGCCGACAGGTTCAGCCGGATCGCCCAGGGGATACGGCGCAACTCCCGGTCGATCTCCTTGTCCAGGTAGTACCGACGGTCGGCGTCGACCAGGTCCCACTTGTTGAACGCGATGACCAGCGCCCGGCCCGACTCGGTCACCATCGACAGGATCCGCTGGTCCTGCTCACTGATCGGTTCGCTGGAATCCAGCAGCACCACGGCCACCTCGGCGGCCTCGATCGCGCCGGCGGTGCGCAGGCTGGCGTAGTACTCGGTGCCGCTGGCCTTGCCGACCCGCTTGCGCAGACCGGCCGTGTCCACCAGCTGCCAGGTCTGACCGCCGATCTCGACCAGGCTGTCCACCGGGTCCACAGTGGTGCCCGCCACCGAGTCGACGACCGCCCGCTCCTCGCCGGAGAACCGGTTGAGCAGGCTCGACTTGCCCACGTTCGGCCGCCCGACCAGCGCCACCCGGCGCGGCCCGCGCGGGCGGTTTTCCACGATCGCCGGTGCCTCGGGCAGCGCGGCGAGGATGGCGTCCAGCAGGTCACCGGAGCCTCGCCCGTGCAGCGCGGACACCGGGAACGGCTCACCGAGGCCGAGCGACCACAGCGAGGTGGCCTCCATCTCGATGGAGTTGTTGTCGGCCTTGTTGGCCACCAGGATCACCGGCTTGGCGCTGCGCCGCAGCATCTTCACCGCGGCCTCGTCCACGTCGGTGGAACCCACCATGGCGTCGACCACGAACAGCACCACGTCGGCGGTGACCACCGCCGTCTCGGCCTGCGCCGCGATGGCCGCGGCCCGGTCCTTCGCGTCCGGCTCCCAGCCGCCGGTGTCCACCACGGTGAACGCCCGACCGTTCCACTGCGCGTCGTACGGCACCCGGTCGCGGGTCACGCCGGGAACGTCCTCGACGACCGCCTGCCGGCGGCCGATGATCCGGTTGACCAACGTCGACTTGCCCACGTTGGGGCGGCCCACCACGGCCACCACCGGCTGCGGGCCGGTCGGTTCCTCGACGGCGACGTCGGGCTCCCGCAACTCGACCCAGGAACTCTCGCTCATGCCACGCCCCGCTCGGTGAGCAGGTCGCGCATCCGCGCCACGACCTCGTCGATGCCCAGCTCGGTGGTGTCCAGCACCACCGCGTCGGGCGCCTGGGCCAGCGGGTTGACCTTGCGGGTCGAGTCGAGCCGGTCCCGCCGCGCCAGGTCGGCGGCCGTGGCCGCCACGTCGGCGGCGTCCTCGGCGCTGCGCCGGGCCGCGCGGGCCGCCTCGGAGGCGGTCAGGAAGACCTTCAGGTCCGCGTCCGGGGCCACGACGGCACCGATGTCCCGGCCCTCGACCACCATCCGACCCGCGTTGGCGATCATCTCGCGTTGCCGGGTCACCAGCAGCTCACGAACGGCCGGCACGGCGGCAACGGCGGAAACCGCGCCGGTCACCTGCGGGCCACGGATCTCCGCGTCCACACCCACGCCGTCGACGGTCACGCCGTACCCCTGCGGGTCGGTGCCGATGCGCAGGTCGGCCTCGCCGGCGACCTTCGCCACCGCCGCGGCGTCGGTGAGGTCCACGCCGGAGCGCAGCACGGCCCACGTGACCGCCCGGTACATCGCCCCGGTGTCCAGGTAGCGGGCACCGATGCCGGCGGCGAGCCGCCGCGACACGGTGGACTTACCCGAACCGGACGGCCCGTCCACGGCGACCACACATCGCCCGGCCCGTACGTTTTCCTCCACCGTGTCCTCCTCAGCCCGTACCTCACGGATCGCCCGGTGCTCTGGCGCCGCAAGCGGTTGTTCAATCGTCATCAATCATGCCCGGGTCCGCTGGGGGACCCGCGCGCGACGCCGCCGGAGGCGACCCACGCCACCCGGGCGGCCGCGTCTCGGCCGTCGGTGGAGCCTACCGGCTGCCGTACCCCGAACTCGGGGGTCAGTCACCCACCGCGTTGAACAGGGCGGCGACCTCGGCGTTGGTCAACCGCCGGATCCGTCCGGTCCGCAGTTCACCGAGCCGGATGGGCCCGATCGCGGTACGCACCAGCCGGGTGACCGGGTGTCCGACCTCCTCCATCAGCCGTCGGACGATGTGCTTGCGCCCCTCGTGCAGGCTCAGCTCCACCTGGGCGCTTTTGCCCAGAGTGTCCACCACCCTGAACGAGTCGACCTTGACCGGCCCGTCCTCCAGCTCGACGCCGGCCAGCAGCCGCTTGCTCAGGTTGCGCGGGATCGGGCCGACCACCTCGGCGAGGTAGGTCTTCAGCACCTCGTACGAGGGGTGCATGAGCTTGTGCGCGAGGTTGCCGTCGTTGGTGAGCAACAGCAGGCCCTCGCTGTCGGCGTCGAGCCGCCCGACGTGGTAGACCCGCTGCTCCACCCGGTTGCCGATGAACTCGGCCAGCTCGTTGCGGCCCTTGTCGTCCGCCATGGAGGTGACCACCCCGCGCGGCTTGTTCATCGCCACGTAGACCAGCCGGATGTCGACCTGGAGGCGCTCCCCGTCCACGTGGATGACCGCGGTGGCCGGATCGACCTTGTCGCCGAGCTTGGCGACCCGCCCGTCCACGGTGACCCGGCGGCGGAAGATCAGGTCCTCGCAGGCGCGCCGGGAGCCCACGCCGGCGGCGGCGAGCACCTTCTGCAGGCGCTCCGCCCCCTCGTAGACAGGGGCGTCGGCTTTGGGGGAACGGTTATCGGGTCGCATCAGCAAGCTCTTCTACGTCGTCGGGCAGGAAGGGTGCGAGGGGCGGCAGCTCGTCGACGGTGTTCAGCCCGAGCTTCTCCAGGAACAATGTGGTGGTCCGGTAGAGGAACGCCCCGCTGTCCTGTTCGGTGCCGCACTCCTCGACGAGGCCGCGGGTGACCAGCGTACGGATGACCCCGTCGCAGTTCACACCTCGGATGGCCGAGATTCGCGAACGGGTCACCGGCTGCTTGTAGGCGACCACGGCGAGCGTCTCCAGCGCCGCCTGGGTCAATCGTACGGATTGCCCGTCCAGCACGAACCGCTCGACGTACGTAGCGTATTCCGGCCGGGTGTACAGCCGCCACCCGCCGGCCGCCCGACGCAGCTCGAACCCGTGCCCGGCCGCGGTGTAACCGGCGGCGATCTCGTCGAGCATCGGCCCGACCCGCTCGGCGGGCTGCTCCAGCACCTGGGCCAACACCAGCTCACTGACGGGCTCGTCGACCACCAGGAGGATGGCCTCCAGGGCGCCGCGCAGCTCGGCGTCGGGCAGCTCGGGCGCGGGCTCCGGCGCGACCGTCGCCCGCCGCCGCCCCGCCGACTGCCGCCGGCGTACGTCCCCAGCCCCACCCGACTCCCCCGCCGTACCCGACTCCCCCGCTGTGCCCATGGTCACCGCGTCAGGGTTCGGCCCTGTTTCGTCGGAGGCCGCCTGAACAGGCTCTGGCGGCCCGTCCGGGTACACCTCGTTCGGGGCCGCCTGAACAGGCTCGGGCCCGTCCGGGACCGCTTCAACGGGGCCCGGCCCACCCGAGGGCATCTTGTCGAAGCCTTGGCGCTCCGCGTCGACCTGCGCCGAGCCCGCCGCGACCCCGTCCGGTTCGGCGGGAATGCCGGCGGATTCGGGCTCCGGTCGGGGTGGTGCTGCCGCTTCGGGCTCTTCGGCGTCCGGTGGTGCGGCTGACTCGTCCGCCGGTTTGGGGGTGTCGGCGGCCGGCGGGCGGGGACGGTCCCACGGGGGGACCCAGGCGGCGGCCTGGTCGGCCAGCGAGTCCCGGCGTTCCTCGTCACTCATCCCGCTCACCCTCCGTCGTTACCGTCCCGCCCGGCCCGCCAGCCGCCCCCACCGCCGGCCCAGGCCCAACCCCCGCCAGGTCGGGCTCAGGGCCGGCCTCAGCCGACCCCGGCGCAGGTCCCGCCGGATCAGGCGCGGCCTCCGTCGGGGCGGCATCGTCGGCCGGGGTGCCGGCGTACTCGTCGACGTGCAGCTCGGTGTCGCCGTCGGCCGGGCCGGTCCAGCGCACCGTCAGCTCCTCCAGGGCCTGCTCCTGCACGAAGGAGACCAGGCCCTCCCGGTACAGCTCCAGCAGCGCGAGGAACCGGGCCACCACCTCCAGGGTGGCCTCGCAGTCGGCGCAGAGCAGCGAGAAGGTGGCCGTGCCGGCCCGGCGCAGCCGGGTGGCGAGGATCGCCGCGTGTTCGCGGACACTGACCCGGACCATGTGCACGTGGGCGATGGAGACCTCCGGCACCGGCTTCGGGGTCATCGCCTTCACGGCCAGCTTCAGCAACCGCTGTGGGCCGATGCCGAGCACCAGGTCGGGCAGCGCCTCGGCGTAGCGGGGCTCCAGGCTGACCGCGCGCGGATACCGTCGGCCGCCGACGGCCTCCAGCTCGGCGATGTGCGCCGCCGCCTCCTTGTACGCCTTGTACTGCAACAGCCGGGCGAACAGCAGGTCCCGTGCCTCCAGCAGGGCGAGGTCGGCCTCGTCCTCGACCTCGGCGGCGGGCAGCAGCCGGGCCGCCTTCAGGTCGAGCAGGGTCGCGGCGATGAGCAGGAACTCGCTGGCCTCGTCCAGGTCCCAGTCGTCGCCCATCGCCCTGATGTAGGCGATGAACTCGTCGGTGACCGTGTGCAGGGCCACCTCGGTGACGTCGAGTTTGTGCTTGCCGATCAGTTGCAGCAGCAGGTCGAACGGGCCGGTGAAGTTGGCCAGCCGGACCGTGAAGCCACTGGCAGCGGGATCGGCGGGCGGCGCACCGTCGACCACGGCCGCGGCGGCGGTCTCGGGTGGGTCGAGGGGTGGCGCGGTCACCGGACGACCGTAGTCCACGAGGCGGGCACCGGGCGTTCCGGCTACCGCTCCGACTGGGCGGCGATCACCTCGCGGGCCAGCTGACGGTAGTTACGTGCCCCGGAGGACGCCGGGTCCATCGTCGTGATGGGGGCACCGGCCACGGTGGACTCGGGGAACTTCACCGTCTTGGTGATGACCGTCTGGTAGACCTTGTCGCCGAACGCCTCCACCACCCGTTGCAGCACCTGGCGGCAGTGGGTGGTGCGGCTGTCGTACATGGTGGCGAGGATGCCTTCGAGCTCCAGGTCGAAGTTGAGCCGCTCGCGCACCTTGTCGATGGTGTCCAGCAGCAGGGCCACCCCGCGCAGGCTGAAGAACTCGCACTCCAGGGGGATGAGCACGCCGTGCGCGACGGTCAACGCGTTGATCGCCAGCAGGCCGAGCGACGGCTGGCAGTCGATCAGGATGTAGTCGTACTCCTTGCGGACCGAGCGCAGGACCCGGGCCAGGGCCATCTCCCGGGCGACCTCGTTGACGAGCTGGATCTCGGCGGCGGAGAGGTCGATGTTGGCCGGCAGCAGGTGCAGGCCCGCCACGTCGGTCTTGATCAGGACGTCCTCGGCGGTCACGTCGTCCTGCATGAGCAGGTTGTAGACGGACAGGTCGAGGTTGTGCGGGTTGACGCCCAACCCCACCGAGAGGGCGCCCTGCGGGTCGAAGTCGACCAGCAGCACCTTGCGGCCGTACTCGGCGAGCGCGGCGCCCAGGTTGATGGTGGTGGTGGTCTTACCGACGCCACCCTTCTGGTTGGCCATCGCGATGATCCGTGCGGGCCCGTGCCGGTCGGTGGGCATCGGCTCCGGGATGGGCTTGCGCATCGTGTAGGCAGCCGGGTCCGCCGGACCCAGGTCCGCGCCGAGCGTGGCCTGCTGCTCGCGGAGCTCCGACGTCCAGGTCTCGGCACGGTCACCGTTGCCAGCCATGTGCTCGTTGCCCCCTCCCGACGACCCACCCGGCGTCGGAGCCGTCCGACGTCCTTCGCGGCGCCGCTGCGCACCCCGGTCGTGTCGCCCCAGGAGGTCCGCGCCGATGCCGACTGTACGCCACCGACCAGCAGGGGGTTCGGCACCGGCCCGGCGTGTCGGCGCCGACCGCGAACGTTCAGCCCTGGGCGCGTGGGTGGGCGGTGGCGTACACCTCGCGCAGCCGCTCGACGGTGACCAGTGTGTAGACCTGGGTGGTGGTCACCGACGCGTGCCCGAGCAGCTCCTGGACCACCCGGACGTCGGCGCCGCCGTCGAGCAGATGCGTGGCGTACGAGTGGCGCAGGGTGTGCGGGGAGACGGCGGTGGGCCCGTCCACGGGCAGCCCCGCCCGGTCGGCGGCGCGACGCAGGATGCCCCAGGCGCCCTGGCGGGACAGCGCGCCGCCGCGGGCGTTGAGGAACACCGCCGGGGTGCCCCGGCCGGCGGCGGCCAGCCCGGGGCGGGCCCGGACCAGGTAGGCGCGGACCGCGTCGACGGCGTACCCGCCGATCGGCACCAGCCGCACCCGCCCGCCCTTGCCGCGTAGCAGCACCGTGCCCTCGTCGGTGTCGAGGTCGTCCACGGCGGCGCCGACCGCCTCGGAGATGCGCGCGCCGGTACCGTACAGGAACTCCAGCAGCGCCCGGTCACGCAGCGCGAGGGGGGCGTCGTCGCCGGTCGCGGTGATCGGGCCGGCGGTCTCCAGCAGCCGGACCACGTCGTCGACCGGTAGCGCCCGGGGCAGCCGCCGCGGTGGGGTGGGTGGGCGGACGTCGCGGCTCGGGTCGGCGCCGGCCAGGCCCTCGCGCAGCGCGAATCGGTGCAGGCCGCGGACCGCGCTGGCCGCGCGGGCGGCGGAGGAGACCGCCAGCGGCGGGTGCGCGTCGTCGCCCGCGCGCAGCCGCGCCAGGTGCGCCTCGACCAGGCCGGCGCCGACCGACGCGAGGTCGGCGACGCCGGCGTCGACCAGGGTCGCGAGATAGCGGTCCAGATCCCGACGGTACGAGGCGAGCGTGTTCGCGCTCAGGCCACGCTCGACGGTCAGGTGGTCGAGGTAACCGCGTACGGCACGGCGCAGCGCCGGCGTGGGCGGTGTGCCCACGCCGGCGGGGTCCGTGCCGCCGGTCAGCGCGCCACCGTTCAGGCGAGCGCGTCGGCCAGCGGGAGCACGTCCATGCCGTGCGCCTCGGCGACCGGGCCGTAGGTGACCTGACCGGCGTGGGTGTTGAGGCCCAGCGCCAGCGCCGGGTCGTTGCGCAGCGCCTCGCGCCAGCCCTGGTTGGCCAGCTCCAGGGCGTACGGCAGGGTGACGTTGGTCAGCGCGTAGGTGCTGGTGTTCGGCACCGCGCCGGGCATGTTCGCGACGCAGTAGAAGATCGACTCGTGCACCTTGTAGACCGGGTCGGCGTGCGTGGTGGGGCGGGAGTCCTCGAAGCAGCCGCCCTGGTCGATGGCGATGTCGACGAGCACACTGCCCGGCTTCATCCGGGAGACCAGCTCGTTGGAGATCAGCGTCGGGGCCTTCGCGCCGGGCACCAGCACCGCGCCGATGACCAGGTCGGCGTCGAGCACGGCCCGCTCGACCTCGTACGCGTTGGACGCGACGGTCTGCAGGTGGCCCCGGTAGATCGCGTCGGCCTGCCGCAGCCGGGCGACGTTCTTGTCCAGCAGCAGCACCTCGGACTGCAGACCCAGCGCGATCGCGGCGGCGTTCATGCCGGAGACGCCGGCGCCGATGACCACGGTCTTGGCCGCGTACACGCCGGAGACACCGCCGGGCAGCACACCGCGCCCACCGCCGGTACGCATCATGTAGAAGGCGCCCACCTGCGGGGCGAGCCGGCCGGCCACCTCGGACATCGGGGCGAGCAGCGGCAGCGACCGGTCGGGCAGCTCGACGGTCTCGTAGGCGATGCCGGTGACCCGGCGGTCGATGAGGGCGTCGGTGCACTCCTTGGAGGCGGCCAGGTGCAGGTAGGTGAAGAGCACCTGCCCCTCACGCATCCGGTGGTACTCCTCGGCGATCGGCTCCTTGACCTTGAGCACCAGCTCGGCGGTCTGCCACACCTCGTCGGCGGTGGCGAGGATCGTCGCGCCGGCGGCGGCGAACTCCTCGTCGGTGATGCTGGAGCCAACCCCGGCGCCGGACTCGACGAAGACCTGGTGGCCACTGCGGGTGAATTCGTTGACGCCCGCGGGCGTGATCGCCACGCGGTACTCGTGGTTCTTGACCTCGCGTGGGATTCCGACCTTCACGATGCAGACACCTCTCTTCGGGGCTGCTCTCCCCCGACTGCTCGGTGCCACGGCGGCCCCTTTGCCACCGCGGTACACCGGTCCCGCGGCGGCAGTCTAGGCGCGTCCCGGTGCGCCGTGAGCCAGCACAGTGGCATCCGCTGCGCGGGTGTCCTGACGATCTGTCAGGGCATCCGCCCGGAATCGGCGGTGGATGATCGCCTCAGCCGTCAGGACAATGTTCCACCATTATCGTCCCATCTGCCGGGTGGCGGTGCGGACAGCCGGGCAGTGGATCACTAGTGTGTCCGCCCATGACCACTCCTCCTTACCAGCCCGGGTACCCCCAGCCGGGGTACCCCCAGGGCGTCTCCGACAAGAGCAAGGTCGTCGCGGGCATCCTCGGCATCCTGCTCGGCACCTTCGGCGCCGGTCGGTTCTACACCGGACACACCAAGATCGCCGTTCTCCAGCTTGTCGTGAGCCTGGTGACCTGCGGCGTCGGCGCTCTCTGGGGCGTCATCGACGGCATCCTGATCCTGGTCAACGGCGGCACCGACGCGCAGGGCCGTCCGCTGCGCGACTCCTAGACCGGACAGCGAACGGGGCCCCGCGGCTGACCGCGGGGCCCCGTTGGCGCGTACTCCCTTCGCCGGCGGGACCGGCGGCGGCGCTCAGCGCGGCAGCGGCGCGTCCGCCCGGCGCAGAGACGTGAAACCGGTGTCCCGGGCGCGGGCCGTGGCCAGCAGCCCGGCCACCGCGGACGCGTTGGTGACCTCACCGGCCAGGACCATCGCGACCGCCTCGTCCAGGTCGATCCGGACGACCTGGAGGTCGGCCTCCTCGTCGCGGCGCTCGTGCCGCTCGTCGGCCGGCACGTCGGCGAGGTCGCGGGCCAGGAACACCCGGACGATCTCGTTGGTGAAACCGGGCGAGCTGTGCAGGTCGACGAGCACGTCGACCCGCCCGGCGGTGAGATCGGCCTCCTCGGCCAACTCCCGCAGCGCCGCCGCCGGCAACTCCTCACCGGAGACGTCCATCAGACCGGCCGGCAGCTCCCACAGGTGCCGCCCGACCGGGTGCCGGTACTGCCGGATCAGCACCACCTGGCCGGCGTCGTCGAGCGCCACCACGGCCACCGCCCCGACGTGCCGGACCAGGTCACGCATCCCGGTCCCACCGCCGGGCATGGTCACCTCCTCGGTGACCACGTCGAAGATCCGCCCCCGGTACCGCTCCTGCCGGGAACGCACCTCGTAGCGGTGCTCCAACCCGCTCACGCCGTCGCCCCGCTGCGCTCGACGACGGCGTGCGGCACCATGCCGCTGAGCCTGCTGGTTCGCTCGCTGCGCTCGCTCACGACGCGGACGCCGCCCTCGTGGCGGCGCCGTTGCGGGCGGCCTTACGCGTCGTCGGGGCCTCCGCCGCCGCGTCCAGGTCCACCGGCAGCTGGTCGGCCTGCGAGTACGCCACCGCGGCCTTGACGAACGAGGCGAACAGCGGGTGCGGGCGGGTCGGGCGGCTCTTCAACTCCGGGTGCGCCTGAGTGGCCACGAAGAACGGGTGCAGGCCCCGGTCCAACTCGATGAACTCGACCAACCGGCCGTCCGGCGACGTGCCGGAGATGTGCAGACCCGCCTTGGTCAGCGCGTCCCGGTAGGCGTTGTTCACCTCGTACCGGTGCCGGTGCCGCTCACTGATCTCGGTGCTGCCGTACGCCTCGGCGACGATCGAACCCTCGGTCAGCGTCGCCGGGTACGCGCCCAAGCGCATCGTCCCGCCCAGGTCACCGCGGCCGGCCACGATGTCCTCCTGGTCGGCCATCGTGGCGATGACCGGGTGCGCCGCCTGCTCGTCGAACTCCAACGAGTTGGCGCCGTCCAGACCGGCGAGGTGCCGGGCCACGTCGATGGTCATGCACTGCAGGCCGAGGCAGAGGCCGAGCAGCGGGATGCCGTTCTCGCGGGCGTACCGGGCGGTGCCGATCTTGCCCTCGATGCCCCGTACGCCGAAGCCGCCGGGGATCAGGATGCCGTCCACGCCGGCCAACGCCGCGGCGGCGCCGGCCGGGGTGACGCACTCGTCGCTGGGCACCCAGCGCAGCTGCACCCGGGCCCGGTGGCCGAAGCCGGCCGCCCGGATCGCCTCACTCACCGACAGGTACGCGTCCGGCAGGTCGACGTACTTGCCGACCACCGCCACGGTGACCGTGTGCCGGGGGCGGTGCACCCGCTCCAGCAGGTCGTCCCAGCTGGCCCAGTCCACGTCCCGGAAGGAGAGCCCGAGCCGGCGCACCACGTACGCGTCGAGCCCCTCCCGGTGCAGCACCTTCGGGATGTCGTAGATGCTCGGGGCGTCCGGGGCGGCGACCACCGCCTCGGCGTCCACGTCGCAGTAGAGCGACAGCTTCTCCTTGAGCTTCACCGGGATCTCCCGGTCGCACCGCAACACGATCGCGTCCGGCTGGATACCGATGTTGCGCAGCTGCGCCACCGAGTGCTGGGTCGGCTTGGTCTTCAGCTCACCCGACGGCGCCAGGTACGGCACCAGCGAGACGTGCAGGTAGAAGCAGTTGTCGCGGCCCAGGTCGTGGCGGACCTGACGGATCGCCTCCAGGAACGGCAGCGACTCGATGTCGCCGACCGTGCCACCGACCTCGGTGATCACCACGTCGGGGAGCTGCCCGTCCTCGTCCGGGTCGGCCATCGCCAGGATCCGCGACTTGATCTCGTTGGTGATGTGCGGGATGACCTGGACGGTGTCACCCAGGTACTCCCCCCGACGCTCCTTGGCGATCACGTCGGAGTAGATCTGACCGGTGGTGACGTTCGCCTTGCCGGACAGCGCCCGGTCGAGGAACCGCTCGTAGTGCCCGACGTCGAGGTCGGTCTCGGCGCCGTCCTCGGTGACGAAGACCTCACCGTGCTGGAACGGGTTCATCGTCCCCGGGTCGACGTTCAGGTAGGGGTCGAGCTTCTGCATCACCACGCGCAACCCGCGCGCGGTCAGCAGGTTGCCGAGGCTGGAGGCGGTGAGGCCCTTACCCAGCGAGGAGGCGACGCCCCCGGTGACGAAAATGTGCCTGGTCGTCCGTGCTGATGGGGCCAAGGCCTGCTCCCGTGTCGTCTGTCGCGGTCATGCAGACCGCCGTGCTTGATCAGCAAAAGTGATCACGCGATCCACGGGATTCGACGGTAACACCTCCCGGGCGGGTACCCGCAGGCCGCACCCCGGCTGCGACACCTCCGGGCCATCCAAAGGAGGCCCGGCGCTCAGGACGCGGCAACCTCCGTCGATGACCGGGAGACCTGCCGGGGCGGTGTGGGGGCCGGTTTCGACCCGTCCGCGGTCGGCTCCGCCGGGTCGTCGGCGTCACCGGGGGCGTCCGGCGCCGGTTGGGTGACCGTCGTCGGTGCGCTCGACGCCGGGCCGGCGATCGGACGCGGGTGCACGGCACCCAGTGGTCCACCGCCGCCGCTCGGGCCGTCACCCCCACCGACCGGGCCGACCCCGCCCGGCCCCGAGTCGTCGTCGGCGCCGTTGGCGCGGGAACGGCCCAGCACCGGGCGGGTCCGGTCCGCGGCGTGCCCGAGCACCCGCAGCGACGCCAGGGCGGCCATCGGCACCACCAGGGCGGCGGCAGCGCCCATCAGGTCCAGCGCCGCGCCGTCGAGCAGACCACCGAGCACCGCGGCGACCACGGTGCCGGCCAGCGCGGCCCGGACCGCCGGGTAGATGCCGAACAGCCGCATCAGCCCACCCCACGGTTGCAACAGGGCGAACCACACCAGCAACCCGCCGGCCAACGCCAGCACGGTCAACGGGCTGTTGACCAACGTCTCGAAGTTCTCCGTGCTGGAGCGGTGCACGGTGAACCCGCCGGTGCCGTCACCGAGCGCGGAGAGGAACCGGCCCAGGCTGCCCCGCTCCGCCGGCGGACGCCGCAGGTCCACCACGGCGAACCCGATACCGACCGCCAGCGCGGCCATGGTGGCCCAGGCCAACCGGCTGACCGTCAACCAGCCGCCGGCGCTGATCACGGCGGCGACGCTCACCCCGGCGGTGAGCGCGATCGCGCCCACCGGGTCGGCGCCGAGGTACGGGCTGCCGACCACCACCACGGCGAGGCCACCCACCGCCACCATCACCGCCGGTCGCCAACCCCGGTGCACCCGCTGAGCGATCCAGCCGGCACTGAGCAACGCCCCGGCCAGGAACACCCCCAGCCCCACCGTGCTCAGCCCGGCGTACCGGCCACCCTGCAAGGCGGAGTAGCCCACCACGCTGTTGAGCTGCAGGCGCGCCCCGGTGAGCACGTCCAGCCCGACCACAAGCGTGGTGAGGCCGGCCACCGCGCCGACCGGCCCGAGGGTGCCCGCGTACCCGGGCGCGAACCGCACCGCCGCGGTGCCGGCGGCCACCAGCAACGCGGTCACCCCCGCGAAGATCCACCCGGGGTGTTCGCCGCGCCACCAGGGCACCGCGTCGGCCAGCAACGCCGCCGGGACCGTCAACGCCGCCGCGACCAGCAGCAGCTCCACCACCGCCACGATCCGCCCGGAGACCGGCGTCGGGCCGCTCGGGCCGGCGTGCGGACGAGCCCGGCGCAGCAACGGCAGGATCGCCAACGCCAGCAGCACCTGCACCCCGGCGAGCAGCGCGAAGAACACACCGGAGACGTTGCGCTGGGCGGCCGCCTCGCGGTCGGCGTTCGCCGGGGCGTCGATGGCCTCGGCCAGATCCGCCGGACGGCCACCGGTGCTGACCGCCGCACGGCCGAGGAAGAGCCGCTCCGGCATCGGCCGGCCCAGCGCGGCGAGCGCGGTCGGCGCGATGTCGACCAGTTGCAGGTACCCGTCCCGGCCGGTGCTGGCCGAGGTGAGCCACCCCCGCTCCCAGCCCGGCCCGTCGGCGACCGCCACGTGCAACCGCGACGGCTGGGCGGTGTCGGAGATCCCCGCGACCAGCACCAGCGACCGTGGTGGTCGCGCCGCGAGCACCCGGGCCAGTTCGGCGTCCGCCGCGCGGGCCTGCGCGGCGCGGGTCGCCGGGGCGGCCCCGTCGACCGTGCCGAGGTCGACGATGCTGAGCACACACGAGCCGAGCAGCGGCCGGGGGTCGGCCGGCAGCGCCGGGGCGTACCGGTCGACGCGGCCGAACGGTCGGGCGGCGGCCACGGCCGCCCCGGAGCCCACGGCCACGGAGCAGCGCACCGACTCCGACAAAGACCCGGGCAGGGCACCCCAGGGCAGCCGTTGCTGGTTGTACTGGACCACGCTCTCCTGGTCGGGCAGGTTCGCGCCGATACCGTCGGGCTGCTCCACCGTCACCGCCGCCGTCGGGCAACCACCGGCCGGCCTACTGCCGTTCCACGCGGCGAAGCTGCCCGCGCCCAGGGTCAACCAGCCGTCCACCGGGCAGGTCGGCCGGTGCGCGGAGCGCACCGACAGCGAACCGATCGACCCATCCTGGGCCATCCGCCACAGCGTCGGGGTGCGCTGCGCATCCACGTCCTCCCAGCGCAGCCCGGCGATCCCGGCGAGCACCACGAAGTCGGCGGTGCGTTGCGGCGCGCCCTGGGGTGGGCGGGCGGCGAGCGCGGTGACGCCCAACACCACCACGAGCACGGTCAACAGGGCGGGGGCGATTCGGCGCAGCATCACCGGTGTCCCGTTCTCGGGGCGTCGGAGCCGGGGGCGGCCGCCGGACCGCCGCGATCCCCCGCCAGCTCGGCGTAGAGGGCCGCCAGGGTGGCGACGGTGTCCGACTCGGTGGGCCACGTCGCCGCCCGTTCGGCGCCGCGCCGACCCAACTCCGCCCGGGCCGCCGGGTCGTCCAGCAACGCGCGTACCGCCGCGTCGACCGCGTCCACGTCGCCGGCGGGCACGAGGGTGGCGGCGTCGCCGACCAGCTCCGGGAGCCCACCGACCGCGGTGGCCACCAGCGGCACGCCGGCGCGCAGCGCCTCCTGGGCGAACAACTGCCGCGCCTCCCAGTCGCTGGTCACCACCGCCAGGTCCGCGCCGGCGAGCAGGTCGGCCACGTCGGTACGGTGCCCCAGCAGGGTCACCGGCGCACGGGCGGCGGAGGTCCGCGCGGCCAGCGGCAGGTACGCCGGCCCGCTGCCCGCGATCACCACGACCGGCGGCGGGGTACGCGTACGCCAGCGGGCCGCCGCGTCGATCAGCACGTCGTAGCGCTTCTGCGGGTGCAACCGACCGACCGAGACGATCAGCGGCTGGTCCGGGCGCACGCCGAACTCGGCGCGTACCGCCGCTGGGCGTCGACGTGGCGCGGGTAGCGTCGGCGCGGCGACCGGGGCGAGCCGGGCGTCGGCGGCGCCCACCTCGGCGGCCCGTCGGACCAGGTCCGCGGAAGCGCCCAGAGCCACCCGGACGCCGCGGGCCACCACCCGTTCGACGAGCCGGGACACCCCGCCGCGCAGTCCGCCGGCGAGCACCGCGTTGTGCCAGGTGACGATCAGCGGGGCGGTGGGACGGGCCAGCACGGCGACCAACCCGGCCCGCAGGCCGTGGGCGTGCACCACGTCGACCCCGGCCGCGCTGAGCACCCGGCGGAGGACGAGCACCGCCCGGGCGTCGGCCGGAGTCGGGCTGGCCGGGATCTCCACCGGCTCGAAACGCGCACCGACACCGACGAAGTCGAACTGCTCCTGGGTAGCCGCGGGCCCGCAGACCAGGACAGTGGCGCCGCCCGCAACGAGGCCACGGGCCACCGAGCGAACGTGCTGGCCGACCCCGCCGGTGCTGGACGCGAGCACCAACGCGACAGTGCCCGACCACCCGGCAGGCAGAGCTGGCTCGGTCATCGCGTCGCCGTCTCCTTCCCGTCGCCCCGCTCGGCGGAGTCCGCGCCCGACGTCGGCGCGCCACCGGACGGCCCCCGCCGACCCAGACGCCGCAGCACCCCGGCGAGCAGCGGCTGCACGTCCCGCCGGTCGACGAACCAGACCACCGCGAGGAACAAAGCCCCCACCAGAACCCCGGACAGCATGCCCTGACCGAGTGCCGCCGCCATCGTCGGGGTGCCGCCGTCCAGCCCGTCGAGCCAGCGGGTGAGGCCCAGCCCGGCGAGCGCGGCGAGCACCCCGGCGAGGCCGCCGGCCGTCCCGGCCCGGGCCGCGCCCGCGAGGGCGGCGCGGCCGGCGCCGCGCAGCACCGCCAGGAGCAGCAACGCGCCGAGCACCAGCATCCCCACCGAATTCGCGGAGGTCACCGCGAGCACCCGGTCGGCGGTGGGGAGCAGCGCCGTCACCGGCAGCGCCACGGCCGGGACGACCAGCCAGCCGACGGTGATCGCCACCGTCGCCGACCGGGTGTCGCCGCGCGCGTACAGCGCGCGGGACAGGATCGCGAACAAGCCGTAGCCGAGCAGACCCGGCGCGAACCCGATGATGGCCGCCGCGGTGGACGCCGGATTGTCCGGGTAGAAGAGGGCGGCGATCGGCCGCGCGGTACCGATCAACGCGGCGGCGCCCAGGCAGCTGAACAGCAGCACGCCACGCACCGCGCCGGAGAGGGTCCGGGTGTAGCCGTCCTCGTCACCGGCGTCGCTGGCGGTGGCCAGGGTGGGGTAGGACGCCACGGCCAGCGGCACGGCGAGCACCGCCCACGGCAGCAGGTAGATCGCCTGAGCCAGGTTGAACACCTGCGGGGAGCCGGTGGGGCCGCCGGAGACCCGGTTGAGGACCACCAGGAGCGCCACCTGCTGCGCGGCGACCGTCACCGCGCCGGCCGTGGCGAGCCCGCCGATCCGCGCCCGCGCGTCAGCGGTGAAGGTGTACCCGAACCGGGGCCGCAGCCGCAGCCGCCGCAGCGGGATCAGCAGCGAGAGCGACAGCACGACCACGCCGAGGGTGGTGCCGCCGGAGAGGAGTAGTTCGCCGGTACGGCCGACCTGGGCGACTGACACACCCCGCCCCTGAGCGGCGCCGAAGGCCACGTAGACGACGACCACGGTGAGGCTGGACAGCAGCGGCGCGATGACCGGCCAGGCGAAGCGTCGGTGTGCCTGCAGGACGCCGGTGAGCACGATGCCGATCCCGTAGAGCGGCAACTGCGGGGCGAACACGCGCAGCATCCGGGCGCCGGCGGCGAGTTCCGCGGCCGATCGGCCCTCGCTGATCAGCGCGATGATCGGGTCGGCGAAAAGGGCGACGAGCACCGCGAGGGGCACCAGCAGGCTCACCGTCCAGGTGAGCAGGGCGCCGGTGGTCGCCGCCACCGCCCGTCGGTCCTCCGCCGCGACCGCCCCGGCCAGCAGCGGCACGACCAGGCTGGCCAACGCCCCGCCCGCGACGATCTCGAAGACGATGTTCGGCACCGTGTTGGCGATGACGTACATGCCGCCGAGGTCGCTCTGCTCGACCACCCAGGTGAACACGGCGGTACGACCGAAGCCGGCGAGTCGGCTGACCACGGTGAGGACGGCGATGAGCGCGGCTGCCCCGGCCAGCCGGCCGGCGCCGGCGAGGGGTGCCGGTCTGGTCACGTCAGTCGGCGCGTCGGCCCAGTGCGTCCAGCTCGCGCAGCCCCGGGGTCCGCTGGATCACCGCCGTGAAGCTGACCTTCTCGCTGGCGGCGGTGAGCCCGGCGAGGACGGCGAGCACACCGGCCCGGCCGAGCGGGCCGGTACGGGCGGCGAGCGCGACACCGAGCAGCGCCCCGAGCGCGTTCGCGCCGCTGTCGCCGAGCATCACGTCCTCGGCCAGGTCGTCGTGCAGCAGGCCGGCGGCGGCGCCGGCCGCACCCGCGGCGATCCCGCCCTGCGGGCCGCCGGTCAGCGGCGCGGCGAGCAGGAGCCCGGACTTGATCGCCCGACCGGGTCGCAGGTCCAGCAGGTTGAGCAGGTTGGCCGTGCCGGCGATCACGCCCGCGCCGAGCAGCACGTCGACACCCCGACCGAACGCGCCGTGCCGCTGCCGGCGCGGATGCGCGGCGACCCGGGGGTCGGCGGCGAGCAGCGCGGCGGCGGCCAACCCGGCGGCGCCCACCCCGACGACCTTGACCAGACCGGCGGTGACCCGCCCCTCGCGCAGCGCGGCGAGGTGCCCGGCGAAGCCCTTGGCGGTCTTCTGCTCCGGCCGCGCGCCGACCACGTCGTCGTACAGCCCGACGCCACCCGCGCCGAGACCGGCGACCAGGGCGGCCCCACCGGCGGCGCCGCCGGTGGCACCGAACGCGCCGGCGGCGGTCGCGCCGGCGGCGAGCGCCGGCCCGGCGGCCAGACTCACCGTGCGACCGCGGAAGTTGGTGCGCTGCAACGCGGGCCCGGCCGGCGAGGTACGCGCCTCCCGCAGCGCGTACCGGGCCGCCGCGGCACCCGCACCGGCGATCAACAGCCGGCCCAGCGCGCTCACGCCGTCACCTCGCTGCGGCCCCTCAGGCTCGGTCGCTCACACGTCGCCTCGACGATTACGGACACGGGGGTACGTCGTTCGCTCACTGGGGCAGTTTAGGCAGCAGAGACAGGACGTTGTCGCCGACGCCGTACTGCCCGGCCTTCTTCTCGGTGAGTTGCTGCACCAGGGCGAGGGTGGTGACCAGCTGCCCCTGCACCGTGTTGGCGTTGTCGACCGTGGAGATGGTCTGGGCGAGCACCGGGTCGCCGCGCACCACGGACACCAGATTGCCGCCGACGGAGCCGTTGCCGCCCACCACGATCGCCCCGGTGCGGTCGAACTGCTCCGCGATCTTGACGACCGACTCGTCCCGCTTGTCGGAGTCCTTGTCGACGTACGGCTGGCCGCTGACCACGACCACCGCCTCCGCCGAGGCGGTGACCTTGTTGCTGTCGGTGGTCAGGTAGCCGGCGTTGTTGTACGCGGCGAGCACCGCCCGCCGGTCGGCGTCGCTGACCGGCGCGACGCCCTGGGCCCGGTCCAGCAGGACGCTGGCCAGCAGCGCGCTGGAGGTTTCCACGCCGTGCCCGTTGCCCGGCAGGCCGGTGGTCTGCGCGGTCGGGCGGGCCGCCGTCACGGCCAACTCCAACAGGTTGGAGTTGTTGTCCGGGTTGATGAACTTGTCCTGTAGGTCAACCTGGCCGGTGATGGTCGCCCCGGCCTGCTGGAGCTTCTTGAGCACACCCTCGGTGTGGTCGCGCCCGTTGGGCAGGCTGAGCACCACGACCCGCCGCCCGGTGAGCTTGCCGGGCAGGACGACCTGGGAGATCTCCTCGGCGAACTCCTCCTCCAGCGCGAGTTGCTTCTCCATGTTGTTGACCGTCTGGCGCCACTGTTGGTTGTCCTTGCGCAGCCCGGTGACCTGTTCCTTGAGCGAGTCGGCGACCGGGCCGTTGAGGGCGGCCGTGCCGACCACCAGGCCGATCGCCAGAGCCAGGAAGACCGCGGTGAGGGACACCACGTGGTAGCGGAAGTTGATCACGCTTGCAGCCTCTTGATCGGTCGGGAACTAGAAAAGCCGGTACAGCTGGAACACGAAATTGTCCCACCACTCGGCGACCACACCCAGGTACGCCTTCCCGACGGTCGACACGGCCACCGCCGACGCCATCGCCGCGATCGCCGACAAGACCAGCAGCAGCAGCGACGAGCCGGAGATGCTCTGCCGGTAGAGCCGGCTCACCCCTTTGGCGTCGACCAGCTTGCCGCCGACCTTCAGCCGGGTCAGGAACGTCGAGGCCATCCCGCCGCGACCCTTGTCGAGGAACTCGACGAGGGTGGCGTGCGTGCCGACCGCGACCAGCAGCGAGGCGCCCTTCTCGTCGGCGAGCAGCATGGCCAGGTCCTCGCTGGTCGCCGCGGCCGGGAAGGTGATCGCCGGCACACCGAGGCCGTTGACCCGGGGCAGGCCGGGTGCCCGCCCGTCCGGGTACGCGTGCACGATCACCTCGGCGCCGCAGCGCAGCACGTCGTCGGTGACCGAATCCATGTCCCCGATGATCATGTCGGGGGTGTAACCGGCCTCGACCAGCGCGTCCGCGCCACCGTCGACACCGATGAGCACCGGCTTGAACTCCCGGATGTACGGGCGCAGCACGTCCAGGTCGGCCTTGTAGTCGTAACCACGCACCACGATCAGGCAGTGCCGACCCTGGATCTGCGTCTCGATGTCCGGCACGCCGACACCGTCGAGCAGCAGGTCACGCTCCTGGCGCAGGTAGTCCATCGTGTTGGCGGCGAACGCCTCCAACTGCACCGACAGACCCTCCCGCGCGTCGGCCATCGCCTTGCCGACCGACTCGGCGTCCTGAAGGCTGCCGTGCGCCACCGGCTCGTCACCGGCGAAGACCGTGTTGCCCTCGATGCGCACCTGGTCGCCCTCGCGGATCCGCTCGAAGACGCCCTCACCGAGGTCGTCGAGGAGCGGAATGCCGGCGGCGATCAACACCTCCGGGCCGAGGTTCGGATAACGGCCGGAGACCGAGGGCTTGGCGTTGAGCACCGCCGCGACTCCGACGGCGACGAGCGAGTCGGCCGCCACCCGGTCCAGGTCGACGTGGTCGATGACCGCGATGTCACCGGGGCGCAGCCGACCGACCAGGCGTTTCGTCCGGCGATCAAGGCGCGCGGTGCCGAGGACTCTGCCCGGTTCGGAGTTCCGGTTGCGGCGCAACGTGGGTAGACGCATCGTGACCATCCTGGCATGTGAGGCAGGCTTTTCTGTCGCGACATGCCTGAGCAGGGCCGCCTACCCAGGGAAGCACACGTCGGCACAAGCCGGTGTGCTTGCGCTCACAATACGCGGCGTCACAACCGCCTTTCCTTGGCGGCCACGGCCAACAACTCCTCGGCGTGGGCGATACCCAGATCCGAATCGGGCAAACCCGCCAACATGCGCGCCAACTCCCGAGCCCGCTCGGTGTCCTCGACGACCCGCACCCCGCTGGTCGTCACCGCCCCGCCGGTGTCCTTCGCCACCACCAGGTGCCGGTCGGCGAACGCGGCCACCTGCGGCAGGTGCGTGACGACCAACACCTGGTGGCTGCGGGCCAACCGGGCCAGCCGGCGGCCGATCTCCACCGCCGCCTGACCGCCGACCCCCGCGTCGACCTCGTCGAACACCAACGTCGGCGGGCCCCCCGAGCCGGCGAAGACGACCTCGATGGCGAGCATCACCCGGGACAGCTCACCGCCGGAGGCGCCGCGCTGCAACGGCAACGACGGCGCGCCCGGGTGGGCCAGCAACCGCAACTCCACCTCGTCACCACCGTCGGGGGCGACGCCCACCTCGACGCCGTTGACGGCCAGGGTCGGCTCGGCCCGCCCGGCCGGGCGGGGCAGCACCGCCACCTCGATCCGCGCGTGCGGCATGGCCAGACCGGCCAACTCGACGGTGACCTGGTCGGCGAAGCGCACCGCCGCCTCCTGCCGGGACGTGGACACCCGCCCCGCCAACTCGGCCACCTCGACGGCGAGCCGCTGACCCTCCCGCTCCAACTCGTCGAGCAGGTCGTCGGAGGTGTCCAGGTCGGACAGTCGGGTGCGGGCCCGATCGGCCCAGGCGATCACCCCGTCGACGTCGTCGGCGTACTTGCGGGTCAACGCGCGCAGCGCCGCCCGCCGCTCGTAGACATGCTGCAACCGGGCCGGGTCCGCGTCCAGCGTCGCCAGGTACGCCGACAGCTCCGCGGACACGTCGGTGACCAGCGTGGCCGCCTCCTCCAGGCGCGCCGCCAACTCACCCAACGCCGGATCGGTGCCGGCCTGCGCCTCCAGGGTCCGCCGGGCGGTGCCGAGCAGCGCCGCCGCGTCCGGGGTCTCGTCGGTGGCCTCCGCGCCACCGGCCACGCACTGCTGCGCGATCTGCGCGGCCGTCCGCAGGCCCTCGGCGTGCTCCAGCCGCTGCGCCTCGGTCTTCAGCTCGTCGTCCTCGCCGGGCTGCGGATCGACCCGGGTGATCTCGTCGAGGCCCAGCCGCAGCAGGTCCGCCTCCTGGTTGCGCGCACGGGCGTTGCGCCGCCGGTCGGCCAGGTCGTCGATCACCCGACGCCACCCCGTGTACGCGTCGCGCAGCGCGTCGAGCAGCTTCTCGTGCGCGGGACCCGCGAACCGGTCCAACGCGGCCCGCTGCTCGGCCGGCCGCAGCAACCGCAGCTGGTCGGACTGGCCGTGCACGGCGACCGCCTGCTCGCCGACCTCACCGAGCATCGACACCGGCATGCTCCGGCCGCCGACGTGCGCCCGCGAGCGCCCCTCCACCGTCACCGTGCGGCTCAGCAGCACCGAGCCGTCCTCGTCGGGCTCGCCACCGGCCTCGGTGATCCGCGTGTGCACGGCGTCGGCGACCCGCCCGTGCAGGCGCAACCGCCCCTCCACCACCGCCCGGCCGGGTTGGGCGCGGACCCGCCCGGCGTCGGCCCGCCCGCCGAAGAGCAGGCCGAGGCCGGTGACCACCATCGTCTTGCCCGCACCGGTCTCGCCGGTGATGACGTTCATGCCGCCGGTCAACGGCAGCGTGGTGTCCTCGATGACGCCCAGTCCGGTGATGCGCAGCTCTTCCAGCACAGCCACCGACAGTAGACGCGAGGCCCGACACTTGACCAGCCGACGGGCCCGGGTACGGCCGGTACCCGGCCGACGTACAGTTCTGCCCCGTGTTGGACGTGATCGGCCTGACCCCGGCTGAGGAGGAGCTCTACCGCTGCCTGCTCCAGCTCACCACGGCCCGGATCGACGAGTTGGTCCGGCGCCTGCACCGACCCCGTGAGCAGGTCGTCGCGCAGGTCGAGGCGCTGCGCGGCAAGGGCCTCGTGCAGCGCAGCGACAACGACCCGGACGCCCCGCTGCGCCCGACCGCCCCGGACGTCGCCCTCGGTGGGACGCTGCTGCGCCGGCAGGAGGATCTGGAGGCGGCCCGCCGACTGGTCACCCAACTGGCCGAGGAGTACCGCTCCGGGCTGCGCCGGCACCACGTCGACCACCTGGTCGAGGTGATCACCGGCACCCGGGTTCTTCGGGACCGGCTGCGCGACCTACAGAACTCGGCGCGATCCGAGGTGCTCTGGTTCTGCCGCGCCAATCCCCTGGCGATGGCCGGACCGGAGAACGTCGAGGAGTTCGACGCGCTGGCCCGGGGGGTGAGCTACCGGGCCATCTACGAACGCGACCTGCTGCTGGAGCCGGGCGCGTTGGCCGACCTGGCCAAGGGGGTGGCCGCCGGCGAGCAGGCCCGCGTCCTGGACCGGCTGCCGGTCCGACTGGCCATCGTGGACGCCCGCACGGCCATCTGCCCGCTGGTGCCCGACCGCGACGGCGGCGAACCGAGCGCCGCCGTGATCGGCCGCAGTCAACTGCTCGACGCGCTGCTCGCCCTCTTCGAGAGTCACTGGCGGGTGGCCACCCGGCTGCGCCTCGACGACCCGCTCGCCGTCGCGACGGCCGAGAGTCGCCGGCCGGAACCCGAGGACCATCCGGGCGGCGGTTACCAACCGGACGCCGACGAGGCGCGGCTGCTGTCGCTGTTCGTGGCCGGTGTACCTGACAAGTCCATCGCCTCCCAGCTCGGCGTGAGCCGACGGACCGTGCAACGGCGGATCGCCGACCTGATGGCCGCCGCCGGCGTGGACACCCGGCCGGGGTTGGCGTTCCAGGTGGCCCGACGCGGCTGGCTCTGACGCCGCAGGGGTCCGCCGTCGACCGACGACGAACCCCTGCCCGGCGGGCGGGACGGCTCAGCCGCCCCGCCCTCCCCCGTCAGCGCAACCCGTACGCCTGGAGCACCGTCTGGTCGACGGTGTTCCCGGCCCGGTCGGCGGCGTGCACCCGCAGCGACACCGTTCCGCGCCCCGCCGGCACGGTCGCGGTGTACCGGGTGCCCGACCCCTTCGTCGGCGCGTTGCGCCAGGTGACGCCCCCGTCGAGGGAGACCTGCACCCGGACGCTGGTGCCCCTCGGCGCGGAAACCCCGGCCGGCTGGCGCAGCGTCAGCCCCAGCTGGTGCGGCCGGTTGCCGCGTACCGCGCCGAGCAGGTCGGCCGGCACCCGGTAGTCCACCTGCAGCAGCGACAACGGCGTGGCGGCGTCGCCCGCCGGTCGGGCCGAGGTGAACTCCCACGCCGTGTCGGTCCGGGTGGCGTAGCGCCACTCGGCCGAGGACCGCTGGGTGGTCACGTCCAGGCGGTAACGGGCCGCCCCGGCGGTCGTGGGCACCGGCGCCCAGCCGTCGGAGAGGTCCGCGATCTGCCGCCCGTCGCGGCTGACCCGCACCGCGACGGTGTCCGACTCCTCGCTCTCACCGGCCACGCTGTAGTGCCCCTGCGCGTCGACGAACTCGGGCACCCGCAGATCCAGGTTGTCACCGGCGCGGGTGGGCACCGGCACCCCACTCGCCGGCACGGCCGGGCGGATCACCGGGACGTGCCAGGTCTCGGTCTCCCGGTCGTCGGCGGCGTACTGCCGGGGCTGCTCGGTCAGGCCACCGGTCAACTGCCCGTCAGCCATGAACGTGATCTTGTGCAGGACCCGGTGCTGCCACCAGTTGTCGTCGGCGCTGACGAACTCCTGCCGGGTGCTGCCGGCGCGCACCAGCCGCTGGTTGTCGTTCCAGGAGGTCTCCTGCCACGGACGCCACCCGAAGCGCTGCTCGCTGGCCCACTCACCACCGACGCCCCCGTAGCTGGCCGTCACCTCGGCGGTGTTCCGCTCGGTGACCCGGTGCGTGATCCGCTCCGGGACCCGCCCCTTCGAAACCTGCCACACGTCGTACAGGTAGGGGCTCTGCACGGTCAACGTCAGATCCAGCGTCGCGCGGCCACGCTTGGCCGCCGCGATCACCTTCTGCCCGTCGTCGTGCGCCACCGCCAGCGCCGGGATGGGCAGGCGGTCACCCAACGGCGTCCACGACGTCCACGCGCTCCAGTCGGCCGGTCGGACGATCAGCGCCACCGTCGCACCGGCGGCGGCCGCCGCCGCGATCTGCTCCTCCTCCGAGGCGTCCGGACTGGTGGTGAGCAGCGCAGCCGCACCACGCACCCGGGCAAGCTCACCCGGGGTGCCGGTGCCGGCCCAGATCAACGGCAGCTTCCGCCGGTCGGACGGCGCCGGCGAGTAACCCATCAGGTTGATGTCCAGCGGGCCGGACACCCCACTGATCGTCGCGTCCACCATCGGGGCGACCAACTGCCAGCGCGACGAGAACTCGAACTCCCCCGCGCGCACCGGCCGCGTCGGTGTGACGTTGACCTGCTGAACGGTGCTGAAGGTCATTACCCCGTGGTCGACCTGCCGGCCGTTGCCGAAGACCCGGTGCTCGTAGAAGCTGATCGTCGCCTGCTGTTCGGAGGGCTTCGGCGTCTCGATGCGCACCGGAGTGCCCTTGCGCGGGTCGAGCAACACCGTGAGGTCCCGGTCGACCAGCAGCTCCGGGTCGGTGACCAGGGTGATCTGCTCGTCCAGTGGGGCACCGTGTTCGATCAACGCCTCAAGCAGGTAGGGGCCCTCCTCGACCTGGAGTTGCACCTCGCCGCCGACCCAACCGAGCCAGTCGGACTCGGGCTGCTCACCGAAGAGGGTGAGCACCGACGCGAGACCCGGCTGACCCTGCATGTCCAGCGCCTTCACGGTCACGGTGTGCAGCGGGCCGCTGAGGGTGAGCGCGACCGCGGTGCGCACCGCCACACCGTCCGCGCCGGTGGCCACCAACCACCCGCCGTGCAGACCCCGGTCCAGCTTTGCCGGGTCCGCCCGCAACGGCACGGCGACGCTGCCGCCGGCCGGCACGGTCACCTCGGCGCCGCCGACCGAGACACCGTCGGTCTCGGCCGCGCGGGTGTCCAGGTTGCGCAGTTCCAGCGCCAGCCGCAGGGTCTGCGGGGCCGTGCCGCCGTTGGTGTACGTCACGGTCCGCTCGGCCGTCGCGCCACCGGTGCTGAGCCGGCCGAAGTCGGCGGTCCCGGAGGAGTACACCTGCTGGCCGAGCGCCCGCGCCACGTCGACGCGGCCGCCACCCTGCTCGAACACCGTCAACGCCGGGTTCGCCTTCGTGGTGCTGACCAGCGCGTCCTTCAGTTTCGCGGCCGGCCAGTCCGGGTGTTCCTGGGCGAGGATCGCCGCCGCTCCGGCCACGTGCGGGGTGGCCATCGAGGTACCGGACGCGGTCGTGTAGGCGTCGTCGACCGGCGTACCCATGGCGGTGCCGGCGGCCCGCGCGGCGACGATGCCGACGCCCGGCGCGGTGATCTCGGGCTTGAGGCCGTTGTCGCCGAGTCTCGGCCCACGGCTGGAGAAGTCGGCGAGGTTGTCGTCACGGTCCACCGCGCCGACGGTCAGCGCCGCGGCGGCCGCGCCGGGCGCGCCCACGGTACGCGCCGCGCCCTCGTTACCGGCCGCGACCACGAACAGCGCCCCGGTCTCGGTGGTCAACTCGTTGACGGCCTGACTCATCGGGTCGGTGCCGTCGGTCGGGGAACCGCCGAGGCTCATGCTGACCACCTTCGCGCCGGAGTGGGCGGCCCACTCCATGCCCGCGATGATGGACGAGCTGTAGCCGGAGCCAGCGTCGTCGAGCACCTTGCCGACGAGCAACCGGGCACCCGGGGCGACGCCCTTGCGTCTCCCCTCGGACGCGGCCCCGCTGCCGGCGATGGTGGAGGCCACGTGGGTGCCGTGACCGTGCCCGTCGCGGGCGCTGCCGCTGCCGGAGAAGTCCTGCGCCTCGGCGATCCGGCCGGCCAGGTCGGGGTGGGTGGCGTCGACGCCGGTGTCGAGCACCGCCACCTTCACGCCGGTACCGTCCCGCCCGGCCGCCCAGGCCGCCGGGGCGCCGATCTGCGGCACGCTGTGCTCCAGTGTCGGGCGGACCTTCCCGTCCAGCCAGATCCGGGCGACACCGGCGCCGAGCGTGGCCGGCGCACCGGCGGCGACACGCTGCCCCGGCGCACCCCGCAGCGACGTCCACAGGCCACCCAGATCACCCTTACCGACCCGCACCGCCGCGCCGTTGATGCTCGCCAACGGCCGGGCGTCGGTGGCGCCGGTGAGCGGCCGGACCCGACCGGCGGCCGGCTGCTGATAGCGGACGATCAGCGGCAACGCGCCCTGCGCGGCGTCGCCGTACCCGTCGGCGACCAACTCCTGCACGTCGAACAGGTTCGGGTCGAGCACCCCCGCGGAGAGGTACGGCATGACGTCGCTGGGCAGCACCCGCAGCCCACCGTCGACCTCCACGGTCTGAAAGATGATCCGCTCCCGACCCGGACCGCGCCGGACGCTGGCGGTGACCCGGCCGGGCGCGGCCTGGACCAGGTCGACCTGGTCGCCGGTGATCAGGGTGATGCGGACGGGCGCGACGCCCGAGGCGGGCGTGCCCGGGTGCGGGCCGGTGGGCCGGGCGGGCGGGTCGGCGGACGCCGGTGCGGCGAGGCCGACCACCAACGCGCCGACCGCGCCGACGGCGAGCCAGCGTGGGGACCAGTGCATGCGATGTGCTCCTCTACTCCTCCAGGCCCCGCATCCGTAGATGCGGGCCGATCGGAGTCTGCGACGGAGCGTGTCACCAGGTCACTAGCCGCCGGCCGCCGCAGCGGCGACATGTCGTCAGGTGGACAACCGACGTCCACCGACGGTGTGCGCCACGGTCACCGACGGCTGCCGCGCCACCCGTGCACCGGAAGACCGAACTTGGCCACCAGGCGGTCGGTGAACGGGCGGGGCCGCAACCGCACGATCCGCACCGGCAGGGCGCCCCGACGCACCGTCACCCGCGCGCCCGGTGGCAGGTCGTAGACCCGTCGCCCATCGCAGGAGAGCACGGCGAGGGTGGTGAACGGATCGACGGTGATCACGAAGGTGGACGTCGGGGCGGTGACCAACGGTCGGCTGAACAACGCGTGCGCGCTGATCGGCACCAGCAGCAGGGCCTCCACCTCCGGCCAGACCACCGGCCCGCCACCGGAGAACGCGTACGCGGTGGAGCCGGTGGGCGTGGCGCACACGACGCCGTCGCAGCCGTAGCGCGACAAGGGTCGACCGTCCACGTCGACGAGCAGCTCGAGCATCTGCGCCCGCTCGCCCTTCTCGATGCTGATCTCGTTGAGCGCCCAGGACTCGATGGTCGGCCCACCGTCGAACTCGGCCGTGACGTCCAGGGTCAACCGCTCGTCGACCGTGTAGTGGCGACCGACGACGTCCCGCACAGCGGTGTCCAGGTCGTCGATCTCCGCCTCGGCCAGGAAGCCCACCTTGCCCAGGTTGATGCCGAGCAGCGGCGCCTTCGCCGGTCGGGCCAGCTCGGCGGCCCGCAGGAACGTGCCGTCCCCACCGAGCGCGAAGACGATCTCGGCGCCCTCGGCCGCCTGCGGCCCGGCGACCGGCACCACACCGGGCAGGTCGAGGTCGTCGGCCTCGTCGGCGACCACCCGTACCTCGAAACCCGCGTCGATCAGGTCGGCGGCCACCGAACGGGCGTGCTCCGTGCTGCGCCGACGACCGGTGTGGGTCACCAGCAGCGCGGTCCGGCTCATCGGGCCACCCGCCCACCCGAAACCGGACGGCGTACCGTCCCCGGCGCCCCGGCACGGCCGCGGGTCACCGCGCGACCCGTTGCGGTGCCCTCGCTGCGCGCGTTCACCCTGCGACCTCCTCCGCCGCCACGTCCGGCACGTCGCCGGCCGTCGTCGAGCCGTCCGGCCCGGCCGCCACCACGGCCCGCACCCGCTGCGGGTCGGCCGGCGGTGCGCCCCGGCGCAACCATACGAAGAACTCCACGTTGCCGCTCGGCCCGGGCAGCGGGCTGGCCGCCACGTCGGCCAGCCCGAGGCCGAGCCGCGCGGCCGTCGCGGCCACGTCCAACACCGCCTCGGCGCGCAACTGCGGATCACGTACGACCCCGCCGGCGCCGACCCGTTCCTTGCCGACCTCGAACTGCGGCTTGACCATCAACGCCAGGTCACCGTCGTCGCGGGTGCAGCCGGCGAGCGCCGGCAGCACCAGCCGCAGCGAGATGAACGACAGGTCGGCCACCGTGAGGTCGACCGGGCCACCGATCGCGTCGGCATCGAGGGTACGGACGTTGGTGCGCTCCAGAACCCGGACCCGCTCGTTGGTCCGCAGCGACCAGGCGAGCTGCCCGTAGCCGACGTCCACGGCCACCACCTCGGCGGCGTCGGCGCGCAGCAGCACGTCGGTGAACCCACCGGTCGACGCGCCCGCGTCCAGGCAGCGTCGCCCGGCCACGTGCAGCCCACCGGGGGCGAACGCGGCCAGCGCACCGGCGAGCTTGTGCCCGCCCCGGGAGACGTACTCCTCGGTCGGGTCCGCACCGGTCACCAGCAGCGGATCGGCGGGGTCGACCATCGCGGCCGCCTTGCGGGCGACCACCCCGCGCAGTTGGACCCGGCCGGCCTCCACCAACGCGGCGGCCTGCTCACGGGAGCGGGCCAGACCGCGGCGGACGAGTTCGGCGTCCAGCCGGTTACGACGTGCCATGGGTGGTTCTCCGGTCTGCTCAGGCCTGGTCGTCGCGCTCAGGTCTGGTCGATGGTGGCGAGGGTTTCCCGCAGCGTCTCGTAGGCCGCCTCGTACTGGGCGATCTGGTCGGCGGGAGCGAGCGTCGCCGCGTTGGCGATGGCCCGCACGGCGGCGTCCACCGCCGGGTGCCGCGCCTCGTCGTCGCCGAGGTCCGGCGGCGGCCCGGGGCGGGCGCCCACCGGAGGAGCCGGCCGCGCCGGGAAGCCGCCAGCCGGCGGAGCGGGCCGAGCGGGGACGGACCCGCCAGGCGGTGGGCCGGGCCGGTTCGGGAAGGACCCGCCGGTCGGTGGGCCGGGCCGGGTCATGCGGCGTCGTCCGGCTGCTGCTTGCGGACCGCCTTCTTGGCGGGCATCGCCGCCGGCGTCGGGACGTCCTCGTCGGCGGTCCGGCTGATCGTCGCCGGCGGCTTCTTCGCGATGGCCTTCTTGGCGACCGCCTTCTTCGCCACGGCCTTCTTCGCCACGGCCTTGTGGGGCGCCGGCGCGGAGACCGGGGCACCCGCCGAGGTGTCGGAGGGCACGAGGCCGGTGCCGGGCCGCGCGGCGACGGTCGGGGCGGGTTGCGGCGTGGGGCCGGCGGCCGGCGCGTCGGCCGGCTCGGCGGACCGCGCCTCCCGGAGCTGCCGTTCCAGGTCGTGCACCCGCCGGGTCAGCTCGGCCACCTCGTCGGCCGTGGCCAGACCGACCGCACCGAGGGCCCGGTCGACCTCGAAGCGGACCAGCTTGGTCAGGGCTTCCCGGTTGGCGGCGCCGGTGGTGACCAGTTCCTCGCCGAGGGCCTGAAGTTGGGCGGCGGTCGCACCGCCGGAGCCGACGAGGCGCCGCGCCACGTCCTGGGCCTTCTTCCGGGGCGCCTCCGCAAGGCCCATGGCCAGCTCGAGGTAGGCGCGCCACGCGTCCTGCATGCCTGAGTCCTTCCACGGGGCGGGGTGTCCAGGTGTCACGCTACCGGGCACCTCGGACCGACCCGTGCGGTACGGTGCCGAGGACGGCGTGGCGATCAGCGAGGGGGAGATGTGGCCAGCGTGGACGAGTGCCGGCAGGCGTTGCAGGAGCTGGCCGCCCGGTTGGATCGCAACGCCGAGACGGTACGCGAGAAGATCGACCTGGACCGGACGCTCGCCTGCCGGATCACCGACCTGAACACCGCGTTCCACGGCCGGATCACCGGCGGGCGGCTGGTCGAGCTGACCGACGGCGACGACCCCAAGGCCAAGATCGCGCTGAGCACGTCCAGCGACGACCTGCTCGCCCTGGTCCGCGGCGACCTCGACGTCACCAACGCGGTGACCTCCCGCCGCGTGTCGATCAAGGCGAACCCGTTCGACCTGATCAAGTTGCGCAAGCTGCTCTGAGGCCGGCCGCCTCACACGGCAGCGGTCAGACCGAAGCTCTCCATCACCTGGGCCGCGTCCGAACCCACCGGACGGATCTTCGGCAGCGCCGGCTCCGGTGCCGACCACGCCACCGCGCAGAGCGCCGCCAGGGCATCCAGCGCCCGACCCGACCCGGCCAGCTCCAGCGTGCCGTCCCGGTCGGTCACGGACCAGCCGCTGGCGTCCGCCGGGCCCGGCACCCGCACGGCGGCAGCCGGATCGAACAGCCCCGCCAGGTCCCGCGCGACGAACGTGGGCCGCCGCCGCGGCTCGGCGGCCAGCAGATCCGGTACGCCGCTGACCCCGGTCAGCACGAGCAAACTGTCCAGCCCGGCCCGCCGGGCACCCTCGATGTCGGTGTCCAACCGGTCACCCACCACCAGACTCCGGCCACCACCACTGCGCCGGGCGGCGGTCTCGAACAGCGCCGCCTCCGGCTTGCCGACCACCACGTCCGGGTCCCGCTCCAGCGCGGTACGCAGCACGGCGACCAGCGAACCGTTGCCGGGCAGTGGCCCCCGCCCGCTGGGCAGCGTTCGATCGGTGTTGGTGGCGATCCAGAGCGCACCCGCCCGCACCGCGAGCGACGCCTCGGCCAGCTCGGCCCAGCCGACCTGCGGGCCGTACCCCTGCACCACCGCGGCCGGCTTCTCGTCGGCCTGGCTGACCGGGTTCAGGCCGACCGCGCGCAGCTCCGCGCGCAGCGCCTCCGCGCCCACCACCAGCACCGCGGCGCCGGCGGGCAGCCGGTCGCGAAGCAACTCGGCCGAGGCGGCGGCGGAGGTGAGGACCTCCTCCGGCCGCGCCGGCACACCCATCCCGGTCAACAGGTCGGCGACCTCGCTGGACCGGCGGGACGCGTTGTTGGTGGCGTACGCCACCGACCGTCCCTCGGCGTGCAGCCGGGCCACCGCCTCGACGGCGCCGGGGATCGGCCGGTCGATCAGGTAGATCACCCCGTCCAGGTCGAAGACGACCATGGTGTACCCGTCGACCAGCCGCTCCCCCACGCCCGTGCTCACCGCTGCGCCGACCCCGACTCGTCGTTCCGGGCCGCAACGGTCCCGGCAACGTTCGCCGCGTCCCCGCTCGCCGCGTCCCCGCTCGCCGCCTCGCCGTTCGCCACGCCGCTGTCGCCAGCGGCGTCCGTCTCGGCGTTGCCGCTCCCGGTCGGGTGACGGTCCTCGTCCTCGTCGTCGAAGCCTTCGTCGTCGGCGGGACGGCCGACTGCGGCGGCCTCCTCCTCGTCGTCGAAGTCCTCGTCTTCGTCGTCTTCGTCCTGGTCGTCGACGTCGTCATCCTCGTCGTCGTCCTGGTCGTCGAGGTCGTCCTCGTCGTCGTCGCCGGTCAGGTCGGCGTCGGACCGGGTCGGTACCGCGCCGGGAGCGCCCGGACCCGCGGCGATCTCCTCGGCGACCTCGTCCTCGTCGTCGCCCTCGATGACCACGCCGTCGAGTTCGAGCAGCCGCTCGGCCGCGTCGGTCTCGCCCTCCGTGTCCACGTCGGCCGCACGGGAGAACCACTCGCGGGCCTCCTCACGCCGACCCACCGCGAGCAGCGCGTCGGCGTACGCGTACCGCAGCCGGGCGGTCCACGGCACGGTGGCCTCGCTGGTGAGGTCCGGCACCTGGAGCATCGCGACCGCGGCGTCCTTCTGCCCGAGGTCTCCTCGCGCGCCAGCGGCGACGATCAGCAACTCGATCGCCACGGCCTGGTCAAGCTTCTCCCGGTCCGCGCCACGGAACAGGTCAATGGCCCGCTCCGGCCGGCCGAGAGCCCGCTCGCAGTCCGCGAGCACGGCCAGGTGGCTCTGCAGCCCGCTCATCCGGTGGTACGTGCGCAGCTCGGCGATCGCCGTCTGCCACTCCCCCGCGTGATACGCGGCCAGCCCCACCGCCTCACGAACGGCGGAGATACGCGACGCGAGCCGCCGGGCGGCCAGCGCGTGCGCCAACGCCTCGGCCGGGTCCTCGTCGATCAGCTGCCCGGTGGCGACCAGGTGCCGGGCCACCGTCTCGGCGACCGGCTTGTTCAGCGAGAGCAACTCGGCGCGTACGTCCTTGTCGAGGTCGGTCGCGACGATGTCGTCCGGCAGTGCCGGGGCCGAGCTACGCCCGCCCTCGAACGACTCGGAGCCCCCCGCGCGGTCGTCGCGGCGGAACTCGCCCTCACGACGCGGCCGGTCGTCGGCTCGGAAGCCACCGGTGCGCTCTCCACCCCGATAGCCGCCGTCGCGGTCGCCGCCACGGAAACCGCCCTCGCGCGGGGCGCTGGAACGCGAACCGTCCCGGTCGCCACCACGGAAACCACCCTCACGGGGAGCGCCGGAACGCGAACCATCGCGATCCCCACCACGGAAACCACTCTCACGACGGTCACCGCCCCGGAAACCACCCTCACGCGGGGCACTGGAACGCGAACCGTCCCGGTCCCCACCACGGAATCCACCCTCACGGCGGTCACCGCCCCGGAAACCACCGTCACGGTCACCGCCCCGGAAACCACCCTCGCGAGGCGGACCAGAGCGACTACGGTCGCCGCCGCTCTGGTACCCGCCCTCACGACGGTCACCACCACGGAAACCACCCTCACGGGAAGCGCTGGAACGCGAACCGTCCCGCTCGCCACCACGGAAGCCACCCTCACGGTCGCCACCTCGGAAGCCGCTGTCGCGGTCGCCGCCGCGGAAGCCGCCCTCACGCGGGGCGCTGGAACGCGAACCATCGCGGTCGCCACCACGGAAACCACCCTCACGGCGGTCACCGCCCCGGAAGCCACCCTCGCGAGGCGGGCCGGAACGAGTACGGTCGCCGCCGCCCTGGTACCCGCCCTCACGACGGTCACCACCCCGGAAACCACCGTCACGGTCACCGCCCCGGAAACCGCCCTCGCGGCGGTCACCGCCCCGGAAGCCGCTGTCGCGGTCACCGCCCCGGAAGCCGCCCTCACGCGGGGCGCCGGAGCGCGAGCTGTCCCGGTCGCCACCACGGAAACCACCCTCACGGCGGTCACCGCCCCGGAAACCACCGTCACGGTCACCGCCCCGGAAGCCACCCTCGCGGCGGTCACCGCCCCGGAAACCTCCGTCGCGGTCACCGCCGCGGAAGCCGCCCTCACGCGGGGCGCTGGAACGCGAACCATCGCGGTCACCACCACGGAAACCACCCTCACGGCGGTCACCGCCCCGGAAACCACCGTCACGGTCACCGCCCCGGAAGCCACCCTCGCGAGGCGGACCGGAACGAGTACGGTCGCCGCCGCCCTGGTACCCGCCCTCACGACGGTCACCACCCCGGAAGCCACCTTCACGGGGAGCGCCGGAGCGCGAGCTGTCCCGGTCGCCACCACGGAAACCACCCTCACGGCGGTCACCGCCCCGGAAACCACCGTCACGGTCACCGCCCCGGAAACCGCCTTCGCGCGGGGCGCTCGAGCGCGAACCGTCCCGGTCCCCACCACGGAAACCACCCTCGCGGGGAGCACCGGACCGGAAGCCACCTTCGCGGGGAGCGCCACCCGAGCGTGCCCCATCGCGGTCGCCGCCTCGGTAGCCGCCCTCGCGGGGAGCGCTGGAGCGCGAGCCGTCGCGGTCGCCGCTTCGGAAGCCGCCTTCGCGACGGTCGCCGCCCCGGTAGCCACCCTCACGCGGGGCGCTGGAGCGCGAGCTGTCCCGGTCACCACCACGGGAACCAGAGTCGCGGCCGCCGGCGTATCCGCCTCGGGCGCCACCATTGTCGCGGTCTCCCCGGTACGGAGGCCGGTCTCGGTCATCACGGCGCGGGCCGCGGTCGCGTCCACCCGCACCGTCAGTACGGTCTTCGTAGCGACGGGGACGGTCTCCGCCCTGCGGTCCTGAACTCACAGGTACATCCTTCCTGATTGCGCCACCAATGGCGCTACGCAGTCGAGGGCCGACCCGGATGGGGCGGCCCTCGACTGGAAGATTGTCCGGCGGTGTCCTACTCTCCCACACCCTCACGAGTGCAGTACCATCGGCGCTGGAGGGCTTAGCTTCCGGGTTCGGAATGTAA
>NZ_JBFAOI010000017.1:0-49723 GCF_040675155.1 Micromonospora sp. NPDC049645
GCCGACCCGAACACCGCCTCCTACGAGGTCACCGTCGAGCACCTCGCCGACTGGATCGCCACCCGCGGCTACGCCACCAGCTGACCCGCGACCCGTACACCAGCACAACAGCACACCAGCACGAGCCGAAGGGCCGGACCCCCACCACGGGGCCCGGCCCTTCGTCATGCCCAGGTCAGCAACATCTTCGCGGCGACCGCCTGGCCCGGCAGTCGGTCGACCCGGGGCTCAGCCGCCGGAGTCGTCCATCTCGGCACCCTCGGGGACCGTGTCGTCGTCGCGGCTGGCGAGCCAGCCGTCCGGCAGAAAGACCTTGCCCGGCGAGTTGGTCCGCCCGCGTGGCTGACCGAGGGCGGTCAGCGGGAACGGCTCCGTCGGGTCGAGCTTGCCGAGCAGGTCGTCGAGCTGGGCCAGGCTTTCGATCATCGCCAGCGAGCGACGCAGCTCGCCCCCGACGGGGAAGCCCTTGAGGTACCAGGCGACGTGCTTGCGGAAGTCGGTGCAGCCGTCGCGTTCGCCTCGGGCCGGGTTGCGGGCACCGGCCGTGAACTGGTCGACCAGCAGCTCGGCGTGCCGGCGCATGGTCACCGCCACCTCGCCGAGGGTGGGCAGTCGTCGCTCCGGGCGACCGTTGAAGGCGGCCTCCAGGTCGGCGAAGAGCCACGGTCGACCCAGGCAGCCGCGCCCGATGACCACGCCGTCGACGCCGGTGTGGGCCACCATCCGCAGCGCGTCGTCGGCCTCCCAGATGTCGCCGTTGCCGAGCACCGGCACGTCGAGGGCCTGCTTCAGGGTGGCGATCGCGTCCCAGTCGGCGGTGCCCGAGTAGCGCTGCGACGCCGTGCGCCCGTGCAGGGCCACCGCGGCCACGCCGGCCTCCTGGGCGGCGAGCCCGGCTTCGACGTACGTCAGGTGGTCGTCGTCGATGCCCTTGCGCATCTTGACCGTGACCGGCACCCCGGACGGTGCCGCGGCGGCCACCGCGGCCCGCACCAGTCGCGCGAAGAGCCGGCGCCGCCACGGCAGCGCCGCGCCACCGCCGCGCCGGGTGACCTTGGGTACGGGGCAACCGAAGTTGAGGTCGATGTGATCGGCCAGGTCGCGCTCGACGACGATCCGCACGGCGGCGGCGGTGATCTCCGGATCGGTGCCGTAGAGCTGGAGGCTGCGCGGCCTCTCGTCGTCGCCGAACGCGATCATGCGCAGCGTCTTCGGGTTGCGCTCGACAAGCGCCCGAGTGGTGATCATCTCGCAGACGTAGATGCCGCCGCCCTGCTCGCGGCAGAGCCGACGGAACCCGATGTTGGTGATCCCGGCCATCGGCGCGAGCACGACCGGCGGCCACACCTGGTGCTGGCCGAGAGTCAGCGGGCGCAGCGCGGGCACGGTCGAGGCAGTCACCGGACAAGTGTACGGGGCCCCGACCGGCGCTGATCGCGTCGGCCGAGGCCCCGTGCGCGGAGTCTCAGCAGCCGGGGAGACGCTCGATCAGGTACCGCTCGACCTGGTCGAGGGAGACTCGCTCCTGGGCCATGGTGTCCCGGTTGCGCACCGTCACGGCGTTGTCGTCAAGGGTGTCGAAGTCGACCGTCACGCAGAACGGGGTGCCGATCTCGTCCTGCCGGCGGTAGCGGCGGCCGATGGCCTGCGAGTCGTCGAACTCCACCACCCAGCGCTTGCGCAGCAGCGTCGCGAGGTCCTTGGCCTTGGGCGACAGCGCCTCGTTGCGGGACAGCGGCAGCACCGCCACCTTGACCGGGGCGAGTCGCGGGTCGAACCGCATCACGGTGCGCTTGTCCACGCCGCCCTTGGTGTTCGGCGCCTCGTCCTCGTCGTACGCCTCCAGCAGGAAGGCGAGCACCGCGCGGGTCAGACCCGCGGCCGGCTCGATGACGTACGGCATCCAGCGCTCACTCTTGCTCTGGTCGAAGTACGACAGGTCGACGCCGGAGTGCTTGCTGTGCGTGGAGAGGTCGAAGTCGGTGCGGTTGGCGACCCCCTCCAGCTCGGCGAACTCGGTGCCGCCGAACTGGAACCGGTACTCGATGTCCACCGTCCGCTTCGAGTAGTGCGAGAGCTTCTCCTTGGGGTGCTCGTAGAGGCGCAGGTTGTCCGCCGACAGGCCGAGGTCGAGGTACCAGTTCCAGCGCTCCTGAAGCCAGTACTCGTGCCACTGCTCGTCGGTGCCCGGCTCGACGAAGAACTCCATCTCCATCTGCTCGAACTCACGGGTCCGGAAGATGAAGTTGCCCGGGGTGATCTCGTTGCGGAACGACTTGCCGGTCTGCGCGATGCCGAACGGCGGCTTCTTGCGGGCGACCGTCTCGACGTTCTTGTAGTTGACGAAGATGCCCTGCGCGGTCTCCGGGCGCAGGTAGTGCAGCCCCTCGTCGCTCTCCACCGGGCCCAGGTAGGTCTTCATCAGACCGTTGAACATCTTCGGCTCGGTGAAGGTGCCCTTGTTGCCGCAGTTGGGGCAGTTCAGCTCGGCGAGCGAGGTCAGTGGCTTGCCGTGCTTCTCGGCGTACGCCTCTTCCAGGTGGTCGGCCCGGAACCGCTTGTGGCAGAACTGGCACTCGGTGAGCGGGTCGACGAACTCGGCGATGTGGCCGGACGCCTCCCACACCTTGCGGGCCAGGATCACCGCGGAGTCCAGGCCGACGACGTCGTCGCGCTGCTGGACCATGGTCTTCCACCACTGCCGGCGGACGTTCTCCTTGAGCTCCACGCCGAGCGGGCCGTAGTCCCACGCCGATCGGGTGCCCCCGTAGATCTCACTGGAGGGGAAGACGAAGCCTCGGCGCTTGGCGAGGCTGACGACGGCGTCGATACGGTCGGCTGGCATGTTTCCTCCTACGCCGGCTGGCGGTCGGCGGGGGCGAGATGTGGATGGAACGGTAGGTTCGGGACAACGGTACGACCACCGTCCCCCCGAGCCCAGCAGAATACCGGGGACGGGTCAGCTGACCCCGCAGACCTCCACGCCGCCGGTCTGCCCGTCCTGGCCGAGGCTGACCTGCTGCCGTTCCCGGTCACCGCCGTCGAGGGTCACGTCGACCGGCACGGTCAGGTTGGTGGTGTCCACCTCACCCACCTGGAACGCGGCGATCTGCGGTTCGGCGGCGGCGCGCCGCTCGAACTCCGGCCGGGACTCGCGCCGCTGCGCGTCGTCGCAGAGCTGGTCGTACGCGCGCCCGTAGTTTCGCTCGACCAGCGCCTGGTAGTAGTCACCGGTCACGGTGTGGGCCTGCTCCCGGATCGCCTGAACCCCGCTGACGGCCAGGCCGACGACGGCGGCACCGCCTCCACCGCAGCAGAGCGCCACGGCGAGCGCGCCGACGCCGAGGCCGATCCAGAGCCGGGTCCGGCGGCCCTCGGTGGGGGGCGCGGCGAACGGCGGCGCCACCCCGGGACCGGGCGGCGGGGCGGGTGCGGTCATAGGAGCAGCGTAGTGTCCCACCGCTCAGCGGTAAGGACCCGCAGCCCGATCACTCTCGGCGATGACCACGGCCCCGCCGGGGGCGGCGGTGGCCAGCGCCTCGTAGGCGGAGGGTTCGTCCACCGACTCGGCGAGCAGCGGTACGGCGCTGACCTTGACCTCGAAGGCGCCCAGGGCCCGCCGGTAGGTCCCGACCGACTCCCATTCGGTGACCAGCGACCAGTGCCGGGGGTCGTCGAGTGCCCGGACCAGTTGACCGCGCAGGTAGCCGGGGCGGGCGGCCAGCGCGGTGAGGGCGGCGTGCGCCCGTTCGGTGAAGCCGTCGGCGGCATCGACGTCGACCACGAACCGGTTGGTCACCAGCACCGGGGGTTCCTCCTCGTAGAGTCTGTGGGATGCAGCGTACGCAGCGCCCTCTGCTCGCCCGGTTGGCCGGGGCGAACCCGACGTCGGTGTTCTTGCTCACCCTGGTGGTGGTGCTGGTGGCGTTCTTCACGCCGGGGGTGATCGGCGGGCTGCTGACGCTCGCGCTCGCCGCGGCGCTGATCGCCCTGTTGGCGACGACCTGGGCGGTTCAGGCGCCGCAGACTCGGCTGATCCGTCTGCTGATGCTGACCCTGCTGGTGACGGTGGGCCTCGCGAAGCTGCTCTGACATGCAATCATGCGTTTTTGACAATCATTATCGTTGCCACGGACAGTTGAGGACATGACCAACCGCACCACGTACCGTGTCCTGGCCGCCGCGACCGCCCTCCTCGCCCTGGGTGCCGGGGCCGGCTGCTCCACCGGCGGCGCCGCCGGCGCCGACCCGCAACGAGTCGACGTGGTGGCCGCGTTCTACCCCCTCCAGTTCCTGGCCGAGCGGATCGGCGGCGACGCGGTCCGGGTGACCAACCTGGCCAAGCCCGGTGCCGAGCCGCACGACCTGGAGCTCAACCCGAGCCAGGTCGGTCAGGTCAGCGACGCGGAGCTGATCGTCTACCTCAAGGGTTTCCAACCGGCGGTGGACGACGCCGTCGCCCAGAACGGCGGCGACCGGGCGTTCGACGTGACCAGCGTGCAACCGCTGTTGGACGCGTCCGCGGGCGGGCACAACCACGAGGGCGAGGAGGGGCACACCGAGGGCGGCAACGCCGGCAAGGACCCGCACGTCTGGCTCGACCCGACCCGGCTCGCCGGCATCGGCGACCAGCTCGCCCAGCGGCTCGGCAAGGCCGACCCGGACCACGCCGCCGACTACACCGCCCGCGCCGCCACCCTGCGCACCGACCTGACGACGCTGGACGGCGAGTTCAGGAACGGTCTGGCGACCTGCCAGCGGCGGGAGATCGTGACCAGCCACGCCGCGTTCGGCTACCTCGCCGACCGCTACCAGTTGGAGCAGGTCGGCATCACCGGGCTGAGCCCGGACGTCGAGCCCTCGCCGCAGCGCCTCGCGCACGTGATCGAGGAGGCGAAGGAGCACCGGGCCAGCACGATCTTCTTCGAGACCCTGGTCAGTCCGAAGGTCGCCGAGACCATCGCCGGTCAGGTCGGCGCGAAGACCGCCGTGCTCGACCCGATCGAAGGGCTCGCCGCCGGCAGCGACGGGGACTACCTTTCGGTGATGCGTACCAACCTGCAGACCCTGCAGACGGCCTTGAGCTGCTCGTGACCACACCTGTCATCACCGTCGAGCACGGGGTGGTCGGCTACGACGGCCGCCCCGTGCTCCGGGACATCTCGCTCACCGTGACCGCTGGCGAGGTGGTCGCGATTCTCGGCGCCAACGGTTCCGGCAAGTCCACCCTGATCCGCGCCGTGCTCGGGCTGGTGCCGATCAGCGCCGGCACGGTCACCCTCTTCGACCGGCCGTTGCGCCGTTTCCGGCAGTGGGCCCGCATCGGGTACGTCCCGCAGCGCCTGGGCGCCGGCGGCGGCGTACCGGCCACCGTCCGTGAGGTGGTGGCCTCCGGCCGGCTGGCCCGTCGGGGAGTGCTGCGTCCGCCGGGTCGGGCCGACCGGGCCGCCGTCGACGCCGCACTGGGCGCGGTCGGGCTCGCCGACCGGGCCGGTGACCCGGTGTCCACGCTCTCCGGTGGTCAGCAGCAGCGCACCCTGATCGCCCGCGCCCTTGCCGGCCAGCCGGAGCTGCTGGTGCTCGACGAGCCCACCGCCGGGGTGGACGCGGCCAGCCAGGAGGCGTTCGCCGGCGCGCTTCGCGACTTCGTCGCCGACGGCGGGACGGTGCTGCTGGTCGCCCACGAGCTGGGGCCGCTGCGACCGGTGATCAGCCGGGCTGTTGTCGTACACGAGGGTCGCATCGCGCACGACGGCGCGGTGCCGGACCCGGCCGGCCACCACGCGGAGCCCGACCACGACCACGTGCATCCGCACTGCTACGACGAGCCCGCCGGGCTGTGGAGCAACTGACCCCATGGAACTCTTCCAGTACCCCTACATGCAGCGCGCCCTGATCGGCGCGCTGGTGATCGGCCTGGCCGCGCCGGCGCTCGGCATCTACCTGGTGCAACGCCGGCTGGCGTTGATCGGCGACGGTGTCGGGCACGTGGCGCTGACCGGCGTCGGGGCGGGGCTGCTGCTCAACCGCTCGCCGGTGCTGGTCGCGGTGATCGCCGCCACCATCGGCGCGGTCGCCATCGAGATCGTCCGCTCTCGTGGGCGTACCTCCGGTGATCTGGCCCTGGCCCTGCTCTTCTACGGCGGCATCGCCGGCGGCGTACTCCTGGTTGGTCTCTCCGACGCGACCAGCGCGAACCTCAACGCGTACCTGTTCGGGTCGCTGACCACCATCTCGCCCGCCGACCTGACCACCATCGCGGTGCTCGGCGCGGCGATCCTGGTCACGATGATCGCGTTGCGGCCGGCGCTGTTCGCGGTCAGTCACGACGAGGAGTACGCCCGGGTCTCCGGCCTCCCGGTCCGCACGCTGAACCTGCTGATCGCGGTCGCCACCGCGGTCACCGTGACCATCGCCATGCGGGCCGTCGGCGTGCTGCTGATCAGCGCGCTGATGGTGGTGCCGGTCGCCACCGCCCAGCAGGTCACCCGGGGGTTCCGCAGCACGATGGCCGCCGCGATGGCGCTCGGGTTCTTCGCCGCCGGCTCGGGTGTCTGGGTGGCGGCCACCGCGGACACCGCGCCGGGCGCCTCGGTGGTGCTGGTGGCGATCGCCTCGTTCCTGGTGGTGGCCGTGGCCGGCGGTGTCTGGCGGGTGGTGCGCCGCCGGGCGACGCCGACCGTCGCGCCGACGCCGGAACCGCACGAGGTCGTGCTGAGCTGAGCCTGATCAGCGGGACGTCGGTGGTATTGGTTACCGTTGCAGAATGACCAGCGCGACGGGGTACGACGGGTTCGACGGGGCCAGCGAGTTACTCCGCGCTCTGTCCGCGCCCATCCGGCTGGCCATCGTCAGCGAGTTGGCCGGCGGCGAACGGTGCGTGCACGAGCTGGTGGAGAAGCTCGGCGCGGCGCAACCCCTGGTCTCCCAGCACCTGCGGGTGTTGCGCGGCGCGGGCGTGGTGCGCGGCTCCCGCCGAGGCCGGGAGATCGCCTACAGCCTGGTCGACGAGCACGTCGCGCACATCGTGGCGGACGCGGTCAGCCACGCCGGGGAGGGATCATGAGCGAGGGCAGCGCTGCGGTGCGCAACACCCGGCAGCGTTCGGCGGTGAGCGCGCTGCTGGGCGAGATGGAGGGCTTCCACAGCGCTCAGGACCTGCACGCGATGCTGCGCCAGCGCGGCGAGCGGGTCGGCCTGACCACCGTCTACCGCACCCTCCAGGGCCTGGCCGACGCGGGCGAGATCGACGTGATGCGCCCGCCGGGCGGCGAGCACCTCTACCGCCGGTGCAGCGAGGGGCACCACCATCATTTGGTCTGCCGGGCCTGCGGGCGCACCGTCGAGGTGGCCGGCCCGGCCGTGGAGAGCTGGGCCGACCGGGTCGCCGCGCAGCACGGCTACGCCGACGTCAGCCACACTCTGGAGATTTTCGGCACCTGCCCGACCTGCGTCCGCTGACAATCGGGCGTGCTGATCCGGCGGGTGCCGGTCCCGGTCCGTTCGTGGCACGCTGGCCGGCGTGAAAATCTATGCCGATCGGTTTCCGACCGCCGCCCGTCAGTTGCTCACCGACCTGCTCGTCGTCGCCTGGGTGTACGCGGCGATCCGCGGCGCGCTGTGGCTGCACGACCTGGTGCAGAAGCTCGCCGTACCGGGGCAGAAGTTGGAGGGCGCCGGTAGCGGGCTCGCCGACAACCTCGCCGACGCCGGCAGCAAGGTCCGCCGGGTGCCGCTGGTCGGTGACGAGCTGACCGCGCCGTTCCGGCAGGCCGCCGACGCCGCCCGAGGGCTCGCCGACGCCGGCCGCGACCAGCAGCACCTGGTCGACCAGTTGGCCCTCGCCCTCGCCATCGCGGTGCTGATCTTCCCGCTCGGCCTGGTGCTCTTCGGTTGGCTGCCGTTGCGGGTGCGCTGGATGCGCCGGGCCGGGTCGGCGGCGAAGTTGGCCGTCGGGCCGGCCGGCCGGGACCTGCTCGCCCTCCGCGCGCTGGCCACCCAACCACTTGGCAAACTGACCCGGATCGGCCCGGACGTCGCCGAGGCGTGGCGGCGCGGCGACGACGCGACGGTCGACGCCCTGGCCGCCTTGGAGCTGCGCCAACTCGGCCTGCGCGGCCGGGGCCGCTGACGTCGTTCGCCGGCCGGCTCGCCGTCTGGGTGACCCCCGTCGGGGCAGCGGCACTCCGGTAAGCGATATGCCTCTGAGGCATGAATATGACTCCCTGGCATATGGCTCACCAGCACACGCCCGGCAGGGCACCGAGACCACCGTCCCCGGGCGCGGTGCGGGAGGCGGCCCTGGAGCCAGGGTGCTGCCCGGCAGGATGGGTTGACGAACAGCCGTTCGGCCGGGCGCAGGTCCAGCCCGACGAGGGTGTCGTTAAAGTCGTCGGGTGTTCTACTTCCTCGTCGTCATCGCCGTCCTGCTGCTCGGCTACGCCGCCGTCCTGGTCTCCTTCGTACGCCGGGGCAGGAAGATCCCACCCGCGGCGTACCTGGCGCTGGCCGGTCTCAACGGCCTGATCCTGGCGGGGGTGCTGGCCTGGGCGGTCTCCCGCTGACCGCCGACCGCCGCCGCGCCGCCTGAGGCCGACCCCCGCCGCGCCGCCTGAGGCCGACCGCCGCCGCGCCGCCTGACCGACGCCGCCGCACGCCGCCGGCCCGCACGGCGACCAGCGCGCGGCGTGGTTTACGGCTTCGGCGGGATGCGGCGGCGGACGTCCTCGGCGGTGGACGGGCCGGGCGACCAGCGGGCCACCCAGGGCAGCTCGTCGGACGGGGTGAGCACGCCCTCCTCCAGGCTGGCGTGGCGGCCGGCGAGGATGCGCTTCGCGGCGGCGGTGTCGACCGAGTCGGTGTTGTCCCACAGGGCGGCGAACAGGGCATCCACCCGCACCCGCGCCTGCCGGCAGAACAGGTCGGCCAACTCGACGTTCTCCGGGCGGCTGTCCCGTTCGGCGGTGGCCCGCACGCAGACCGCGGACATGGCGAACAACTCGGCGCCGATGTCCACCACGCGGCCGAGGAACGCCTGCTTACGCTCCATCTTTCCCTGCCAGCGGGACATCGCGTAGAACGTCGACCGGGCCAGCTTGCGCGACGAGCGCTCCACCTGCCGCAGGTGCGCGGCGAGTGGCCCGAACTCGGCGTACGCCGAGGGGTGCTGCCCCCGGCCCACGGCGAGGGTGGGCAGCCACTTCGCGTAGAAGGCGCCCGCCCGCGCGCCGGCTCGTGCCTTGCGGCCCAGCCCCGCGTCCGGGTCGATGATGTCGCCGGCGACCGACAGGTGGGCGTCGACCGCCTCCCGGGCGATCAGCAGGTGCATGATCTCGGTGGAACCTTCGAAGATCCGGTTGATCCGCAGGTCGCGTAGCATCTGCTCGACCGCGGCCGGGCGTTCGCCGCGGGCGGCCAGGGAGTCGGCCGTCTCGTAGCCGCGCCCGCCCCGGATCTGGATCAGCTCGTCGGCGATCTTCCAGGCCATCTCGCTGGCGTACAGCTTGACCAGTGCCGCTTCGATCCGGATGTCGTTGCGGTCGTCGTCGGCGAGCAGGCAGCAGAGGTCGAGCATGGTCTCCATGCCGTAGGTGGTGGCGGCGATGAAGGAGAGTTTCTGGGCGACCGCCTCGTGCTCGCCCACCGGTCGGCCCCACTGGACCCGGTCGGCGGCCCACCCCCGGGCCACGTTCAACGCCCACTTTCCGGCGCCCACGCACATGGCCGGCAACGAGAGCCGGCCGGTGTTCAGTGTGGTCAGGGCGATCTTCAGCCCCTTGCCCTCGCCGCCGATGACGTTCTCGGCGGGGACGAACACGTCGTGGAACCGGGTCAGGCTGTTTTCCAGGCCGCGCAGGCCGATGAACTCGTTGCGCCGCTCGACGGTGATGCCCGCGCTGTCGCCGTCCACCACGAACGCGGTGATCCCGCCCCGACGTCCCTCGGTGGCCGGCACCCGGGCCATCACCACCAGCAGGGTGGCCACGATGCCGTTGGTGGCCCAGAGTTTCACCCCGTTGAGCCGGTAACCGGTGCCGTCCTCGGTCGGCTCGGCGATGGTGGCCAGCCGGGCCGGGTCGGAGCCGACATCCGGCTCGGTGAGCAGGAACGCGGACACCTCGCCGGCGGCGAGCCGGGGCAGGAAGCGTTGCTTCTGCTCGGCGGTGCCGAACATCTTCAGTGGCTGCGGCACCCCGATCGACTGGTGCGCCGAGAGCAGCGCGCCGATGGCCGGGCTGGCCGAACCGGCCAGCATCAGTGCCCGGCAGTAGTGCAGGTTGCTCAGCCCGAGACCGCCGTACTTCCGATCGATTTTCATGCCGAACGCGCCGAGGTCGGCCAGGCCGTGGAACACCGAGTCGGGTATGGACGCGTCGTGTTCGATGGCGGCGCCGTCCACCTCGGAGGTCAGGAAGGCGCGGAACCGACCGAGGAACTCCTCCGCGCGTGCCACGTCGTCCGGATCGGATCGGGGCCACGGGTCGATCAGGTCGAGCCGGAACCGGCCGAGGAACAGCTCCTTGCCGAAGCTGGGTCGGTCCCAGGTGGACTGGCGAGCGGCCTCGGCGACCTGCCGGGCCTCCTTCTCCGAGACCTGCCCGGCCTCGGCGGGCAGTGCCGCGGCGGCACCCGTGGTGGTGTCGGAGTCGGGGTCGTCCGGTGCCGGTCGGCCGTTCTGCGTCGTGGTCACGGCTGCCCCCTCGAAGCTCGGTGCGGCTGCTCGACGTGCGCGACTACCGCCACGCTACCCCCGGTTGTTACCCAGGGGTAGCGCTGCGTGAAGATCCGCGCGGTCAGCGACCGTGGATGGTGTCCGGGTCGTCGTCATCGTCGTCGATGTCGTCCTCGCCCCAGTTGCGGCGGGCGAACGGCAGGAGCATCCAGAAGGTGAGGAACCAGAGCCCGGTCAGGGCACTGAGCACGAAGGCGATCGGCCGGTCCAGCACGAAATCGGTGATCAGCAGCACCGCGCTGACCATCGCGATCAGCATGAAGGCGAGGCCGCCGGTGGCCATCCGGTGCGCGAAGCGGACCAGCTCCGGCTTGCGTCCCTGCCGGAACAGCGCCCGGTGGAACGCCACCGGTGAGATGATCATCGCGGTGGCGGCTGCCGCCGCGAGCAACGCCACGATGTAGACGTCGCGCTGGAACTCCGTGGTCTGGGTGAACCCGTTACTGAACGGCAGGGTGAGCAGGAAGGCGAAGAGGATCTGCACGCCGGTCTGCGCGACCCGCAACTCCTGTAGCAGGTCGGCGAAGTTGCGCTGCCAGCGCTGCTTCTCGGTCTCCTTGGACACGCGCTACCTCCGGTGAGACGCTACTGCCGGCGGTCCCGGCCGCCGGCAGCAACGCCAATGCCCCACCCGGCCGAGCGCGAAACAGGTTCACGACACCTGCCGTTCATCTCGGCGACGCAAGTCGGCCGCCCGACGTCAGGAACCGCGTCGGATCCGACCCGCGTACCGGGCCTCCAGCTCGTTGTTGTGCGCGTCGCCGTCCGGAATGTTCGCCGACAGGTAGACCGGGGGCCGCTCCCCCGCCGCCAGCAGCCGGGCCACCACCTCCACGGTGATCTGCTGGGCCAGCAGCGCCGCGGTGATCGAGGAGACCGCGCCGACCGCGCCGCCGCCGGGCAGCGGCAGCGTCGCGTCGCCGTACGGCGCGCCGTTGTCGAGCACCACGTCGGCGATGTCGCTCAGCTTGCGCCCGGACGGGTGCCGGGAGGCCATCCGGCCGGAGTGCCGCGCCGAGGTGATCGCCACCAGGCCGTGGCCACGCTCCTTGACCAGCGTGGCGAACTCCACCATCGCGCCGTTGACCCCGGAGTTCGAGGCGAGCACGAAGACGTCGGTGGGTCGCACCGGAGCCAGCTCGTAGAGGCGGTGCGCGACCTCCGGGTCCCGTTCCAGCAGCGGGCCGAGCCGCTCGGCCGGTTCGCCGCCGAGCAGCACCAGGTCGCGCAGCGCGATCCGGTTGGTCGGCACCAGACCGCCCGCCCGGCCGGCGATCTCCATGGCGAGGGCCTCCGAGTGTCCGGTGCCGAACGCGTGCACCACCCCGTCGGCGCGTACGGCCTCGGCGATCAGGTCAGCGGCCCGGCCCACCGCCTCCCGCTGGCTGGCGGCCACCCGGCCGATCGTTTCGGTCACCACGGCCAGGTAGTCCTCGGCACTCACTGTCATACGTCCTCCGTCGTTCGTTGGCGTCCACCGCCGCTCAGGCCGTTCCGCCGGCTCGGGCCGTTCCGCCGGCTCGGGCCAGGATCGCCTCGGCGAGCGGGCCGGGCGCCGCGTCCGGGATCCAGTGACTCACCCCGGGCAGTTGCACGAAGCGGTAGTCCCCGGTGACGTTCGCCGCGCACGCCTCGGCGGCGGTCCGACCGATGGCGACGTCCCGGTCACTCCAGACGTACGTGGTGGGCACCGCGACCGGACCGACGCCGGCCAGGTCGGCGCGGGACATCGCCCGGTACCAGTTCAGCGCGGCGGTGAGCGCGCCCGGCTCGCGCATCGGGTCGGCGTACCGGTTCACCCGGGAGGTGTCGCCCACCCCGCCGAGCAGCTTGCGCAGCGCGGTGGCGTGCCACGCCAGCAGGACCTTCTCCGCCTTGTCCGGCTTGCGGAACAGCGCGATGTACGACGAGCGGGCCTTCTGTTGGCCGTCGGTGGCCAGGGCGTGCGCCATGGCCGCCGGGTGCGGTACGGACACCGCGGTCAGGGTGTGGACCCGCTCGGGGTGCCGGGCGGCGACCGCCCAGGCCACGATCGCGCCCCAGTCGTGGCCGACCAGGTGCACGGCGTCCAGCCCGAGCGCGTCGAGCACCGCCACCACGTCGGCGACGAGCTCGGGGATCCGGTAGTCGGCCACCGCCGTGGGCCGGGCGCCGGGCGAGTAGCCGCGCTGGTCCAACGCGTACGTGCGCAGCCCGGCCTGGTGCAGCGTCGGCACCACGTCGTCCCACTCGCCGCTGTGTTGCGGAAAACCGTGCAGCAGCAGGACGGGTACGCCGTCCGGCGGACCGTCGACGGTCACCTCGAACGTGAAGCCTCGCGCGTCAACCCGCATGATCGGAAGCGTACCCAGCCGGCGGCCGGCCGGTCGCTCCCGCAGGTCAGGCGAATGCCTGCTGGGCCCACGACCCTGACCGGTGCTAGCGTCAGCGAGACAACTTCATATCCGACAGGGGAGCGCACAGCGCTGAGAGTGCGGGCACGCCCGCAGACCCTCGAACCTGATCTGGGTAATGCCAGCGCAGGGAGTTCGGTCGACCTCCAGCCGCGCCGCAGTCCGGTGCCACCGGACGCGGCGTGCGTCTTCTCCTGGTTCTCTTCACTTGAACTGGGAGCAAACCATGGACAACACCACCAACCGTTGGCGCACCATCGACATCGTGGTCGCCTCGGTGATCGCGGTCGCCTTCGGCGTCATCTTCTGGGCCTGGGGCCTGGTCTGGAGCGCCACCGAGGGCGCGTTCGCCTTCTTTCCACCGGCACAGACGCTGCTCTACGGCGTCTGGTTGATGCCTGCGGTGATCGGCGGGCTGGTCATCCGCAAGCCCGGCGCCGCGCTCTACTGCGAGACGGTGGCCGCGGTCCTCTCCGCGCTGCTGGGCAGCCAGTGGGCCGGCACGGTGATCCCGCAGGGCATCGTGCAGGGCATCGGCGCCGAGCTGGCCTTCGCCGCCTTCCGGTACCGGTCCTTCCGGCTGCCGACCGCCGTGTTCGCCGGCGCGCTGACCGGCCTCAGCGCCGCGCTGTTCGACTTCTTCGTCTGGAACGTCGACTACGAGCTGACCGACTACCGCATCCCGTACGCGCTGCTCACCATCGTCAGCGCCACCGTGATCGCCGGCGTCGGTGGCTGGCTGCTGACCCAGGCCCTGGCCAACACCGGCGTCCTGGACCGCTTCCCGGTAGGCCGCAACCGAGCCCTGATCTGACCCCACCCCCACTGGTGTTGATCAAGAGGTTTGCGTCAACGGACGGTGACTTTCTGACGCAAACCTCTTGATCAACGGGGGTGAGCGGGGGCGCTGCGCGGGCAGGCCGAGGGCCGGGAGGGGGCGGGGTTGGTGGGCGGGGTTTTGCTGCGGGGGTTCGGGTGGCGGCACGCTGGGCGGCGTGCCTGGGCCGTGCGCGGAGTTGACCTGCGGATTGATGCCGGGGAGCGGGTTTTGCTGCTCGGGCCGTCGGGGGCCGGCAAGAGCACCCTGCTCAGCGCGCTGGCCGGGTTGCTCCCCGAGGACTCCGGCGAGCAGGAGGGCACCGTCGAGATCGACGGGCTCGACCCGCGCAAGGGGCGGGAACGCGTCGGCATCGTCTTCCAGGATCCGGAGACGCAGCTGGTGATGGCGCGCTGCGGCGACGACGTCGCGTTCGGGCTGGAGAACCGGGGAGTGCCGGCCGACGAGATTTGGCCCCGGGTGGACGAGGCGCTGCACCGGGTCGGCTTCCCGTACCCCCGGGACCGCAACACCGCAGCCCTCTCCGGCGGCGAGCAGCAGCGCCTCGCCCTGGCCGGCGCGCTCGCGCTGCGCCCCGCGCTGCTGCTGCTCGACGAGCCGACCGCCAACCTCGACCCGGCCGGGGCCGAACTCGTCCGACAGGCGGTGGCCGGCGCGTTGGACGCCGACACCACGCTGATCCTCGTCGAGCACCGGGTCGCCGACGCGCTGCCGCTGGTCGACCGGGTGATCGTCCTGGAGCCGGGTGGCGGCGTCCGCGCGGACGGCACACCCGAGGCGGTCTTCGCCGCGCACGGCGCCGCCCTGGCCGCCGAGGGGGTGTGGGTGCCCGGTCACCCCATCGCGCCCCGGCCCGCCGCCGCCGGCCCCGGGGAGCTGTTGCTCACCGCCGACCAGCTCGGCCTGCCGCCCCGGCTGGGCCCCACCACCCTGGGGGTACGCGCCGGTGAGGCACTCGCCGTACGCGGACCGAACGGTGCCGGCAAGTCCACCCTGGCGTTGCTGCTCGGCGGTCTGCTCCGGCCGGGCACCGGGCGGGTCACCGCGTCCGCGGAGTTGGCCGGCGCTGATCACCGGACTCCCCCACACCGTTGGCGGGCCCCCGCCCTCACCCGGCGGATCGGATCGGTCTTTCAGGACCCGGAGCACCAGTTCGTCACCAGCACCGTCTTCGACGAGCTGGCGCTCGGCCCGCGCCGCACCGGTCAACCCGAGGCGGTCGTCAGGGACACCGTGGCCGGGTTGCTGGGTCGACTGCGGCTGGACCGGCTCGCCGCCGCCAACCCGTACACCCTCTCGGGTGGTGAGGCGCGGCGGCTGAGCGTGGCGACGGCCCTGGCCACCGCGCCCCGCCTGCTGATCTGCGACGAACCCACCTTCGGGCAGGACCGACGGACCTGGCGGGAGCTGGTGGACCTCTTCGCCGAGCTACGCGACGCCGGGCACGGCCTGGTCGCGGTCACCCACGACGCGGACTTCGTCGCCGCGCTCGCCGACCGCACCGTCACCCTGCGACGCACCCCGGACCACCGATGATCAGCATCGAGCCGGTCGCCGCGCCGGACGCGCCGTTGGCCCGCCGCAACCCGGTGGCGAAGGTCGCCGCCGCGCTGGTCTTCTCGTTCACGCTGCTGGCGACCCTGGACCCGGTGGCCCCGGCGATCGCCATCGCCCTCGAACTCGCCGTGCTGCCGCTGTTCGGCATCCGCTACCGGGTGCTGGCCCGGCGGGCCTGGCCACTGCTGCTCAGCGCCGCCGGCATCCTGGTCACCCTGGTGCTGTTCGCCGCCGACCGGTCCGGCCGGGTCCTGCTCGACGCGGGACCGGTGCTGGTGAGCACCGGCGTACTGCTCACCGCCCTCGGCCTGGTGCTGCGGGTGTTCGCGGTGGCGCTGCCCGGTGTGATCGTCTTCGCGACCACCGACCCCACCGACCTGGCCGACGCGTTGATCCAGAACGCGAAGGCGCCGGCCCGCTTCGCCATCGGGGCGCTGGCCGCGTTCCGGCTGGTGCCGCTGCTCGGCCAGGAGTGGCAGATGATCAGCATGGCGCGCCGCGCGCGGGGCGTCGACGCCGGTCGCAACCCGGTGGCCAAGCTGCGGCTGTTCACCTCCACCGCGTTCGCGCTGCTGGTGGGGGCGATCCGTCGCGGCACCCGGCTGGCCGTGGCGATGGACGCGCGTGGCTTCGACGCCGGCACACCCCGTACCGTCGCCCGCCGGCAGCACTTCACCCGCGCCGACGCCCTGCTCATCACCGGGGCCGCCCTGCTGGCCGCCGCCGCCCTGGCCACGAGCGTCACCCTGGGCACCTTCCGCCCCCTAATCAGCTGACCCACCCCCGCCCCCGCCCCCGCCCCGCCCCCGCCGATCTTGCAGTTTCTGTCGCCGGTTCATCCCGATATGGCGGTGATGCGAGGACAGAAAGTGCAAGATCGCGGGACAAAGGGCTGGGGTGAGGGTGGGGGTGGGGGCTGGGTGCGGGTCGGGGTTGGTCAGCTGCGCCGGAAGGCGTAGCGGCGGGCCTGGCCGGCCTGTTGACTGCGGCCGCCACCGGAGCGGTTGCCGCCACCCTGCGGCGGGCCGGCCGTCGGTGCCTTCGGTCGCCCGGCCGCCCTCGGCAGGTCGTCCACCGTCGGCGCGTCGACCGCTGCCGGCATATCTACCGGCAGCGCCGGATCGGCGAGCACCGCCAGCAGCGCCGGCTCGGCCAGCGTTCCCGGTTCCACAAGCACCGCCGGCAGGGGCGGTTCGGCCGCGAGGTCGGCGCGGGTGGGCAGGAGCGGTCCGTGGCTGGCCGCCGGGTCGGTGCGGGGCGGCGTCGTTTTCGGGGTACGGGTCTTCTTCGGGTTACGCCTGGCAGGCATCCGGGCCTCCTTCAGTGCCGACCGGCACGGCCGGTCCCGCGTACGGCGGTCGGTCGGATCGGCTGGTGACCGTCGTCGCGCGACGGTCGAGTGGGAAGGGACTGCTCACCGGGGCCAGGCAGGGCCAGCGCCGCCGAACGGCGGAGAGGAGATGCGGGACGCCCGGGAGCACGCGGACCGCGACGCGGGACGGCGGGCCGGCTCGGAGGATGGGGCGTCAGTTACGCATGCCAGCACCCTAACCATCGCCCGACCGGACGCGCATCCGTTTTTACTGGCACGATCGGCACATGCTGATCGCGTTCTCGATCACCCCGCTCGGCGGTGGCGACTCCGTGGGTGACCTGGTCGCCGAGGCGGTTCGGGTGGTCCGGGAGTCCGGCCTGCCGAACCGGACCGATGCCATGTTCACCACCGTCGAGGGTGAGTGGGACGAGGTGATGGCGGTGGTGAAGCGGGCGGTCGACGTGGTCGCGGCACAGGCACCCCGGGTGAGTGTGGTGCTCAAGGCCGACGTCCGGCCCGGGGTCACCGACGCGCTCACCGGGAAGATCGCCCGAATCGAAGCCCGTCTCGCCGAAGGCTGACACGCCCGGCGCGCAATGACGACATGTTTGCCTGCGCGGGCCTCACCGACCACTGTCGAGGGCCCGAACCGGCCTCGGCAACGCTCGCGTCACGTGCAGTAACGGGACGTCGATCACTGGTCCGTATCGGCTCACATCACGGTAAGTTTCCAAACGCTGATAGTGGTGTGACGAGAGGTGGCGGCACGAATGGCTGATCAGGCGAGGGCACAGATCGGTGTGACCGGGCTGGCGGTGATGGGGCGCAATGTGGCCCGCAACCTGGCCCGCAACGGCTTCACGGTGGCAGTACACAACCGCTCGCCGGAGCGCACCCGCAGCCTGGTCGCCGAGCACGGCGACGAGGGCACGTTCGTCCCCGGCGAGACGATGGCCGATTTTGTGGCGTCACTGGAACGACCCCGCGCGGTGATCGTCATGGTCAAGGCCGGCGCGCCCACCGACGCGGTGATCGACGAGTTGGTGCCACTGCTCGACGAGGGCGACATCATCGTCGACTGCGGCAACGCCCACTTCGCCGACACCCGCCGTCGGGAGGAGGCGCTGCGCGCGCAGGGGCTGCACTTCAGCGGCACCGGTGTCTCCGGTGGCGAGGAGGGCGCGCTGCGCGGGCCGAGCATCATGCCGGGCGGCTCCGCCGAGTCGTACGCCAAGCTCGGGCCGATGTTCGAGAAGATCGCCGCACAGGTGGACGGCGTGCCGTGCTGCACGCACGTCGGGCCGGACGGCGCCGGGCACTTCGTCAAGATGGTGCACAACGGCATCGAGTACGCCGACATGCAGCTCATCGCCGAGGCGTACGACCTGCTCCGGGCCGGACTGGACGCGAAGCCGGCCGAGATCGCGGAGATCTTCCGCGACTGGAACAGCGGCGAGTTGGAGTCGTTCCTCATCGAGATCACCGCCGACGTGCTCGCGCACACCGACGCGGCGACCGGCCGACCGTTCGTGGACATCGTGCAGGACCGGGCCGAGCAGAAGGGCACCGGTCGGTGGACCGTGCAGAGCGCCCTGGACCTGGGCATCCCGATCACCGGGATCGCCGAGGCGACCTTCGCCCGTTCGCTTTCCGGGCACGTCGACCAGCGCGAGGCGGCCCGGCGGGCATTCCCCGACGCGGGTGAGAAGTGGCAGGTCGCCGACCGGGAGGCGTTCGTCGAGGACGTCCGCCGGGCGCTGCTCGCTTCCAAGATCGTCGCGTACGCGCAGGGCTTCGACCACATTCGCGCGGGCAGCCAGGAGTACGACTGGGACATCGATCTGGGCGGCACCGCGACGATCTGGCGGGGCGGCTGCATCATCCGGGCCCGCTTCCTCAACCGGATCCGCGAGGCGTACGACGAGCAGCCGGACCTGCCGACGCTGCTGGTGGCGCCGTACTTCGCCGAGGCGGTCAGCGCCGGCGTGCCGAGCTGGCGACGGGTGGTGGCCGACGCGACCCGGGCCGGCGTGCCGACGCCCGCGTTCTCGTCGTCGCTGGCGTACTTCGACGCGTTGCGCGCGGAGCGACTGCCCGCCGCGCTGATCCAGGGTCTGCGGGACAACTTCGGCGCGCACACCTACCAGCGGGTGGACCGCGACGGCTCGTTCCACACCACCTGGGCCGCCGACCGCACCGAGTCCCCGGCCTAGCCGGAACGGCCTCCAACGCCCGACGCCCAGACCCAACGCCGGGCGCCCGTCGCTCACACCCAACGCCGGGCGTCCAACGCCCAACGCCCGTACCAACGCTCGACGTCGGGCGCCCGGCGTCAGGCGCCCGCGCCCGGTGCCGGGCACCCGGCACCCGGCACCCGGCACCCGGCACCCGGCACCCGGCACCCGGCACCCGGCACCCGGCAAGATCGTGCTGGATCCATGATGTAGTGGCCTCCGCCTTTGCGGAGGCCACTACATCCATGTTCGAGTGCGATCATGGGAGACGACGGGGCGCGAACCCGACGGCGGTCAGGCGACGGTCGCGTGCATCTCCCAGACGAGAATCTCGGCCGGCTCGTCGGCGGTGACCCGTCGGCCACCGGTCATGGTGAGCCGGGCGGCGTCGCCGGTGCCGAGCGGGCCGCTGCCCTCCAGCGTCACCGTGCCGTTGGGTACGTAGAGGTGCACGTAGGGCGCGTCCGGGATGGTGACCTCGTCGCCGGGAGCCAGACGGGCGGCGTGCAGTGTCGCGTACCGGTTACGGATCCGGATCGCGGACGCCCCGTCGTAGCGGTCCATCCCGGAGGCGATCGGCACCAGGCCCCCGCGTAAAAGCTCGTCCTCTATCTCCAGCTGCTCGTAGCCGGGGTCGACGCCCTGCTCGTCGGGGAGCACCCACATCTGCACGAAGTGCACCGGGTCGGTGTGCGGCTCCTGGTTGTCGAGTCGCCAGGCGTCGTTCTTCTCCGAGTGCAGGATGCCGGTGCCGGCGCTCATCCGCTGCGCCAGACCTGGGTAGATCACTCCGGAGTGGCCGGTGGAGTCCTGGTGCACCAGCGAGCCGCGCAGCACCCAGGTGACGATCTCCATGTCCTGGTGCGGGTGGGTCTCGAAGCCGGCCCCCGGTCGGACCACGTCGTCGTTGTTCACCAGCAGCAAGCCGTGGTGGGTGTTGGCCGGATCGTAGTGCCGGGAGAACGAGAAGGAGTGCTTGGAGTCCAGCCAGGAGATCCGGGTGGCGAACCGGTCGTCGGCCCGCCGTACGTCGACCTGGGGAGCGGGGCTGGTCACCAGGCACGCTGCCCGGCTTCGGACGGCGCCCAGGTCAGGGCCGGCTCGCCGGTGGCCAGCTCGGCGATCTCACCGGTACGCACCTGCGGCGTGTGACCGAACTCGGCGCAGTGCTGCTCGGCGATCTCGGCGCAGATGTCGGCCACCTGCTCGCAGATCGGGTCACCCAGATCAGCGGCGTTCAACGCCATGATCATTTTGTACCGGAGATCCCGCACACCCACCCCCACCACCGAGTCCGCCACTTCCGGACCCTACCGGCCGCCCTCCCCCGGAAGCCGGAAAACAACGAGCCCCGACGCACCACCCGTCCCCCCGCAGGTGCGGCATAGGGCAAGACCAAGTCGATCATGGACTTGTGGTGGCCGTTTCATCCCCCTTCACTACTTACATCCCCCACCACAACTCCATGATCGACGGGGCGAGGGGTGGGGGCGGGGGACGAGGGGACCGAGGCGGGGGCGGAGGCGGGGACGGGTTCGGCGCCGCCTGCGGGTGCGGGCGGCGCCGAGGGGGAGATGGGGGGGTGCTCAGAAGAGGCGGCGGCGCTTGGCCTTTTGCGGACGGATCAGGTCCGCGCCCTTGGTCAGCAACCGGGTCGCCCCGGAGGGACCACGCCGGGCCTCCAGGGTGTGGCTGAGCCGGCGGGCACCGGCAGCCGCCAGCGGCACCGCGATCGCCATCACCGCCCACTGGGCAATGCGCTTCTGGATCATGTGGGTTCACCTCCGTCAGTGGCTCCTGACGTCTCTGATACCCAGAGTGACGTGCGGGTAAGCGCGTCGGCTCAGATAACCGGGGCGACCGGGTTGGGCAGCGCGCCGCCGAAGCGTCGATCCCGTTGCGCGTACAGCTCGCACGCATACCAGAGGTGGCGGCGATCGAAGTCGGGCCAGAGCGTGTCCAGGAAGACCAACTCGGCGTACGCGGTCTGCCAGAGCAGGAAGTTGGAGATCCGCTCCTCCCCGGAGGGGCGCAGGAACAGGTCCACCTCCGGGATCTCCGGGTGGTAGAGGTACTTCGCCACGGTCTTCTCGGTGACCTTCGCCGGGTCAAGTCGGCCGGCTGCCACGTCCCGGGCGATCGCGGCGGCGGCGTCACCGATCTCGGCCTGCCCGCCGTAGTTGACGCAGAACTGCAGGGTCAGCGTCGAGTTGTCACGGGACATCTCCTCGGCGGTCTGCAACTCGGAGATGACGCTCTTCCACAACCGGCCGGGCCGGCCCGACCACACCACCCGTACGCCGAGGTCGACCAGCTGGTCGCGGCGACGACGGATGACGTCCCGGTTGAACCCCATCAGGAACCGGACCTCGTCGGGCGAGCGCCGCCAGTTCTCGGTGGAGAACGCGTACGCCGAGAGGTACGGGATGCCCATCTCGATGGCGCCCTCGATGGTGTCGAAGAGGCTGTGCTCCCCCGCCTCGTGCCCCTTGGTGCGGGGCAGCCCACGGTCCTTGGCCCAACGACCGTTGCCGTCCATCACCACCGCCACGTGTTTCGGCACCGCCTCGGTGGGCAGCGCCGGCGGCCGGGCGCCGGACGGATGCGGGATCGGCGGCGTGGGCTCGCGCCGGCCGGCCTTCTTCGATCGGATCACTCGGTCACTCCCTGTTCGCGCCGTCCACCCCGGCCTCGATGTCACCACGTGGCCGGAGCACCACGGCCCCGGCGCCTTCCGACGGTGAGGCCGCGCCGGCCGCCGAGGAACCCCGGTCGACCAGCGGCAGCGAGCGTAGCGCGCGCTCCAGGTGCCACTGCAGGTGAGCCGCGACCAGCCCACTGCACTCCCGGCGTACGGCGGTGTCGGTGGCGTCGGCGAGCACCCAGTCGCCGGTGGTCAGCGCGGACATCAGGTCGATGGTGGCCGGCGCGGGATGGGCCGCCCCGGGTGGCCGGCAATCCGGACAGACCGCGCCGCCGGCCGGTACGGAGAACGCCCGGTGTCGCCCGGGCGTGCCACAGACCGCGCAGGCGACCAGCGCCGGCGCCCAGCCGGCGAGGGACATCCCCCGCAGCAGGTACGCGTCGAGCACCAGGGTGGTGGCGTGCTCGCCCCGCGACAGCGCCTTCAGCGCGCCCAGGGTGAGCTGGAACAGCCGCAGCGACGGCTCCCGCTCCACCGGGGTGAGCCGCTCGGCGGTCTCGGCGATCGCACTGGCCGCCGTGTAGCGCGGGTAATCCCCGAGGAACCGCTTGCCGTACAGGTCGATGCCCTCGACCTGGCTGACGGTGTGCAGTGAGCTGCCGTGGTTGCCCTTCGGGTCACCGGCGAGTTGGAGGTCGACGTGGCCGAACGGTTCCAGCCGGGCACCGAACTTGCTGGTGGTGCGGCGGATCCCTCGGGCCACCGCGCGCAGCCGGCCGTGCCGGCGGGTGAGCAGAGTGATGATCCGGTCGGACTCGCCGAGCTTCTGCACACGCAGCACCACCGCGTCGTCGCGGTAGAGCTGTCGGCGATACCCGGCCATCGGGCCATTCTCCCTCGGGGTGTGGAATCAGGGTTGGTTCGGGGTGCAAGCGCGGAGGAACCCCGATGCGTCGGATGCGTGCCCGGCCGTAGCGTGCTGGCCATGGCAATGCACCTGACCACCACCCCGCGCCGTCGTCGCGTCGCCGCTCCCGTCGCGCTGGGGCTCGCCGCCACCCTCATCGTGCTCGCCGGGTGCGACAACCTGGCGATGCGTCGGCTCGACTACGACGACACCGAGCCGGTGAAGATCACCACGATCCGGGTGCTGCCGGGTGCGGGTGACGTGATCGTCCGCGGCGGTGGCGCCGCGGGCGAGGTGCGGATCAAGCGCGTGGTGCGCTACCAGGGCGGCGAGCCTCGGGCCCGATACGAGATCAAGGGCGCCGACCTGGTGTTGGACACCGACTGCGGCGACCGGTGTTCGGTCTCCTACGAGGTGGCCGTCCCGGAGGGCGTGACGCTCCAGGGCGAGTCCGGTTCCGGCGACGTCGAGCTCAGCAAGGTCGGCGCGGTGGACATTCGACTGGGGTCGGGCGATGTGCGGGTCACCGGTGCCACCGGCGCGGTCGAGGTGGAGACCGGCTCCGGCGACATCGAGGTCAGCGAGGTCAACGGGGCCGTCCGCCTGCGCGCCGGGTCGGGCGACATCACCGCGCGGCGGCTCGGTGGCGCGACGGACGCCGAGGCCGGCTCCGGCAACGTCACCGTCGAGTTGGACAAGCCCGCCGCCGCGCGGGTGCACGCGTCCAGCGGTGATGTGACGATGCTGGTGCCGGCGGGCAGCTACCGGGTGCGTTCCCACACCGGTTCCGGCGACGCACAGGTCACCGTCGCCGACGACCCGGCAGCGTCCCTGGTGCTCGACGGTTCGACCGGTAGCGGCGACGTGACGATCAGCCAGCGTTGAGGTCGACGCCGGCCGGCTTTCCGGCCGACCGCTGGGCCGGCACCACGACCCGGTCGGTGAAGTGCCGGCCCGCTCCGGCACCCGATCGGGCGGGCGGCGACCCCGCGTCGGCCCCGACGTCGGGCTGCGGGGCGCCGGGCTGCGAGGCGCCGGGCGTCCCGACCGGCCGGGTCGAGCCACCGGGGATCAGCTCCGGACGACGGCGGGCGGCCACGTCCTCCACCCACCCGACGGCCAGGGTGACCAGCCCGACCAGCGCGAAGACGAGCAACACCCGGATGGCCAATCCGAGCGGATCCTGGTGGGACCAGCCCACCACGTCGACCAGCGGGGTGAGCGCCACCACGAAGGGCATGTGCCAGAGGTAGACGGTGAGCGCGCGCCGGTTGACCACGGTCACCGCTCGGTCGGCCAGCCGGCTTCGGCTCAGCCAGGCCACCGCGGACGGCGCCCGGCCCAGCACGACCAGGATGAACGCGGCCGACCAGAGTGCGTTGCCCAGGTGGTTGTCGTTCAGGTCGTACCCGCGTGGGCCGGGGTGCCCGACGATCCAGGCGCCGCCGGCCACGGCGAGGGCGAGCGCCAACGGGTACAGCAGCCGGCCGGAGAGTCGGCGCAGCATCCCGGCGTGGTGAGCGAAGCCGAGCAGCCACGCTCCGAAGTAGAGCCCGAACTCGCGCAGCACCGGCGGCGCCGGGTAGATCCCCACCTCGATCGTCACCAGCAGCAGGTACGGGGCGAGCAGGGTCGGCAGCGGGGCCCGCCGGAACAGCCAGAACGCGACCGGCGAGGCGAGCACGAACCACAGGTAGTCGCGCAGGTACCAGATGACGCTCAACGCCAACGCGCCCCAGTAGTTGGCCGGCGGGTCGGCGATCGGGAACAGCCACAGCAGCACCCGAGGGCTCATCGGCAGCCCGGTGAACAGCATGGCCGGCACGAAGACCACCGCGACCACCCACAGCGACGGCAGCAGTCGGCGCAGCCGACGCCCGACCGCCGCCGGCCCGGAGCGGGTCAGCGACGCGGCCATCAGCGAGCCCGCCAGCGCGAACATCACCGACATGGCGGGGAAGACGAGGGTGAGGGTCGCCCATCCGGTGACGTGGTAGACCACCACTCGGACGATGGCCAGGAAACGGAGGAGGTCTAGGTACCGGTTGCGCATCAGCCTGCCAGGGTCGGGGCTCGGGGTACATCTCCCCTACCCCGCACGCTGCCCGCACGAAACGGCCACGACCCCAACCGGGGGTTAACATCCCATTCGGGGTTACGACGCCGCCCGGGGCCGCCGCTCGGCGAGGTGGGTCAGAAGCCCAGCTTGCGCAGCTGCCGCGGATCGCGCTGCCAGTCCTTCGCGACCCGTACGTGCAGGTCGAGATAGACCCGGCCGCCGAGCAACTCCTCGATCTGCTTGCGGGCGGTGGTGCCGACCTCCTTGAGCCGGCTCGCCTTGTGACCGAGCACGATGGCCTTCTGGCTGGGCCGCTCCACGTACAGGTCGGCGTAGATCTTCATGACCTGACCCTCGGGGATCATCTCCTCCACCACCACGGCGATGGAGTGCGGCAGCTCGTCGCGGACCCCCTCCAGGGCGGCCTCCCGGATCAGCTCGGCGACCAGCACCTGCTCGGGATCGTCGGTGAGCATGTCGTCCGGGTAGAGCTGCGGCGACGGCGGCAGGTACTTGGTCATCACGTCGACGAGTGTGTCCACCTGATGCCCGGAGACCGCGCTCACCGGCACGATCTCGGCGAACTCCCCCATCTTGCTGACCGCGAGCAGCTGCTCGGCCAGGCGACGCTTGTCCACCAGGTCGGTCTTGGTGACCACCGCCAGCACGGTCGCCTTCAACTCGGCCAGCTCACCGGTGATGAACCGGTCGCCGCGCCCGACCGGCTCGTCCGCCGGGATGCACAGGCCGATCACGTCGACCTCGGTCCAGGTGGAGCGGACCAGGTCGTTGAGGCGTTCGCCGAGCAGCGTACGGGGGCGGTGCAGACCCGGAGTGTCGACGAGGACCAGCTGCGACTCCGGCCGGTGCAGCACCGCCCGGATGACGTGTCGGGTGGTCTGCGGCTTGTTCGAGGTGATGGCGATCTTGGTGCCGACGATGGCGTTGGTCAGCGTCGACTTGCCGGCGTTGGGCCGACCGACGAAGCAGCCGAACCCGGCCCGGTACGGTCGCGCCTCCGGATCCTGCACCGGGCTCACTGGATCACCGTGCCGAGGACCGTGCCGTCCGGTGCGGCCACATGGACCGGGGCGTCCGCCGCGAGGTCCCGAACCGCCGCGTAGCCGGCGCCGTCCAGCGTCGACGCCTCGGTCACCACCACCGCGGCCTCCAGTCGGCTCGCCCCGGCCGCCACCGCCGAGGCGACCGCCAACTGCAACGCGGTGAGCGTCAGCGACGGCAGCGCGACGCTGGCCGCCGCGTACGTCCGGCCGTCCTGGTCGCGGACGGCGGCGCCCTCCACGGCGCCGACCCGCGCGCGGGCTCCCCGGGCCAGGACGACGAGCTTGCCGTCCTCGGCGCTCAGCGTGCCCGACGCGGTGGGGGCGGGCCGGGCGGCAGGCGCGGCGGGTGTGTCAGGCATCGGCGGGTTGCCTCTCGTCGTCTCGGTAGTTGTCCGTGTCGTCCCCGGGGCCGGCGTGCTCGCCGCGCCCCGCGTTGTCCTGTTCGTGGTCCGGCTCCACCCGGCTGACCAGGACGGTGTCGATCCGGTTGCGCCGGCCGGTGGTGCCCTCGGCGACCAGGCGCAGACCGGCGACCTCGGCCTCGGCACCCGGGATCGGCACCCGCCCCAGCGACTGGGCGAGCAGGCCGCCGACCGTCTCCACCTCGTCGGTGGGCAGGTCGGTGTCGAACATCTCGCCCAGATTCTCCACCGGCAGGCGGGCGGTCACCCGCACCGAGGAGTCCGCCAGACGTTCGACGGGCGGGCGCTCGACATCGTACTCGTCGGTGATCTCACCGACGATCTCCTCCAGGATGTCCTCGATGGTGACCAGACCGCCGGTGCCGCCGTACTCGTCGACCACGATGACCAGGTGGTTGCGGGCCGCCTGCATCTCGGACAGCAGGTCGTCGACCGGCTTGGACTCCGGTACGAAGGTCGCCGGGCGCATCAGCTCGGCCACCGGCAACTGCTCGGCCCCCGGGTCTCCGCCGCGGGAGCGCCGGATCAGGTCCTTGAGGTAGAGCACACCGAGCACGTCGTCGACGCTCTCGCCGATCACCGGGATGCGGGAGAAACCGGAGCGCAGGAAGAGCGCCAGCGCCTGCGCCAGCGTCTTGCCCTCCTCGATCCACACCATCTCCGTACGCGGCACCATCACCTCACGGGCGATGGTGTCGCCGAGCGCGAAGACGGAGTGGATCATCTGGCGCTCACCGTGCTCGACGACGCCGCGCTGCTCGGCCAGGTCGACCAGCTCACGCAACTCCACCTGGGAGGCGAACGGGCCCTCCCGGAAGCCGCGCCCCGGGGTGACCGCGTTGCCGATCAGGATCAGCAGCGACGCGAGCGGGTTGAGCGCCCGGCCCAGCCAGCGGACCAGCGGCGCCACCGCACGACCCACGGCGTACGCGTGCTGTCGGCCGATGGTGCGCGGGGCGACGCCCACCACCACGAAGCTGACCACGGTCATCGCGCCGGCGGTCACCAGGGCGGCCCGCCAGCCGGCGCCGAAGCTGTCCACGGCCACGAGTGCCACCAGCGTGGTGGCGGTCAGCTCGGCGAGCAGCCGCAACAGCAGCAGCAGGTTGAGGTGCCGGACGACGTCGCCGGCCACGGCCTGGAGGGTGCGGGCGCCGCGTACGCCGTCGCGGGCCAACTCGGCGGCTCGGGCCGGCGAGACCGCGGCGAGCGCCGCCTCGGTCATCGCGATCAGGCCGGCCAACACCACCAGGCCGGCCGCGAAGACGATCAGCTGGAAGTCGGGAAGGCCGGCGGTGGCGCCGGCCGCCAGTAACGGAGGAGTGGACATCACTGGGTGCGGGTCGACCGCCAGCTCGCCAGCAGTCGAGCCTGGAGGGCGAACATCTCCCGCTCCTCCTCCGGCTCGGCGTGGTCGTAGCCGAGCAGGTGCAGGACCCCGTGCACGGTGAGCAGGTGCAGCTCGTCGGCCGGCGCGTGCCCGGCGGTCGCCGCCTGCTTGGCGGCCACCTCGGGGCAGAGCACGATGTCGCCGAGCAGGGCGGGCTCGCCGCCGGCCGGAGCGGACTCGCCCGGGCCGTGGTCGACGCTGCCCTCGTCCATGGGGAAGGCGAGCACGTCGGTCGGGCCGTCGCCGCCCATCCAGCGGTGGTTCAGCTCGGTCATGTAGTCGATGTCGACCAGCAGCACGGACAACTCGGCGAGGGGGTTGACCCCCATCTCGTCGAGGGCGTGCCGGGCGACGGCGAGCACGGCGTCGGTGTCGACGTCGACACCGGACTCGTTGGCGATCTCGATGGACAACTGCTTTCCTCTGCTTTAGCGGCGGCGGCCGGCCCGGCCGCCCTGGGCGGGTCGCCCAGGCACGGCGTGAACGCCCTGCGCCTGCTGATTCTCCCGCTCGGCGTCCCAGCGGGCGTACGCGTCGACGATCTCCCCGACCAGCCGGTGGCGGACCACGTCGGAGCTGGACAACTGGGAGAAGTGCACGTCGTCGACGTTTTCCAGGATCTCCCGCACCACGCGCAGGCCGCTGCTCGTCCCGCCGGGAAGGTCCACCTGGGTGATGTCACCGGTCACGACGATCTTGGAGTTGAAGCCGAGTCGGGTGAGGAACATCTTCATCTGCTCGGGCGTCGTGTTCTGCGCCTCGTCCAGGATGATGAACGCGTCGTTGAGCGTCCGACCCCGCATGTAGGCCAGCGGGGCGACCTCGATCGTGCCGGCGGCCATCAGCTTGGGAATCGTCTCCGGGTCGAGCATGTCGTGCAGCGCGTCGTAGAGCGGGCGCAGGTACGGGTCGATCTTCTCGTTCAGCGTGCCGGGCAGGAAGCCCAGCCGCTCGCCCGCCTCCACCGCCGGCCGGGTGAGGATGATCCGGTTGACCTGCTTGGCCTGCAACGCCTGGACGGCCTTCGCCATCGCCAGGTAGGTCTTTCCGGTGCCGGCCGGGCCGATGCCGAAGACGATGGTGTGGGTGTCGATGGCGTCGACGTACCGCTTCTGCCCCAGCGTCTTGGGACGGATGGTGCGCCCGCGCCGGGAGAGGATGTTGAGCGTCAGAACCTCGGCGGGCCGCTCGGCGCTGCCCTCTTCGAGCATGCCGACGGTACGCCGGACGGCGTCAGTGGTCAGGGTCTCGCCTTTCTCGATGAGTTCGAGGAGCTCACTGAAGACCCGCTCGGCGAGGGCGTTGTCCGCGGGGTCACCGGTGATGGTGATCTCGTTGCCGCGGACGTGCACGTCACTGTTGACCGAGCGTTCGACGAGTCGAAGGATCTCGTCGCCTGCGCCGAGCAGATTGACCATGATCTTCGGATCGGGCACGGTGATCTTGGTCTGCACCCGGGGCGGGCCGGGAGGTGGGGTGCCGGTCATAGGTTGGGCCGAAGGGCCCTGCGCACCTGCTCTCGATCTCGGCGCCGGCCTGCTGGCCTGGCGTGCGGACGTTACACCCATCGTATCGGTTCAACGCGGGCCGCATCGCGCCCATTTCCGCTGGCCGCGATCAACTCCCGGCCCGGAAGTCGTACCGGTCGAAGGTCTCCTGGTGGCGGGTGAACCGGTACGTCGCCCAGTGCATCCGGACCACCGCGCCGGCCTCGTCCCGGGTGAGCCGCAGCAGCTCACCGGCCTCCCGACCGGATACCGTGCGGAACACGTCCGGCTGGTCCGCCAGCGCGGTGAAGATCGCCGGTGGGCGGCCGGCCGGGTCACCGGCCCCGCGCGCCCGCAGCGCCCCGTCGTGCCAGGAGAAGATGTACTCGAAGCCCTCCCCCCACCACCGGCCGAGGACACCCCGCAGGGCCGCCGGAGCGGGTGCCCCGGGTCGCCAGGGCTCGATCTCCGCCGGGTCGTACTCCACTGCCGCGGCGAGCAGCCGGTGCGGCAGATCGAACAGTTCGGTCGCCGTGCCGGACGAGCCGAGCACCGCGGCGCCCATCGCGCCGGCCGTGCCGTCACCGCCCCGGCGGCCGTACACCCCGGCGAGGAATCCGGGCATCGCTCCGTCGTGCCCCACGTGCATCACCCGCTCCCCCTGCGGGACCAGGATCAGCCCGAGCCCGAAGCCCGCGCCCCAGAGCGTCTCGTCGGTGGTGGTCAGCGGCCAGCGCATCTCGTCCAGGGTGGCCGGGGCGAGCACCGCGTCGGCCGGATCCAACGCGGCCGGGTCGGCCAGGAACGCCGCCCAGCGGGCCATGTCGGTGGCGGTGCTCCAGAGCTGGGCGGCCGGGCCGACCGCGCCGAAGTCGGTCGGCGGCTCCGGGTGCGCCTCGTCGGAGTACGCGTCGACCAGGAAGCCGGTGGCCGCCGTCGGCCGGGGCGTCACGGTGGTGTCGGTCAGCCCGAGCGGTGTCAGGATCCGCTCGGTGAGCGCCTGCGCCCAACTCACACCCCGCAGCCGGGCGACGAGTTGGCCGAGGACGGCCAGGCCCAGGTTGGAGTAGTGGAACCGGCGGCCGGTCGGGAGCACCCGCTCGGCCCGGTCCAGCTCCGCGACGAGTCGCTCGGCGTCCGGCGCGCGCAGGCTGTCCCAGACGTCGCCGAACGGCTCGCGTTGCAGGCCACCGGTGTGCGACAGCAACCGGCGTACGGTCAGCTCGCCGTGCGCCGGGAGGTCCAGGTGCCGGCCCACCGGGTCGTCCAGGTCCAGCAGCCCGTCGTCGCGGCACTGCAGGACCAGCACGGCGGTGAACGTCTTGGTGACCGAGCCGATCCGGAACTGGGTGTCCGGCCCCAGCGCCCGGTCGGTGCCGGTCGCGCCGACGGTGCAACTCCACAGCGGCCGGTCGGCCCGGTGCAGCGCCACCGACACCGCCGGCACCCGGGCCTCGGCCTGCACCCGCCGGACCAACCGACCCAGGTGCTCGTCGGCACGGGTGGCGGGCGCCGCCGTCACGCCAGGTTCCGGGCGAGCATCGGGCCCAGCGGCGCACCACCGAGCAGGTGCGCGTGCGCGTGGAACACCTCCTGCCCGCCGTACGCGCCGGTGTTGAACATCAGCCGGAAGCCGTCACCGAGCAGGCCCTCGTCCTCGGCCACGGCGGCGGACGTCGCCAGCACGTCGGCGGCCAGCGCCGGGTCACCCTGGGCGAGCGTGGCGACGTCGGCGTAGTGCTCCTTCGGAATGACCAGGACGTGCACCGGCGCCTTCGGGTCGATGTCGCGGAAGGCGAGGGTGGTGTCGGTCTCCCGGACCACGGTGGCCGGGATCTCCCCGGCGACGATGCGGCAGAACAGGCAGTCGGATCCCATCGGGGCAGTCTAAGGACTAACGGGCCGGGGGCGCTCCGGCGCGGCATGGCCGCCGGCCCGTGCGCGGGGGAAAAGTACGGCTGCGGCAGGATGGCCGGCATGACGGATCGGGCGGTACTCGTGACCGGGGCCTCGCGCGGGATCGGCCGGGCGGTGGCGATGGCGTTCGCGGCCGGCGGCGACCGGGTGGCCATCCACCACCGCGACTCGGCCGACGCGGCCGAGCAGACGCGCGCGCAGCTGCCCGGCGCCGGGCACGTGGTGGTCCGCGCCGACCTCACCGACCCGGACGCGGTCCGGACCATGGTCGACCGGGCCGCCGAGCTGCTCGGCGGGCTGGACGTGCTGGTCAACAACGCCGGGACGTACGGCGACCGGGACGATCCGCACCCGATCTTCGGCGCCTCCTACGAGGAGTGGCAGCAGCGCTGGCGGCAGGTGCTGGAGACCAACCTGACCGGCGCCGGCAACGTCACCTGGTGCGCCGCCCAGCACATGCGCGGGCGCGGCGGGCGGATCGTCAACGTCTCGTCCCGGGGCGCGTTCCGGGGTGAGCCGCACCAGCCGGCGTACGGGGCCAGCAAGGCGGGGCTGAACGCACTGGGCCAGTCGCTCGCCGTGGCGCTCGCGCCGTACGGCATCACGGTCGCCACCGTCGCGCCGGGCTTCGTGGCGACCGACATGGTCACCGAGTACCTGCGCGGCGAGGAGGGCGCGGCGATCCGGGCGCAGAGCCCGTTCGACCGGGTGGGCCGACCGGAGGAGATCGCGGCGGCCGTGCACTGGTTGGCCTCGCCGGAGGCGGTGTGGGCCTCCGGCACCATCGTCGACGTCAACGGCGCCTCCTACCTGCGCAGCTGACGTCGGCCCCGTCGGCAGATCACCCGGCCGGGGAGGTGGTTGGCGGTTCCCGCGCGGGGTAAGTCCCATCGACATGGCCGACTCCGCGCTGCTCGACCTGACCGCCGACTACCGGGTGGCCGATGGCCACGACGACGACCCTGTCCTGCTCCGCCCCGACGGCACCCCGGTCGACACCTGGCGCGAGGACTACCCGTACGACGAGCGGCTGGACCGCGACGAGTACGACCGCGACAAGCGGCTGCTCCAGATCGAGCTGCTGAAACTCCAGGACTGGATCAAGGAGTCCGGCGAGCGTCTGGTGATCCTCTTCGAGGGCCGGGACGCGGCCGGCAAGGGCGGCACCATCAAACGCTTCATGGAGCACCTCAATCCGCGCGGCGCCTCGGTGGTGGCGCTCGCCAAGCCGGACGAACGGGAAGCCGCCCAGTGGTACTTCCAGCGGTGGTTGGCGCACCTGCCGGCGGCCGGCGAGATCGTGCTGTTCGACCGATCCTGGTACAACCGGGCCGGCGTGGAACGGGTGATGGGCTTCTGTAGCCGCAAGGAGTACCTGGAGTTCCTCCGTCAGGCGCCGGAGCTGGAACGGATGCTGGTGCGCTCGGGCATCCGGCTGGTCAAGTTCTGGTTCTCCGTCTCGCAGAACGAACAACGCACCCGGTTCGCGATCCGCCAGGTGGACCCGGTCCGGCAGTGGAAGCTGTCGCCGATGGACATCGCCTCGCTGGACCGGTGGGACGAGTACACCGAGGCCAAGGAGGCGATGTTCTTCTGGACCGACACGGCCGACGCGCCGTGGACGGTGGTGAAGAGCAACGACAAGAAGCGGGCCCGCCTGGAGGCGATGCGGCACGTGCTGCACCGCTTCGACTACACCGGCAAGGACCCCGAGGTGGTCGGCACCCCGGATCCGCAGATCATCGGGCCCGCAGGGCTGGACCTGGGGCCGGAGGAGGAAGTGGTGCCGGTGTTTCCGAGGCCCTGAACGGTCACCAGCGGCCGAGGCGGGTGGCGAGCACGCTGAGGGCCGCCACCCCGGCGGTGGAGGTGCGCAGCACGGCCGGCCCGAGGCGTACGGGTCGACCACCGGCCTCCTGGAAGGCGGTCAGTTCCGCCGGGGCGATGCCACCCTCCGGGCCGACCACCAGGACGATCTCGCCGACCGACGGCAGCTCGGCGGTGGTGAGCCGCTCCTCGGCCTCCTCGTGCAGCACGAACCCGGCGGCGGCACCGGCGATCCGACGGGCCACCGTGGCGGTGGACTCGTCCGGCGCGCCGGCCACCAGCGGCAGCCACGGCCGGCGGGCCTGCTTGGCGGCCTCCCGGGCGGTGGCCACCCACTTCTCCCGGGCGCGTACGCCCCGGTCGCCGCGCCACTGGGTCACCGAACGCGATGCCGCCCAGGGCACGATCTCGTCGACCCCGACCTCGGTCATCGCCTGCACGGCCAACTCGCCCCGGTCACCCTTGGCGATGCCCTGCACCACCACGATCCGGGGGACCGGCGCGTCCGCGTACCCCCGGGAGGTGATGGTGGCCTCCAGGCTGCCCCGGCCGACGGCGGTGACCACGGCGGCGGCCGTGCCACCCCGGCCGTCGGCGAGCAGCAGCTCCTCGCCGACGCGCAGCCGCTGCACGGTGGCGGCGTGGTGCCCCTCCGGGCCGTCCAGGGTCAGCGCGTCGCCGGTGGGCAGCGCCTCGACCAGGAACAGCGGCGCGGACACCTCAGGCGTGCCCGTTGAACGCGTCGCGCATCCGGGAGAAGAAGCCGCCCTGCTTGGACAGCTCGGCGACCTCCTCACCACGGGTCTTGGCGAAGTCGCGCAGCATCTTTTCCTGGTCCGGGTCGAGCTTGGTCGGCGTGCGCACGTCCAGGTGCACGTAGAGGTCGCCGCGGCCGGTGCCGCGCAGGTGCGGCACCCCGCGGGCGCGCAGTCGCAGGGTGCTGGCCGGCTGGGTGCCGGCCTTGACGTCGACGGTCTCCTCGCTGTCCAGCGTCTTGATGGTCAGCCGGGTGCCCAGCGCCGCCGCCGTCATCGGCACGGTGACCCGACAGTGCAGGTCGTCACCCTTGCGGGAGTACACGTCGTGCGGGCGCTCGTGGATCTCCACGTAGAGGTCGCCGGCGGTGCCGCCGCCGGGGCCCACCTCGCCCTGCTGGGCCAGCCGGATCCGCATGCCGTCCTCGACACCGGCCGGGATCTTCACGGTCAGCGAGCGGCGGGTACGCACCCGGCCGTCACCGGCGCAGGTGGGGCAGGGGTGCGGGATGGTGGTGCCGTAGCCCTGGCACACGGTGCACGGGCGGGCGGAGACCACCTGGCCGAGGAAGGTGCGCTGCACCGACTGCACCTCGCCCCGACCGCCGCACGCCTCGCAGGTCGCCAGGTGGGTGCCGGCGGCCGTGCCGGCGCCGGAGCAGGTGGTGCAGAGCACCGCGGTGTCGACCGTGATCGGAGCCTCGACGCCGAACGCCGTCTCGTGCAGGTCGAGTTCGAGCCGCAGGATCGCGTCGGCACCCGGGCGGGTACGCGGACGCGGGCCACGGGCGCCGCCGCCCGCACCGCCGAAGAACGCGTCCATGATGTCCTGGAAGCCGACGAACGGGCCGGCGCCGCCGGGACCGCCCGGCCCGCCCGCGCCGCCGCCACCCGGGGCGAGCGGGTCGCCACCCAGGTCGACGATCTGCCGCTTCCGGTCGTCCGAGAGGACCTCGTACGCGGCGTTGATGTCCTTGAACTTCTCCTGAGCCTCCGGGTCCGGATTGACGTCCGGGTGGAACTGGCGCGCCAGCTTGCGGTAGGCGCGCTTGATCTCGTCATCGGAGGCTTCCCGGCTCACACCGAGAATGCCGTAGTAGTCCCTGGCCACTGCGTTCCGTGTCCTCATGTTCGTCTCGCGTTGCGCCGGTCGGCGGCCGCAGCCGGCCGCATCGGCCCTGACCAATCAGTTCTGGGCCAGCAACTCGCCCACGTAGCGTGCCACGGCGCGCACCGTGGCGATGTTGCCGGGGTAGTCCATCCGGGTGGGCCCCAGCACCCCCAGGCCGCCCACGATGGTGGTGCCCGGGCCGTAGCCGGTGCTGACCACCGAGGCGGCGCGCAGGTTGTCGAACTCGTTCTCGTCGCCGATCAGCACCCGGGTCGTGCTCGGCTCGGTCTCGCCGATGAGCTTGAGCAGCACGACCTCCTCCTCCAGAGCCTCGAGGATCGGCCGTAGCGAGCCCTGGAAGTCGAGCAGGCCGCCCCGGGTCAGGTTCGCGGTGCCGGCGAGGGCGATCCGCTCCTCGTGCCGCTCGACGAGCGTCTCCAGCAGGACGGTGGCGAGCGTGGTCATGGTCGGACGCAGCTCGGGCGGCGCCTCCTCGACCAGCGCCTGCACCAACGGTGGCGTCTCGGACAGCCGGGCGTTGGCGAGCTTCTCGTTGATCAGTCGACGAAGGTCGGTGACGTCGTCGGCCGGCACCGGGCCGGGCAGCTCGACGAGTCGCTGCTCCACCCGCCCGGTGTCGGCGATCATGACGAGCATCAGCCGGGTGGTGGAGATCGGCACCAGCTCCAGGTGACGCACCGAGGAGCGGGCCAGCGACGGGTACTGCACGACGGCGACCTGCCGGGTCAGCTGCGCGAGCAGCCGGACCGTGCGGTGCACCACGTCGTCGAGGTCGACCGCGCCGACCAGGAAGCGCTCGATGGCCCGGCGCTCGGCCGGGCTGAGCGGCTTGACCCGGGACAACCGGTCGACGAAGAGGCGGTAGCCGCGGTCGGTGGGCACCCGGCCGGCACTGGTGTGCGGCTGCCGGATGTAGCCCTCCTCCTCCAACACGGCCATGTCGTTGCGGACCGTGGCCGGGGAGACCCCGAGTTGGTGCCGCTCGACCAGCGCCTTGCTGCCGACCGGCTCCTGGGTGGAGACGTAGTCCTCGACGATGGCGCGGAGCACGGCGAGTTTCCGGTCATCGAGACCCATCCTCCGCACCTCCTGTCGCACGTCGGCCGCCGGCGCCGTGGGCCGGCCAGGCCGTCCTGGCACTCGACTGTAACGAGTGCCAGTCTACGTCGGCGGGCCCGCCGACGCGATGATCAACGGCCACCCGTCGGTGCGGCCCACGCCACCCCGCTGGGCCGATCGGGCCCGCACTGCCGGACGGTGTCACTCTGGTGCGGCGTTGCCACCGGCCCCTACCGTTACATCCATGACTGAACCTCCTCGCCCTCCCGGGTCGGGTGACCCCGGCAACTACCCGCCGGAGCCGACCTCCCCGGGTCCGTCTTCGGCCGAGCCGCCCACCGCACCACTGTCCGGGGCGCCCGGCCCGGCCGGCTATCCCCCGCCCGGTGGCTATCCGCCGCCCACCGGTGACCAACCGCCGTCGGGCGGCTACCCTCCGGCAGGCGGCTACCCTCCGCCCGGTGGTTATCCCCCGCCCGGCGGCTACCCGGCCGGCGGGGCGTACGGCGGTCCCGGCGGCGGCTACGCCAACAACGAGGACAAGACCTGGGCGCTTGTCGCGCACTTCGGCGGCGCACTCGGCGCTCTGGTCAGCTTCGGTCCGCTGGGCTTCGTCGCCCCGCTCATCGCCTACCTGGCCCGCGGCCAGCAGTCGCCGACCGTCCGGGCGCACGCCCTGGCCGCCCTGAACTTCCAGATCCTCTGGTCGATCATCGCGTTCGTGCTGCTCTTCGTGAGCTGGTGCCTGCTCTTCCTGCCCAGCATCGCCGTCGTGGTGATCCAGATCCTGTTCGGGATCATCGCCGGCATGAAGGCCAACGAGGGCACCCCGTACCGCTACCCGATGACGGCCAACTTCATCAAGTGAACCGGGCCGGCCGCTCCCCCGGCCGGTCCGGAGCACCGCTGCCCTCGTGCGGGGGTAGCGGTTCCGCTCAGGGCAGCAGGTCGCGGACGACCGCGTCGGCGAGCAGTCGTCCGCGCAGGGTGAGCACGGCCCGGCCGGCGGCGTACTCGTCGGCGGCCAGCAGGCCCCCGGCTAGCGCCCGCTCGGCGCCGGCCCGGCCGGTCGCGTCGAGCACCGCCAGCGGCAGGCCGCTGGCCAGCCGCAGCCGCAGCATCACGTCCTCCATGTGCGCCTCGTCGACCGTGAGCACCTCGCGGGCCAGGCCGGGCGACGCGCCGGCGGCCAACCGCTGGGCGTACGCCGAGGGGTGTTTGACGTTCCACCAGCGCACCCCGCCGACGTGGCTGTGCGCCCCCGGCCCCAGCCCCCACCAGTCCGCGCCGGTCCAGTAGAGCAGGTTGTGCCGGCAGCGGGCCTCCTCGTTGCGGGCCCAGTTGGAGACCTCGTACCAGGAGAGGCCGGCCGCGTCGAGCGCGGCCTCCGCGGCCAGGTAGCGGTCGGCGGCCACGTCGTCACTGGGGTACGCCAGCTCGCCGCGCCGCATCCGGGCGGCGAGCCGCGTGCCGTCCTCGACGATCAGGGCGTACGCGCTGACGTGGTCCACCCCGGCGGCGACGACCTGCTCCAGCGAGGCGGCGAAGTCCTCGGCCCGCTCCCCCGGAGTGCCGTAGATCAGGTCCAGGTTGACGTGCTCGAACCCGGCGTCGCGCGCCTCCAGTGCGGCGGCGGTGGCCCGGCCGGCGCTGTGTTTGCGGTCCAGGATCGCCAGCACCCCCGGGGAGGCGGACTGCATGCCCAGCGAGATCCGGGTGTAGCCGGCGGCCCGCAGCAGCTTCAACGATTCCGGGGTGACCGACTCGGGGTTGGCCTCGGTGGTCACCTCGGCGTCGGCGGCCAGCCCCCAGGTGCGGTCGATGCCGTCGAGGATGCGGGCCAGGTCGTCGGCGGGGAGCAGGGTGGGTGTGCCGCCGCCGACGAAGACGGTGTCGACCCGGGGCGGCGGGTTGTCGCCGAGCACCCGGGCGGCGAGCGTCAGCTCGGCCAGGACGGTGTCGGCGTATGCCTCGCGGCTGGCGCCGCCGCCCAGTTCGGCGGCGGTGTATGTGTTGAAGTCGCAGTAGCCGCAGCGGCTGGCGCAGAACGGGACGTGCACGTACACGCCGAAGCCGCGCGCGCCGACCGCCAAGGTGGCGGTGGCGGGCAACGAACCGTCGACGGGGACGGTCTCACCATCTGGAAGGACGCCGGGCATGGCCACTAGTGTGCCCGGCATGACCTCTCCCGACGTCCTCGTGCGGGTCGCCACGGCCCGTGGGGTGACGACCCTCACCCTGGACAGCCCGCACAACCGCAACGCGCTCTCCACCGGCCTGATGACCCAACTGCTGGCCGGGCTGGCGGACGCGGTCGCCGACGAGGCGGTCCGGGTGATCGTGCTCGACCACACCGGCCCGGTCTTCTGCTCGGGCGCGGACCTGAAGGAGACCGCCGCGGCGTACGCCAGTGGCACGGTGCCGGCCGGGATGCTGGGCGACGTGCTGGCGGCGCTCTGGGAGTGCCCGAAGCCGGTGCTGGCCCGGGTCGGTGGGCCGGCGCGGGCCGGTGGGCTGGGCCTGATCGCCGCCGCCGACCTGGCGGTCTGCGCGGACGAGGCGACGTTCGCGTTCACCGAGGTACGGATCGGGGTGATCCCGGCGGTGATCTCGGCGACCGTGCTGCCGCGCCTGCACGCCCGCGCCGCCGCCGAGCTGTACCTGACCGGGGACACCTTCGACGGCCGCCGGGCCGCCGAGATCGGCCTGGTCACGGCCTCGGTTCCGGCGGACGGGCTGGACGACGCGGTACGGGGCTACTGCGACTCGCTGGTGCGTGGCGCGCCCAGGGCGCTGGCCGGTGCGAAGGAGCTGCTGCGTCGACCGGGCAGCACCGAGCTACGCGCTGACCTGGCCCGGCTCTCCGCCGTCTCGACCGGTTATTTCCTCTCCGACGAGGGGCGCGAGGGGGTCACCGCGTTCCGCGAACGTCGACCGGCGCGCTGGGTGCCCGCTCTGGACGACTGAGGGGGTTCGGGGCGCCGTCGTCGACGAGTGGCGGCGCCCCCGTTTCGGCCGGGTCACCAGGCGGTCGGCTCACCAGGCGGTCGGCTCACCAGGCGGTCGGCTCACCAGGCGGTCGGCTCACCAGGCGGTCGCGCCGCCGTCGACCGGGTAGTTCGCCCCGGTGATGTACGACGCCCGGTCGGAGGCGAGGAACACCACCAACTCGACGACCTCCTCGGGGCGCGCGAAGCGCTTGAGGAGCGTCTTGGCGGTGATGGCGTCCCGCGCCTCCTGGTTGTCACCGAGGTCGCGTTCGCTGGCCGGGGTGAGGGTGGGCCCGGGGCTGACCGCCACCGCCCGGATCCCGTGCGGCGCGCCCTCGAGCGCGAGCTGCCGGGTCATGCCGATGATGCCGGCGTTCGCGGCGGTGTGACCGACCATCGGCGGGACGTGCCCGGCGATCATTCCGGCCATGGAGGCGGCGTTGATGATGACGCCCCCACCGCGCCGGACCAGGTGCGGCCAGGCGAACTTCGACACGAGGTACGGGATGTCGAGTTCTCCGGCGATGGTGTAGCGCCAGTCCTGCACGGAGAAGTCGGGCATCGGGCCGAAGCGGAGCGCCGCCGCGTTGTTGTAGACCACGTCGAGCCCGCCGTAGGCGGCGGCAGCGTCGTCGACGAGCTTGCGTACCTGCTCGGTGTCGGTCAGGTCGACCGGCGCCATCCCGGTCATCTCGCCGCCCGCACGGTGGACGAGCTCGACCGTCTCTTCGTTGCCGGCGACCTGGAGGTCGGCCCCGACGACCTTCGCGCCCTCGCGGGCGAAGGTCAGCGCCGCGACGCGGCCCAGACCGCCGCCGGTGCCGGTGATGAGCACGACCTTGCCGTCGAGCGTTCCCATGGAACTTCCCCTCGTTCGATGACCTGCGCGTCCGGTATAGGCGGTAGGTCTGATTGACATGTCAACAGCGATAAGTCCTTGACCGGTCAATCGCTTCCCGTTTCGCTTACCCGGTGACGCGCACGACAGCCCTCGACCGGGCGGCAGTGGGCCTGGGAGCCGCATCGAAGCGCCCTGCTGGGCACTCGAAGCCCGAGCGCGCGGACCGCCGCCGGCCCAGTGACGTGCCTGCCCTCGCTGTCGCCGCCTCGCCTCCGCCGCACAGCCCGGACGCCCACCGGTCGGCGGCAGGTTCCTGTTGAGCGTTATGACACACAGGCATGAATATGCCTGTGTGTCATAACGCTCCCCGTGGTGTCCACACGCGCCCACGGCCGATCCGCCCGCGCGCCAACACGCTGACTGTCCCGATCGCCCGATGACGGGCGGCAGCGGCGCGCGATGATGAGCGACGGCCGCCACTCGATGATCGTGCTCGATCCTTGTGGTAGTGGCCTCGCGCCTCGGGGAGGGGCCTTTTCCCTGGATGAAGCACGATCTTGGGTGGGCACGCAGGACGGCCCGGCCGACGCAGGACGGCCCGGCCGCCGCAGGGACGGGTGACAGAACGGCACGGCAGGTGAGATCGCATCCAGAGCGGGAACGTCGCCAACCGGCACCCGACAGCGGAGCCGACCCCGAACCGGCCGGACCCGGCCAGGGCGGGCCTGAACCGCTCGGACGACCCGGAGGGGCCGCGCGGGGACGTACGCTTGGCAGACTGTCGATCTGGGGGTGTGGGTGCGAACTCGGGCAACCGTGGCGGGTGGAGTGGTGCTCATCCTCGTCGCCGTGATCGCAATCTGGCTCGTCGCACGGCAGGTCGGCGACAACCTCCAACTGCCCCTGGTGGCCCGCAAGTGCACCGTGCAGGCCGATGGCCGGGTCGCGCTGGACGCCGACCAGATGGCCAACGCGGCGACCATCGCGGCGATCGGCGCGAAGCGCGGCATGCCCGAACGGGCCGTGGTGGTCGCGCTCGCCACCGCGTACCAGGAGTCCGGGCTACGCAACCTCGCCGACGGCGACCGCGACTCGGTCGGCCTGTTCCAGCAGCGACCGAGCCAGGGCTGGGGCACCGCCGCCCAGATCCGCGACCCGCGCTACGCGGCCAACCGGTTCTACGCCGCCCTCAAGAAGGTGCGCGGTTGGGAGAAGATGCGGGTCACCGACGCCGCCCAGCGGGTGCAGCGCTCGGCCTTCCCCGAGGCGTACCAGAAGTGGGCCGACGACTCCGAGGTCCTCAGCCGAGCCCTGCTCGGCGACGCGAGCGGAGCGGTCGCCTGCACGGTGGGGCGTACCCCGGTGATGCACGGCGCGGCGGCGGCCGCGCAGCTGACCCGCAACCTGGTGCTGGACTGGGGGTTGAAGGGCACCGACCCGACCGACCCGACCGGGCTGGCGGTCACCCCCGGCGACCAGCGCGACGGCTGGCGGTACGCGCACTGGCTGGTGTCACACGCCCAGGACCACGGGGTGAAGCGGGTCCGCTTCGGCGACCTGGAGTGGACCGCCCGGAACGGCTCCTGGGGCCGGGTGGACGGCCAGCAAGGCCCGGCCGGTCAGGTGGTGGCCGAGGTGTTCAACGAGGGTTGAGCGGCCCGGATCTCTTAACCGGCAGTCACCGCACAATCGGACAAATCTCATTAGAGCGCTCTATTGATCTCCTAAATCTCACTCTGTGCGTTTTCCTCGCTGCGGGCGGTCCCGCTGCGGCCCAATGCCGGCAACACACCCTCCCCGATGTCTGGACCACCGCGTTACGATCGGCGGCCTGTGCCAGAAAAGGTTTCACCTCATGGGGAGGGGTACGACGCGGTGTTCGATTACGGCGACCGGACCGGTTACGAACCGATCAGCGACACTGACCGCAAGGAGTTCCACGAGCAGGGTTTCCTCCTGCTGCGCAACGTCCTGACGGAGGACCACCGGGCGGCGCTGGAGGCGGCGGTCGACCGCGTCTACGCGGAGGAGCAGGCGAAGGGCACCACCAAGAAGGACGGCACGCTGCACCTGCTGGGCTTCCTGGAGCGCGACGAGCTCTTCGGCGAGCTGCTGACCCACCCGATCGCCTTCCCGTACATGTGGGGGCTGGCCGGCTGGAACATCTACACCCACCACAACCACCTGGACGTCACGCCCCCGGCGCTCGAGCCGGAGAAGCCCTACTGGGGCTGGCACCAGGACGGGTACCGGCAGAACTCCGACCCGGAGACGATGGACCCGAACCTGCCCCGGCCGATGTTCTCGCTGAAGGTCGCGTACGTGCTGTCGGACCTCTCCGAGACCGGCCGCGGCGCCACCAAGGTCATCCCGGGCAGCCACCTGTGGAACTCGCTGGACCGGCCCAAGGACCTCAGCGTGCACAACCCGGACCCGGAGGGCACGGTGGAGATCACCGCCAACCCGGGTGACGCCTTCATCTTCGACCGTCGGCAGTGGCACTCGCGGTCGACGAACCTGTCGAACATCACCCGCAAGATGCTCTTCGTCGGCTACACCTACCGGTGGATCCGTCCGCTGGACGAGCTGCACCCCGACGTGAACGGCGAGTGGTACCGCAACCGCACCCCCGTGCAGCGCCAGCTGATCGGTGAGGGCACCCACACCGCCAACTACTGGGGCATCAACTGGGACGGGTACGTCGACGACGAGATCCCGCTGCGCAAGGAGCTCAAGGAGCGCGGCCTGCTCGACCGCAACATCCCCTGGCTGCGCTGACCGCCCGCCGGTAGAACGGCCCCCTGCCCTCGTCGAGCGACGGCAGGGGGCCGTTCCTCGTCTGCGGCCCCGGCCGCTCGGGCGGGCCCGTTCCCGACCATCGGGACCGCGCTGTCGGTAGCGTGGCGGGTGCGCAGGTCGGGGCGCGGCGCCCAGGCGTGGGGTGGCACAGGAGGCAGCGCAGTGACGTCCGCTCCGCTCCCCCGGATCCTCCGCCGCCGCGGCGAGCCCGCGTACCCAACCTTCCTGGAACTGTTCTTCGATCTGGTCTACATCTTCATCTTCTCCCGGCTCGCTGCCAGCCTGGCCGCGAACCTCACCGCCCGGAGCGCGGCGCAGACCGCCGTCCTGCTGCTGGCCGCCTGGTGGGTCTGGGTGCTGACCGCGTGGCTCACCGACCTGTTCAACCCCCGACTGCCGATCATCCAGGCGACCACCCTGCTGGTCATGCTCGGCACCCTGCTGATGGCGATCGCGACTCCGCACGCCTTCGGTCGGTACGGGTGGCTCTTCGTCGCGGCCTACTTCGGCATTCACCTGGTCCGGGACGCCGTGCTGATCCCCGGCACCCGGGTCAACCCGTCGATCCAGGCCAGGAGCATCCGGGTGTTCTTCTGGTTCGGCCTCACCGTGGTGCCCTGGGTCGCCGGGGTGTTCGTGGACGGGACGGCTCGGCTGGTGCTCTGGTCGCTCGCCGTGGCGGTCGACCTCGGTTCGGCCCGGGTCGGCTGGCCCACGCCGGGGCTGGGGCGTACCGAGCTGGCCAGCCAGATCTTCACCGGCGTCCACCTCTCCGAGCGGCACCGTGCCATCTTCATCGTCGCGCTCGGCGAGTTGATCCTGAGCACCGGCACGGGACTGGCCGGAAGCGGCTTCACGGCCGGCGCGGTGGCCACCGGCGCGGTCGCGTTCGCCAGCGCGGTCCTGCTGTTCCAGCTCTACTTCGAGCGGGTCCAGCGGATCCTGGCGCCACCGAGCGTCGCAACCGTGGAACGGGTCCGCTCCGGCACCTCCACCTCGTACAGCCATCTGGTCATGGTGGCCGGGGTGGTGCTGGTCTCGACCAGCACCTCGCTGGTCATCGACCGGCCGTTCGGCCGCGCCCCGGTCGAGCTGATGGTCGCCACCCTCGGCGGGCCGGTCCTGTTCCTGCTCGGCAGCGTCCTGTTCGATGCCGTGGTGACCGGCCGGACGCTCTGGTCCCGGGTGGTGGCGATCGTGGTGTTGTGTGCCCTGATGGCACCCGCCACACTCCTGCTTCCGCCCCTGGCCGCGCTGGTGCTGGCGAACCTGGTCCTGCTGATCACTCTGGTCGGGGAAGGGCTGGCCGCGCGAGGTCGCCTGGTCGAGGCCGCCACGCCATCGCCGTGAAAGGCCGTCCGGGGCCGCCGTCCCGAGTCACCGAAGCATCGGCGGCGCCGGAGCACGGGCGTGTCGCCGGGTGCTCACCAGGTTCGCCGCGGCGATCAGGAGCAGCACCGTCATGGCGAGCAGGGCGACCAGCACCGGCGGCAGCAGAGGCGTGGCCGGTGCCACGCCCGCCAGCAGCACCAGCCCGGCCGACCGGGACCGCGAGATCCGCCCGAACACGGTGAAATCGAGGACGCCCCGACCGACCAGGTACAACGCGGGTCCGCCGAGGATCACCGCCGCCCACGAGGGCGGGGTCTCGCCCAACGGGCGGCTCACCACGAGCCGGCTGGTAACCGCCGCGCCGACGATGCCGGCGACCATGATCAGATGGGTGACCGCGGCGGACTGGGTGAGCAGCGCCGGGTTGGACGACCGGGCGATGGCGTCGGTCAGCAGCTCACCGGCGCGGTAGATGTAGATCCTCCACATCAACACGACGGTGCTGAACACCACGAGTAGTGCCGAGGCCCGCTCCAGCGTGTACTCGCTCATGCTGAAGGTCGTTCCGGTCACGAAGATCGAGACACCGAGCGCGACGATGACGAACTGCCGGTAACGCTCCGCCACCCGCGCGCCGACCAGCCGCCAGTCGCGCGGACGTGAGCGGCCGATGCCGGGCACCGGCCAGCCCAGCACGGCCGCGCAGTATTCGACGGCGACAGCGAGCCCCCAGATCGCCAACTGCCCGGAACCGCCGACGAGCGCCCCACCGATCCAGCCGATGCCGGCGACCGCCTCCCAGACCTGGATCCGGATGGTGCGCCGCGGCGGTCTCCTGGACGAGACGACCAGGACGTAATAGGCGGTGGTGCTGAGATGGATGACCACGTACGTGGTGGCGAAGAGCAGCCGACGGTCGCCGTACGCGTCGGCCGCGAGCGCGGCCAACAGCAGGCTGGCCGCCGCCACCCAGACGAACTGCCCCTGCCCGGCCGGGCGGGACAGGTCGACGCTGTCCGCCGCCCACACGGTCAGCGCCCAGATCATCGTGAACCCGAGCAGCAACACCAGCGTCTCGGCGAGGCCGGTCCAGGTCAGGTCGTCGGTCAGCACCGTCGCCAAGGTGACCAGCGCGAAGACGTAGACGAGGTCGAAGAAGAGTTCCAGGAACGCCGGGCGCTCGAAGTCCGGATCGGTGGGTGACGCCGCCGCGGCACCGCCGTCCGTTGCCATCGACATCGCGCTCCACCCGGTCCCCGCCGCATGCCCTCCGTGGGGACGATACGGGCAAGTCCACCGGTGAACCCGCCATCGGGGTTCTTCCGAACCGAATCCGGTGCCGGGCCCGTCGGCACGGCCGGACACCCGTCACGGGATCGGGGGCGGATGCCGTCGGCCGGCCCGGTGCTGGGTCAGCGAACCCGGCCGGTCAGCCGTGGGCGGCGAGACGGCGGCGGGCCTTCTCCCGGATCGGCTCCGGCAGGTCCTCGGCGTCGAGCAGCCGAGGCAGCAACTCCGGCTCCAGGCTGGTAGCCCGGAACACCTCGCCGATGGTCACGCCGTGCGCGGGCCGCTCCACCACCTCGATCGGGTCACCCGCGCCGACCTCCCCCTCGCGCAGCACCCGCAGGTACGCCCCGGGCGATGCCCGGACGGTGAACCGCTTGATCAGATCCGGTACGCCCCAGAACCCGGCGAAGGTGGTGCAGGGGGTTCGCGGCTTGGTGACCTGGAGCAGGGCGGAACCGACCTGCCACCGCTCGCCGATCACCGCACCCGTCACGTCGATCGCGTAGGTGGTCAGGTTCTCACCGAAGCCGCCGGGTGGTACGGGCCGCCCCAGTTCGGCCGTCCACCAGACGGCGTCCTCCTCCGCATAGGCGTAGACCGCCTGGTCAGGACCACCGTGATGGGCGCGCTCGCCGATGAAATCGCCCGCGAGGCCGCCGGTGAGCAGCGGCACCGGTCCGTCGACCGGCCGCTTGTCGATGCCGCTGCGACCGCTCGCGTCGCCGGCCCACTGCGCCTCGGTCACGATGCCGAGGTTCACCGCTGCCACCCTGCCCGTCATGCCCGTCAGCCTAGTGGCGGTCCAGGGCCGGGCCAGCCCCGTGCGGCGCGGGGCCGGGGCCGGGGTCGGGGTCGGCGTCAGCCCTTCACGGCGCCGGCCACCAGGCCGGAGACCATCCGGCGCTGCACCAGCAGGAAGAAGATGATGACCGGCAGGGTGAACAGGGTGGACGCGGCCATCACCGGCCCCCAGTTGGTGTCGTCCCGACCGAAGAAGAAGGTCATCGCCACCGGCAGCGTGTAGCTCCCCTGGTCGTTGATGAACGTCAACGCGAAGATCAGCTCGTTCCACGCGGTGATGAAGGAGAAGATGCTGGTGGCCACCAGGCCGGGCGCCACCAGCGGAAAGAGGACGCGGCGGAAGGTCTGGGCCCGGCTCGCCCCGTCGATCGCCGCCGCCTCCTCCAACTCCTTGGGTACGGCGGCGACGAAGCCGCGCAGCATCCAGACCGCGAACGGCAGCGAGAAGCCCAGGTAGGTGAGGATCAGGCTGGGCAGGGTGTTGTAGAGGCCCAGTCGCTGGATCATCAGGAACAGCGGAATGACCAGCGCCTCCAGCGGGATCATCTGCACCACCAGCAGCATGATCAGGAAGCTGGTCCGCAGCTTGAAGCGGAACCGGGCCACCGCGGTCGCGGCGAGCAACGCGACCAGACCGCTGAGCACCACCGTGGAGACCGCGACCAGCGCGCTGTTGAGGAAGAAGTCGAGGAAGCTGACGCCGGGGATCAGGTTGCCGGTCAGGATCTCCCGGTAGTGCGCCAACGTCGGATGGGTCGGCACCGGCTGCGGGGTCGCCGAGAAGATCTCGCTGCTCGGCTTCAACGAGGTGGAGATCATCCAATAGACCGGGAACGCCGCGAAGAGCGCGACCAACAGCCCGGCGCCGTTGAGGGCGACCTTCTTCACGACTCGTCCTCCTGCCTGAGCACCATCCGTACGTAGAAGCCGGTGACCACGAGCAGGATCAGCGTGAGGATCACCGCGATGGCCGCGCCGAGCCCGTACTTCGGCGGCGGAGAGAAGGCTTCGGCGTACGAGTAGATGGCGAGCATGAACGTCGGCCGGTCCTGGGTGCCGCCGGCCAACACGAACTGCTGGGTGAAGACCTTGAAGTCCCAGATGGTGGAGAGCACGATCAGGATCCCGAAGACCGGGCGCAGCAACGGGAAGGTGATCTTCCAGAACACCCGCCACGGGCTCGCGCCATCCACCCGGGCCGCCTCGTGCAGCTCACTCGGCACGCTCTTGAGACCAGCCAGCACGCTCACCGCGATAAACGGGAACGAGTGCCAGACCACCACCAGGGTGAGGATGGCGAAGAAGAGCAGCGGCGAGTTGAACCAGCCGTAGCCGGTCCAGTCGCTGCGCCCGAACAGGCTGTTCGAGAGACCGTCCGGCAGCGCGTTGAACAGCCAGGTGACCAGGCCGCTCGTGTCGTCGAAGATCCATTTCCAAACGATCGTGCCGGTCAGCGCCGGGGTGGCCCAGGCGAGCATCACGCAGCTGGCCACGAACGTGGCCATCTTGCGACCCAGCCGGTTGAGCAGCAGCCCCACCAGGGTCCCGAGCACCATCGTGAGCAACACGTTGGCCGCGGCGAACAGGACCGTGTTGCGCAGCACGGTCAGGAAGAACGGATCGGAGAGGATCTCGGTGTAGTTGCCGAGCCCCACCCACGGCCACTCCCGGTCGCCGCGCAACTGCCGGACGTTGTTCAACCGGTAGAAGGACATCACCACCACCTGGCCGAGCGGCCAGAGCAGCAGCACCCCGATGATCACCAGAGCGGGCAGGAGCAGCAGGTAGGGCAGGCGGTCCACCCGGCGACGCCGCCGCGCGGGGGTCTCCCGCGCGGCAGCCGCCTCCGGCACCTCGGTCAGCGTGGTCACTTGGCGTTGAGGATGCTTTCCATCTCACCGGCCGCATCGGCGGTAGCCTTCTCGACCGTCTTCTGACCCTTCATGACCGAGCTGTTCATCGCCTGGGTCACCGTCTTCGTCCGGCTGACCTCCACCCACTTCGGGGTGAGCGGCGTGAGCTTGGTGTTCTGCATGGTGGTGGCGAACGCCGCCATCACCTTGTCGTTCGCGTACGCGTCCCCGGAGACCAGGTCCTGGTAGACCGGGAAGAAGCCGAGGCTGCTCGCGAAGCTCTGCGCGTTCTTCTTGTTCAGCAGCACCGTCAGGTAGTCCCAAGCCAGGTCCTGCCGCTCGCTGTCCTTCCAGATCGCCACGTCCGACCCGCCCGCGAAACCGGGCGCCGCCTTGCCGTCCGGGCCGGGGATCGGGAACGTACCCCAGACCTTCTCGATCTCGGGGTTGTCCTTCTTGATGGCGCCCTGCTGCCAGCTGCCGGCGAAGGCCATCGCGGCCTTGCCGGTGGCGAACTGCGTACGCGCGTCGATCTCGTTCCAGCCCGCCGCCGCCGGCGGAGCCACCTTGTGCACGGTCACCAGGTCGGTCCAGAACTTGACGGCCCGCTGCGCCTCGGGGGTGGTGTAGCCAGACTTCCAGGTGCCGCCCTGGTTGCTGGCGATCTCGCCGCCCGCGCCCCAGAGGAAGGAGTAGAAGGGCAGCTCGGAATTGCCCGGCAGCGCGATGCCGTAGGTGCCCTTCTTCTTCGCCTGCACGGCCTTGGCCACGGTGACCAGGTCGTCCCAGGTCTTCGGGGGCTGAACGCCGGCCTCGGCGAACCAGTCCGTGCGGTAGTAGATGGCGCGCACACCCGCGTACCAGGGCACGCCGTACTGCTTGCCATCGAGCTGCGCGTTGCGCACCAAGTCGGGCAGCAGATCCTTGCCGTCGGCCCAGCCGCCCATCCGACCACTCACGTCGGCGAGCGCCTCCTGCGCGGCCCAGCCCTGAGTCTCGGTGTTGCCCAGCTCGGTGATGTCCGGTCCCTCACCGCCGGCGAGCGCGGCCTGGAACTTCTTCGGCGCCTCAAGCCACGGGATGTACTGCACGACCACGTCGGTGTCGGGGTGCTTCTGACGGAACTCGGACTCGACACCGTCGAGGAAGGAGTTCTGCGCGTCCCCGCCCTCGCCCATCATCCAGACCGTGAGCTTGCTGTCGTCGGCCGCGTCGTCGCCGGAGCCCCCACAGCCGGTCAGCACCATCGCGGCCGAGGCCACCATGGCGGTGACCGGGGCCAGCCGCTTCCACCTGTTCACGCCACTTCTCCCCTCGCGCCGCCTGGAACTAACCTTCTCCGCCGCACCCTAGTACGGAGAATTCCTTTACGACAGTGGGCGGGACCGGCCGAAGCGTCGCGACCGTACCGCAGCGGCACGACCAACGGCGCCCGGACACCGGGCCGAAGTCGGGCACTTCAGCACGAAAGAGCGCCCGGCTCTCGGCCGGGCGCTCTTTCAGTCGTGCTCTTCTACCAGTGCTGCGGTGTCGCCAGATGATGCCGGGTCGTTATCGGGTGACGCTGCGGCGGCGACCCACGCCGGCCACCAGCGCGACCGCGATCGCGGCCACCACGACCTGCACCAGCAGCTCGCCCCAGTCGACACCGCTCGTCTCGGTCGCGATGCCGATGGCCCGCGCCAGCACGGTGCCCAGCAGCGCGGCGCCGACACCGATCAGCAGGTGCAGCCAGATCGGCATGTTCTGCCGGCCCGGGACGACCAAGCGGCCGAGCGCGCCGACGATGAGACCAACAACGATCGCAGTGATGATGCCCCACACGGTGAGCTCCACGGCCACCCTCCTTCAAGAATGTCTGACACACGATGTGTGTGCTTCCTGTCGTGACCGTTAATTGCCCGACGCACCTAAATTCCAAACCGACTTCACTCACGAAACGATCACGACTTGGCCGACAGGAACACGATCACCGCAAGCCTCCCCACGCCACCCGGCCACCCGGGCCACCGGCCCACCGGGCCACCGGGCCACCGGGCCACCGGGCCACCGGGCCACCGGGCCACCGGGCCACCGGGCCACAGG
>NZ_JBFAOI010000017.1:49819-104154 GCF_040675155.1 Micromonospora sp. NPDC049645
CAGGGCCACAGGGCCACAGGGCCACAGGGCCACAGGGCCACAGGGCCACAGGGCCACAGGGCCACAGGGCCACAGGGCCACAGGGCCACAGGGCCACAGGGCCAAGATCAACACGAGGTCATTGAAACTGTGGCATCACACCACCAGGACACCCCGACTTCACGAAACCCGAGTCGATCACCGCGATCCCGCGCGCCAAGGAAGACCGACCGAGCCCAGACGATCGAACCCAGAGCGCCAGACCGCGAGATCAACACGAGGTCAATGAAACCGGGGCATCACACCCACCAGGACACGCCGACATCACGAAATCCGAGTCGATCACCGCGATCAGGCCCGCTGGAGACGTCGGCCGGGACACCGAGGACGCCCGGCAGGACACCGAAGACGCCGGGCGGAACACCGAAGGCGCCGGGCAGGACACCGAAGACGCCGGGCAGGACACCGAAGGCGCCGGGTGTCACCGAAGACGCGTGACGTCGGCGGGGCGCGGCGGTGGTCGTCGCGGCGGGGCGAACGCCGATGGGCGCCCGACCTGTCGGTCGGGCGCCCATCGAAGGTGTCGCGTTGGTACGGGTTGCTGCGTTGGTGTTAGCGGGTTACCCGGCGGCGGCCACCCACACCGGCCACCAGCGCGACCGCGATCGCGGCCACCACGACCTGCACCAGCAGCTCGCCCCAGTCGACACCGCTCGTCTCGGTCGCGATGCCGATGGCCCGCGCCAGCACGGTGCCCAGCAGGGCCGCGCCGATACCGATCAGCATGTGAAGCCAGATCGGCATGTTCTGCCGGCCCGGGACGACCAGACGGCCGAGCGCGCCGACGATGAGACCAACAACGATCGCAGTGATGATGCCCCACACGGTGAACTCCACGGTCGCCCTCCTTCAAAAGAATGTCTGACACACGATGTGTGTGCTTCCTGTCGTGACCGCTAAGTGCCCGACCCACCGAAAGCCCAAACCGACTCACCTCGAAGGACAACGTCACGCATCAATGCTGTGGCGGTGCGTCGGTTGGCCCCGGGAGGGTGTCCACACAGGTGGGAGCCCATCTCGTCGACCCGTCCACGGCACGACAGCGGCGGAAATTTTTCCGCATCTGGCGGTCCCAACGCCCGTCGCACAGCGCCGAGCCGACACCGGAACAGCCGACACGCCGGTGCACCCATGGCAACCCCACGCGCAAGGAAGCCGGGGCACCCACGACAACCGACCCACGCCAGGAGACCGGGCACCCACGGCAATCAGACAACGCCCGGAGACCAGCCCCGCCCGGCAATCAAACAACGCCCGGAGACCAGCCCCGCCCGGCAATCAAACAACGCCCGGAGACCAGCCCCGCCCGGCAATCAGACAACGCCGGGAGACCAGGCCACCCCACGGCGACCGATTACGCGAACGCGCCCGGGTGCGTGCGGCACCCGGGCGCGTGAACGCGTCGCGGTCTACTTCTTTCCGGCGGCCTTGCTGTCACCGGAGTCGGAGGAGAGGGCGGCGATGAAGGCTTCCTGCGGCACCTCGACCCGGCCGACCATCTTCATCCGCTTCTTGCCTTCCTTCTGCTTCTCCAGCAGCTTGCGCTTACGGCTGATGTCACCGCCGTAGCACTTGGCGAGAACGTCCTTGCGGATCGCCCGGATGGTTTCCCGGGCGATGACCCGGCTGCCGATGGCTGCCTGGATGGGCACCTCGAACTGCTGGCGCGGGATCAGGGTGCGCAGCTTGGCGGCGATGGTGACGCCGTAGTTGTACGCCTTGTCCTTGTGCACGATGGCGCTGAACGCGTCCACCGGCTCACCGTGCAGCAGGATGTCCACCTTCACCAGGTCGGACGCCTGCTCGCCGGAGGGCTCGTAGTCCAGTGAGGCGTAGCCCTTGGTACGGCTCTTCAGCTGGTCGAAGAAGTCGTAGATGATCTCCGCGAGGGGCAGCGTGTAGCGCAGCTCCACCCGGTCGGCGGAGAGGTAGTCCATGCCGAGCAGGGTGCCGCGTCGGCCCTGGCAGAGCTCCATGACCGCACCGACGTAGTCGTTGGGCGTCAGCACGGTGGCCCGGACGACCGGCTCGTACACCTCGGCGATCTTGCCGGTGGGGTACTCGCTCGGGTTGGTCACGACGATCTCCGCGCCGTCGTCCGTGATCGCCCGGTAGACGACGTTGGGCGCGGTGGAGATCAGGTCGAGGTTGTACTCGCGCTCCAGCCGCTCCCGGATGATCTCCAGGTGGAGCAGGCCGAGGAAGCCGCAGCGGAAGCCGAAGCCGAGCGCGCCGGAGGTCTCCGGCTCGTAGTCGAGGGCGGCGTCGTTGAGCTTGAGCTTGTCCAGCGCCTCGCGCAGGTTCGGGTAGTCGGACCCGTCGATGGGGTACAGGCCGGAGTAGACCATCGGCTTCGGGTCCTTGTAGCCACCCAACGGCTCGGCCGCCGGCCGGCTGTTGATGGTGACCGTGTCACCGACCCGGGACTGCCGGACGTCCTTCACACCGGTGATCAGGTAGCCGACCTCGCCGACGCCGAGCGCCTCGGCCTTGACCATCTCGGGCGAGATGACGCCGATCTCCAGCAGCTCGTGCACCGCACCGGTGGACATCATCTTGATCCGGTCGCGGGCGCTGATCCGGCCGTCGATGACCCGGACGTACGTGACCACGCCACGGTAGACGTCGTACACCGAATCGAAGATCATCGCCCGGGCGGGCGCGTCGGCGTCGCCGACCGGTGGAATGAACTGCCGGACGATCTCGTCGAGCAGGTGCGGGACGCCCTCGCCGGTCTTGCCGGAGACCCGGATGCAGTCGGCGGGGTCGCCGCCGATGAGGTGGGCCAACTCCTCGGCGTACTTCTCCGGCTGCGCCGCCGGCAGGTCGATCTTGTTGAGCACCGGGATGATGCGCAGGTCGTTCTCGAGAGCCAGGTACAGGTTGGCCAGGGTCTGCGCCTCGATGCCCTGCGCGGCGTCGACGAGCAGCACGGCGCCCTCGCAGGCGGCCAGCGACCGGGACACCTCGTAGGTGAAGTCCACGTGCCCCGGGGTGTCGATCATGTTGAGCACGGCGTGCTCACCGGCCCGGTCACCCTCGCGGATGGTCCACGGCATGCGGACGGCCTGGCTCTTGATGGTGATGCCGCGCTCGCGCTCGATGTCCATCCGGTCCAGGTACTGCGCGCGCATCTGCCGCGGGTCGACCACGCCGGTGAGCTGCAACATCCGGTCGGCCAGGGTCGACTTCCCGTGGTCGATGTGGGCGATGATGCCGAAGTTCCGGATGCGACCGGGGTCGGTGGCACCAGGGGCGTTCGCGCCGGGATCGAGCTTCGGTGGCACAGCGGTCCGTTCTGGTCGGCTGACGTGAACAGGCCGGCGCGCCGCCGACCCCCTCTATGTTCCCACGCCGCCGGGGTACGCCCGCTGCGCGGGCGATGGATCGGCCCGAGGACCCCTCACTCCATCGGCGGCTCGACGAAGAGGGCGGCCAGCCGGGGCAGCCGCCGGCGCGCCTCGTCCTCGTCGTCGAAGTCCCAGAAGTCGTTGAGGTCCGGCGTGCGCACCGGGTCGCGGTCCGCCGGCAACTCGGTCGCGGTGGCCTTGCGGTACGCGTCCCAGGGCACCGAGAGCATCTGCTCGGCGGAGAACTCCTCACCGCTGAGCGAGGCCGCCCGCACCTGCGGCAATTCGGCCAGCGAGTCCGGTTCGGCGACCGCACGGGCGAAGACGGCACGACCCTGGGTCATCAGCCAGCCCCGGAAGTGTTCGAAGCCGTCCGCCGAGGCGCCCCCGTTGATCAGGTAAGCCGCACCCCACAGGTCCGCCTTGTGCGAGGCGGCCAGGACCCGTGTCTGGTGTCGCGCGTACCCGATGATGTCCTCCGGGTCGCGCGCGGCGAGCAGCGCGACCGCCCGCGCGGCGACCGGGCCGGGCTCACCGCCGCCACCGGCGCGCGCGTCGTCGATCAGCTGCCAGAAGTCCTCGGTCCTCATGGCTTGGCAGTCTGGCAGTGTCGCCCTGCGTCGCGCACGTACCCCGGGGCAGCATGGTGGGATGTCCGCTCCCCTGCTGCCGCCGGTGCCGTACCACGCGAGCGCCCTGCGCCCGTCGTGGCCGGAGTTGCCGGCGGAGTTGCGCGCCGCGATCGCGCAACGGCTCGGCGCGCCGGTGGTCACCGCCCGGGTCGCGGGCGCGGGCTTCACCCGGGGGTTCGCCGCCGTGCTCGGCACGGCCGACGGTGGTCGGGCCTTCGTCAAGGCGGCACCCGCCGCCGAGCAACCGCATCTGGTCGACTGGTACGCCCGGGAGGCCGCGATCCTCGACCGGCTGCCGGTGGACCTGCCGGCGCCCCGCCCCCGGTGGACCCTCGCCGCGGCCGGCTGGTTCGTGCTGTGCACCGACGCCGTCGACGGGCACACCCCGGGCCTGCCCTGGGTTCCCGCCGAGTTGGACGCCACCCTCGCCGGGTACGCGCGGGTCGCCGACGCCCTGGCCGACCCGCCGACCGAACTGACCGCGCTCGGCCTGCCGCACCTGGCCGACCTGGCCCGCTCGGACATCCTCTGGTGGGAGGAGGTCGCCGCCGGCCGGGAGCCGCCCCCACCGCTTCCCACGTCGGCACGGGGCCGGCTGCCCGAGCTGGTCGAGCTGGAGTCGCTCCTGCCCCGGTACGCCGCCGGAGCGACCGGCCTGATCCACGGCGACCTGCGGGTCGACAACGTGCTAATCGGCATGGACGGCCGAGCCTGGTTCTGCGACTGGACCTGGGTCTGCGTCGGGCCGGCCTGGTTCGACCTGGCCGGCCTGCTGCTCACCGCGTACGCCAGCGGGCTGGACGCCGACCGGCTCTTCGCCGCGCACGCGGCCGCCGTCGGCGCGCCCCCGGACGCGCTGGACGCGACCCTGGCCGCATTGGCCGGCTACTACCTCACCGGCGCCGCCGCGGCACCGCCGACGGCCTCGCCGCACCAGCCCGCCCACCAGCGATGGAGTGGCGAGCAGGCACTCGACTGGCTGGCCCGCCGCCAGGGCTGGCGCTGACCGCCCGCCAAGGCCGTCGCGGAGGTCCCGTGGCCCGGGTACCCCGACGGCCCGGATGGCCCGACGGCCCGGATGGCCCGACGGCCCGGATGGCCCGACGGCCCGGATGGCCCGACGGCCCGGAGGCCCGACGGCCCGGAGGCCCGACGGCCCGGAGGCCCGACGGCCCGGAGGCCCGACGGCCCGGAGGCCCGACGGCCCGGAGGCCCGGGGGGCCCGACGGCCCGGGGGGCCCGGGGGGCCCGACGGCCCGGAGGCCCGGGGGGCCCGACGGCCCGGAGGCCCGGGGGGCCCGACGGCCCGGGGGGCCCGGGGGGCCCGACGGCCCGGGGGGCCCGACGGCCCGACGGCCCGGGGGGTCCGGGGGCCCGACGGCCCGGGGGGTCCGGGGGCCCGACGGCCCTTGATCGACTCCGGTTTCTTGAAGTCGGGCTATCAGACGCGGCCAGATGCCCCGATTTTCAGGAGGCCGAGTGGATCAAGCGTCGAGCGTCCAGGTGAGCCCACGACCGGGGAGGATCCCCTTTCGGCCGAGCCGTTTTGGCTCGTCCCGGGCGACCTGGTAACCTGGCTCTTCGCGCAGCGATGACGCATGTTCGTCATCCCGCGCAATAAGCTGACCAACCCGAGCTATCAAGACGAGGCTGTCGCGTGGCGAACATCAAGTCCCAGATCAAGCGCAACCGGCAGAACGAGAAGGCCCGGCTGCGCAACAAGTCGGTCAAGTCGTCGCTGAAGACCGCCGTCCGGAAGTTCCACGAGGCTGCCGAGGCCGGTGACGTCGAGAAGGCCACCGCGCTCATGCTGGACGCCTCGCGCAAGCTGGACAAGGCCGTCAGCAAGGGCGTGATCCACTCCAACCAGGCCGCGAACCGCAAGTCCGCGATCGCAAAGCGCGTGGTGTCGCTCTCCGCCTGACGACTTCACCGTCAGACTGATTCGGAAAGCCCCGGGCCTCGGCCCGGGGCTTCCGTGTGTCCGGAGCCGGCCGCGACGGCGTCACCGTCACCCACACCGGGCCCGTCTCCTCGGGCCGGCCCGCGTGCTTCCGTGTGTGTCCAGAGCCGGCCGCGTCTCCTCGGGCCGCCCCGCGTGCCTTCGACGGCGTCGGCGCTCATTCCCCCTGGTCGGCGCGCCGGGGAGGCGGCACCGGGTCGGCGGTGATCACCACGCCGGGAACGCTGTGCGAGACCCACTCCACCCGGGCTCGGCCGACCACCGGTTCCATCTGCCGGCGAAACCGGTCCCGTTCCTGCTCGGGCACGAGCGCGGCGGAGCGGACCACCACCGCGGCCACCATGTCGTTGAGCTTGACCATCGCCGCCACCACGACCGGCAGCACCAGCACCGCCCACCAGCTGACCAGCTCGGCCAGGGCGAGCAGCACCGCCAGGGCGATGGCGCCCTCGAAGAAGAGGAAGCACAACACGCCGCCGGGGTTGACGAACCGCAGGCCGAGGAGTCGGGCGTAGAGCGGCCGGTAACGCTCCTCGTCCACCGGGATGGTGGCCCACGCTGGGCGGTTCGCCCCCGTCACCTGGTGCTGCCCTGCCGGGCCGCCGCGACCGAGAACACCGCGCGCTCCAGGGCGTACGCCCGGTCGTCGGAGCCGCCCTTGACGGCCGCGTTGCACTCGGCGGCGACCTGCATCGCTCGGACCAGGCCCTCCGGTGTCCAACCCCGCCCCTGCCGCTGCGCCCGCTCGACCTTCCACGGCGGCATGCCGAGGCTGCTGGCGAGCTGGTACGGGTTGCCCCGCCCAGCCGATGCCACCCGGGCCACCGTGCGCACCCCGTCGGCCAGGGCATCGGCGATGGGCACCGGGTCGACCCCGACGTGCAGGGCCCAGCGCAGCGCCTCAAGCGCGGCGGGCACGTCGCCGACCATGGTGGCGTCCGCCACCGTGAAGCCGGTCACCTCGACCCGGCCCCGGTAGTAACGAGACACCGTCTCGGCGCTGATCCGCCCGTCGGTGTCGGCGATCAGTTGGGAGCAGGCCGCGGCAAGCTCGCGCAGGTCGTTGCCGACCGCCGCGATGAGCGCCTCGGCGGCGTCGTCGGTGCACTTTCCACCGGCCCGGCGGATCTCGTCCCGGACGAACGCCACCCGGTCGCGGTGCCCCTTGAGCTTCGCGGCCGGGACCACCGTCGCACCGGCCGCCCGCAACCCGTCGGCGAACGCCTTGCCCTTGGCGGCGCCCAGGTGCAGCACCAGCAGTTGGACGTCCGGGTCGGGATTCTTCGCGTACGCCAACAGCGCGGCGACCAGGTCCTTACGGGCGTCCTGGCCGGAGCGCAGGATCAGCAGCCGCCGCCCGCCGAAGAGCGAGGGGCTGAGCATCTCGGCGATCTCGCCGACGGTGAGCGCACCGGCCTGGTACTCGCGGACGTCCACCTCGGGGTCGACGCTGCGGACCTTCGCGACAGCTTCGGTGACCGCGCGCGTGGCGAGCAGTTCCTCGTCACCGAGGACGAGCAGAATGGGGGCGAGGCTGGCGGGGGTCACGCCGCCCATATTCGCACGGCCTACGGCGGGATCGTGCCTGCTCATTCCCTGCTTGGTCGGCGTAGCCCGCACTCAGCGCAAATCCAGACATCACCCTCAATTCCCCATTTAACCCGCAAGTCGACCCGCCGGCACACCTCGCCGGGCCACCGCCAGACCGCCGCTCGTTCGGATCGCGGCCACATCGCCGTCCGTATCGGTGCGCAGCACCCGGGTGCCGCCCCTGCTCAGTCGGGCGAGCAACCCCGGACTCGGATGCCCGTAGGTGTTGCCCGTGCCCACCGGCACCAGCGCCACCGCCGGCCGTACCGCGTCGAGGAAGCCGGGGTCCTGATACGCCGAGCCGTGGTGGGCGACCTTCAACACGTCCGCCCGTAACTGGCCGGGCGCCGCCCGCGCCACCATCGCGTGCTGCTCCTCGGTCTCCGCGTCGCCGGGCAGCAGGATCCGGACTCCGGCCACCGTGGCGCGCAGCACCAGCGAGTTGTTGTTCGGGTCGGACCTGGTCCCGGCCAGCGGGTACGGCGGGCCGAGCACCAGCAGCTCCACCCGGCCGATCGGATGACGCGCACCGGCGACGGTGGTCAGCAGCGCGGCCCGCCCGCCGGTGGCCGCCGCCCGGACCAGGTCCCGGCCGCCTTCCGGGTCCGTCGTCGAGGGCGTGAGCACGGCACCCACCCGCCGCCCCCGGAACACCCCGGCCACCCCACCCACGTGGTCGGCATGAAAGTGGCTGATCACCAGCAGCGGCACCTCGCGTACGCCGAGCCGGCGCAGGCAGCCGTCCACCGCACCCGGTTCCGGCCCGGCGTCGACCACCACCGCCCGGCCCGGGGTGACCGGGAGCACCACGGCGTCGCCCTGGCCCACCGCGCAGGCCACCACCACCCAGCCGGGTGGCGGCCAACCGGCAGCTACCAGCCGAACCGGCAGGGCGCCCAGCACGGCGGCGACGCCACCCACCGCCACCAGCCGGCGTACGAGGGGTCGGCGCACCGCGATCAGCAGCGCCACGGTCAGCCCGGTCAGCAGCAGCGCGCCAGGCACCCCGCCCGGCCACGGCAGGGTGCCGCCCGGCAGTCGGGCGCCCTGCCGGGCGATCACCACCAGCCACCAGGCCGGCCAGCTCGCCAGCCATGCGGCGAACTCGGCACCGGTCGGCCAGATCGGCGACATCATGGCCGCCAGTACGCCCAGTACGGTCGCCGGCGCGATGGCCGGCACCGCCAGCAGGTTGGCCGGCACCGCCACCAGGCTCACCGTGCCGGAGATCCCGGCGACGACCGGGCCGCAGGCAAGTTGGGCGGCTGCCGGCACGGCCAGCGCCTCGGCCAGCCCCGGCGGTACGCCCCGCCGCCGCAGCCCGTCCCGCCAGCGCGGCGCGAGCAGCAGCAGGCCGCCGGTGGCCAGCACGGAGAGCGCGAACCCGGGATCGCCGGCCAGCTCGGGGTCGACCAGCACCAGCACGGTGACGGCCGCGGCCAACGCGGGCAGTGCCGCCCGAGGACGCCCGGCAGCGAGCGCGGCGAGCCCGATCGCCCCCATCGTGGCGGCCCGCACGACGCTCGGCGACGGGCGGACCAGGACGACGAACCCGACCAGCGCCACCCCACACAGCCCGGCGGCGAGCCACGGGCCGGCGCGCGCCCACCGGGCCAGCAACAACACGGCGCCCACCACGATCGCCACGTTGGAGCCGGAGACCGCGTTGAGATGGGTCATCCCGGTGGCCCGGAAGTCCTCCTCGACGGCGGGTGGCAGGCGGCTGGTGTCGCCCACCACCAGACCGGGCAGCAGCCCACCGGGGTCGTCGGGCAGCGGCGCGCAGGCCCGTTGCAGGCCGGTACGCAGCGTCCCGGCGGCGCGCTGCCCCCAGGACGGCGCGCCGTCCCGCTCCGGTGGGCTGTTGGTGCTGAGCACCGCCGCGGTGAGGTCACCACCACGCGGAACGCCGAGCCGGCCGTCGGCGGTGAGGCGCTGCCCGGGCAGCAGACCCCGCCAGGCCGGGTCGGTGGCCAGCACGAGCAGCCGCACCGACGCGTGGATCCGTCGACCATCCGGGCCGGTGAGCCGGACCAGCTCGGTCGACACCAGCAGCATGCCCGGCCGCCCGGCGCTGCGGATCGGGCGTGGATCGTCCCGGACGACCAGGTCGGCGGTGACCGGGGCGCGCTGCTCGGCCAGGGCACGGATCGTCGGCGTGTCACGGACGGCGAGTCGGGCGGCGGTGGCCGCACCACCGCAGACCACACCGAGGCCGACCGCAACGGCCACCCACCCATAACGCCGCACCACGGCTCGGGGACGGCCGAGGCGGCCGAGCAGATGCACCGCGCCCACCACCGTCGACACGGCTGCGGTGCCGGTCACCAGCAGGGCGGCGCGGCTGCCGAGGTGCAGGCCGGCGAGCGCGGTGAGCCAGGTCGCCACGGCGAGCCCGGCCAGCCGCAGATCCGGCGGCGCGGCCTGAGCCTGCCCGGCTGGCGACGCGGCCTGAGCCTGCCCGGCCGGCGGCCCGGATCGAGCCTGGCCAGCCTGCGGTGCGTCAGCGGAGACGGCGACGGCGCTCACACCGTCACCAGATCCTTGAGCTGCTCGTAGCGGGCATCGCCGATCCCGTCGACCTGACGCAGGTCGCCAACGGACTTGAACCCGCCGTGCTGGTCCCGGTGGGTGAGGATCCGTTGGGCGAGCACCGGACCCACTCCAGGCAGCGTGTCGAGCTGCGCCAGGGTGGCGGTGTTGAGGTTCAGTGGCCCGGCAGCGGGTGCCGCGCCGCCCGCCGCCGGCCCGGCCGCACCGCCGGGCACCGGCGGTGGCGTCACCCCGACCACGATCAGCTCGCCGTCGGTGACCTTGCGGGCGGGGTTGAGCAGTGCCACGTCGACCCCGGGCAGCGCGCCGCCGGCCGCCTGCACCGCGTCGGCGAGCCGGGACCCGGCCGGCAGGCGTACCAACCCGGGTTTGCGGACCTTGCCCGCGACCGCCACCACCAGCTCGCCGGAGCCGGAGCCGGACCCGCTGGGGTCGGCGACGGGCACGGCCGATGCGGTCTCGCCGACCAGCGGGGCGACCGGCTCCGAGCGCGGCCGGGATCGCCAGGCCCAACCAGCCGCGATCAACACCACCACCACGGCGACCACCGCCAACGCCCGCACACCGCGCCGCCCGGGGTCGAACGCCCCCGGGCCGGGCAACCGCGACCCGGGCGGGATCGCCGGGCCCCCCGACGCCGGCTCCGCGACCGGCGCGACGGGCGGGGCGGACAGCGCATCCGCAGGCGGCGCGCCGACCAGGGACGACGGGGGTACGCCCACGAGCGGCGCCTGCGGCCGGGGCAGCGGTGCGACAGCCGGTTCCGTCAGCCGGCGCAGGCGCTGGCGTACCTCTGTCTCCTCGTCATGCGACACAGCGCGACGCTATGGCGGCGGCCGGGACGGTGGAGGATGACGACGCGGTCCTGTGGACAACGCTCGCCACTGTGGACAACGCCCTGATCATGCCCGGATCTGCTACGCCGTCGCGCACGAAGGGTCACGGCCCTGCCGTGGGGGCGCGCCTCACCAGGTGGGCTGCGGGTCGGCGGCATCGGACCGGCCGGCCGGTCGCCACCCTCGAGGGTTGTCGTCGTCGCGCCGGGGCCGGCCGGCCAACATACAGAGCACGGCGAGCACGACGTAGACGACCGGCAGGAGGATCGGGTTGCCCTGGCCGGTGGAGACCTCCTCCGGCGAGCGCGGGTCGACCAGACCCCCGGGATCCCGCACCACGACGACGCGTTGGCCCACCGAGCCTTCCGGGTTGTTCGACGCGCCGATGCTGCTCCCCGGCCACATCCCCAGTTCACCGGGGATGCGTTGGTCGTACTGGTCGGCGAGGGTGTAGTAGAGGTGACGGCCCCTCCCACCGCCGTCCCGCACGTCGATCACGGTCGCCACCACCCGCTCGCCGCGATGCGTGAGCACTGTCGACCAGAGCGTCCCGGTGGCCACGAACATGAGCAGGGAACTGAGCAGCCAGGCCATCGACAGCGTGATCATCCGGGGTGGCGGAGAGACCACCAGCCCGGCCACCAGCAGGGCGCCGCACCACACCACGGTGCCCTGCACAGCCACCTTGTCGGCGCGGACCCAGGTTGTTGCCGCCAGGGCACCGATCGCGCCGGTGACGGTGAACACCAGCAGATACCACGCGCCGAGTCGGTTGACGAATCGACGACGAGCACGGGGCCTCATGGGCAGCAGAGTAGGTCCGCCGGGCAATGACGTGGCGTCGATGATCTCCGCTGAAGCCCGGGAGACCGTTCGCCGGCCGTGTGCAAGATCAGCGAGCTTCGGGGTCGAGGCCGAGCACGGCGCGTCCGCCGTCCACCGGCAACGTCACCCCGTTGACGAAGCTCGCGGCGGGCGACAGCAGGTACGCGACCGCCTCGGCCACCTCCTCGACCTGCCCAATGCGGCCCACCGGGTGTAGCCGGGTCAGCTCGGCGTCGATCCACTGGGCCTGGCTGGGCTCCTGAGTGGCCAGGAACTCCGCGTGCCGCTCGGTGGCGATCGAACCGAGCGCGACCGCGTTGGCCCGGATGCCGTGCCGCCCGTACTCGACGGCCAGCGCCCGGGTCAGTCCCTCCACGGCGGCCTTCGCCGTCGCGTACGGCAGGGCGCCGGACACCGGCCGGCGGGCCTGGTGCGACGAGACGTTGACGATCGCGCCGCCGGCGGCGCGGGCCAGGAAGCGGCGTACGGCGACCGCGGCGCCCACCACGGCGGGGCGCAGGTTCAGCCCGATCAGGTCCAACACGGTGTCGGCCGACGCGGAGTGCAGCGCCGCGTCGCGGAACACCGCCGCGTTGTTCACCCATCCACTGAGCGGCGCGGCCTGCTCTGCCAGGTCGGCGGCACGCTCGGCCACCTGCTCGTCGGCGGCGTCACCGACCACCCCGACGAGCCGGTCGGCGGCCGGGTGGCCGGCCAACCAGTCGAGCGCGTCCGCGTCGCGCTCCAGCACACAGACCGTCATACCGGTCGCCACCAGACGTTCCACCACGGCCCGGCCGACGCCGCGCCCACCTCCGGTCACCACGCACGAACTGGGCACCGCTCAGTCTTCCGGTCGGCGGTGGACGACCACGCAGGCCAGACCGGGGCCGGCGTGCGCGGCGACGACCGCACCCGCCTCGGAGACGTACGTGTCGTGCAGCCGGTCGCCGAACCGTTCGGTGAGCGCGGCGCGCAGCGCCTCGGCCCGTTGCGGGGCGGCCAGGTGGTGCACCCCGAGGTCCACGTCGTCGTCGCCGGCCGCCTCGACGGCCAGGTCCACGAGGCGCGCCACTCCCCGGCTGGCGGTGCGGACCTTCTCGCGCAGCACGATCGAGCCGTCCGGCATGTGCATGATCGGCTTGACGGACAGTGCGGTGCCGAGCAGCGCCTCGGCGGCGTTGATCCGGCCACCCCGGCGAAGGAACTCCAGCGTGTCGACGTAGAACCAGACGGTGGTGCGGGCGATGGCGGCGAGCGCCGCGTCGCGTACACCGGGAAGGTCGACACCGGCCTCGGCGGCGGTGGCCGCCGCGATGGCCGGGAAGCCCAGCCCCATGCCCGCCGAGCGGCTGTCCACGACCTCCACCCGGCCGTGCAGGTCGGCGGCGGCCAGTCGGGCGGCCTCCACCGTGCCGGACAGCGCGGCGGAGAGGTGCACCGAGACGATCCCGTCGGCGCCGGCGTCGAGCAGTTGCCGGTACGTCCGCGCGAACTGCTCGGGGGCCGGTCGGGAGGTGGTCGCCGTGACCCGGCGGGCGCTCAGTGCCAGGGTCGCGTCGGCCGGCTGGGTCTCCACCCCCTCCAGCCCCTCGGCGCCGTTGAGGACGACGGTCAACGGGACGACGGTCAGCCGGTGCGCCTGCACCAGCTCGGGTGGAAGGTAGGCGGTGGAGTCGATGACGACCGCGACGGGCATGCCCGGCACGCTAGCCGATCGAGGCCGCGAACGCCGAGGTGTGCCCGCTCAGACCGCGTCGACGGCGACCGCGGCGGTGATCAGGCCGACGTTGTGTGCCCGCAACTGCCAACCCCGCACGTCGTCGTGGCGCAGCTCGGTCCAGTGACAGTTGGCCAGTGAGCCGACGGTGCGCAGCACGGCGGTGTCCCAGCCGAGCAGGCGTCCGATGCCCTGCCGCGAGCCGCCACCGTGAGTGGCGATCACCACGGTGCCGCCCCGCGCGGCGTCGGCTGCGTCCTGTAGCGCCGCGCCGACCCGCTCGCCGAGGTCGTGCAGGGGCTCCAGATCCGTGCCCGGGTCCGGGTCGCCGGCCCGCCAGCGTGCGTACTCCTCGGGGAAGCGTTCGGCGACCTCGGTGAGGTGCAGACCCTGCCACTGGCCGAAGTGCCGCTCGCGCAGCCTCGCGTCCGCGCGTACCGGCAGCCCGGTCAACGCGGCGAGCGCGGCGGCGGTCTCCGCGGCGCGGCTCAGGTCGCTGGCCACGATGGCGTCGGGCCGCAGCGCCGCGAGCAGCGGCGCGGCGGCGCGGGCCTGGTCGCGGCCGAGCTCGTTGAGGGGTACGTCGGTCTGCCCCTGGACTCGGTTGGCGGCGTTCCAGTCGGTGTTGCCGTGCCGCCAGACGATCAGTCGGGTCATTCGGCGGCGGCAGCGGGCCCGCTGGCGTCGGCCTCGACCAGGTCGCGATCGACGAACGGGATGGTGGGGCAGTCCTTCCAGAGGCGGTCGAGCCCGTAGAACTCGCGCTCCTCGGTGTGCTGGACGTGCACCACGATGTCGACGTAGTCGAGCAGCACCCAGCGGCCACCGCGCTCGCCCTCGCGCCGCACCGGCTTCGCCTTCTCCGGCAGCTCCAGGAGGCTCTCCTCGATGGCGTCGACGATGGCCAGCACCTGACGCTCGTTGGGGGCGGCAGCGAGCACGAACGCGTCGGTGATGGCGAGCTGGTCGCCGACGTCGATGATCGTGATGTCCTGCGCCTTCTTGTCGGCGGCGGCCTGGGCGGCCGCGATAGCCAGCTCGTGAGCGCGTTCGGAAACTGTCACCGTTCTCCTTCGATCAAGCGTGCGATCCTCCAAGCGTCTCATACCCGGCGGCGCCCCGATCGGCCAGTTCTGGCCGGTTAGGTGCACAAACCTGGGTATAACGGGTGCGTTCAGCCCTGATAGAGGCTCCGCTTGGCGATGTACTGCACCACACCGTCGGGCACCAGATACCAGACCGGCTCACCTCGGGCGACCCGGGCGCGGCAGTCGGTCGACGAGATCGACATCGCGGGCACCTGGATCAGGCTGACGGTGTCCGCCGGAAGGTGCTTGTCGGTCAGCGGGAAGCCGGGCCGGGTCACGCCGATGAAGTGGGCCAGCTCGAAGATCTCGTCCAGGTCCTTCCAGGACAGGATGCGTTGCAGGGCGTCCGCGCCGGTGATGAAGAAGAGCTGCACCTTCGGGCCGTACTCGGCCTGTAGGTCGCGCAGGGTGTCGACCGTGTAGGTCGGCCCGCTGCGGTCGATGTCGACCCGGCTGACCTGGAAGCGGGGGTTGGAGGCGGTGGCGATGACCGTCATCAGGTACCGGTCCTCGGCAGGGCTGACCGGCTCGTCGGCCTTCTGCCACGGCTGCCCGGTGGGAACGAAGACCACCTCGTCCAGGCCGAACCGGTCCGCCACCTCGCTGGCCGCGACGAGGTGCCCGTGGTGGATCGGGTCGAAGGTGCCACCCATGATCCCGATCCGCCGGATATCTTCCTCCACCCGATGATCGTAGGCCGAGCGAAGTGGCCGAGCGTCCCGGCCCGGCAGAGGCCCACCCCCCGCCCGAATGCCCGGCCTCAGGAGGCTCCTGGCGGGGCATTCTCCGTCATGATCCACTCGGCTTTCAGGAAGGCGGGCCATCCCGCCGCCGGGACACCGCGACTTCACGAAAACCGAGTCGATCATGCGCTGAGGGCGCCGGGCGGGAGGGCGGGGGCGGGGGCGGGGCGGGGCGGGGCGCCGGGGTGGCCGGTTGGCCACCGGACCGGGCCGTCGTCAGGCGGAAGCGGCGGCCACCGCCGTCCGGGCGACCAACGCGCGGCGCAGGTCGTCGTCGGCGTCGGTCACCACCCGGCGTAGGCCGGGGGTCAGGTCGTCGCGGGCCAGCAGCGCCGCGGCCGCCTCCCGGGTCGGCTGCGCCACGGCGTAGCGGGGGAACGCCAGGGCCGCCACCCGGTCGGCCGTCCAGGGGGTACGCCGAGTCGCGGCGGCCGGCATCTCCGTGAAGTACCGATCGACGTAGTCGGCGGTCAGCTCGGCCTGTTCGGGTTGCCAGAAACCCTCGGCGGTCGCCTCCAACAGTCGGTTGGACAACTCGGTGTCCCGCACGATGATCTCCCAGGCCGCCTGCTTCGCCGCCGGGTCGGGCAGGGCCGCCCGGCACCGGGCGGCCCGTTCCGCACCCGCGGAGCTGTTGTCGGCGGCCGCCTCGATGACGATCTCCGCCTCGCCGGCGGCGCCGAGCACCACCAGTCGACGCAGCGCCGCCCAGCGCAGCTCGGCGTCGACCCTCAGCCCGGCCGGCACGTCCCGGCCGGCGAGCCAGCCGACGAGCAGATCCGCGTCGGTGGTCGAGACGATCCAGGCCCGCGCGGCGGCGAGCTGCAACGACCCTCCGGCCGGTGCGCCGTCGAGCATCCGCTGGCACGCCCCCGCGACCCGGGCCAGCGCGGCGGACCGGGTCAGCGGGTCGAGGTAACGGTCGACAAGTGACCGGCTGAGTGTCAGCACGTCCTCCGCGATGATCACTTCGGCTTCGGTGGGCAGCACGGCGGCCATCAGGTCGACCAGGCCGGCGACCGGGCGTTCCCCGTCGGTCGCCGCGTCCAGCGCCTCGCTCCAGAGCACCGCCCTGGCCAGCGGGTCGGTCAGACCGGGCAACACCAGCGGGACGGCGTCCGCCGACGCCGGGTCGAGGCGCACCTTGGCGAACGTGAGGTCACCGTCGTTGAGCAGCAGCAGCCGGGCCACCGGCTCCCCGGTCAGCGCACCGAGCACGGTCCGGCCACCGTCGGCGCTAGGGTCGATGTCCACCTCGTCGCGCCGCACGGTGCCGTCCGCCGAGTAGCGGCCCACGCCGATCCGGTGCGGGCGCAGCACGGGATGCGACTCGGGCGCGGTCTGCACCACGGCCACCTCGGTGTAGTGGCCGTCGGCGCCCACGGCGACCTCGGCGCGCAGCGTGTTGACCTGCGGTCGGCGCAGCCACAGCTCGGACCACCCGGAGAGGTCCCTTCCGCTGCTCGTGGAGAAGCTCGCCAGCAGGTCGGCGAGGGTGGCGTTGCCGAAACGGTGCGCGGCGAAGTGGGCGTTCAGGCCGGCGAGGAACGCGTCGTCACCAAGCCAGGCGACCAGCTGCCGCAACACGCTGGCGCCCTTGGCGTACGAGATGCCGTCGAAGTTGAGCAGGCCCTCGTCGGCGTCGGCCACCTCCGACGGGGCGACCGGGTGGGTGGAGGGGCGCTGGTCGGCGGCGTAACCCCAGGCCTTGCGGCGCATGGCGAACGTGGTCCACGCCTGGTCGAAGCGGGTCGCCTCGGCGGTGACCCGGGTGCCCAGGTATTCCGCGAAGGACTCGTTCAGCCACAGGTCGTCCCACCAGCGCATGGTGACCAGGTCACCGAACCACATGTGCGCCATCTCATGAGCGATGGTGGTGGCCCGCTGCTCGCGCTCGGTGTCGGTGACCGCCGAACGGAACACGTAGTCGTCCCGGAAGGTGACGATGCCCGGGTTCTCCATCGCCCCGGCGTTGAACTCCGGCACGAACGCCTGGTCGTACTTGCCGAACGGGTAGCGCTCCGTGAAGAGCTGGTGGAACCGGTCCAGGCACTGCCGGGTGACGGTGAAGATCTCCTCGGCGTCGGCGTCGAGGTGCTCGGCGAGCGACCGGCGGCAGTAGATGCCCAGCGGCACGCCGTCGTGCTCGGCCCGCCGGACGTGGTACGGCCCGGCGATCAGCGAGAAGAAATACGTGGCCAGGGGCGCGCTCGGGGCGAACTCCCAGCGCCCGGGGGCCGGGTTGGCGGTCACCTCCGCGTTGCCCACGACCGTCCACTGCGGCGGGGCGGTGACCGAGAGGGTGAACGGCGCCTTGAGGTCGGGCTGGTCGAAGGCGGCGAAGATGCGCTGCACGTTGTCGAGGAAGCTCACCGCGTAGAGGTAGGTCTCGCCGTCGGCCGGGTCGACGAAGCGGTGCATCCCCTCCCCCGAGTTGGAGTACGCCATCTCCGCCTCGACGACCAGCGTGTTCTCCGCGGCCAGATCGTGCAGCGGCAGCCGGTTGTCGGTCAGCAGGCCGGGATCGAGGTCGCGGTCGTTGAGGCGTACACCCAGCAGTTTGGCGGGCTTGACCTCGGCGAAGGTGGCGGCGCCGGCGGTGGCCCGGAACCGGATCTCGACGCGGGAGCGGAACAGGCCGGCGTCACCGGTCAGGTCGAGGTCCACCTGATAGGACTCGACGGTAATCGTCGCGCCACGCGCGGTCGCCTCTACACGGGTCAGGCTCGGCATCCGCTTATCCTGCCCGATGGGGATCGGCACCCGGTCACCACCTCGACCCTCGGCACTGGAGGAAAGAACCATGGCGCAACACCCCAAGGGCGACTTCGACCTCTCTCGGGCGGTCTGGCAGCGAGCCGAGGGGGACACCTCCGACAGCGCCGTCGAGGTCGCCTTCGTCGACGACCTGATCGGGATGCGCAACTCGGCCGAGCCGGAAGGACCGGTGCTGGTCTTCACGCAGGCCGAGTGGGACGCGTTCGTGGCCGGCGCGCAGGACGGCGAGTTCGACCTGGACTGAGCGCTCCCACCGACTCGTCGCCGCGGGGTCGGCGGGCCGGCGACCGTGACCGGGACCCCGGCACGGCGGCGCGCGCGAGGTGGCCGGTCCACTGCCGGATCGGCCACCCCCGGGCTCCAGAGATCACCCATCGGAGGGGCCGTCGCCGTCGCCCCAGCCGAGGCCACCGGGGCCCGGGGCATGGTGGAAGCCGGGATGGCCGGCCACATCGACGCACCGCTCCCCGTCCGGGCCGACCGCGCCGCAGAACAGCCGCTCGGCCCGCTGCCAGGCGTCCGCCGGTGACAGGGCCGCCGCCCCCAGCGCCACCTCCGGGCGGAGCAGGCTCAACGCCTCCGCGTACGCCACGGCCAGCTCGCGCGCCTCGGCCGTGCCGGGTGCGGTGAAGCCCAGGTGCACGGTGAAGAACCGGTGCGGACGGGTGGGTCGCCGCGGCGGCCCGATCAGTGACCGCCCGTCGCGGCCCCCGCCCAGCGCCTCGGCCGCTCGCCGCTGCCGCCAGTGTGGCGATCTGTTGTCCCGCATCCGCCCTCCCCGTGGTTGCCCCACCAGCAGCAAACCAGGTTCCGCCGCCCCTGGGAGGGGCCAGCCGGGCGGGGTTCAGCGGCGTCCACGGGGGTAAGCGCGAGGGCCGACGGCGACCAGCCGGACCTGCGCGTGAGGAGACCCGATGGCGACCATGCCGGCCGACCGCAGCCCGGACAGCACGCTCGCGCTGCTCCGCGCCGGCTACCGGTTCATCGGCGAACGCTGCGAGCGCTACGGCAGCGACATCTTCCGGACCCGGATCCTGCTCGCCCCGACCATCTGCCTGCGCGGGCGGCCGGCGGCGGAGCTGTTCTACGACAATGACCGTTTCCAACGTGCCACCGCGATGCCGCTGCGGGTGCAGCGGACCCTGACCGGTCAGGGCGGCGTGCAGGGGCTGGACGGGCCGGAGCACTCCGAGCGCAAGGCCATGTTCATGTCGATCATGGCACCGGCCGCGATCCAGCGGCTCGGCCAACTCTTCGACGACGAGTGGCGGACCCGGATCACCGCCTGGCAGGGTGCCGGCCCGGTGTCGCTCTACGACGAGTTGGGGCGGCTGCTGACCCGGGTGGTCTGCGCCTGGGCCGGGGTGCCGCTGCCTGAGTCGCAGGTCGGGCGGCGCGCGGTGGAGCTGCACGCCATGATCGAGGCCCCGGCGGTGGCCGGCCCGCGGCACTGGCGGGGACGGCTCGCCCGGCACCGCGCCGAGCGCTGGCTCGCCGGCCTCGTCGAACGGACCCGGGTCGGCTTCGATCCGGCGCCGGCCGGCAGCGCGCTGGCCGTGATCGCCGAACAGCGGGACGGGCGCGGCGACCTCCTCCCCCGGCGGGTCGCGGCGGTGGAGCTGCTCAACGTGCTGCGCCCGGTGGTCGCCGTCGACCAGTACATCGCCTTCGCCGCGCTCGCCCTGCACGACCATCCGGCCTGGCGGCAACGGGTCCGCGACGACGACGAGGCCGCCGCGCACTTCGTCCAGGAGGTACGCCGGTACTACCCGTTCTTCCCGATGGCGGCGGCCCGGGTCCGGCGAGCCTTCGACTGGCAGGGCCACCACTTTCCCAAGGGACGACGGGTGCTGCTCGACCTCTACGGCACCAACCACCACCCGTCGCTCTGGCCCCAACCGGAGCTGTTCCGCCCGGAGCGGTTCGCCGGCCGCCAGGTGGACCCGTTCGAGCTGATCCCGCAGGGCGGTGGTGACCACTGGTCCGGCCACCGCTGCGCCGGGGAGTGGATCACCATCGACCTGATGAAGCGGGCGGTCGCCAACCTGACCCGCGCCATGCGCTACGACGTTCCGGTCCAGAACCTGGCCCTGGACCTGCACCGGATGCCCGCGCTGCCGCCCCTGGGCCTGACCCTGACCAACGTCCGCCGCACCGCCTGACCCGCCCCGCAACGGAGCTGCGATGTCCTCGTTCAGCCCTACCGATGACGCCCGGCGTGCCGCGCGTCGGCGGGACGGCGACCACGAGGGCGCCGTCCGGCTACCGATGGCGTACGTGCTGCCGTTGCGCTGGCACAGCGACACCGGCCTGGCCGAGCTGACCGACTATCTGCGCTGGCTGGGCGCCCGACTCGACGTGCTCGTGGTCGACGGTTCACCTCCGGACCTCTTCGCCGGGCACGCCGAGGCGTGGCGAGGGCTGGTCCGGCACCTGCCCCCCGACCCGAGCGAGCACGGCCTCAACGGCAAGGTGCTGGGCGTACGCACCGGGGTCCGCGCGGCCGGCCACGAGCAGGTGGTGATCGCCGACGACGACGTCCGGTACGACGAGGCCGCGCTGACCGCCCTACACCGACTGCTGGGCCGGGCCGACCTGGTACGACCGCAGAACTACTTCGACCCGCTGCCCTGGCACGCCTGGTGGGACACCGGCCGCACGCTGCTCAACCGGGCGCTCGGGGCGGACTACCCGGGCACCCTCGCCGTGCGGCGCAGCACCTTCCTCGCCATGGGCGGGTACGACCCGGACGTGCTCTTCGAGAACCTGGAGCTGATCCGCACCGTGCGCGCGCACCACGGCACCGAGGCCGCCCCGGCCTGGCTGTACGTCCGCCGACTGCCTCCGGACGCCGCGCACTTCCGCAGCCAACGGGTCCGTCAGGCGTACGACGACCTGGCCCAACCGGCCCGCCTGCTGACCGCGCTCGCGGTCCTGCCGGCGCTGGCGGCGGCGGTCGCGTCGCGCCGGCACCGGTTGCTGCTCGGCGCGGCGGCCGGCGTCGTGGCCCTGGCCGAGACGGGTCGCCGTCGTGCCGGCGGTTCCCGGGTGTTCCCGCCGACCGCGGCCCTGGCGGCCCCGCTCTGGCTGTTGGAACGGGGCACCTGCAGCTGGTTGGCGCTCGCCCAGCGTCTCGTGTTCGGCGGCGTCCGCTACAACGACACCCGCATCCGCCACGCCGCCAACCCCACCCCCCGCACCCGCGCGATCTTGCACTTTCTGTTGGGACAGAAATCCCCGTAAGCGACAAATCTCCAACAGAAAGTGCAAGATCGCCGGGGGTAAAGGGCGGGGCGCGGGGGCGGGGGAACGCGACAGCTCGCGGGCACCGGGGTGGCCGCGAGCTGTCGTGCTGGTGGGGTGGGTGGGTGGGTGGGGTCAGGGTCAGGGGCTGACGTGGTGCCGCGCCTGGTCCTTGACGTCGTTGGCGGCGGACTTCGTGTCGTCCTTGACCGCGTGCACGGCGTCCTGGGCGGTGGACCTCACCGACTCGGCGGCCTGCTGGACCGGCTCGCGCAGCTCGCTGGCCACCTCGCCCAGCTTCTCCTTCACCGCGCCGCTGTGCTCGCTGACCTTGGCCTTCACCTGGGTGGCGGCCTGCTGCTCGCGGCGGGAGGCCGGAATCAGCGACGAGGCCAGCCAGCCGACCCCGAACGCGATCAGACCGGCGGCGAGAGGGTTGCCCTGGGACTTCTGCCGGATCACCCGCGGCGCGCTGTGCGCGGCGTCGTTGACCGTGGCGGCCGCCGAGTGCGCGGCGTCGCTGACGCTGGAGGCCGCCGACGAGGCGCGGTCACCCACCGAGTGGGCGGCGTGGCCGGTGCCGTGGCCGAGGTCAGACGCGGTTCCCATGACCTTGTCCCTCACATTCTGCAGAGCGGAACGGGCCCGCTGCTTGCGGTCGTCGACGATGCGGCTGGGGCTGACCTTGTACGCCAGCGCGTCCACATCGGAGCTGAGGCTGTTGCGGGTGGCTTCGATCTCCCGGCGGATCTGATCGGGATCGGTGCTCATCGGGTGACTCCCTCCGGGTGCGGCTTGAGCGCGTCGGGGATCCGCTGCACGCTGTCGTTGGTCTGCTTGAGCCCGCGTACGTGCTGGGCGTTCTTCTTGGCCATCGAGTAGAGGACCGCGGCGACCACGGCCCAGAGCACGGCCACGATCAGTGCGGCGAGGCCGGAATCCATGACGTTGTCCAGGAACTGCCACACGGCGATGGACACGAAGAGGGCCACCATGTAGCCGCCGAAGCCTGCGCCGCCGAAGAGGCCCGCCGCCTTGCCGGCCTTCTTGCCCTCCTGGCGGATCTCGGCCTTGGCCAGCTCGACCTCCTGACGCACCAGCGTCGACAGGTCGGTGGTGACCTGCCGCATCAGGTCACCCAACGAGCTGTTCTTCACCTCGGCGGCGGAGTGCGGAGCTCCCGCGTCGGGGTGGTAACCGGAGTCCAGGCCGGACCCCTGCGTCGGCATGCTCATGCCGTCGTCTCCCTTCGGATGACTCGGCGGCTCACGGACGGGGGTTGCCGGTGGACGGCACGCCCGGCAGCGGGTCGGTCTGGGTCACCGGCGGCAGCGGCTGACCGGTGCCGGAGTGCTCCGGGTAGTCACCCCGGCCAGGCTCGGGGTAGGTGCCGGGCGCCGGGTCGGCGTAGCCACCGGACGCCGGGTCGGCGTAGTTGCCGGGCACCGGGTCGGCGTAACCGCCGGGCGTCGGCGGGGTGTGCGTGCCGGGGGTCGGGTCGAGGTAGCCGCCCGGCGGAACGGCGTCCGGCACCGCGCGGGGTGCCGGCGGGGGCGTCGGAATCACGGCGGTCTGCTCCGGGTCGTACGCCCCGGCGCCCCGGTAGCTGGACGATCCGTTGCCGGAGTCGTCGCTCGTGGCGGAGAGGCCACGGGTCAACCGGCCGGCCAGCACGCCGAGCACGGCCGCGCCGACCAGGAAGGTGCCCGGGTTCCGTCGCGCGTAGTCGCGTACCTCGGTGAGCAGGTCACCGGGCTCGCGCTCCTCAAGCCACCCGGCGACGCCGTGCACCCGGTCGGCGGCCTGGCGGGCCAGCTCGGTCACCGGGCCGGCCTGGCCACCCTGCTCGGCCATCGAGCGCATCTCGTCGGCCAGCGAACGCAGCCCACCAGCGGCCCGGCGCTGCTGCTCACCGGTCTGGCTGGCGAGTTGGCTGCGCGCCTCGCCGTACAGGTTGCGGGCCTGCCGGGCCGCCTCACGGCCGACCTCGGTGCCCTGTTCCCTGGCGGTCTGGGCGACCGCGCCACCTGCGTGCGCCGCCTCCGAGCCGACCTGGCGTGCCTGCTCGCGGACACCGCCGCCATTGGTCGACTGCTGCCCGTACGTGGAAGACGTGGATGAAAGATCGTAAGTCATGATTTCCCTTCCGCTCAGAAAGTCGTCGCGGTTGTGCTGGGGGGATGCGGTCGCGTCTCGGCAGCCGCTGACCATTCACCTACCCTGCGTTTTGCCTTCCATACCTCTTCGTGCATTTCTCTGCGGGGTCAGCCGGATGGACTTCAAAATGGAGGATCGTCGGGCTGCGTCACGTCGCCGCTGCGGACAGTGAGGTTCGCGAGGCTGGCAGATCCACGAAGGGGGCAGCGATGGCACGAGACGCGCGGGGCGGCCGAGCGGCCGGCCACCGACCCCGGGTCCAGGTGGCCGCGCTGGTCGTCGCCGGTGTCTTCCTGCTGATCGGCGTCCTCGGCTTCATCCCCGGCGTCACCACCGACTACGGCGAGTTGAGGTTCGGCGGGCACCACTCGGAGGCGCAGCTGCTCGGTCTGTTCCAGGTGTCGATCCTGCACAACGCGGTTCACCTGATCTTCGGGCTGGCGGGCCTCGTGCTGGCCCGCAGCGTCGCCGGGGCCCGCGTGTTCCTGGCCGCCGGTGGCGCGATCTACCTCGTCCTCTGGCTGTACGGGCTGGGGATCGAGGCGATCGACCCGGAGGCCGGCGCGAACATCCTGCCGATCAACGACAACGACAACTGGCTGCACCTCGCGCTCGGCTTCGTCATGCTCGCGCTCGGGCTGCTGCTGTCGAACACCGCGGGCACCGGCGGGCGCCTGGACAACCCCGCCGACCGGCATTGACCTGGGTTTCGTGGTCGCGCCCGCCGGGGTAATCGACCCACGAAGGAGGTTGGATCATGCCTCGTTGGCTGCGTGACAACGCACTGGCCGTCACCATGCTGGGTGCGTTCCTGGTCTTTCTGGTGTTGCAGAGCGTCTTCGGCTGGCAGACCCACAATGAGGAGCTGACCGAGTTCGGGGCCACCCCGTTGAGCTGGCCGGCGTACCTGACCAGCGGGCACTTCGCCGAGGCGGTCTTCGAGAACTGGGAGTCGGAGTTCCTCCAGATGGGCGGGTACGTGCTGCTCACCGCGTACCTGGTGCAGCGGGGCTCGGCCGAGTCGAAGCCGATCGAGCAGACCGACCGACCGGAGGACGACGAGCGCCGGGCTAACGCGCAGTCACCCTGGCCGGTACGTGTCGGCGGCCTGCCACTGGTGATCTACCGGAACAGCCTCTCTCTCGCGCTGTTGCTGATCTTCGCCGGTTCGTTCGTCGGTCACCTGCTCGGTGGCACCGCCGCGTACAACCAGGAGCAGGCGCTCCAGAGCGGGGCGCCACCGATCGGGGTGTGGGAGTTCCTCGGCACCAGCGACTTCTGGTTCCAGTCCATGCAGAACTGGCAGAGCGAGTTTCTCGCGGTCGGCGCGCTGATCCTGCTGAGCATCGTGCTGCGCCAGCACGCCTCGCCGGAGTCGAAGCCGGTCACCGTCGCGCACGCCAGCACGGGCGCCTGACCCGGCGACGCGGCAGCGGTGCGGCGGCCGTCAGGCCGCGACCGGCAGCCGCTTGGCAAAACAGATGCTGTACGGGTTACCCACGTACTCGCCGTAGACCGGGATCTGCTGGTAGCCGCACGAGGTGTACAGGCCGATCGCGGCCGGTAGGTAGGTGCCCGTCTCCAGGCAGACCACCGAGTGCCCCTGCCGGAACGCGCACTCCTCCAGTGCGGCGAGCAGTTGACGGGCGATGCCCCGCCCCCGGTACGCGGGCCGGACGTACATCCGCTTGACCTCGCCGGTTTCGGCGTCGATCGCCTGGAGCCCCCCGCAGGCGACCGCCCGACCGTTCACCACCACCGCCAGGTAGCGCACGTCGTCGTGGGGGACGAAGACCTGCCCGTCCAACCCACCATCGGCCTCGCGCAGCTCACGCTGCTGGGCGGTGACCATGGCGGCGATCTCCGGATCGATGGCAGGCCGGGACTCGATCAGCATCACCCCACGCTAGGAGGCGTGGATTTCGCGCAGGTTTCCGGAATTCAACCCGGTCACGGAGCGCAACGAAACTACTTGGCGTCGTCCTCGTCGAGGAGGTCGTCGTCAAGGTCGTCGGACGCGTCCGCGCCCACCTCGTCCGCCGATCGCACCCGGCGAGCCTTCCGCGCGGCGAGCCGGTCCGCCGCCGAGGCCCGGTTCGACTTCTCCTCCAGGCGGACGTCGGTGCCCCGGTTGCCGGGCACGAAGTCCACGCCGGCGTAGAGCGTCGGCTGCCAGTCGAACTCGCGCTCACCGATTCGGACCAGGTCACCGGGCTGCGCGCCGGCCTTGGCCAGCTTGTCCTCCACCCCGAGCCGGGCCAGCCGGTCAGCGAGGTAGCCGACCGCCTCGTCGTTGTCGAAGTTGGTCTGCTTGACCCAGCGTTCCGGCCGGACACCGCGAACGGTGAACGAGCCGTCCGCGTCGGCCGTAATGGTGAAACCGTCGTCGTCCACGGCCATCGGACGGATCACGATCCGGGTCGGCTCGGCGGGCGGCGCGGCCTTACGCTCCGCCTCAACCAGCTCCGCCATCGCGTAGGTCAGCTCCTTGAGCCCCTCCCGGGTCGCCGCGGACACCTCGAACACCCGGTAGCCGCGCTCCTCCAGGTCGGGGCGCACGATCTCGGCGAGGTCCCGGCCGTCCGGCACGTCGACCTTGTTGACGGCGACCAGCCGTGGGCGGTCGGTGAGACCGCCGTACTGGCTCAGCTCGGCCTCGATGGCGTCGATGTCGGCCACCGGGTCACGACCCGGCTCCAGGGTCGCCGAGTCGATGACGTGCACCAGCACCGCGCAGCGCTCGATGTGCCGCAGGAACTCCAGGCCCAGCCCCTTGCCGGTGGCCGCGCCGGGAATCAGGCCGGGCACGTCGGCGACGGTGAAGGTGTGGTTGTCCATCCGGACCACGCCGAGGTTGGGCACCAGGGTCGTGAACGGGTAGTCGGCGATCTTCGGCTTGGCGGCGGAGATCACCGAGATCAGCGACGACTTGCCGGCGGACGGGAAGCCCACCAGGCCCACGTCGGCGACGCTCTTCAGCTCCAGCACGATGTCCAGCTGGTCGCCGGGCTCCCCCAGCTCGGCGAAGCCAGGCGCCTTGCGCTTGGCGTTCGCCAGCGAGGCGTTGCCCCGGCCGCCGCGCCCGCCGCGGGCGATCTCGAAGGTGGTGCCGGCGCCGACCATGTCGGCGAGCACCGTGCCGTCGGTGGTCTGGACCACGGTGCCGTTGGGCACCTTGAGCACCAGGTTGTGGCCGTTGGCCCCGTCCCGGTTCGACCCGGCGCCGCCCTTGCCGTTGTCGGCCTTGACGTGCGGGTGGAAGTGGAAGTCGAGCAGCGTGGTCACCTGCGGGTCGACCACCAGGGACACGCTGCCCCCGTGCCCGCCGTTACCGCCGTCCGGCCCACCGAAGGGCTTGAACTTCTCGCGGTGGATCGAGACACAACCGTGCCCGCCATCGCCGGCCTGCAAATGCAGAACGACCCGGTCAACGAACGTTGCCACGGCGTCAATCCTTCCAGCGAGGTCCAACCCCGCACTACGTGAAAAAGGCTAAGCGGGCCGGGACCCGGAGGTCCGCGGCCCGCTTAGCGAAGAGAACTACTGCTGCGGAACGATGCTGACGGTCTTGCGACCGCGCTTCGTGCCGAACAGGACCGCACCGGCGGACAGCGCGAACAGCGTGTCGTCGCCGCCACGGCCGACCAGGTCACCGGGGTGGAACTTGGTGCCACGCTGCCGGATGAGGATCTCACCGGCGCTGACGACCTGACCACCGAAGCGCTTCACGCCGAGTCGCTGGGCCGCGGAGTCACGACCGTTACGCGAGCTGGACGCACCCTTTTTGTGAGCCATTGGAGGACGACCTACTTCCCGCTGGAGATGCCGGTCACCTTGACCTGGGTCAACGGCTGGCGGTGACCCTGGCGCTTGTGGTAGCCGGTCTTGTTCTTGAACTTGTGGATCCGGATCTTCGGGCCCTTGGTGTGCGCGGCAATTTCGCCGGACACCGCGACCTCGGCAAGCTTCGCCGCGTCGGTCACCAGGTCGTCACCGTCGACGAGGAGCACCGCGGTGAGCTTCACCGCGTCACCGGGGGCGCCGGTGAGCTTCTCGACCTCGATCACGTCGCCCTCGGCGACCTTGTACTGCTTGCCGCCGGTCTTGACGATCGCGTACATCGGAGGCGGACTCCCTGTCGTTGAGGCTGCTGGCGGTCGTCCCCGCGGCGGCTCGCCGGGTAGCAGTGCACGGCGGCGCGGGCACACGGGAACTCGGCACACCAAAAGTGCGCCGCAGGCAAGAGTACGCCATCGCCGGCCCGGACCCCAAACCGGCCCGCCCTGGTCAGCGCGCGCAGAGTTGGTCGAGGCGCTGCTGGAGCCGGTCGAGTTCGGTCTCGTCGATCGACTCGACGTCGACACCGAGCGCGGAGACCTCGGTGCCGAGGTCGGTGAGCAGAGTCTTGAGCTGCGGATCGGTGGCCCGTCCCGACTGCTCCCGCAACGCGGTCCGCCAGCCGGCCAGCGCCGCCTCGGCCCGCCCCCGGGCCACCTCGGCCGTGCGGCTGTCCCCGGCGCCCACCGCTGCGACCAGCTGGCCCAACTCGGCCACGTACGTCCGCACGGCGGTGGTGCTGGCCTCCTGCGCGGCGGCGCAGACCTGGGTGGCGTTGCCACCCGCCACACCACCGCTGGCCGACAGGCCGGTCGGTTCGGGAGAGGTGCCACCGGCCGCGGAACCGGAGGCCCCGGTGGAGGCGGACCGTCCGGCGGAGGTGGACCCGTCGGCGGCGCAGGCCACCGCGCCGAAGAGCACGATGACCAGAGCGGTGACGGCGAGCAGACGGCGCATCTTCATCTCCTGACCCGGGACGGCCGATCCTGGACCGGGTGACCGCAACGGCGAGGTCCCTTCCCCGTCACATTGCCGGGGAAGGGACCTCGTCAAACACTTGGCCGGTCAGGCGTTCAGGGGCGGGTCCGCCGACGGGCGCCACCACGGCGGGATCGGCGACGACCGCCGCCACCCTCGGCGCTCTCCTCGTCGCCCTCACCGTCGGCGAGCGCGTCCGGGTCGTCCGCCGCGGCCAGCCGGGCCGACTCACCCTGCTGAGCGTCGGAGATCGCCGGTGCGGCGGCGGTGTCCGACTCGTAGCGGGACAGGTCATAGCCCATGGTGTCCTGGTAGTCGGCGTCCGGCTCGGCGGCGGAGTCGGTGTCGACCACCTCGACCACGGTCCGCTCGGCCGGGGCGTTCTTCCGCGCCCGGCGACGGGACGACGTGCTGCCCTGCTCGGCGGCCGGAGCGGCGGCCACCGACGAGGCGACGGCCTTGACCTTCTCCCCCGCACCCGCGGGCCGCGGCTTCTCCGGCACCGGCTCGGTGTGGATGATGACGCCCCGACCCTTGCAGCACTCGCAGGTCTCGCTGAACGCCTCCAGCAGGCCCGCGCCGATCCGCTTACGGGTCATCTGCACCAAACCGAGCGAGGTGATCTCGGTGACCTGGTGCTTGGTGCGGTCCCGGCCCAGGCACTCGGTGAGTCGACGCAGCACCAGCTCACGGTTCGACTCCAACACCATGTCGATGAAGTCGATCACCACGATGCCGCCGATGTCACGCAACCGCAGCTGGCGGACGATCTCCTCCGCCGCCTCCAGGTTGTTGCGGGTGACGGTCTCCTCCAGGTTGCCCCCGGAGCCGGTGTACTTGCCGGTGTTGACGTCCACCACCGTCATCGCCTCGGTGCGGTCGATCACGAGCGAACCGCCGGAGGGCAGGAAGACCTTGCGGTCCAGGCCCTTGATGATCTGCTCGTCGATCCGGTACTCGGCGAAGACGTCGCTGGTGCCGACGTGCCGGCGCACCCGGTCGACCAGATCCGGCGAGACGTGCGACAGGTACGACTCGACCATGTCGTACGACTGCTCGCCCTCGATCACCAACTCGCGGAAATCCTCGTTGAACAGGTCCCGGACCACCCGGATGACCAGGTCGGGCTCCCCGTAGAGCAGCACCGGAGCGCCACCCTCGGCGGCCTTGGCCTGGATGTCCTCCCACTGGGCCTGGAGCCGCTTGACGTCGCGGGCCAGCTCGTCCTCCGTGGCACCCTCGGCGGCCGTCCGGACGATCACGCCCGCGCCGTCCGGGACCAGCTTCTTGAGTACGTCCCGCAGCCGCTTGCGCTCGTTGTCCGGCAACTTGCGGCTGATCCCGGAGGCGTTGCCGTTGGGCACGTAGACCAGGTGCCGTCCGGAGAGCGCGATGTGGCTGGTCAGCCGGGCGCCCTTGTGCCCGATCGGGTCCTTGGTGACCTGGACCAGCACCGAGTCGCCAGAGCGGAGCGCCTGCTCGATCGAGCGCGCCCGCCCCTCCAGCCCGGAGGTGTCCCAGTTGACCTCACCGGCGTACAGCACCGCGTTGCGGCCCCGGCCGACGTCGACGAACGCCGCCTCCATGCTCGGCAGCACGTTCTGCACCTTGCCCAGGTACACGTTGCCGGCCATCGTGCCGGAGGAGTTGCGGGTGACGTAGTGCTCCACCAGCACGCCGTCCTCCAGGACGGCGATCTGGGTGCGGTCACCGCGCTGGCGCACCGCCATCACCCGGTCGACGGACTCCCGGCGCGCCAGGAACTCCGACTCGCTGAGGATCGGCGGTCGGGTACGCCGCTGCTCCCGACCGTCCCGACGGCGCTGGCGCTTGGCCTCCAGCCGGGTCGAACCGGACACGCCCTGCACCTCGTCGACGGTCCGACGCGGCTCGCGGATCTTCACCACGGTCGGCACGCCGTCGTCCGACGCACCCTCGGTGTCACCGGCACCGCGGCGACGGCGACGACGGCGACGACGGGTCAGGCCGTCCCCACCCTCGGACTCCTCGTCCTCGTCACCCTCCGCCTCGGCGGTCTCTTCCTCATCGGCCTGCGCCGCCTCCTCGGACTCCTCGTCCTCGGCGTCGTCGGCTCCGCCCTTGCCCCGGCCCCGGCCCCGGCGACCACGCCGGCGGCGACGGCGCGCGGCGGCGCTGTCCTCGTCGTCCTCATCCGCCTCGGTGGCCTCGTCGGCCTCCTCGATCGGTTCTTCCTCGGCCTCGATCGCCTCGATCGGCTCCACCGGCTCCGCCTCGCGGCGACCACGCCGACGGCGGCGAGTCGGCTCGGCGGCCTCCTCGACGACCGGCTCCTCGGCCACCGGCGCGGGCTCCACCGGTCGGCTCACCGGCACCGCGTCCGGCTGAGGCGCCATGAACAGCACCGTCGGCGCGGAGAGCGCGGCCCGCCGGCGACGGGTACGCGGCTGCTCCGGCTCGACCTCGGCCGGCTCGTTCGGCTCATCGGTCACACCGGGAACAGCGGCACCCGGCGACACCTCACCGGAACGCTCCCGCGCGCCGCTGTTCCAGGCCAGTTCGGCGGCGGGCGCGCTCGGGGGGGCCGCCGAGTCGTTCAACTCGGCCTCGGCCTCGCGCAGGTCGGACTCCGCCGGCTCCTCGCTGTCGACCGGTGCCTCGACGGCGGGCACCTCGTCGGCGGCGGCCGGTTGCTCGGTGGCGGGCGGCTCCTCGACGGCAGCCGGGACGGCCTTCTTACGCCGGGTACGGGTCACCTTGACCGGCGGAACCACCTCGGCCGAGGCCGCCTCCGCGGCGGCGGCGACGAGCGGCTCCTCGGCGGGCGTCTCGACGGCGGTGGCCTTACGGCGGCGCCGGGGGGTCTTCGGGGCGACGTCCAGATCGCCGGAGACCGGTGCGAAGACCTCCGCCTGCGGCGACTCGGCGCTGCCGGCGGCACCGGTGGGCGCCTCGACCGGCGCGTCGGTCTGCTCCGGCTGGTTGAGCGGCGCGGCCCGACGACGGGTCGCCCGGGTGCGCCGCGCCGGCGCGGCCGGCTCGGCGGCCTCTCCGGCCGGCTCGCTCTCCGCCCCGGTCGGTTCCACCGAGGCCGAACCGACCGCGGTGCTGGGGGGCGCGACGGCGGCGCCGTCGGCCGTGCTGCTCTGGTCGGCGGTGTCACTGGCCGGCTGTGAACCGGTCCGTTCGCCGCCCTCGGGCTCGTTCTCGAGCATGGACGTTCTCCAGTTCTGGCTACCCCGGGCGCGGGTGAGCGCTGCCACGCAGGGTCGCCGCAAAAGTGTTTCCGCCGGGCGCGCGTGGTGCGCGACCGCCGAAGTCTGCCTGCCAGAGCACGGACCGTCGGTCAGTGCCCAACGATGGCTGCCCCGTCGCGATCCGCATCCAACGGATCCACGATCGCACCCTGCGCGGTCAACGTGCCCTGAGCCAGCCGGGTCACCCTCGGCGAAACCGGCGGCTCCAGGTCGGCCACCACGCGGAGGCCGGAAAGGACGTCATCGGGCCGTACGGACGGGGTGACCTGCCGCACGACCAGTTCGAGTATCGCACACGGTACGGCCGGCGCCCCGGAAGGCGTCGGCGTCGGTACCTGGACATCGATCGATATCACGGCGGCGCGGGCGTCGAAGGTGCGTCGGCCCTGCTTGGTCATCCGCTCCACCAGCACCTCCTCGGCCGCGACGAAAGCGTCCACCGCGGCCCGCAACACCGCCGTGTCGACCTCGGGCAGCTCGATGTGCCAGTGCGACGCCTCGATCCGGTCCGGCAGGCTGCCGCCCTCGGCGACCACCGCGTCCAGGACGTCCAGCCCCGGCGAGAGCGCGGCGTCCAACGCGACCCGCAACTGCTCCGGGTCGACCGCCGCCTGGAGGGCGATCTCCAGGTACTCCGCCTCGCTCGCCACCCCGGTTGGCGCGGCGCTGGCGTAGGAGATCTTCGGGTGCGGGTGGAAACCCTGGGAGAAGGCGATCGGCACGGCGGCCCGACGTAGCGCGCGCTCGAACGCCCGGGCGAAGTCCCGGTGCGAGGTGAATCGCAGCGGCCCGCGCTTGGCGTACCGGATGCGGACGCGCTGGACGACCGGTGCCTGGCCGCCCTCGGGTTGAGGCTTCTTGGCGATCGTGGGCTCCTCGGGTGTACCTGCGTGTCCGCCCATCCTGGCGCAGGGCTCGTGACGGTACGCAGCCGGGGCGGTCGATTGGCCCCGGCAGACGGGTAGAAACCGGTCGTGCGGATCGGGACCGCCCGCCAGAAAGACCGGTGGCCGGCCGGTGCCGCGAAGGTCACCAGCCGGCCACCACGATCGAGACCGGTTACCGCTCCCTCGGCGGGACGGGCGGCGACCCGCCCGGCGGTGCGTAACCGGGAGGCGGCCCGCCCGGTGGGCCGTAACCAGGCGGCGGGGCGTACCCGGAGGGCTGGCCGTGACCGGGAGGCGGGGCGTACCCGGAGGGCTGGCCGTAACCGGGTGGGGGCGGATAGCCGGCTGGCGGGGCGTAGTCCGCGTCCGGCGACGGATACCCGCCGGGGGCCGCCCGGTCGAGCACCTCGTCCGGGATCTGGGCGGCCCGGGCCGCCTCCCGCCGGTACCGACGGCGGTTCCAGATGAGGAACACCACCAGCCCCAGCAGCAGCACCAGCACCACGGCGATGCCGATGCCCACCACCATCACCTGCTGGTCGGTGGGACCACCGCGATCGCCGTGCTGGGTGACGTCGAACTCCTCGTCCGCTCCCCCGGTGCGGACCGGACCCGGGTCGGTCGCCGCCGCCGGTTCGAGCAGCGGATTGGCGGTGACCGGCGGCACGTTGGCGGTCAGCGCCTTCATCAGGTCGATCACGCCGAAGCCGTACTGCGGGTCTCGGCCGGACGGGCCGGCGTCCCGCGCGGTCCGGATGATCCGGTTGATGACGTTGGCGGCGTCGAGGTTCGGATACTTCGCCCGGATCAGCGCGGCCAGACCGGAGACGATCGCCGCGGCATCGGAGGTCCCGTCGCCCCAGCCGTAGCCCCCCTCGTTCGCGACGTTGTAGATCCGGTCGCCCGGAGCGGCGACCACCGCCTCCGGCCCCTGGACCGAGCCGGACCAGAACGCGCCACCCCTGGTCGTCCCGGTCACCGCGATCACGCCGGGAGTGTTGGCCGGGTTGATGACGGCGGCGTCGCCATCGGCCGTGTTGCCGGCGGAGGCGACCACGACGACGTTGCGGTCCAGCGCGTACCTGATCGCGCTCGCGTCGGCGGGGCTGGCGGAACCCGGAACACCCTGGGAAATGTTGATCACCTTGGCGCCGCCGTCGACAGCCATCCGGATGCCGCGGGCAATCGCCCCGTCAGTGTTGGGGCCGCTGCCCGCGCGCAACTTGATCGGCATGATCTTCGCCCCGGGCGCGATGCCGTCCACGCCGTCCTGGCTGGCTTTCGCCGCGATGATGCCGGCCATGTGCGTGCCGTGGCCGTCCTCGTCGGTTCGGCCGTCCCCGGAGGCGCCATAACTGCGGCCACCGGCCAGCACCTGGCCCCGCAGGTCCGGATGGCTGGCCTCGACCCCGGTGTCGAGCACGGCCACGACCACGCCCCGCCCGGTCGAGATGTCGTGCACCTGCTCGATCCGGAGCTCGTCGAGATACCACTGCTCGTCCCGCCGGGGCGCGGCGGCCGCCGGCTGGGCGGCCCCCACCACCAGGAGCCCCGCCAGCAGGCAGGCGGTCACCCGCCGGAGCGCTCCACCGTTCACCCTCATCCGTCCATCCTCATCGAAGGACACCCGGGGACGCACCGTCACCAGGACCCCACGGATCGTCATCCTCAGTCAACCACGACGAGTGCTCCGAGCCGGAGCCGCCACCGCCGTGTCCGGCACCGCCCGCGCCGCCCATCATGCCGCCGCCCATGACCCCGGCGCCGCCGACGCCCGCCGCGCCACGCGCGCCGCCCGCCATCCCGGCGCCGCCCGCACCGGCGGCGGTACGCAGCGCGTTCGCCGCGCTCGTCAGCGGCGGCACCTTTCCGTTGCCGCCACCCACCATGCCGGGGATGCCGCCCACGCCGATCCCGCCGCCCGCACCCAGGCCACCGCCGGCGCCGATCCCACCGGCCGAGCCGACGCCGGCCCCACCACCGAAACCACCGCCGGCGCCGCCGAGCCCGGCACTGCCGACCCCGCCGCCACCGAGGCCACCGCCCAGGCCGCCGACGCCACTCGGGCTCGCGCCGGCCAGACCGCTGCTGTAGCCGTCGTCGCCGTCGGGGTAACCCGGGTAACCGGAGCCGGTGCCCGGAGGCGTCAACTGACCGGTGCCGCCGGAGGGCGAGTCATCGCCGATCCCACCGGGCTTGTTCGGGGAGAACGGATCGACGGTGGAGGTCGGGCCACCCGTGTCGCCGATGCCCGGTGGCCTACTGCCGATCGTGGGGCCGCCACCGCCGATGTCGGGCTTCCCGCCGAAGTCGCCACCACCGACGTCGGGCCGCCCCGTCGGCGGGATCCGGGGGTCACGCTCGAGGTCGCCCCTGTTGGGGTCGGAATCCGGGCTGTTCACCGTGAGCTTGGGACGCTCGGTGTAGACCGCCTGGGGCAACGGCGCCATCGCCGTGTTCGCGGCCTGCTGATTGTCCCGGTACCAGTTGTCCAGGTGGGACTTGGTGTCCCACCATCCGCCCCGCTTCTGGTCGCCGGCCTGACCGTCGACCTTCATGGTCGCTTCCAGGTCGTCGGCCTTGTCGCGGAACGCGCCGTCGGCGTACGAGGCGGGGTTGTTCTGGTAGTCCTGACGCAGGGCGGCGAGGAAGCCCGAGGAGCTCTCGCCGTCGCGGGCGTCGTCGAGCTCGGTGCCGTTGGGCAGGCTCCACTCGTTGAACCCGAAGTCGTCCATCAGCGGGATCGGGATGGTGGAGACCGACTTGCGGATGTCGCCCTCGATCCGCGTCAACGCGCCACTGACGTTCGTCGCGTCGGTGATCAACTCCTCGATCTGCGTGCCGATCTTGCCCAGGTGCTCACGGTAGGCGTCGCCCCCGCTGCCCTTCCAACCGGCGAGCATCCCGGGCAGGCCGCCGACGTGCGGGCGTTCCTGGCCGGTCGCGATCGGGCCGACGAACGATCGACCGACGAGCGCGTCCCGCAGCTGTTGCAGGCCGCTGGAGAGGTTGCTCCAGCCCGCTCCGACGGATCCGACCGTCTCCGGGTCGGCGGAGAGCGTCACCTCGCGGACGCACCGCTCCCAGGTTCCTCCAGCCATGACGTCCCCCTCAGGCCGTGTACGGGTAGGTGGGCGCGCCGCTGGCAGTGGGCGGCGGCGCCGCCGACTCCAGTAGTCGCTCGATCTCCTTGCCGTTGGCGCCGTTGCGCGCCTCGGTGTCGCGGAACGCCTTGGCGATCTCCTCGGTGCCCTCCTTGAGGGCGGCGAGCTTCTGGGCGAGCGTCGTGAGGTGCGCTTCCATGTTCGCCGTGGACGTCTCCAGGGCCCGCCACTGCATGCGGGCGTCCTCGAACGCGCCGAAGGGAGTGCCGTTCGGGACGGTCTGGGCGTTGTTGCTGTCGCCCTTCATCCGCTCCTTGATGCGCTCCATCTCGTACTTGAGTGTGTCGTCGATGTACTGCCGGAGCCGCTCGACGTACGTGGCGGCGGCGTCCAGGTCCTCGACGCTGACGTGCAGATCGCCGATGCTCGGCGGCGGGATGCTGCCCATGTGCTTCCTCCCCCGTTCCCGACCCGCCGGGTCGGTCCATGTCAGACGCAGCGTATCGAGTCCTGCCTAGTCGGGGCAGCCCCACCGGCAGCCCCGAGCGCCATCAGCGCGCACAGACCACAGTCGATGTTAACGGGGCGGTGTGACCGCGACCGAAAGGCGCGGGCCCGAACGGCGCCAACGGGCCCGCGAGACGCGGACCCGTTGGGCGACATGTCGGATGTGGAGGGTGGCGGGGCGCCACCCACCGGCGCTGCTCGGCGGCAGCCCGGTCAGGCGTGCGAGTGGCCCGACGGGACCTTCATGCCGTTGCCACCCAGCGGGGTGAGCGGCAGCAGCTTCTTGCCGGTGGGCCCGATCTGGATCTCGGTGTCCATCGACGGGCAGACGCCGCAGTCGAAGCAGGGCGTCCACCGGCAGTCGTCCTGCTCGAACCCGCTGACCGAGTCCTGCCAGTCCTGCCAGAGCCAGTCCTTGTCGAGGCCCGAGTCGAGGTGGTCCCAGGGCAGGACCTCCAGCTCGTCGCGCTGACGGGTGGTGAACCAGTCGAGGTCCACCCCGAACGCGGGCAGCGTCTCGGCCGCGGCGTCCACCCAGCGCTGGTACGAGAAGTGCTCGCTCCACCCGTCGAACCGGCCGCCGTTCTCCCAGACCTTGCGGATCACCGACCCGACCCGGCGGTCACCCCTGGAGAGCAGCCCTTCGATGAGCGACGGCTCGCCGTCGTGGTAGCGGTAGCCGATGGCCCGGCCCAGCGAGCGGTCCGCGTTGATGGCCTGCTTGAGGATCCTGAGCCGGTGGTCGATGACCTCCGGGCGGTCCATCGCGGCCCACTGGAACGGGGTGTGCGGCTTCGGCACGAACCCGCCGATGGAGACCGTGCAGCGGATGTCCTTGGAGCCGGTGGCGGCCCGACCGGCCCGGATCACCTCGTGGGCCATCTCGGCGATCTCGAGGACGTCCTCGTCGGTCTCGGTGGGCAGGCCACACATGAAGTAGAGCTTCACCTGCCGCCAGCCGTTGGTGTACGCGGTGACGACCGTACGGATCAGGTCTTCCTTCGACACCATCTTGTTGATGACCTTGCGGATGCGCTCGGACCCGCCCTCCGGGGCGAAGGTCAGGCCGGTACGCCGCCCGTTGCGGGACAGCTCCTGCGCGAGGTCGATGTTGAAGGCGTCCACCCGGGTCGACGGCAGCGACAGCGAGACGTTCGTGCCCTCGTACTGCTGGGCGAGGCCCGAGCACATGTCGCCGATCTCGGAGTGGTCCGCCGAGGAGAGCGACAGCAGGCCCACCTCGGAGAAGCCGGAGAACTCCAGCCCCTCGCGGACCATCTGCCCGACCGTGGTGATCGACCGCTCCCGCACCGGTCGGGTGATCATGCCGGCCTGGCAGAACCGGCAGCCCCGGGTGCAGCCCCGGAAGATCTCCACCGCGTACCGCTCGTGCACCGTCTCGGCCAGCGGCACGAGGGGCTTCTTCGGGTACGGCCAGGCGTCCAGGTCCATCGTCGTGCGCTTGTGCACCCGGAACGGCACGTCCGCGCGGTTCGGCACGACCCGCTGGATCCGGCCGTCGGGCAGGTAGTCGACGTCGTAGAAGCGCGGCACGTACACGCTCTCGGTGCGGGCCAGCCGCAGCAGCAGCTCGTCACGGCCGCCCGGCGAGCCCTCGGCCTTCCACTCCCGGACGATCGCGGTGATCTCCAGGACCGCCTCCTCGCCGTCACCGAGGACTGCGGCGTCGATGAAGTCGGCGATCGGCTCCGGGTTGAACGCCGCGTGCCCGCCGGCCACGATCACCGGGTCGGCGTCGGTGCGGTCGGCGGCCAGCATCGGGATGCCGGCCAGGTCGATCGCGGTGAGCATGTTGGTGTAGCCCAGCTCGGTGGAGAACGAGATGCCGAACACGTCGAAGCCGCGTACCGAACGGTGCGCGTCGACGGTGAACTGCGGCACGCCGTGCGTGCGCATCAGCGTCTCCAGGTCCGGCCAGACCGCGTACGTCCGCTCGGCGAGGGTGTCGGGCAGCTCGTTGAGCACCTCGTAGAGGATCTGCACGCCCTGGTTGGGCAGGCCGACCTCGTACGCGTCGGGATACATCAGCGCCCAACGCACGGTCGCCGCGTCCCAGTCCTTGGTGACAGCGCCCAGTTCGCCCCCGACGTACTGGATGGGCTTGGAGACCTGGGGCAGCAGCGGCTCGAGCTGGGACCAGATGGAGTTGGTCGCGGCCGCGCGCGGCGTCGTGGACGGGGCACTCATGATGCCCAAGGGTACGCGCTCGCCCGGCGGCCATCGCGCGCACGCCCGATCGGCGGTGGTGGCGGCGCGGTATTAACCTCGGACCGGCGCGAGAGGAGATTGCCGCGATGCCGGAGCCCCAGCCGGGAGCACGGCCGGCCGACGGGAGCACCCCGGGCCCGGAGCCGGAGCGGGACCCGGCGGTCGCCGACGAGCCGACCTCCCCACCCGTACCCCCGGACCAGCCGGAACCCTCGGACCAGCCGGAACCCACGGACCAACCGGAACCGGCCGCCACCGCGGAGGTGCCGGCGCCCAGGTGGAGCGGCTCGGCGGCGGTGCCGCCGCCGCTGCCACGCCGGCCCGTCTGGGGTGAGTCGGCCGAGCCGACCCCTCCCCCGGCCGTCGCGGCCGGACCGCCGGAGCACCAGACGCCGGTGGACCCGTGGGCCGGCGTGGACACCGGCGGCTGGGACCTGCCCTCCGCCGAGCTACCCCCGCTGCCGCCGACGATGCAGTACCCGACGCCGCCGCACACCCGGCAGTGGTCCGGGCCGCCCGCTGCTCCGGTCGGGCCGCACCCGGTGCCGCAGCCGGCCGCGCCGATCCCACCGCAGGTCACCGGCCCCCGCGCGCCGGCCCGGCCGATGTCGCCGCCCGCGCCGGTGAAGGTGCCGAAGCAGCGCCGGGCCCGGCGGCCCGCGGCGCCGACGCCGCCGCCGGGCTGGCAGGCCCCCAAGGGGTACGTGCCGGTGCCGGTCCGCCGACGCCGCCGCTGGCCGTGGCTGCTGCTGCTCACGCTGGCCTGCTGCTGTGGCTGCCCCGCCTACTACGGGTTCCCCATCTCGGCCCAGTACCCGGCTCGCGCGGCACTGCCCGTCCAGGTGGAGGACCTCAGCCTGCGGCAGGACGACCGCAGCGCCGAGACCGCGCGGCAGCTGGAGAACGAGGTACGCAAGGAGCACCTGCTGGCCGAGGACACGTTCGCCGGTGTCTACTCGACGTCCGGCGGTAAGCGGGTCACGGTCTTCGGCGGCACCGGCTTCCGGTGGAGTCCGGAGTCGGACGCGGACGCCGAGCTCAGCCGGCTCACCAAGCGGTACGGGCTGGGTGCCCCGGAGAGCGTGGACACCGGTGTCCGGGGACGACACGAACGATGCGCGGTCGGTAGCGCCGACGGCAGCGACGTGGTGGTCTGCACGTCGGTCGACCACGGCAGCATCGCCACCGGCGTCTTCACCCGGCTCTCCGTCGCCGACAGCGCCAACCTGCTGGCCACCCTGCGTGCCCAGATCGTCCAGCCCGAGCGGGGCTGAGTCACGCCGCTGACGATCGACCCGCGTGGTGACGTCGGCGACGCAGCGTCACACCGCGCCGGACGGCATACGCGGAAGGCGGTATACCTCAGGGTCATAAATATGACTCACAGGTATACCGCCTTCGGCACCTCATGCCCCGAGGCCGGGGCCGAGATCAGGCGTCGCGGGTCGGGTCCGGGTGGGCGCGCGGCGGGGCGTAGCGGGGCACGTACTCCTGGCCGGTGAGCTTCTGGATCTCACTCATCACCTCGTCGGTCATCTGCCGCAGCGAAGCGCGGTCGTCCGGCCGACCGGTGAAGTCCAACGGCTTGCCGAACCGAACCGTGATCTTGGCGGTGCCCGGCCGTGGCACCCGGGCGCCGATCGGCTGCGCCTTGTCCGTGCCGATCATGCCGACCGGAATGATCGGCACCCCGGCCGAGATCGCCAGCCGGGCCGCGCCGGTCCGCCCCCGGTAGAGCTTGCCGTCCGGCGAACGGGTGCCCTCCGGGTAGACCACCACCAGGTCACCGCCCTTGAGCGCCGGGATCGCCGCGTCGAACGCGGACAGCGCCGCCCGGCCGCCGGCCCGTTCGACCGGGATCGCGCCCAGGCCGGTGAGGACGAACTTGGAGATGGCACCCTTCACACCGGTGCCCTTGAAGTACTCCGACTTGGCCCAGAACGCCAGGTGCCGGGGCACGACCGTGCCGAGGAACAGCTCGTCGGCCACCGAGAGGTGGTTGCCGGCGAAGATCGCACCGCCGATCTCCGGCACGTGTTCCAGCCCCTCCACGGTCGGGCGGAACGCCAACCGCAGCGTGGGCGCCACGGTGAGCTTGCCGATGGTGTAGAGCAGGGGCACTGGTCCTCCGGCAGATCAGGTGCGAACAGGCGGTGTCACGGTAGCGGACGCCTCCACACCTCCCAGACGGAGGTGGTGAGGCGCCCGCACCCTGGCGATGGTTCGTTATACCCGGCGGACGACCACCGTGACCCGCTCACCCTCGCCGACCTCACCGGCGAAGCCGTCGAGCCCCTCGGCGAAGTCCACCGAGTCGGCCAGCACCTCGGCGGAGACGAAGTCGACGTACCCGGCCACCGCCGCGCGAACCTCGTCGGACGCCGACACCGACACCACGATCCGGTCCGAGACGTCCAGGTCGGCGTCCCGGCGGGCCTGCTGCACCACCCGCACCACGTCGCGGGCCAGCCCCTCGGCGGCCAACTCCGGGGTGACGTCGGTGTCGAGCACCACCACGCCCTCGCCACCGGGCAGCGGCGCGGAGTGCTCGGCGTCGGCGGCGACCAGGCGCAGCTCGTACTCCCCCTCCGCGAGGGTGACGCCGGCGGCCACCGGGGCGCCGTCGACCAGCTCCCACTCGCCGGCCTTCACCGCCTTGATCACCTGTTGCACCTGCTTGCCGACGCGTGGACCGAGCGCCCGGGGCACCACGGTCAACACCTGCTCGCAGTACGCGGACAGTTCGGCGCTGAACTCCACCGCCTTCACGTTGACCTCGTCGGCGACCAGGTCGGCGAACGGTCGCAGCTGCTCCGCCGCCGGCGAGGCCACGGTCAGCCGGGACAACGGCAGCCGGACCCGGAGCCCCTTGGCCTTGCGCAGCGACAACGCCGCCGAGGCGACCGCCCGTACGTTGTCCATCGCGGCGACCAGGTCGTGGTCGGCCGGGAACTCGCTCGCCTCCGGCCAGTCGGTCAGGTGCACCGAACGCTCCCCGGTCAGACCACGCCAGATCTCCTCCGCGGTCAGCGGCGCGAGCGGCGCCACCACCCGGCACAGCGTCTCCAGCACCGTCGACAGGGTGTCGAAGGCGTCGGTGTCACCCGACCAGAACCGGTCCCGGGACCGACGCACGTACCAGTTGGTCAACGCGTCCAGGTAGGACCGGACGGTCGCGCAGGCACCCGAGATGTCGTACGCGTCCATCTGCGTGCCGACCGTCGTCACCAGCTCGTTCGTCTTCGCCAGCACGTACCGGTCGAGCAGGTGCGTGGAGTCGGTACGCCGCCGGGCCTGGTACCCGTCGGCGTTGGCGTAGAGCGTGAAGAAATACCACACGTTCCACAGCGGCAGCAGCACCTGCCGAACGGCGTCGCGGATGCCGGCCTCGGTGACCGCCATGTCGCCGCCGCGCAGCACCGGCGAGGACATCAGCATCCACCGCATCGCGTCCGAGCCGTACGCGTCGAAGACGTGGTAGACGTCCGGGTAGTTGCGCAGGCTCTTGGACATCTTGCGGCCGTCCGAGCCGAGCAGGATGCCGTGGCTCAGGCAGTTGCGGAACGCCGGCCGGTCGAACAGCGCGGTGGCCAGCACGTGCATCGTGTAGAACCAGCCGCGGGTCTGCCCGATGTACTCGACGATGAAGTCACCCGGGTAGTGGTGCTCGAACCAGTCCGCGTTCTCGAACGGGTAGTGCACCTGGGCGAACGGCATCGACCCGGACTCGAACCAGCAGTCCAGCACCTCCGGCACCCGGCGCATCATCGACTGACCGGTCGGGTCGTCCGGGTTGGGGCGGACCAGCTCGTCCACCACCGGCCGGTGTAGATCCGTCAGCCGTCCACCGCTGAGCACGCCGTTCCGGGTCGCAAGCTCCCCGAAGTCCCGCTCGATCTCGGCCAGCGACCCGTAGACGTCCATCCGGGGGTAGTTCGGGTCGTCGGACTTCCACACCGGGATCGGCGAGCCCCAGAACCGGTTCCGGCTGATCGACCAGTCCCGGGCGTTGGCCAGCCACTTGCCGAACGAACCGTCCTTGATGTGGCCGGGCGTCCAGTTGATCTCCTGGTTGAGCTCGACCATCCGGTCCCGGAACTGGGTCACCGCGACGAACCACGACGACACGGCCTTGTAGACCAGCGGGGTGTCACAGCGCCAGCAGTGCGGGTACGAGTGGGTGTAGGTGTCCTGCTTGAGCACCACCCCCCGGTCCTTCAGCTCCCGGATCACCGGCTTGTTGACGTCGAAGACCTGCTCACCCTGGTACGGCGGGACCAGGGCGGTGAACCGGGTGTGGTCGTCCACCGTGACGATGGTGGGGATCCCGGCGGCGTTGCAGACGTTCTGGTCGTCCTCACCGAACGCCGGGGCCAGGTGCACGATCCCGGTGCCGTCCTCGGTGGTGACGAACTCCGCGCCGAGCACCTGGTAGGCGTTCTCCCCGGCCTGCTCGACGAGGAAGTCGAACAGCGGCGTGTAGCGGCGCCCGACCAGGTCCCGGCCGTACACCGTGCCGACCTGCTCGTACCCCTCCAGTTCCTTGGCGTACGCGGCCAACCGCGCCGCCCCCACCACGTACCGCTGACCCTCGCGCTCCAGCACCGCGTACTCGATGTCCGGGCCGACGGCGAGCGCCAGGTTCGACGGCAGGGTCCACGGCGTGGTGGTCCAGACGCCCAGCCTGACCGGCCCACGGACCAGCTCCGGCGCGGACGCGTCGGCGGTCAGCTCGAACCACACCGACAGGGTGGGGTCGTGCCGGTCCCGGTAGACGTCGTCCATCCGGGTCTCGGTGTTCGACAGCGGCGTCTCGCAGCGCCAGCAGTACGCCAGCACCCGGAAGCCCTCGTAGATCAGACCCTTGTCGTGCAGGGTCTTGAAGGCCCACATGACGCTTTCCATGTAGTCCAGGTCGAGGGTCTTGTAGTCGTTGGTGAAGTCGACCCAGCGGGCCTGCCGGTTGATGTACCGCTCCCAGTCCTGGGTGAACTCCAGCACCGAGGTGCGGCAGGCCTCGTTGAACCGGGCCACGCCCAGGTCGATGATCTCCGCCTTGCTGGTGATGCCGAGCTGCTTCTCGGCCACCACCTCGGCGGGCAGGCCGTGGCAGTCCCAGCCGAAGCGGCGCTCGACGTGCCGGCCGCGCATGGTCTGGTAGCGCGGCACCACGTCCTTGACGTAGCCGGTGAAGAGGTGACCGTAGTGCGGCAGGCCGTTGGCGAACGGCGGGCCGTCGTAGAAGACGTACTCGTTCTTGCCGTCGGTGCCAGCGGGGCGGGCCTCGACCGACGCCTCGAAGGTCTTGTCGGCCGTCCAGTGCTCCAGCACCCGGCGCTCGACCGCGGGCAGGTCCGGGCTCGCCGGCACACCGGCGGCGGTCGGGTCGTGCAACGGATAGGCCATCGGGGGTCGCTCTCCTCGCAGCTCACTCAACAGTGGGTCTGCGAGGACGAACCTTCCGGGTACGCCTGCGACGGCGTTCCCGGGTGGCCCGCGGTACCACCCCGCTTGGCGGTCAGGATCGACCGCCCGCTCATTTGCCGGCTGTGACGGGCCGCACCCGTCCGGTTCTACTGGGCCGGTTGCCCGGCTGTTCTTCCGGAGGCTCACCGGTGATGGCCGGGTCATCGCCTTACGTGCTCAACGATACTCGACGCGACCCGCGCTCCGCCCCCGAGTAATGCCCCAGGCGAGGGCACCCGTCCGCCGACCGCACCGGGTGTACGAACGGTCACTCCCGCGCGCGCCGCTTGACTGGATCTTCCGGCGCTGACCAGAATTCGCCGGGTGACCGAGATCAGTTACGCCGAATACCGCGCAATGCGTCGTTTTCCCGCTCTCGACGGGCTCCGCGCGTTCGCGGCGGTGATCGTCGTGGCCTTCCACTTCGGCGGGCCCGGCTGGGCCTGGACCTCCGGCTGGGCGGGCGTGCAACTGTTCTTCGTGTTGTCCGGCTTCCTCATCACCACGTTGCTGCTGCGCGAGGAGGAGGGGCGGGGACGGGTCTCGCTGCGGTCCTTCTACATCCGGCGCATCTTCCGGATCCTGCCGGTCTACTTCGTCGTGCTCGCCGCGACGTACGCGCTCGCGCACCTCAACGGCAGGGGGGCGACGGTCCGCGAGTCGATGCCGCACTACCTGCTCATGGCCAACGAGTTCGCCCCCACCCTGGCCTTCCTGCACTCGTGGACGATCGCCATCGAGTGGAAGTTCTACCTGGCCTGGCCACTCTTCGCCTTCGTGCTGGCCGCCGCCACCTTCCGCCGCCGGCTCACGGCGACGCTGCTGGCCGTCGCCGCGCTGGCGGCGATCGTGCCGTTCACGCCCGAGTGGCCCTACTGGCCGATCCACTACGTGTCGATCCTGGTGGGCTGCCTCCTGGCGATCGTCCTGCACCACCCCCGGGGGTACGCGCTGTTCCAACCCCTGACCCGCCCCGTGGTGGCTCTCGTCGTGACGGTCGGCTTCGTCGCCGTGCACCTGTCGTTGCCGTACTGGTCGGCGGACGAGCACCCCCGCCTGGAGGCGAAGATCGCCGCCTACTCAATGGCGGTGGCGCTGCTGCTCCCCGCCATGCTGGGCCGCGGGCTGCCGACGAAGTTCCTCTCCTGGCGACCCCTGGTGTTCGTGGGTGAGCGCTCCTACTCGCTCTACCTGGTGCAGGAACTCGCCGTGGCGGTGGTCGTCGGGCTGGTGCCGTCGTACGAACCGCGCGGGACCCGGTTGTTCGTCGCCGCGACCGTGGTGGCGCTGCTCTGCGCCGACCTGCTGTACCGCTGGGTCGAGCAGCCGATGATCAGGGCGGGGCGACACCTCTCCAAGAGCCGCAAGGGGGTGCCGCCCACGGTGGTGGTGGCCCCCAACCAGCCGGCCGCACCCGTTCAGCGCACCGTGCCCGGCCTGCCGAACCCCGAGCACCGGACGCCCGGAGATCCGGAACCGGCCCTGGCCGCCGAGGGCGACCGCCGCCCCTGAGGCATGAGCGGGATCACAACCACCGTTGTCACGGCCGACCCCCGCCGAACCGTCGTGTGGACGTCGGACCGATCAGGAGGTAGTCGTGCAACGGATGAACCCGACCGAGGTCGCACCGCAGGCGTACAAGGCCGTCATGGGATTGGAGAAGTACGTCCAGACGAACGTCGACCACACCGTGCTGGAACTGGTGAAGCTGCGGGCGTCGATGATCAACGGATGTGCGTACTGCGTGGACATGCACAGCCGGGACGCGCTCGCCGACGGCGAGTCGAGCCGGCGGCTGTTCGCGGTCGCCACCTGGCGTGAGGCGCCCTTCTTCGACGAGCGGGAGCGGGCCGCGCTGGCCCTCACCGACGCGGTCACCCGGCTCGGTGAGCACGGGGTGCCGGACGAGGTGTGGGATGACGCCGCGAAGGTCTGGTCGGAGAAGGAACTGGCCGACCTCGTCATCGCGATTGCCACAATCAACGTGTGGAATCGGATCGGGGTGACGATGCGGCTGGAGCCTCCGGCCCAGGCGTGACCACCAGGGCGGCAGCAGAGGCGGCCGGTGCGCTCGAAGCGCACCGGCCGATGCTGCTCGGGCTCGCGTACCGCCTGCTCGGCAGCCGGCACGACGCGGAGGACGTGCTTCAGGAGGCGTACCTGCGGTGGCTGGGTGTGGACCGCACCCGGGTCGACGAGCCGCGCCGGTACCTGTCCCGGGTGGTCACCCGGTTGGCCCTGGACTGGCTGCGTGCCCGGCAGGCCGCCCGCGAGACGTACGTCGGGACGTGGCTGCCCGAGCCGGTGCCGACCGCGCCCTCGCCGTTCGGCCCGTTGGACCGCGCGGAGCTACGCGACTCGCTGTCCACCGCGCTCCTGCACGTGCTGGAGCGGCTCACCCCGCCGGAGCGGGCGGTGTACGTCCTGCACACGGCCTTCGACCTGCCGTACGCGGAGATCGCCGAGATCCTGGACCGGTCCGCCGCCGACTGTCGGCAGTTGTACCACCGGGCGACCGAGCGGGTACGGCAGGAGCAGCGTCGGTTCACCGCGAGCCGGCCGGAGCGGGAGCGGCTGCTGAACGCGTTCCTCGCCGCCGCCCGCGACGGTGACCTGGCGACGCTCACCGACCTGGTCGCCGCCGACGCCACCGCCTGGAACGACGGCGGCGGTCGGGTGCGGGCCGCCCTCAACCCCGTCACCGGCGCGGACCGGATCGCCCGGTTCTACGCCGGGGTCTACGGCCCGCGTCACCAGGTGCGCATGGATCCGATCGAACTCAACGGGGAACCCGCGGTGCTTATCACCCGTGCGAACGGCAGTCGCTACACGCTGACCATCGCCGCGGCCGACGGCCGGATCACCGGGATCTACGTGGTCGGCAATCCGGCGAAGGTGCCGGCGATCGGCTGAGTTCGGGCGTCGTCGGTCGACGGCCGGGGTGTGTCAGCCCAGCTCGGGGAACCAGAGCGCGATCTCGCGCTTGGCGCTGTCCGTCGAGTCGGAGGCGTGCACCAGGTTCTCCCGGTTGGACAGCGACAGGTCACCCCGGATGGTGCCGGCAGCGGCCCTGCGCCCGTCGGTGGCACCGACCAGCCCGCGGACCACGTCGATGACCTGGTCGCCGGAGAGCACCATGGCGACCAGCGGGCCGCCGGTCATGAAGTCCTTCAACGGCGGGTAGAACGCCTTGTCGACGTGCTCGGCGTAGTGCGCGTCGGCGAGCGCGGCGTCCATCGTCCGGTGCACCATCGCGTCGATCCGCAGCCCCTTGCGCTCGAAGCGGGAGAGGACCTCGCCGACCAGGCCGCGGCGGACCGCGTCGGGCTTGATCAGAACGAGGCTGCGCTCATCCGGGCTGTTGCTGGACACGCTGGGTTCCTCCTGTACGCGCTGAACGCTCGGGATCGGTACGGTCAGCCTAGCGACCCGGTCCCGGCGCCGGCGCGGCGGCCGGTCTTTCCCCCGGTGGCCGATCCGGCCTAGCCTGGCCCTGACCCCCGGGAGGTCCACTGTGGCGAATGGCGGGAACCGACCCATCGCGCCGGTACGCAAGTTGATCGGCACGGTGCTCGGCACCGTGGCCACCTTCGTCGTCCTGTTCGGGCTGGGCATGACCAGTTGGGCCATCGTGGCTCTCGGGGTCGCCCTGCTGGTGCTGGCGATCGCGCTGGCGACCGTGCGCGGCGGTGGCCGCACCTGGGTCGTCGGTGTCGGGCACGTGCACAGCGCCTCCGAACCACCCACCCAGTACGCGTTCGGCCGCTGCGAGCTGCAACTGGTGATCGACGCTCCTGGTCTGCCACCGCGATCCAAGAAGATCATCGAGCCGCGGGTGCCGGTCTCCAAGTGGCCGTCACTGGGCCAGACGCTGCCGATCCGCGTCGCGTTGGACGACCAGCGGCACGTCAAGGTCCTCTGGGACGAGGTGCCGACGCACGCCGAGACCGCCGCGGCCGTCGCCGACCTGCCGCCGGAGTTCGCCGAGGCGGACGCGGTGGACGAGCTGTTGATCCAGCAGGACGCGCCGCCGTGGGCCGACCGCGCGCCGGACGACGACTTCCGCGACGACTTCCGGGATCCGGTCGGTGATCCGTTCCGGGACCCGCTCGGTGACCCGCTGCGCCCCGATCCGGTGCGCACCGACCTCCGGCGTGACGACCCGGGCGTGCTGCCCGAGGAGCGTGAGCCCGTGGTGATGCACCAGAGCCCGGGTGGCCCGGTGGTGTTGGAGGGTGTCGTCGTCGAGCCGTTGGCCGGTGGGCTGCCCCGGCGGGCCACCCCGGCGCCGCGTCCGCCCGCCGAGGAGCGTTTCGACGAGCCCGAGGCGGACCGGCCCGACCTGCCGGAGGAGGCAGCGACGGCCGCCCGGCCCGCCGCGGACCCGGTCGAGACGCCCAGCGCGCAGCGCTTCGACCCACCGGTCGACGCGCCCAGCGCGCAGCGCTTCGACCCACCGCCCGCGCAGCGCTCCGGCCCCGGCGCGGCCGACCCGCTGGACCCACTCGACCTTCCGCTGGACGACCCCTCCCCGGCCGGGGCGGCACGCGAGACCGTGACCGACGAGGAGCTGGACGAGGCGATCTTCGGCTTCGACGGCGGCTCGGCCGCGGATCCGGCCGGGCCGATCAGCGGGGTGGGCCTCACCCTGCTGGTCACCGACCTGTCCCGGTCGCTCGGCTTCTACCGCGACGTGCTCGGCTTCACCGAGGTCGACCAGGGCGCCCACAACGCCGTCCTCGCCTCCGGGACGACCCGGCTCGTGTTGCGTGAGGTGACCGGGGCGGCGCCGATCAGCCGCCGACTGGTCCACGTCAACCTCGAGGTGAACGACATCGAGGCGGCGTACGAGGGGTTGCGCGAGTCGGGCGTCCGCTTCACCTACGCGCCCCGGGTGGTCAACCGGGGCACCAAGCTGGAGGTGTGGGCGGCGGCCTTCCGCGACCCGGACGGCCACGGCGTCGCGCTCACCCAGTGGCGCGAACGCGCCGACGCCTGACCCGGCCGGCTGGTGCCGGCGATCGGGCCGGCGTCAGCCGAGGATGACGCGGCGCACGTGCAACGCGTACGCCCAGACCAGCGCGAAGATGATGCCCAGCCCGAGCAGTGACCAGTGCAGCAGACCGCCCAGCAACAGCAGGCCCTGGAGCACGGTGCCGGCGTGCCAGGCCCAGGGGCGGCGCATCATGCCGGCGAGGACGACGGCGGCCACCGCCAGCGCCACCACCGCACCGATCGCGGCGCCGCCGAGGTCACCACCGACCACCCGGATCGGCTGGATCGCCAGCAGCAGGACCAGCGCCTCCAGGCTGAGCGTGCCAGCGCCGAGGCCGCGTACCGCCCGCTCCGGGTTGCGCAACCCGGAGCGCGGCGGCTGCCCGGCCGTGGGCTCCTCCCCCACCGGCTGCTCGACCGGCTGACCGGTCGGGTCCTCGGTGGTGTGCGGGTCCCGCTCCGGGCTGGTCATCGCTTCAACAGCCTGCGCGCGTCGGCGACCGTCACCACTGAACCCGTGACCAGCACGCCGACCCCGCTGAGCTCACCCGGGACGTCCTCCTCCGCCAGCGCCACCGCCAGCTCGATGGCGTCCGGCATCTCCTCGGCCGAATCCACCCGCTCCTCGCCGAATATCTCGGCGGCCAGCGCGGCGAGTTCCTCCGTCGGCATCGCCCGTGGCGAGCTGTTGCGGGTCACCACCACGTGACTGACCACCGGTTCCAACAGCTCCAACAGACTCTCCGCGTCCTTGTCGGCGAGTACGCCGATCACCGCGACCAGCTTGCTGAACGCGAACTCCTCCTGGAGCGCGGTGACGGTGGCCTTCATGCCGTGCGGATTGTGCGCACCGTCGAGCAGGACGGTCGGGGCGTTGCGGACCCGCTCCAGCCGGCCCGGGGAACTGGCCGAGGCGAAGCCCTCCCGGACCGCCTCGATGTCGAGCTGACGTCGCGCCCCGGCACCCAGGAACGCCTCCACGGCGGCGAGCGCCACCGCCGCGTTCTGCGCCTGGTGGGCGCCGTGCAGCGGAATGAACACGTCGTCGTACACGCCACCCAGGCCCTGCAGGCTGAGCACCTGACCGCCGACCGCGACCGCCCGCCGCAGCACACCGAACTCGGCGCCCTCCCGGGCGATGGTGGCCCCGACCTCGGCGCAACGTTCGAGCAGCGGTCGCGCGGCCTCCTCCTCCTGCGCCGCCGCGATCACGGTGGCGCCCGGGTGGATGATGCCGGCCTTGGCCAGGGCGATGTCCTGGAGCGTGTCGCCGAGCCACTCGGTGTGGTCCAAACCGATCGGGGTGATCACACAGACCCCGGCCTGGATGACGTTTGTGGCGTCCTCGGCACCGCCCAGGCCGACCTCGACCACCGCGATGTCGACCGGCGCGTCGGCGAACGTGGCGAACGCCAGCGCGGTGGTCATGTCGAAGTACGTCAACGGCTCGTCCGACCGCGCGTCGACCAGCTCGGCCAGCGGTTTGATCTCCTGGTACACCGCCGTGAACCGCTCCTCGCTGACCGGCTCCCCGTCCAGGCTGATCCGCTCCCGGACGGTCTCCAGGTGCGGGCTGGTGTACCGCCCGGTGTGCAGGCCGAACGCCCGCAGCAGCGAGTCGATCATCCGCGCGGTGGAGGTCTTGCCGTTGGTGCCGGTCAGGTGGATCGACGGGTACGCCCGCTGCGGACTACCGAGCAGGTCGAGCAGCGACTCGATCCGGTCCAGCTCGAAGACCATGCGGGTGAACCCGCGGGCGTTCAGCTCGGCCTCGACGGCGGCGAAATCGGTACGGTCGGTCACGAGGGCAGTGTCTCCAGAGCAGCGTCGATCCGGACCAGGTCGGCCTCGGCGGTGGTGAGCCGGTCGCGGATCTTCGCGACCACCGGCTCGGGGGCCTTGCCGATGAAGGCCGGGTTGTCGAGCTTCGCCCGAGCCTGCGCGACCTCCTTCTCGGCAGCCGCGCGGTCCTTCGTCAGCCGGGCCCGCTCGGCGGCCACGTCGATCGACCCCCGGGTGTCCAACGCGACGCCGACCGCGCCGGGCATGGCCAGCGTGGCGCTGGCCTGGAAGTCGGCACCGGCCGGATCCAACCGGACCAGCGAACGGATCAGCGGCTCGTGGGCCGCGATGCCCGCGCCGGCCAGTCCTTCCAGGCGGGCGGCCACCCGCTGCGTCGGACGCAGCCCCTGGTCGGAACGGAACCGGCGGATCTCGGTGACCACCCGCTGCACCCCGACCAGCTCGGCCTCCGCGGCGTCGTCGACAAGCGACCGGTCGGCCACCGGCCAGGCGGCGGCCTGCACCGTCTCGCCACCGGTCAGCGCGAGCCACAGCTCCTCGGTGACGAACGGGATGACCGGGTGCAGCAGCCGCAGCAGCTGATCGAGCACGTGGCCGAGCACCCGACGGCTGGCCTCCGCCCGCTCACCGCCCTCGGCGAGCACCGGCTTGCTCAGCTCGACATACCAGTCGCAGACGTCGTCCCAGGCGAAGTGGTACAGCAGGTCACACACCTTGGCGAACTCGTACGCCTCGAACTGCTCGTCGACCTCGGCGGTGACGTGCGCCAGCCGGGACAGGATCCACCGGTCGACGGTGGAGAGCCGCTCGGCGGGTGGCAGGTCACCCGTGGTGTGCGCCCCGTTCATCAACGCGAAGCGGGTGGCGTTCCAGAGCTTGTTGCAGAAGTTGCGCGAGCCCTGGCACCACTCCTCGCTGACCGGCACGTCCTGACCGGGGTTCGCGCCCCGGGCCAGGGTGAACCGGGTGGCGTCGGCGCCGTACCGGTCGATCCAGTCCAGCGGGTCGACCACGTTGCCGAACGACTTCGACATCTTCTTGCCGAACTGGTCGCGCACCATGCCGTGCAGCGCGACCACGTCGAAGGGCGGCCGGCCGTCCATCGCGTAGAGGCCGAACATCATCATCCGGGCGACCCAGAAGAACAGGATGTCGTACCCGGTGACCAGCACGCTGGTCGGGTAGAACTTCGCCAGGTCCGGGGTCTGCTCGGGCCAGCCGAGGGTGGAGAACGGCCACAGGCCGCTGGAGAACCAGGTGTCCAGGACGTCCTCGTCCTGGTGCCAACCCTCGCCGGTCGGGGGCGTCTCGTCGGGGCCGACGCACACGATCTCGCCGGCCGGGCCGTACCAGACCGGAATGCGGTGCCCCCACCACAGCTGGCGGGAGATGCACCAGTCGTGCATGTTGTCGACCCAGGCGAAGTAGCGCTTGGCCAACTCGGCCGGCTCGATGCGGACCCGACCGTCACGCACGGCGTCCCCGGCGGCCTGGGCCAGCGGGGCGGTGTTGACGAACCACTGCAACGACAAACGCGGCTCGACGGTGGTCTTGCACCGCGAGCAGTGCCCGACCGCGTGCACGTACGGGCGCTTCTCGGCGACGATCCGGCCCTGCTCCCGCAGCGCGGCCACGATCGCGGGCCGCGCCTCGAACCGGTCCAACCCCTCGAACGGGCCGGGCACGGTGATCACGCCGCGCTCGTCCATCACGGTCAGCGCGGGCAGGTCGTGCCGCTGGCCGATCTCGAAGTCGTTCGGGTCGTGGGCCGGCGTCACCTTGACCATGCCGGTGCCGAAGGACGGGTCGACGTGCGCGTCGGCGACGATCGGGATCCGGCGGCCGGTCAACGGCAGCTCGACCTCGGTGCCGATCAGGTGCTGGTAGCGCTCGTCGTCCGGGTGCACCGCCACCGCGGTGTCGCCGAGCATCGTCTCGGCCCGGGTGGTGGCCACCACGACCTCGTCGCTGTAGCGGATCGACACCAGCTCACCGTCGTCGTCGGTGTGCTCGACCTCGATGTCGGAGAGCGCGGTGAGGCAGCGTGGGCACCAGTTGATGATCCGGTTGGCCCGGTAGATGAGGCCGTCGTCGAAGAGCTTCTTGAAGATGGTCTGGACGGCGCGGCTCAGCCCCGCGTCCATGGTGAAGCGCTCCCGGTCCCAGTCGACGGAGTCGCCGAGGCGGCGCATCTGGCCGAGGATGGCACCGCCGGACTCGGCCTTCCACTGCCAGACCCGTTCGACGAACTTCTCCCGGCCGAGATCGTGGCGGGACAGACCCTCGGTGGCGAGCTGACGCTCGACCAGGTTCTGGGTGGCGATGCCGGCGTGGTCCATGCCGGGCAGCCACAGCGCCTCGAAGCCCTGCATCCGCTTACGCCGGGTCAGCGCATCCATCAGGGTGTGCTCGAACGCGTGGCCCATGTGCAGGGAGCCGGTGACGTTGGGCGGCGGGATGACGATGGTGAAGGGGGGCTTGTCGCTGTCGGCGGAGGCCCGGAAGTGCCCGCCAGCTACCCACTGCTCGTACCGTCGCTGCTCTACCTCGCCGGGCTGGTACTGGCCGGCAAGGGTCGGGGCGTCGGGGCGTCGGGCATCCAGTCTCTCGGTCACCGGACAAGTCTACGGAGGGCTTCCGCAGACCTGACGTGCGCCACCTGCCGTTCGCGTACGGTGTCGGCTATGTCCGACGCACATCTCACCGAGCGGTCGCTCGACGGCGGTCGCGAGCCGGTCGAGCTGACCGAAGAGCCGATCCAGCTGAGCACCCGGGACTCCGGCGGCGACCCCGACGAGCGCTCCGGCGGCTGGTCCCGCCGCCGCAAGATCGCGTGGATGGCCGCGCTGGTGGTCGGCCTGGCCGGTGCCGGGGTGCTCGGTGTCGCCGGTTGGCGGGTGGCGCAGCAGAAGGACACCCAACTGACCTCACCCGATCAGGTGGCCGGTCTGACCCGGGACGACAGTGAGCGGGCGAAGAGCACGGCCGACTACCTACGCAGCGGTCTGGCCGCCAACATCGAACTGGACCGCAGCTTCGGCACGGTCTACCGCGACCCGGCCGACGACAAGCGTTCGGTCCTCATCTTCGGCGGTACCACCCTGCTCTGGCAGCCGGAACGGGACCTGGACAGCCTCTTCCGCCTGATGTCCGACGAGACCGGCGCGGTGAACGGACTGCGCGAGGCGCCCGCGGGTGACCTGGGCGGCGTGTTGAAGTGTGGCAGCACCAGTGGCGAGGGCGGCGACTTCGCGGTCTGCGGCTGGGCCGACCACGGCAGCGTGGTCATGGCCATGTTCCCGGGTCGGTCGGTCGGCGACGCCGGCGGCCTGCTGCGCAACCTCCGCGACGGCATGCAGACCCGAGGCTGACCCACCCACCGGGCCGCCCAGCCCACCGCCCCGCCCAGATCACCGCCCCCAGGCGGACCACCGCCCCGCCCAGACCACCGCCCCGGGCGGACCATCGGCCCGACAAGGCCGCAGCCGCGCGGCCCGCGTACCAAGGAACGTGATTTCGTTGATCGACTCGGGGTCCCGGGATAACGGGGTGTCGCCCACCCATGACACCCCGACTTCAACGAACCCGAGTCGATCACCGCCCGAGACCCCGTAGGCAGACCCGGTAGGCCCAAATGCCGCGGCAACGCAGATAAGGCCACCCCGTCAGGGGTGGCCTTATCTGGAAGATTGTCCGGCGGTGTCCTACTCTCCCACACCCTCACGAGTGCAGTACCATCGGCGCTGGAGGGCTTAGCTTCCGGGTTCGGAATGTAA
>NZ_JBFAOI010000018.1:0-20172 GCF_040675155.1 Micromonospora sp. NPDC049645
GACGGCGTCGGCGGTGACGGGGCGTTCTTCCTGCTCCTCGACGAACCCGAGGTGTACGGGCTGCCGCCCGACCCGGTGGTGACCACCCGCGACCTACCGGCCATGTGGAAACGCGCCGGCCTCGCCGCGCTCGCCATGGCGGCGGCCACCGTCGCCGCGTTCGTCGGAGGTTCGTCATGACCTCACCGGAGCCGGTGGGCGACCGCTTCCGTCGCTTCCGGCGCTTCCGGGAGCGGCTCGCCGCCGAGGGCGGCGACGGACCACAGTCGAGCGACCAGCGGGCCACGAGCGGCGCGGAGCGTGCGACCGCCACCGCCAGCGACACCGTCGGCAGTCGACGGGGCGACCTGACCGCGCGGCGGGGCGCCGAAGCCTCCGGTCGGCGGCGCAGGCGGCGTGGCGGTGGCGGTGAGGAACTGCGGGTGCCGGAGGCCGAGTTCACGTCCTACTACGGGCGGCCGATCCTGAAGGCGCCGGTCTGGAAGTGGGACATCGCCGCGTACCTGTTCACCGGTGGTCTGGCCGCCGGTTCGTCGCTGCTGGCCGCGGGCGGGCAGCTCACCGGCCGGCCCGCGCTGCGGCGCGCAGGTCGGGTCACCGCGCTGGCCGCCATCAGCGCCAGTGCCGTCTTCCTGGTCAGGGACCTGGGCCGGCCGGCGCGGTTTCATCACATGCTCCGGGTGGCCAAGCCGACCTCGCCGATGTCGATGGGCACCTGGATCCTGACCGCGTACGGGCCGGCGGCGGGTGTCGCCGCGATCGCCGAGGCCGCCGGTGTGTTGCCCCGGCACGGTCTGCTCGGGCTGGCCGGCCGGGTGTTGCCGCCGATCGGGCACGCCGCCGGGCTGTTCGCCGCCGGCGCCGCGCCGGCGCTGGCCACGTACACCGGGGTGTTGCTGGCCGACACGGCGGTGCCGTCGTGGCACGAGGCGTACCCCGAGTTGCCGATGATCTTCGCGGGCAGCGCGCTGGCCAGCGGCGCCGGCGTGGGTCTGCTGGCCGCGCCGCCGTCCCAGGCGGGGCCGGCCCGCCGGATGGCGGTGGCCGGCGCGGCCCTGGAGCTGTACGGCACGCATCGGGTGGAGACCCGTCTCGGCCTGCTCAGCGAGCCCTACCGGGTCGGTCGACCCGGTCGGTTGCTGCGCGCCGCGCGACTGCTGACCGTCGGTGGGGTGACCGGAGCGCTGCTGGGCCGGCGCAGCCGGGTGGTCGGGGCGCTCTCCGGAACCGCGCTGCTGGCCGCGTCGGTGTTGACCCGGTTCGGCATCTTCTACGGCGGAGTCGCCTCCGCCCGCGACCCTCGGTACACGGTGGTGCCGCAACGCGAACGGGTCGAAGCTCGGCGGACCGGCATGGATCTTCCAGCTGATCGGGCGGTCCCGCCCGCGGTGTGATCGAATGTCCGGTGGAGGCGTTCAGGCGGCTGGTGCCCCTCCCGGTCTTCAAAACCGGAGTGGTCCGGGACCCGGGCCAGGCGGGTTCGATTCCCGTCCGTCTCCGCCACCTCGCTTGCAGGAGATGACGTGATGGGCGACGGCCCGGTGGACCCGCGACGTCGGGTGCCCCGCACCGACACGCTGCTCGCCGACCCGGTGCTGGCCGCGGCCACCGCGACCCTCGGCCGGGAGCAGGTCAAGGCGGTCGTCACCCACGCGCAGGAGCGCGCCCGCCGCGGTGAGCTCAACCCCGACGAGGTACGCGACGCCGCGGTCGCCGCGCTGCCCACGCCCGGCCCCCGGGTGGTGCTCAACGCCACCGGCGTGGTGCTGCACACCAACCTGGGCCGGGCGCCGTTGTCCGCCGCCGCGGTCGCCGCGGTGGTGGCCGCCGCCGGTCACACCGACGTCGAGTTGGACCTGACCACCGGCCGGCGGGCCCGCCGCGGCCGGGGCGCGCTCGACGCGCTGGCCGCCGCCGTGCCCGACGCGGGCGCCGTGCACGTGGTCAACAACGGCGCCGCCGCGCTGGTGCTGGCCGCCACCGCGTTGGCCGCCGGTCGGGAGATCGTGGTCAGCCGGGGAGAGCTGGTCGAGATCGGTGACGGTTTCCGGCTGCCGGACCTGCTGGAGAGCACCGGGGCGCGGCTACGCGAGGTGGGCACCACCAACCGCACCACCCTGGCGGACTACGCGTCCGTGATCGGCCCCCGGACCGGTTTCGTGCTCAAGGTGCACCCGTCGAACTTCCGGGTCACCGGTTTCACCTCCGCCACCGGGGTACGGGAACTCGCCACGCTCGGCGTGCCGGTGATCGCCGACATCGGCTCCGGCCTGCTCGGCGCGGACCCGCTGCTGCCCGACGAGCCGGACGCGGCCAGCACCCTGCGCGCCGGCGCCGCGCTGGTCACCGCCAGCGGTGACAAGCTGCTCGGCGGCCCGCAGGCGGGGCTGCTGCTGGGTGACGTCGAGCTGATCGACCGGCTGCGTCGTCACCCGCTGGCCCGGGCGCTGCGGGTGGACAAGCTCACCCTGGCCGCGCTGGCCGCCACCCTGCACCAACCGGACACCCCGACCCGGGCGGCGCTGCACGCCGACCCGGGTGCCCTGCGTCAGCGGGTGGAGCGGCTACGGGACCGGCTCGGTGCGGACGGCCGCAAGGCGGAGGTGGTGCCGGCCGTCGCGGTGGTCGGCGGGGGCGGCGCCCCCGGGGTCGAGTTGGACTCGTGGGCGCTGAGCCTGCCCGAGCGGTACGCGGCGCCGATGCGCACCGGTGAGCAGCCGGTCCTCGGCCGGGTGGTGCGCGGGCGGCTCCTGCTCGACCTGCGGTGTGTGCCCGCCGACGCCGACGAGGCCGTCCGCGCGGCTGTGCTGCGCGTACCCGGGGACGATTGAACGTGTTCGTCGTCGCGACCGCCGGGCACGTCGACCACGGCAAGTCGACACTGGTCCGGGCGTTGACCGGGATGGAACCCGACCGGTGGGCCGAGGAACGCCGCCGGGGGATGACCATCGACCTGGGATTCGCCTGGACGACGTTGCCGTCCGGCGGCACTGTCGCCTTCGTCGACGTACCCGGGCACGAGCGGTTCGTGCCGAACATGCTCGCCGGGGTCGGCCCGGTCCCGGCGGCGCTGATCGTGGTGGCCGCCGACGAGGGCTGGATGCCGCAGTCCGCCGAGCACCTGGCCGCGCTCGACGCGCTCGGTGTGGCGTACGGCGTGTTGGCGGTGACCCGCGCGGACCTGGCCGACCCGGGTCCGGCGATGGCCCGTGCCCGGGCCGAGATCGCCGCGACCAGCCTCGGCGCGGTGCCGGCGGTGGCGGTCAGTGGCCGGACCGGCGCGGGCCTGCCGGAGCTGCGGGCGGCCCTGGACCGGCTCGCCGCCGGGTTGCCCGCCCCCGCGGTGGACGACCCGGTGCGGCTCTGGGTGGACCGCAGCTTCACCGTGCGGGGCAGTGGCACCGTCGTCACCGGCACCCTCGGCGCCGGCCGGCTGCGGGTGGGTGACGCGTTGGAGTTGGCCGGCGCCGACGAGCCGGTCCGGGTGCGTGGCCTGCACTGCCTGGGCGAGGCCCGCACGGAGGCGGCGGCGGTCGCCCGGGTGGCGGTGAACCTGCGCGGTACGCCCCGCGACCGGCTGGGTCGCGGTGACGCGTTGCTCACCCCGGGCCGCTTCCACCACACCGACCTGGTCGACGTCCGACTCGCCGGTGACCCGGCCGCGGACCTGCCGGCCACCCTCACCCTGCACGTCGGGTCGGCGGCGGTGCCGGTACGGGTGCGTCCGCTCGGCGCGGACACCGTGCGGCTGCGGCTGGCCCGCCCGCTGCCGTTGCTGGTGGGTGACCGGGCGCTGTTGCGGGACCCGGGCCGGCACCACGTCAGCGGCGGGGTGCGGGTGCTGGACGTGGCACCCCCACCGCTGGCCCGACGGGGTGCGGCCGCCGCCCGCGCGCAGGTCCTCACCGAGTTGGACGGTCGACCCGACCTGGCGGGGGAGTTGCGCCGGCGCCGGCTGATCCGGGCCGGCGCGTTGCTGAGGATGGGTGTGCCGGTGCACGTCGAGCCGGGGCGACACGGCCCGGTGGGCGCGCAGCCGGTGGCCGGTGACTGGCTGGCCGACCCGGCGTACTGGGGGCGGCTCGGCGAGCGGCTGACCGAGGAGGTGGCCCGGCACGCGCGGGAGCACCCGTTGGAGCCCGGGATGCCGGTGGACGCGCTGCGTCAGCGCCTCGCCCTGCCCGACCGGGTGTTGGTCGAGGCGCTGGTCCGGGCGCCGCTGCGGATCCACGCTGGCCGGGTCGGGGCGGCGAACGCCGACGCGCTGCCGGAACCGGTGGCCCTGGCCGTGCGGAGGGTCCGCGCCGAGTACGGTGATCGGCCGTTCCGGGCCCCCGAGGCGGACCGCCTCGTCGACCTCGGTCTGGGTCCCCGGGAGATCGGCGCGGCGGTGCGGGCCGGGGCGTTGCTGCGGCTGGCCGACAACGTGGTGCTGCTGCCGGACGCACTCGACGACGCGGTCCGGGTGTTGGCCGGGTTGCCGCAGCCGTTCACCCTCTCGGCGGCCCGGCAGGCGTTGGACACCACCCGCCGGGTGGCGGTGCCCCTGCTGGAGTTGTTGGACCGGCGGGGTGCGACCCGTCGGCTGCCCGACGACGCCCGGATCGTCGTCACCTGAGCGAAGCGCCGCGGCAGCGTGCCGGGCCAACCGGCCCCCGGGCCGATCGCCGTCACCTACGGTGACCTCATGGACCCTTCGGCGGTCTGGCGGGACCGGCAGCACCAGTGGCGGATCGAGGCGTACCGCGCGCCGGACCTGCGATTCGCCATCTACGCCACCAGCGGCCCGACCGAGTCCGTGCCGCTGTGGTTGTTCGGGATGTCGGCGCTGGCGCGTTGGCTGATGACCCACTCCATCTCGCTGGACGACCTGGAGGTCGACTGAGCGGCGGTCGCAAACCGGGCCCGCGGTGAGCCCCGCTGCGGTTGAGTGACCTCAGGCGGCGGACGGGGGTGCGCGATGGGCGGTCAGCTCGGGCAGTTGGCGCTGGTGGCCGTGCTGGTGCTGGTCAACGCCGCGCTCTCCGGCAGTGAGATGGCGCTGGTGACCCTGCGCGAGGGGCAGTTGCGGCGGTTGGGTCGGCGCAGCCGCGCCGGCGACCGGTTGGTGCAACTGTCCCGCGACCCGAACCGCTACCTGGCCACGATCCAGCTCGGTATCACCCTGGCGGGATTCCTCGCCTCGGCGGCGGCGGCGGTGTCGTTGGCCGCTCCGCTGGTCGGCCCGTTGGGCTTCCTCGGCGGGGCGGCGCGTCCCGCCGCGGTGCTGCTGGTGACCGTCCTGCTGACGTTCGTCACGCTGGTGCTCGGCGAGTTGGCCCCGAAGCGGCTGGCCATGCAGCGGGCCGAGCGTTGGGCGTTGCTGAGCGCCGGCCCGCTGGACCTGCTGGCCCGGGTGTCCCGGCCGGCGGTGTGGCTGCTCAGCCAGGCCACCGACGCGGTCGTGCGCCTCGCCGGCGGTGATCCGCGGGCCAATCGGCAGGAGATGACCGAGGAGGAGCTGCGGGAGATGCTGGCCAGCCAGCGTGGCCTGTCGGCCCAGCAACGGGAGATCCTGACGGGTGCGTTCGACATCGCCGGCCGGACGCTGCGGGAGATCCTGGTGGCCCGCCGGGAGGTGACGACGCTACCGGCCGGCCTGGCCGCCGACGAGGGGGTCCGGCGGCTTGCGTCCGCCGGGCGCTCCCGCGCTCCGGTCACCGGTCCCGGCGGCCTGGACGAGGTGCTCGGTGTGGTGCACATCCGCGACCTGGTGCGGGCCGGCAGCGCCCCGGTGGGTGAGCGGGTCCGCGCGCCGTTGCTGCTGCCGGTGACCCTGCCGGTCGCCGACGCGATGCGTCAGCTGCGGCAGGAGCATCAGCAACTGGCTCTGGTCGTGGATGAGCACGGCGGCATCGACGGCATGGTCACCATGGAGGACCTGCTGGCCGAGGTGGTCGGCGAATTGTACGAGGAGACCGACCGCGACGTGCACGGGATCGTCCGGGAGCCGGACGGGTCCCTGCTGGTGCCCGGTGACTTCCCGCTGCACGACCTGCCGGATCTGGGGGTGCGGCTGAGTTTTCCGCTGTCGCGGGACTACACCACGGTGGCGGGTCTGGTCCTGGCCCGACTGCGGCACCTGCCGGACGGGCCGGGTGAGACGGTGCGGCTGCCCGGGTTGACCCTGCAGGTGGTGGAGGTCGCCGACCGGGCGGTGCGCCGAGTGCGGCTGTGCGGTTTCGTCACCGAACGCTGACCATCACCCAGAGGGATGACAAAAGGGCCGAATCGCCGCGATGCGGGGCGCGGTCTGCCTACCGTGCCATACGTGAAGGACCGAGGGTTGCGTACGTTCGTCACGGTGCTGGCCGGCCTCGCGGTGATCTACTTCGGTAGCGCCGGCCGCAGCCCCGAGGAGGGCCGTGGCATCTCCGGCGGGGTGGTGGTCCTGGCGCTGCTCGCCGCGTTGCTGGTGTGGCACCTGACCCGCCCGGGGGACAAGACGGTCAAGTGAGCGCCTCAACGGGCGGCGACGCGGGTGACCTCACCGGCGGACTCCTCACCGAGGGCCACCCGCACCAACGCTGAGGCGAGCCGGCCGAAGTCCGGTTCGTCGACGAGACCGGCGAGCCGGTCCGGCGTGCCCGGCAGGCCCAGCCGCTTCGCCCCGGCCAGGGCCCGACGGTCGGCGTACGGGCGCACGTCCGGCCAGACCGACTGCGCCTCACGCAGGTAGATGTCCGCGCCGGTGGGGCCGATGCCGGGGAACTCGGTGAGCCGTCGCCGCAGCCCGGCCGGGTCGCCCTGCGCCTCCCGGTGCAGCCGCCGCAGGTCACCGTGCCAGCGGTCCAGGCACAGTCGGGCGCCGCTGCCGAGCATGGTGGCGGTGCGCTCGTCGTAGCGGCGGTAGTGGCCCCGGCCCAGCGCGTCGACGCGTTCCTGCCAGCTGGCCGCCTCCATCGCCTGGGGGGTGCGGTAGCCCGCCGCGAACAGCTCCCGCGCGGCGTCCACCGCCACGCACGCCCGGATCCGGGTGCTCAGCAGAGTGGTCAACACCAGCAGCTGGTACAGCGGCCCGGGCCGGTCGGCGAGCCGGATGCCGGCCTCCTCGGCGTACGTGCGGCCACGCCGGTCGAGCAGGACCCGCACCACACTTCGATCGTTGCCCACCCGGACGGTTTACCCACTCGGGGCCCGGCTAGCCGTCGCCCCGGTGTGCGCGGCCGGAATGCCGCCGGGGCGGGCGGGTATGCCGGCGGTGGAGGCGGTCGATGCCGCCCCCGTACCCCGGAAGGGAGACACCCGTGGTCAACCCACAGCAGGAGGAGTTCCGGCGCAACGCCAAGGGAGCCACCAGCCAGGACAGCAAGGGGCCCAGGCCGACCGGGCACCCGCTCAACAGTGGCTCGTCGCGCGGGGACGCCGGTCGACCGGTGCCCAAGGGGCAGGTGTCGCCGTACGGCCCGGCCGGTGAGCCGGTGGCCGAGGACGACAGCGACGTCCGCTGATCAGTGACCGCCACCTGGCGGCCGCCGCAACCTGTTCCAGGTGGCGGCGGCCGCCAGCCCGTACGCCAGGTGCGGGATGATGTCGGAGATCCAGTCGGAGCGCCGCCAGGTGCGCGGGTCGCTGATCCCGAGCACCGTGATCGACCCGTCGGTCATGGTCATGACGCCGGCGCCGAGCAGGCCGGTGGCCACCGGCAACGGCTGGCGTCGAGCACCGGCGTAGAGCGCGAACGCGACGCCCGCGGCGACCCCGACCCCGTAGCCGATGAGCGGCCCGAGGCCCGAGCGGCGGTTGGCCGCCCGGGCCCCGTTGCCCAGGTCCACGTGGGCGATCCCGGCCAGCCGGTCGACCGTCTCCTGTGGGACGTCGCTCTCCGGTCGTCCCCGCAGCGCCATGTCGAGGTAGCTGACCACGTTCAGCGCGGTGGTGCCGACGGCGCCCGCGATCGCGCCGTCGGCCACGTCGACCGTCCTCACTTCGGGTCGCCCGGTTCGCGCTCGCTCTTCGGGCCGTACGCGCGGTCGCCGCGTACCACGCCCCGTTGGCCGCGATCCTCCTGCAGGATCCGGTTGGCGACTTGGTTGGCCTTGCCGTCGGGTACTCGACGCCCGGAGTCGTCGATCGCGTTGCGCAACCGCGCCCGCTGCTTGTCGTACGCGTTGCTGCCCGGCCGTGGTCCTGGCATCTGCTGCCTCCTTCGTCGGTCTGGGCATCTGCTGCTGCCCGCCGTCCGCTGGGCGTACCGCGGCCGTCTACCCGTCTCGCGGCGGGCCAACCCCGGGGGTCTAACGGGGCGCGCGGACCACGACGACCGGGCACTGCGCGTGGTGCAGCATCGACTGGCTCACCGACCCCAGCAGCAACCCGGTCACCTCGCCGCGCCCCTGCCCGCCGACGACCGCGAGTTGGGCGGAGCGGGACGCCTCGGCGAGCACCCCGCCGGGCCGACCGTGCACCGCCCGGCAGGTCAGCCGGAGACCGGGGTGGTCGTCGGTGAGCCCGGTCAGCCACCCGGCGAGCATCCGTTCCTGCTCGCGGTGCAGCTTCGCCTCGTCGTACACCAGGGGTTGCATGTCACCCGGGCCGCTGCTGCCGGGGTGTCGGTAGGCGTGCACGGCCACCAGCGCGACGCCCCGCGACACAGCGGTCTCGGCGGCGAACTCCGCCGCCTGCCGGGACGCCGGCGAGCCGTCCATGGCGACCAGCACCGGCTCGTCGGGGCGTTGCGCGCCGCGTGCCACCAGGACCGGGCAGTCGGCGTACGCGGCGACCTGCACCGCGACCGAGCCGACCACCAGCGCGGAGAAACCGCCCAACCCGCGGTCGCCGAGCACGATGAGCGCGGCGGTGGGGGATTCACCCACCAGCACCGCGGCGGCCTCCCCGTCGATGATCTCCCCGGAGATCGACAGGTCCGGTGCGGTCGCCTCGGCCTCGCGCACCGCGGCCTGGACGAGTTCCTCGGCCCGGTGGCGCAGCCCGCCGCCGCCGGGCGGCGCGGCCGGGGCGGGGGAGACCGGAACGTGCAGCAGCGGCCAGATGAAGCCGTGCACGACCCGTAGTGGTCGGTGCCGGCGCGTCGCCTCGGTGGCGGCGAGGCGTACGGCGCGCAGCGCCGACTCCGAGCCGTCGACGCCGACCACCACCGCCGCGTTGTTCGCCGAGTTCACCGCCCACCTCCGCTCGCGGCCAGTATCGCGGGCGTGGACGCCCCCGCGTCGCGATACCGCAGAGCGGGTCGCGGTCGGTACGCTGGCGACGACCGGCCGGGAGGGAGCGCCGCCGATGGGTGAACCAGACCAGCCGAGCACCGCTCGCATGATCGATTACTGGCTCGGCGGGCAGCATCACTTCCCCGTCGACGTGGCCGCCGCGAGCGCGTTCGAGCAGGCGTACGGGCCGTGCGCGCCGGTGTTCCGGGAGCTGCGGGCGTTCCTGGGTCGGGCGGTGCGGGCCATGGCCGCCGAGGGCGTGGACGGCTTCCTGGTGTTCGGCGCCGGCGTGCCCACGATGGGCAACGTGCACGAGGTGGCCACCGACGCGACGGTGCTCTACACCGACGTCGACCCGGTCACCATCCGGTTGGGGCAGAGCATCCTCGCCGGCAGCGATCGGGCCGGTTACGGCTTCGGCGACGCGACGGACATCGGCACGGTCGACCCGGCGCAGCTGCACCGTTTCGTGCCCGGGTGGGGGCGGCGGCCGGTCGGCGTGGTCTTCCTCGGGTTGGCCGCGTTCCTCGACGACGCCACGCTGACCCGTACCCTCGACGAGCTGTACGCCGCGGCGGCGCCGGGCAGCCTGCTCGCGGTGGATTTCGACACCGAGGAGTTGGCGGGTCACCCGGAGGCGCTGGCGATGATGGGGCCGCAGTTCCGGATGCGTCCACCGGCGGCGTTCGCGCCGCTGCTCGGTCGGTGGGCGCCGACGGCGGACGGGATCGTCCCGGTCGCGCGGTGGCGTGCGGAAGGTCCCCCGGCGCAGGTGCCCGACGCGTTCCATGGCGTGCTCGCGACCCGGGCCGGCGACTGACCGCGCGGATCAACCGTCCGGGGGCGTCCGTATGATGCTTGCCCTATAGCAAGCTTCTGGGGAGGACGACGATGGTAGACGCGCCGGACGTGGTGTCGCGCGCGTTGCGCGAGGCCCCGCCCGACCAGTTGGCGGAGGCGGCGGACCGGGCGATCCGGTCGGCGATGGGCGCGCTGCGCACCGACGTCTTCGTGGCCGACTACCGGATCAGCGGGCTCTGGCCGGTGCTGGACCCGGACCTGCCGGCGGCCGGGTTCCTGGCCTGTCACACCATGGCGCAACGCTGTTTCAGCAGCCAGCAACCGGTGCGCGACGGCGAGGGCCCGTGCCGGCTCTACCTGCCGTTGACGGTGTGGGGGGAGCGGCTGGGCGTGCTGTTGATCGAGCTGGCGGACGTACCCAACGCGACGGTGACCGGCCGGGCGACGGACATCGCCGGCGCCCTCGCGGTGGCGATGCGCGCGGCGGACCGGGAGACCGACAGGTATCGGCGGGCCCGCCGTCGGGAGCGGCTGACGATGGCCGCGGAGATGCAGTGGGACCTGTTGCCCGGTCGTGGTGTGGCGCATCACGCGTTCGAGTTGGCCGGCCAACTCGAACCGGCGTACACCGTGGGCGGTGACCACTTCGACTGGTCCCTGGACGGTGACCGGCTCACCGTGACGGTGCTCAACGGCGAGGGCAGTGGGCTGGCGGCGTCCATGTTGACCGCCGTGACGGTCAACGCGATGCGCAACGCGCGGCGCTCCGGTGGAGGTTTGGTGGAACAGGCCGAGCTGGCCTCGGACACGGTCTTCTACCAACACCGCGGCGGCCGGTACGTCGCCACCCTGCTGCTCGAGGTGGACACCCGCTCCGGCCGGGTGCGGGCGGTCGACGCGGGTTCCCCGCACCTGTTGCGGATGCGAGGGTCCACGGTCGAGCCGATGAAGCTGGACCAGCAGCTGCCGTTGGGCATGTTCGCCGAGACCCGCTACGAGCTTCAGCAGGTGCAACTCGCCCCGGGTGATCGCCTCTTCGTGGTCAGCGACGGGGTGTGGGCCGCCGAGCCGCCGGGCCAGGAGCCGTACGGGCAGCGGATGATGGCGCGTTCCCTGCGCGCCACGCGGCTGCAGCCACCAGCCGAGGCGGTTGGTACGGTGATGCGCGAACTACACGCCTACCACGCGGATTCCGATCTGCGCGACGACGCGGTCGTGGTCTGTCTGGATTGGCACGGTCCGCGTGAGCGGGGCACGGGGTGAGGTTCGCCGCCGCCGTGCCGGGCGGGCACCAGCGCGACGACGGCAGGGGACATCAGGTGGAGCGACCTGCGGATCTCGCCGCGGCGATCGACGCGGCTGCCGAGACGCTGATCGCTGTGCTCGACTCGGCCGCGTCGCGGCATCAGGTGCCGCCCACCCAGCTGAGGGTGCTCACGCTGATCAGCGGTCGACCGGAGACCAACGTCAACGGGTTGGCGGAGCTGCTGGACGTGGTGCCCTCGTCGGCGAGTCGGCTGTGTGACCGGTTGGAGGCGACGGGGCTGTTGCGCCGGGTGGCCGATCCCCGGGACCGCCGTGAGGTGCGGCTGGTGCCGACCGCGGCGGCGCTGACCCTGCTGGGGGAGTTGGCCGAGCGGCGGCAGCGTGCGGTGCAGGCGGTGCTGGATCGGATGCCGCCCAGGGCGCAGCACGACCTGTTGCTGGCGCTTGTCGCGTTCGCGCGGGCGGCGACCTCGGTGCCGGAGCAGCAGACCGACCCGGCCGTCCAGACGGCCTGAGCACCACCCCGCTTCCACCATTATCCTAGGACGCTTTACGCGTGGTGACCCACGCCACAGCGCGGCACAGCCGCACCGACAGCCCGGCGGCGGCGCCCGGCCCGCGAGAGGAAGCCCGATATAGTGGCAGCGCACCTACCCGGCCCGCGATCATCGAGATCGCGGGCCGCATCAGGGGAAGGGGCCCCGCCCGGGGCCGCAGGGGAGAGCCGGCGGTGGCCGGCCCGACAGCGCGTACGACCCTCAGCCGCGCCCGGCGTCGGCCGGGGGGCCGCGTGCCGTGGAGGAGGATCGGTGTCGCGTCGGCCGGCTCGGGCAGAGCACCCGCGGGACACCGGTGACGACGCTCCCGGCAACCAGGTGCTCACCCTGCCCAACCTGATCAGCTTCGGGCGGTTGCTGGGCGTGCCGCTCTTCCTCTACCTGTTCCTGGTCGCACGGGCCGACGTGGCGGCGGTCGTCGTGCTCGCCATCGGCGGCACCACCGACTGGGTCGACGGCTGGATCGCCCGGCGCCTGCGCCAGGTGAGCCGCCTGGGCGAGCTGCTCGACCCGCTGGCCGACCGGCTCTACATCCTCGCCACCCTGGTCGCGTTCACCGCGCGGGAGGTGGTGCCGTGGCAGTTCACCGCGGCGCTGCTGGCCCGTGAGGTGCTCCTGCTCGCCTCGCTGGGGGTGCTGCGCCGGTACGGGTACGGGCCGCCGCCGGTGCACTACGTGGGTAAGACGGCGACGTTCCTGCTTCTCGCGGCGTTCCCGGTGCTGCTGTTGGCCACCGCCGCGACCGACGTCGCGACGGCGGCGAGCGCCATCGGTTGGGCGTTGGCCTGGTGGGGGTTGGTCCTCTACTGGGTGGCCGGCGGGATGTACGTCGTGCAGGCGGCCCGACTGGTGCGCGCGGCGCGCGCACCGGGAGCGGCGGCGTGAGCGCGCCGCGGCTCGGCAAACCCGGCCAGGACCGGGTGTACGCGCCGGACTTCCTCACCGAACTGTTTCGCAACCCGTTGGATCCGGGGTACGCGGACGCGGCTGCCGCCCGTCGGCGTTCGGCGGGGTCCGAGCCGCCGCGCGGGTGGCGGGTCTGGCCGTCGCGGTCGGTCAGCCTGGTCGTGGTGGTGCTGCTCGGTTTTCTGTTCGCGGTCGCGTACCGGCAGACGATGGCGGACGAGCCGGGGCGTAGTCAGGCCCGGTCGGGTCTGGTGGCGCAGATCAAGGATCGGGAGAGCCAGACCGACCGGTTGTCCACGCGGGCGGACCAGCTGCGTGAGGAGGTCAGCCGGCAGCGGGACGCGGCGTTGAGCGGGTCGGCCGCCGCCCGGCTGCGTGACCTGGAGGCGAGCACCGGGCTGGGTCGGGTGCGCGGTGATGGTGTGGTGGTGCGGTTGGCAGACGCGCCGGACAACGCGGACGCGGTGACCGGGGCCGGGGCGGGGCCGCCGCGGGTGCTCTACAGCGACCTGCAGGGGGTGGCGAACGCGTTGTGGAGTGCCGGTGCGGAGGCGATCGCCATCAACGGGCAGCGGTTGACGTCGACGTCGACGATCCGGTCCGCGGGTGAGGCGATGCTCGTGGATTTCCGGCCGGTGACCGGGCCGTACGAGGTGTCGGCGATCGGGCCGGGGTCGATGCGGCGCAAGTTCGAGGACAGCCGGAACGCGGCGCTGATGCGGGAGGTCGCGCAGAAGACCGGGTTGTCGTTCGGTGTGCGGGAGTCCGATGACCTCACCCTGCCGGCGGCGCCGGAGCCGCAGCTACGCTACGCCAAGCCGTCGGTCAGTCCGAGCCCTTCCGCGTCGGGTGTCCGGTCCGGCAGTCCCGGGTCGTCCGGTCCGGCGACGACTGTTAGCCCCTCCGGAGGTGGCCGATGATCGCGGTGCTGGCGTTGCTCGCCGGTGTGGTGCTGGGCGTGTGGCTCGATCCCACGGTGCCGGCGGCGTTGCAGCCGTACCTGCCGATCGCGGTGGTGGCCGCGTTGGACGCGGTGTTCGGCGGGGTGCGGGCCCGGTTGGACCGCATCTTCGATGACAAGCAGTTCGTGGTGTCGTTCATTTCGAACGTGTTGGTCGCTGGTCTGATCGTGTATCTGGGTGACCAGTTGGGGGTGGGTGGGCAGTTGTCCACCGGTGTGGTCGTTGTGTTGGGTGTGCGTATCTTCGGCAACGTGGCGGCGATCCGTCGGCACCTGTTCCGGGCGTAGGTTGGGTTGCGATGAGCGATGAGCAGACCGACACGGGGACCGGGTGGCCGCAGCCGGCGGGTCCGGGGCGGCCGGGTGGGCCGGCGGGTGAGCCGGATCCGCGGCCGGACGCGCCGGATCCGGACGAGCTGAGCCCGTTGGCGCCGCAGGGGCCCGCGCAGCCGCCGCCGGCGGATGACGAGCCGGCGGTGGAGCCGGGTGTGGAGCCGGTCGACGACGGTGCGACGGTGGACCTGAGCGTGATGGCGCGGTCGGGGGAGCCGGTCGCGGTTTCTGACGGGTTGGCGGAGCCGGCCGACGGTTCGGCGGCGCCGGGCGGGGGTTCGGCGGCGCCGGTGGTGGCGGGTCGGTCCCGGTGGAGCGCGGCCGGGGTGATGATCGTCGCGTTGTTGGCGTTGCTGGGGTTCACGTTGGTCGTGCAGTTGAAGACGACGTCGACGGACCCGACGTTGGGGGCGACGCGGCAGGAGGACCTGGTCCGGATCCTGTCGGATCTGGATGCGCGGGAGAACCGTCTCCAGCAGGACATCCGGGCTCTGGAGGACAGCCAGCGGCAGTTGCGTTCGGGTGAGCAGGGTCGTCAGGCGGCGTTGGACGAGGCGACGCGGCGGGCGGACGAGTTGGGCATCCTGGCGGGTACGTTGCCGGCGGTGGGGCCGGGGTTGACGGTGCAGTTCGACGCCGGGGCCAAGCCGATCTCGGCGAACCGGGTGTTGGACGCGGTGCAGGAGCTGCGCGGTGCGGGCGCCGAGGCGATGCAGATTTCCGGTGGGGATCGGGCGACGGTGCGGATCATCGCGTCGACGTACTTCCTGGACGGGGACAACGGGTCGTTGGTCGTGGAGGGGCGCCGGTTGACGGGTCCGTTCACGATCACGGTGATCGGTGATCCGGCGACGATGCGTACGGCGTTGAACATTCCTGGTGGGGTGGTGGCGTCGGTTCGGGGTGGCGGCGGTAACGTGACGTTTGGGGAGCGTGAGGTTGCCGAGGTTTCGGCGCTGCACGTGCCGATCAAGTTGGAACACGCCCGTCCGGTCTCCTGACCGGCCGCGGCCGCGCCGGACCCGGGTGGTCCGGGGCACCGATGGATGAAGGACGCGTCTGGTGATTCCCGAGGATCTGCGATACACCGCCGAGCATGAGTGGGTGGCGGGTGACGGCACGGCTTCGGTCCGGGTCGGCATCACGCACTTCGCCCAGGACGCGCTCGGTGACATCGTGTACGTGCAGTTGCCCGAGGCGGGTGCGGTGGTCGCGGCCGGTGACTCGTTGGGTGAGATCGAGTCGACCAAGAGTGTGTCGGAGATCTACGCGCCGGTCGCCGGTACGGTCGCGGCGCGTAACGAGGCGTTGGGTGACACGCCTGAGCTGATCAACACTGATCCGTACGGTGAGGGTTGGTTGGTGGAGATCACGCCGAATGATCCGACGGCGACGGACGGGTTGCTGACGGCGGCCGCGTATCAGAAGATCACCGAAGGCTGAGTGTGCTTGATCCGGTGCGTGGGATGTCTGCGCGCGTCCGGTTGCCCTGCATTTCGGCGCTGGCTAGGCTCGCCCAGTCGACCGAGAACCCATTAGTTGAGCGTTGCGGAATTGCCTTCCCGGGCACGGGGAGCCAGCCGCCGGGTGTGCATGTGCCCGGCGGCCAGACCCGCCATTACCCGACGCCGACCGAACAGATCCGTGAGGTGGTCCCATGACGCGGCCAGACGACGAGTTCCCCCCGCTCGACGTCACTTCGACGCTCAATCTCGGTTCGCTCGACGAAGTGCTTGAGGGGCCGGATACCGATGTGGTGCCGAGCCGGATGTCCGGTTCGTTGCCGCCGGGTATGGCGCTGCTGGTGGTTCGTCGGGGCCCGAATGCGGGTGCCCGGTTCCTGTTGGACCACGATGTGACGACCAGTGGCCGGCACCCGGACAGTGACATCTTCCTCGACGACGTGACGGTGTCGCGTCGGCATGCGGAGTTCCACCGTGACGGTGGGACGTTCACGGTGCGGGATGTGGGTAGCTTGAATGGCACGTATGTCAATCGTGAGCGGGTTGAGGCGGCCACTTTGAGCAATGGTGACGAGGTTCAGATCGGTAAGTTCCGGGTGGTGTTCATCGCCGGTCCGCGCCCGGAGGAGGAGGCCGGCCGGGGGTGAACGAGCCTGCGGCCTCCACGTCACCGGGGGCGGCCCGGTCTCAGCCGCTGATGAGCATCGGTGAGGTGCTCGGGCAGTTGCGGGTGGATTTTCCGGACACCACGATTTCGAAGCTGCGGTTTCTTGAGGCCGAGGGTTTGGTCGAGCCGCAGCGGACGGCGGCGGGTTACCGGAAGTACAGCTGGGACGATGTGGCGCGGTTGCGGTTCGTGTTGACCGCGCAGCGGGACAAGTACCTGCCGTTGCGGGTGATCCGTGAGCAGTTGGCCCAGTGGGATTCGTCCGGCGAGCAGCCGGGGCGGTCGCGGCCGGCGTTGGTGGCGGTTGGTCCCGATGGTGCGGTGCCGGGTCGTGAGGTGCCGGAGCCGGCCGAGTCGTCGCAGGTGCGGCTCGGCCGGGCGGATCTGGTGGCGCGCAGTGGGATCGACGAGTCGACGTTGGTGGAGTTGGAGCGGCTCGGTGTGCTGGTGTCGGATCCGCCGGGGTGGTATGACGCGGACGCTTTGATCATCGCGTCGGCGGTGGCGGGGTTGGCGTCGTACGGGTTGGAGCCGCGGCACCTGCGGGGTTATCGGACGGCGGCGGACCGGGAGGTCGGTTTGTTCGCGCAGTTGGTGGCGCCGTTGGCGCGGCAGAGTGATCCGGCGGCGCGGGCGCGGGCTGCGGAGACGGCGCGTGAGTTGGTGGCGTTGTCGGAGCAGTTGCACGCGGCGTTGGTGCGGGTGGGTTTGCGTTCGACGTTGGGTCGGTGAGGGTCCCGGCGGGTGGTGGCTGAGCGGAAAGATCTCTTCCGGGAAGCGTGCCGTAGGCTTGCCGGGGTAACCCCTTTCTGGCGCGGGCGTGGTGCTGTAGCGCATGGGACGGCCGTGTCGCGGTCCGTGTACCGTGCAGGGAAGGGCGCGGTGCGGCGTAGGTGACAACGACACGGAGGCGGCGGTGCGCGAGCTGAGCGTGGTCGGAGTTCGGGTGGAGCTGCCCAGCAACCAGCCGATCGTCCTGCTCAGGGAGGTCGAGGGGGACCGCTATCTGCCGATCTGGATCGGCGCGGTCGAGGCGACGGCTATCGCTTATGAGCAGCAGGGGGTCAAGCCGGCCCGGCCGTTGACGCATGATCTTCTGCGGGACGTGTTGGCGGCGTTGAAGGCGCCCTTGCAGGCGGTGGAGATCACCGAGCTGAAGGAGAACGTGTTCTACGCGGATCTGTTGATCGGCGATGGGGTGCGGGTGTCGGCGCGTCCGAGCGATTCGATCGCGTTGGCGTTGCGTGTCGGTGCGCCGATTCGTTGTGCGGAGCAGGTCCTCAGCGAGGCGGGGATCGTCATTCCTGATGAGCAGGAGGACGAGGTGGAGAAGTTCCGCGAGTTCCTGGAGCAGGTGCGTCCGGAGGATTTCGCGGGCTGAGGTGGGCTTCGGTTTCGCGCCGGGTGTCACGGTGGGTGATGTCCGGGTGCGGTTGGTGATCTTTCCTGGTGGCTGCGCGGCGTGTCGCGTCGGTTCCTCCGTGGTTACCCCTGGCGGTGGCTATAGGGTTTCCATGTCGAGGGGTGCGCGTCGGAGGAAACGACGCGTCGCCACACTGACGGGGAGGTTGTCCGGATGCACGAGCCGCGGGATTCCGATCCGGGTGGAGAGTTCGACGAGCCGGGTGCGTCGGCGCCAGGTGTGGCGGCCGAGGGTGACGGTTCGGTCGGCTACCGGGGTGTGACGGCCTGCCACGCGGTGGGCATCAGTTACCGGCAGTTGGATTATTGGGCGCGGACGACGCTTGTGGTGCCGAGCGTTCGGGATGCTTCGGGTTCGGGGACGCAGCGGCTGTATTCGTTCCGGGACCTGGTGGTGTTGAAGGTCGTGAAGCGGTTGTTGGACGCGGGGGTGTCCCTGCAGAACATCCGTAAGGCGATCGAGGCGCTGCGGTCGCGTGGTGTGGAGGATCTGGCCGGGATCACGCTGATCTCTGATGGGACGACGGTGTACGAGTGCCGGTCTCCGGAGGAGGTGGTCGACCTGTTGCAGGGTGGCCAGGGGGTCTTCGGCATCGCGATCGGTGGGGCCTTCAAGGAGATCCAGGGGTCGTTGTCGCATCTGCCGGCGGAGCCGGCGGCGAGCGGCCCGGTGGAGCCGGCGGTGGTGTCGGGTCCGGATCCGCTGGGTGACGAGTTGGCGGCGCGGCGGGCGCGGCGGCGGGCCGGCTGAACGCCCCGGGCTTCCGGTTTTTTTTCGGGTGGTTTCCTCGCGACCGTGGGTGACGGTGGCCGCGGTCGTCAGGTCGGCGCGGTCCACAGTCGATACTGTGGGTGTCGTTGCGGTGGCCGATTGTGGAAAACCCGGCGGTAGTGGTGACGGTGTGTGCGGGCGTTTTGTCGCGAACCCGATAGGGGGGCGCTGACCGGCGGCGCTTGACACGCTATGGTCCCTCACGGTTCTGGACCCTCACCCCCGGAAGGAACGACCGTGACGGTTACGGAAGAGACCGCTCCCGCCTCGCACTACGACCGCATTGGCGGTGCCAGCTCGGTCAAGGCGGCCGTTGAGCTGTTCTACGACAAGGTGCTCGCGGACCCGGAGTTGGCGGGTTACTTCGCCGATGTGGACATGGCCGGTCAGCGGCGGCACCTGGCGTTGATGTTGACCGTGGTGCTGGGCGGCCCGAACGAGTACACGGGTCGCGGGTTGGCCGAGGCGCACCAGCCGTTGAACATTCCGGCGGCGCACTACGCGAAGGTGGGTGAGCACCTGACGGCCACGTTGACGCAGTTGGGTGTGCCGTCCGACACCCTCGCCCATGTGCAGACCGTGTTGGGTCAGGTGCAGGACCAGGTGGTGGCTGCCGAGAACAGGTCGGGCGCCTGAGCGTGGACGCGGCCCGCCTCAAGCAGAGCTGGTCGGTGGTCGCCGGGCACGGCGACCAGGTGCCGCTCTACTTCTACTCGACGTTGTTTCTCGCTCACCCTGAGACCCGGCAGATGTTCCCGACGAACATGGCCGGGCAGCGGGATCGCCTGGTGACCGCGTTGGGCCACATCGTGTCCAATGTGGACCAGGTGGACCGGTTGGTGGGTTTCCTGCAGGATCTCGGCGCGGATCACCGTAAGTTCGCGGTCCGGGCGGAGCATTACCCGGCCGTCGGTGAGGCGCTGGTGGCGACGTTGCAGCATTTCCTCGCCGAGCAGTGGACCGACGAGTTGGCGGCGGACTGGACGGCCGCGTACGGGTTGGTCGCCCAGGTGATGACGGAGGCCGCCCAGGCCGCCGAGGCGGTCAATCCGCCGTGGTGGGTGGCGGAGATCGTGGCGCACGAGCGGCGGGCGTTCGACGTGGCGGTGTTGACGGTGCGTCCGCAGTACCTGTTGCCGTTCACTCCGGGTCAGTCGATCGGGGTGTCGCACCCGTCGGTGCGTTCGTGGCGGTACTACTCGCCGGCGAACGCGCCGCGCGCGGACGGCACGCTGGAGTTGCACGTGCGGGCCGCGCCGGGCGGCGCGGTGTCGTCGCGGTTGGTGTACGGGTCGGCGGTGGGGGATCGGATCCACCTGGCGGCGCCGGTGGGGGACCGGCTGGGGTTGTGGTCGGCGGGCTCGAGTGACCTGTTGTTGTTGGTCTCGGGCACTGGCTGGGCGCCGGTGAAGGCGTTGGTGGAGCAGGTCGCCGCGGAGGGTTCCCGGCGGCGGGTGGATCTGTACGTGGGGGCCCGGTCGCGCAGCGAGTTCTACGACAGCGACGCGATCGACAAGTTGGCGTCGTCGTATCCGTGGTTGACGGTGACGTACGTGGTGGGTGCCGACGTGCACCGGCCGGGGGAGTTCGTGCACGCGGTGGACCGGGCGTTGGCCGACGGTGACTGGCGTTCCCGGCACGTGTTCGTGTGCGGGTCGGACGAGATGGTGTCGCACGCGGTGCAGGCGTTGCTTCAGGCGGGTTTCCACGCGGGTCAGGTGCATCACGAGGGCCTGGGCGCGCAGTGGTACGGCCCGGCGTGGCGGACGGCGGTGCAGTCGGCCGCGGATGACACTTCGGGAGGTGGGCACAGGTGAGCGC
>NZ_JBFAOI010000018.1:20268-91511 GCF_040675155.1 Micromonospora sp. NPDC049645
GCGCGAGGAGTGAGCTTGCGAGCCCCGCAGTCGCGAACGAAAGGCGGGCCCCGATGAGCGCGAGGAGTGAGCTTGCGAGCCCCGCAGTCGCGAACGAAAGGCGGGCCCCGATGAGCGCGAGGAGTGAGCTTGCGAGCCCCGCAGTCGCGAACGGAGGGCTGCACAGGTGAGCGCGACGCCGATCAGTCGGTATGACGGGATGCAGGTTTCCGGCGGTGTGCAGGTGCGGATCACCGCCGATCGGGTTCGGCGGTGGGAGTTCGGTGCCGCGTCGTTCGCCCGGCGGGGTTACGACAACGCTGACGTGGACCGGTTCCGGGTGCAGGTCGCTGACGAGTTGGACTTGTTGGCGACGCAGATCGCGACGTTGCGGGCGGAGAACGAGCGGCTGACCGACCGGGTGGAGTTGCACCGGCACGGGGTGATTCCGAGTACCGGGGCGGCGGCGAAGGTGCCGGCGGCACGGGAGGTGAATCTGCTGTCGGCGGCGCAGCGTGAGGCGGAGCAGATCATCGCGCAGGCGCACGACTACGCGCGGCGGGTCGCCGAGTACGCCCGGGTGCAGTATGAGAGTTATCTGCACGCGGCGGAGGCCGAGGCGAAGCAGGAGGCGGAGCGGGCGGTGGCGGAGTACCGCAGCGCGGCGGGGTCGAGCTTCGACGACACGGTGGCGACTCGGGAGGCGTTGCGGATCTTCGGCGAGATGATGGTGTCGCACATGCAGGCGGCGGCGCGGCATCTCGACGACGGCAGTGAGCAGTTGGCCCGCACCATGGATCGGATCGCGGCGGAGACGCCGGGGGCACCGTTCGTGGGTGGGGTGGTGGGGCAGTCGGCGTTGCCGCGGCACCAGCAGCGGTGAGCGTCGCGGCGGGGTTCGCTGACGGGACCGCGCTCGGCGCGTTGGTGGCGGTGGCATAGTCGGAGGTGCCAGGCGGGGTTCGTGATCCACGAGCGGGGTCGGCCCGTGACCCGCCCCTGGGAGAGGCGTCTTCGTGTCTGTGTCACCGTCCCCACCCGCCGGGTCGCCGGATCCGCTTGCCGCGTTGGAGGCGTCGGCGTGGGCCCTGGCCGCCGCGGTCGCCACCATGAGTGAGGCTCTGTCGGCGCCGCTCGCCGAGGTCGTCGAGGCGTCGCCGCACCGTAGTGCGGTGCTGGAGGCGGCGGGGTTGCTCTCCTGGGAGGGTGGGGTGCCGGTCGCGCACCCGTCGCTGGTACCTCCCGATGGGCCGACCGGGCTCAGCGCGGTGCAGGCGCGGTTGAGTTCGCTGCGGCAGGCGGTCGCCGCGGCGGCGCAGGAGGCTTCGACGCCGGGCGGGGTCGGCTGGGCGGAGTTGGACGACGAGGTGTTGCTGCATCAGGGTCGGGCGTCCGCGGCGACGGGGCGGGCGTTGGCGACCCGGGTGGTGCCGGAGTTGCCGGGGCTGGCGCAGCGGTTGGCCTCGGGGGACGCCTTGGTTCTGGACATCGGCACGGGTGTGGCGGCGTTGGCCGTCGCTCTGGCTCGTGAGCTGCCCCGGGCGTCCGTGGTGGGCATCGACGTTCTGCAGCGCGCGTTGGACCTCGCCGGTGGGGAGTTGGCGCAGGCGCGCGACGTCGCGGACCGGATCGTCCTGCGCCTGCAGGACGTCGCGGAGGTGGACGAGCCGGGGGCGTTCGATCTGGTCTGGCTTCCGGCCCCGTTTCTTCCCGAGGAGACGTTGACGCTGGCCCTGCCCCGGTTGGTCGAGGCGCTGCGGCCGGGTGGTTGGCTGGTGGCGGGGACCAATCCGCCCGCCGGGGATGCGTTGCGGGCGGCCGTGGGCCGGTGGAACGCGGTGCGCAACGGCGGCAACGCTTTTGACGCGGACCGGATGGCGCAGGTGTTGGCCGCGACGGGGTTGGCTGATGTGCGCCGGTATCCGACCGTCCCGGGAGGGCCGGTGCTGGTCGCGGCGCGCCGTCCGGACGCCTGAGGCTGCCGGGGAGGGTCAGCTCAGCGTCGGGTGGCGGCGGCGCGGATGGCGTCGGTGATCGGGGTGGGCCCGTCGACGAGTTCGAGGGTCGCGCCGGTGGTGCCGGGCGCGTCGAGTAGCGCGGCGAGGACGTGGGCGACGTCGGTGCGACTGATCGCGCCCCGGCCGGCGTGTCGGGTGAGGGTGACCCGTCCGGTGGGTGGGTCGTCGGTGAGCCGGCCGGGTCGCAGCACCGTCCAGGCCAGGTCGCGGCCGCGCAGGTCGTCTTCGGCGGCGCGTTTGGCGCGCAGGTACGCCGCCCACACGTCGTCGGTGCCGGGGGCGGGTGGGTCGTCCACGCCCATCGAGGAGACCAGTAGGTAGCGGTGGACGCCGGCTTGGGTGGCGGCGTCGGCGAGCAGCGCGGCGGCGGCCCGGTCGACGGTGTCCTTGCGGGCGGCGCCGCTGCCGGGGCCGGCCCCTGCGGCGAAGATCACCGCGTCGGCGCGGTCGAGGTGCGCGGCCAGTTCGGTGACCTGGGTGTGTTCCAGGTCGCAGACGACGGGGGTGGCGCCGGCGGCGCGCAGCGTCGTGGCCTGCCCGGGGTTGCGGATGAGGCCGACGGGGGTGTCGCCGCGGCCGGCGAGGTGGCGTTGCAGCAGCAGGGCGATCTTGCCGTGGCCTCCGGCGATGACGACGCGCATGGGCTCAACCTACCGGCGGCGCGGTGGCGGTGCCGGTAGCGGCTTGACCTTGCCCTTCGGGCAACGCTGAGCCTGGTGGGTGCCGGTCGCCGTGACCGGTACGAGGAGGATGTCGACGTGGGGCTCATGACCATCGGGGCGTTCGCCCGGGAGGTGCGGCTGACGCCGAAGGCGTTGCGCCTGTACGACCGGGTCGGGTTGCTGGTGCCGGCGGCGGTCGATCCCGAGTCCGGGTACCGGCTGTACGACCCGGCGCAGTTGCCGGTGGCTCGGCTGGTGGCCCAACTGCGTCGGATCGGCATGCCCTTGGCGACGATCCGGGTGGTGTGTGGCCTGGAGCCCGCCGCGGCGGCGGAGGCGGTCACCGCGTACTGGCGGCAGGTCAGCGTCGACACCGAGGCGCGCGCCCGGCTCGCCACCGTCCTCGTGGACCACCTGTCTGAAGGGGGCACCACCATGTCTGAGCCGAATCCGACCGTCGCCGTCCGCTCGGCGGCCCGTGCGGACATCGGGCTGGTACGCGACAGCAACGAGGACGCCGCGTACGCCGGGGAGCGGTTGCTGGCCGTGGCCGACGGTATGCGCGGGCCTGGCGGCGCGGCTGCCAGCGCCGCCGCGATCGACGCCCTCAAACGGGTGTCGCCCACCGACGTGCCGGGCGCTGACCTGCTGAGCGTGCTGGCGGGTGCGGTGGGCGACGCCGACCGCGCCGTTCGCGGGTTGGCGACCGACGCCGACCAGCCGGTGACCACGCTGACCGCGATGCTGTTCAGCGGTTCCCGGCTGGCGTTGGTGCACGTCGGGGACACCCGGGCCTACCTGCTGCGCGGCGGTGAGCTGTCCCTGCTCACGCAGGATCACACCTGGGTGCAGGACCAGGTGGATCAGGGCAGGCTCGACCGGGAGCAGGCCGCGACGCATCCCCAGCGGGCGGTGCTGGTGCGTGCCCTCGGTGGGGGTCGGCAGGTCGAGGCGGACCTGGCGTTGCGTACCGCGTTGCCCGGTGACCGGTATCTGCTGTGCTCCGACGGGCTGTCCGCGGTCGTCGACCGGGCCGACCTGCGCGCGGCGCTGGCGGCGACGGACGATCCGCGGGACACGGTGCGGGAGCTGATCGGGTCGGCGCGGGCCGGGGGCGCGCCGGACAACATCGCGTGTGTCGTCGCCGACGTCGTCGCGGTGTAGCCGCCGCTGCCCCGCGGCGGGCTCGGGTTGCCGGCCCGTCGCGGGGTTCGGCGTTAGCGGACGGGTTGAGGCAGCATGGAGAGGTGATGGAGAGCCTCGACGCGTTGACCTCGCTGGTGGCGGCCGGTGGGGTGGTGGTGCTCAGCGGCGCCGGCCTGTCCACCGAGTCGGGGATTCCGGACTACCGGGGGCCCAGCGGGGTGGCGCGGCGGCACACGCCGATGACCTTCCAGGCGTTCACCCGGGATCCGCTGGCGCGGCGGCGGTACTGGGCGCGTAGTCACCTGGGGTGGCGGTTGATCGCGGGCGCGGCGCCCAACGCCGGGCACCGGGCGGTGGCCCGGCTGCAACACGCCGGTCTCATCGACGCGGTGATCACGCAGAACGTCGACGGTCTGCACGGCGCGGCCGGCAGCACGTCGGTGATCGAGTTGCACGGTCGTCTGGACGAGGTGACCTGCCTGGACTGCGGCAACCTGACCTCCCGGGAGGAGTTGGACCGGCGGCTGCGCGAGGCCAACCCGGATTTCGTGGCCCGCGTCGCCGCGGTCAACCCGGACGGTGATGTGGATCTCCCCGACGAGCAGGTGGCGGCGTTCCGGCCGGTGGACTGCGGGATCTGCGGCACCGGGATGGTGAAACCGGACGTGGTGTTCTTCGGCGAGACGGTGCCGCCGCAGCGGGTGGCGCGGTGTTTCGCGGCGGTGGAGCAGGCCCGGTCGTTGCTGGTGCTGGGGTCGTCGTTGACCGTCATGTCGGGGCGCCGGTTCGTGATCCGGGCCGCGAAACGGGGCATCCCGGTCGCGATCGTCAACCAGGGTCCGACCCGGGGTGACGGCCACGCCACCGTGTGCGTGGACGCCCCGTTGGGCGTGGTGTTGCCGCAGGTGGCGGCGCGGGTGGGCGCCGGCGCGCCGCTCGGGGTGTGACCGGCCGGGCACCCCGGGTGCGTTCCCCGGGTCTCCGGGGGTAGGACATCTGCCGGAAACACCAACGCTGGTAGCGTTGGGCACGCCGGTAACACCCACGTGGGAGAGACCGCCCGACAGCACGCAGGGCGGCGCCGAAGGGGCAAATCCTCCCCGGAACCTCTCAGGCAAAAGGACCTCGTGGGCAGGCACTGTGGAGCGCCCCTGGTGGGTGCGACAGAGGGGGAGGCCGACACGTCGACCTCGCCCCGGGAGTGCCCCTGATGACCGTAGAGCAGTTCGCCACCCGTCACATCGGTCCCGGCCCCGACGACGAGCGTCGGATGTTGGAGGTCGTCGGGCACGACTCGATCGACGAGCTGATGGACGCCGCGATCCCCGAGGTGATCCGCTGGCACGGCACCCTCGACCTGCCCGACCCGGCCACCGAGGCCGAGACGATCGCCGAGCTGCGGGCGCTCGCCGCGCGTAACACCGTCGCCGTGTCCATGATCGGGTTGGGGTACCACGGCACGCACACCCCGGCGGTGATCCGCCGCAACGTGCTGGAGGACCCGGCCTGGTACACGGCGTACACGCCGTACCAGCCGGAGATCAGCCAGGGCCGGCTGGAGGCGTTGCTGAACTTCCAGACCATGGTCACCGACCTGACCGGATTGGCCACCGCGAACGCCTCGATGCTCGACGAGGGCACCGCGGCGGCGGAGGCGATGACCCTGGCGCGGCGGGCCTCCAAGAGCAAGAGCGGTGTGTACGTCGTCGACGCCGACGCGTTGCCGCAGACCATCGCCGTGATCACCAGCCGCGCCGAGCCGCTCGGTATCGACGTGCGGGTCCTCGACGTCGAGCGCGACGAGTTGCCGGCGGAGTTCTTCGGCCTGCACCTGCAGTACCCGGGGGCGTCCGGGGCGGTACGCGACCACGCGGCGCTCGTCGAGGCGGCACACGCCGTGGGTGCCCTCGTCACCGTCGCCGCGGACCTGCTGGCGTTGACGCTGCTGCGCGCGCCGGGGGAGATCGGCGTGGACATCGCCGCCGGCACCACCCAGCGTTTCGGCGTACCGATGGGCTTCGGTGGGCCGCACGCGGGTTACCTGGCGGTGCGCGCGGGCCTGGAGCGGATGCTGCCCGGGCGCCTGGTCGGGGTGTCGCGTGACGCGGACGGCAACCCGGCGTACCGGTTGGCGTTGCAGACCCGGGAGCAGCACATCCGGCGGGAGAAGGCGACCAGCAACATCTGCACCGCGCAGGTGCTGCTCGCGGTGATGGCCGGCATGTACGCGGTCTACCACGGTCCGGACGGGTTGCGCAGCATCGCGACGCGTACCCATGGCATGGCGGCGCGGCTCGCGGCCGGGTTGCGCGCCGGTGGCGTGGACGTCGCGGACGTCGCGTTCTTCGACACCGTCACCGCGACCGTGCCGGGGCGGGCCGCCGAGGTGGTGGCCGCCGCCGCGCAGCGGGGGGTGAACCTGCGGCTGGTCGACGCCGACCGGGTGGGGATGTCCTGCGACGAGACGACCACCGAGGCGCACCTTCAGGCGGTGTGGGCGGCGTTCGGGGTGCCCGCGTTCGACGGGGCCGTCGACGCGGCCCTGCCGGGCGCGCTGACCCGCGGCGGTGACTTCCTCACCCACCCGGTGTTCCGCAGCCACCACTCGGAGACGGCGATGCTGCGCTACCTGCGCCGGCTGTCGGACTTCGACTACGCCCTGGACCGGGGCATGATTCCGCTCGGGTCGTGCACGATGAAGCTGAACGCGACCACCGAGATGGAGCCGGTCAGCTGGGCGGAGTTCGCGCACATCCACCCGTTCGCGCCGGACGCGCAGACCGCCGGGTACCGGGAGATGATCGGTCAGCTGGAGTCGTGGCTGGCCGAGGTGACCGGCTACGACGCGGTCAGCGTGCAACCCAACGCCGGTTCGCAGGGTGAGCTGGCCGGGTTGCTGGCCATCCGCTCGTACCACGCGTCGCGGGGTGAGACGCACCGCGACGTGTGCCTGATCCCGTCGTCGGCGCACGGCACGAACGCGGCCAGCGCGGTGATGGCCGGCATGCGGGTCGTGGTGGTGGCGTGCGACGACGACGGCAACGTCGACCTCGTCGACCTGGACGCGAAGATCGACAAGCATCGGGACGCGCTCGCCGCGATCATGGTGACGTACCCGTCGACGCACGGCGTGTACGAGACCGGCATCGCGTCGCTGTGCGCGAAGGTCCACGACGCCGGTGGGCAGGTGTACGTCGACGGGGCGAACCTCAACGCCCTGGTCGGGTTCGCCAAGCCCGGCAAGTTCGGCGCGGACGTGTCGCACCTGAACCTGCACAAGACGTTCTGCATCCCGCACGGCGGCGGTGGCCCCGGTGTGGGCCCGGTGGCGGTGCGCGCGCACCTGGCGGCGTTCCTGCCCGGTGACCCGCTGGGCGCGCACGCCGACGCGACGCCGGCGATCTCGGCGGCGAAGTACGGGTCGGCGGGCATCCTGCCGATTCCGTGGGCGTACCTGCGGATGATGGGCGCCGAGGGGCTGACCCGGGCGACCGGCGTGGCGGTCCTCGCCGCGAACTACGTGGCGGCGCGGCTGCGCGGGCACTTCCCGGTGCTGTACGCCGGCAACAAGGGCCTGGTGGCGCACGAGTGCATCCTCGACCTGCGGCCGTTGACGAAGGCCACCGGGGTGAGCGTGGACGACGTGGCGAAGCGGCTGATCGACTACGGGTTCCACGCGCCGACGATGTCGTTCCCGGTGGCGGGGACGCTGATGGTGGAGCCGACCGAGAGCGAGGACCTGGCCGAACTGGACCGGTTCTGCGACGCGATGATCGCGATTCGGGCGGAGATCGAGCAGGTGGGTTCCGGGGCGTGGCCGCTAGGGGACAACCCCCTGGCCAACGCGCCGCACACCGCGGCGATGGTCACCGGTGACGAGTGGTCGCACGCGTACCCGCGGTCGGTGGGCGCGTACCCGGCCGGGGTGGACCGGGCCGGGAAGTACTGGCCGCCGGTGCGGCGCATCGACGGCGCGTACGGCGACCGGAACCTGGTCTGCTCGTGCCCGTCGCCGGAGGCGTTCGAGGACTGACGACGCCGCTGTCGTCGTACGACTGGCGGCGGCGCGCCGGGGCGGGCGGTACGAGCCGCCCCGGCAGCCGCGGCGACCTGGGCGGGCGTCCCTTACCGGGGGACTGGCCTGGCCGACGGCGGCTATTCGGTGACGCTCAGTGGTCGGTCAGGCGACGAGAGCGTGACGGGCGGGGCCGCGGTGCGGTGCGATGCTGCTGCCGTCGGGGAGCAGCTCGCCGGTGTCCTCGAAGACGATGACACCGTTGCAGAGCAGGCTCCAGCCCTGCTCACGGAAGCAGGCGAGGACCCGCGCGGCTTCCCGGTCGGTGGCTTCAGCGGAGGGGCAGGTCGGTTGGTGCTGGCACATCGGGTTCTCCGGACTGTGGGGGCACTGTGTCATGGTTCACATGACCAGTGACGCACAGTACCAAGCGAAAGTGTCCAGCATCGAGCAGGTATCCGCCTGGTGCCCGGGAAATCCACTGAACGGATGAGGAAGGTTGGACCATACGGCGTGGAAACGCTCCCAGACGTGTGCGCCGCGGCGGTCGGCCGGACCGCGTCGATCGACGTGCCCGCCGCACCGGCCGCGTGCCGGGGCGCGCTCACCGAACGCGCCCGCCTGCACTGGTCCCGCGGCGACGGCGGCGACCCCGCGGCCCTCGCCGAGGAGTTCCTCGCCGCGCACGGCCTACCCCTGCACGACCTGACCCGACCGGTCACCGGCCACCACGGCACCGGCGCCTGCGGCGCGGCGCTGTACCTGTCCGCCGCCGCCGGGGCGCTGCTCGCCGGCGCCCCCACCGCAGGACCCGAACCCGCGCCGACCCTGCCCGACCTCGCCGTCGTCGTCTACCAGCACGGCACCGCGCCAACCACCCCGCCCGACCCGCCGGCGCCCTGGCGGCTCGGCGAGTGGACCGAGAGCTGGACCCCCCAGCAGCACGCCGCCGCCGTCGACGCGATCCGCGCCGCCATCGGCCGCGGCGACGTCTACCAGGCCAACCTCGTCGGCCACGCCTCCGCCCCCTACACCGGCGACCCACTGCCCGCCCTGACCCGCCTCGGCGCGCTACCCGGCGCCCGCTACGGCGGCGTCCTCACCGGCGACGGCTGGGCCATCGGCTGCGCCTCCCCGGAAACCCTCGTCGAGGTCACCGACGGACACGTCATCACCCGCCCCATCAAGGGCACCCGCCCGGCCACCGCCGCCGGCCGCGCCGAACTGCTCGCCAGCGCGAAGGAACGCGCCGAACACATCATGATCGTCGACCTGGAACGCAACGACCTCGCCCGCATCGCCCGCACCGGCACCGTCACCGTCGACGACCTGTTCGCCGTACGCCGCTGGTGCGACCTGTGGCAGGCCGAATCGACCGTCCGCGCCACCGCCGCCGACGGCCTCGGCCTCGCCGACCTGCTCCGCGCCACCTGCCCCGGCGGCTCCGTCACCGGCGCCCCGAAACTCGCCGCCCTGACCCAGATCAACAACCTCGAACCCGTCGGGCGGGGCGCCAGCATGGGCGCACTGGGCTGGGTCGCCCCGGGCCGCGTCGACCTCGGCCTGACCATCCGCACCGCCGCCGCCGACGGCCGACGGCTGCACACCTGGGCCGGCGGCGGCATCACCTGGGACAGCGACGCAGCCGCCGAGGTCGCCGAGGCCGCCGCGAAGACCGCCCCGATCCGCGCCACCCTGGCCGGGCGCTGACCGCAGCACCGCACGGCGATACGCTGACCCGCATGACCATGCGGCCCATCCGGATCATCGGCGACCCTGTCCTGCGCACCGAATGCGAACCGGTCACCAGCTTCGACGCCGAACTGCGCGCCCTCGTCACCGACCTGATGGACACCCTGCTCGGCGCCCCCGGCCGCGCCGGTGTCGCCGCACCACAGATCGGCGTCAGCGCCCAGGTGTTCGTCTACGACGCCGACGGTCACCGCGGCCACCTCATCAACCCCACCCTGGAGCTGTCCGACGACCTCCAGGACGACGAAGAGGGCTGCCTGTCCATCCCCGGCCTGTACTTCCCGACCGTACGGGCCCTGCACGCCACCGCCCACGGCGTCGACCAACACGGCGAACCGTTGACCATCGCCGGCAGCGGGTTCCTCGCCCGCGCCCTGCAACACGAAACCGACCACCTGCGCGGCCGGCTCTACGTCGACACCCTGCGCGGCGACACCCGCCGACGCGCCCTGCGCGAGATCCGCGCCGGCCGCTTCGACTCACCCAGCCGCCGCGGCTAGGCCACCCACTGGTCGTGGCCCAGCTTCGCGACCAACGCCAGCACCACCACCAGCAACACCACCCGCACGAACCCGGACCCCCGCCGCAACGCCATCCGCGCACCCACCACCGCGCCGGCGATGTTGCACACCGCCATCCCCGCGCCCAACAGCCACCACACGTGCCCGGTCAACCCGAACACCACGAGCGCGCCCAGGTTCGTCCCCGCGTTGACGACCTTCGCCATCGCCGAACCGTGCACGAAGTCCGCGCCGATCACGGTGGTGAACGCCAACACCAGGAACGTGCCCGTACCCGGCCCGATCAACCCGTCGTACAGGGCGACACCCACCCCGGCCACCGCGACCACCACCGCCACCCGCAGCGGCGTCCGCCTCGCCGGCACCGCCACCACCCCCAGCCGGGGACGCAGCAACACGAACACCGCCACCGACACCAACACGACCAACACCACCGGCCGGTACGCCGACGCCGGCACCGCCCCGGCGAGAGCGGCGCCCACACCCGCGCTGAACACCGCCAACCCCGCCGCCGGCCCCGCCACCCGCCAGTCGAGCTTCGTCCGCCGGGCATACGTCGACGCCGCCGTGGCCGTACCGAAGATCGCGGCCAACTTGTTCGTGCCCAGCGCGGTAGCCACCGGCAAACCGGGGGCGGCCACCAACAACGCCGGCAGCAACAACAACCCGCCACCACCGACCACGGCATCGACCCACCCGGCCATCGCCGCGGCGGCCAGCAGGGTACTCAGCGATACGGCGTCCACGGGCGGCAATTCTCCCCACCAGCAAGGGCGCGACCGGCCCCGAGTGGCCAGCCTCACCTCACCGACCCCTGCTACGCCGCAACCACACCCCCAACGCGCCAACCGCCACGAACACCAGCACCGAGCACAGCAGCACCTTCACCACCCGGCAACCATGCCACGGCCACGTAAGGTGCAGGAGTGCGCCTGGCCACCTTCAACATGCTGCACGGACGGTCCCTCACCGACGGGCTCGTCGACTCCGACCGACTCACCGCCGCCATCCGCGCCCTCGACGCCGACGTACTCGCCCTGCAGGAGGTCGACCGCGACCAACACCGCAGCGGCAACCTCGACCTCACCGCCCTGGCCGCCCACGCCCTCGACGCGCCCCACCACCGCTTCGCCGCCGCCGTCGTCGGCACCCCCGGCGAACAGTTCCGCCCACTACGCCACGAGGACGACGGCCACGGCGAACCCTGCTACGGCATCGGGCTGATCAGCCGACACCCCGTACGCAGCTGGCAGGTCACCCGACTCAAACCGGCGCCCGTACGCTCACCGGTCTACGTACCCGGCCCCCGCGGCGGCCTCGTCCTGCTGCACGACGAACCCCGCGTGGTCCTCGCCGCCGTCCTGGACACCCCACACGGCCCACTCACCGTCGCCGCGACCCACCTGTCCTTCGTGCCCGGCTGGAACGCCCGTCAACTGCGCCAGACCGTCCGCGCCCTCCGCGCACTACCGGCACCCCGCGTCCTGCTCGGCGACCTCAACCTGCCCGCCGGCGCGGCCCGGCTCATCTCCGGCTGGCGCCCCCTGGGCCGACGCCCCACCTACCCGTCCGGGCAGCCCCGCGTCCAACTCGACCACATCCTCGCCGACCGGCACGCCCTCCAAACCCTCCCACCGGTACGCGCCGTCACCGCGCCACCATCCACCATCTCCGACCACCGACCCCTGCTGGTCGACCTCGGCTGACCGGTCGGACACGACACCACCGCGGTCCGAGGTGGGCTCACCGACACCACCGCGTTGCGTCACCGCCGCCCGGAGCCGGGGGAGCAGCACACCGAGTCGCAAGATTCCCTCAAGATCATTGCATCGACGAACCGCGACAACCATGCTGGTCGACACGCGCCACGATCAACTCCTCGGAGACCACATGAGACGTCAGCGACCCACCCTCATCGCCGTATCAACCCTCATCGCCGTCACCCTCACCACCGCACCCACCCCCGCCAACGCCCAACCCGCCGCGCCACCCGACCAGGTCACCGCCCTCACCGCCCACCAGGGCGACGGATACACCACCCTCGCCTGGCAACCCGTCGACGGCGCCACCGACTACCAGATCGAACGCACCCCCGTCGACGCCGACAACAACCCCACCGGCGCACCCACCATCGTCGGCATCTGGCGACCCAACCGCCAGATCAACCAGCAGGCACCCACCTTCGCCGACGCCGGCTACAACCCCGGCGACACCTTCCAGTGGCGCGTACGCGCCCGCACCGGCACCACCGAACAGCCCTACTCCGACCCGGTCACCGCCACCACCACCGCCCCCTGGGGCAACCCCGACACCCCCGGCCAGAACCTGCGCACCCAGTGGGAGACCACCCACGCCGCGCAATACACCAGCGACACCGACGAGTACGCCTACACCGCCGCCATCGACACCCTCAGCGACCGGGTACGCGTCGTCGAACTCGGCCGCACCGTGCAGAACCGACCCATCAACATGCTCGTCATCGGGCACCCCGCCCCGCCGGCCACCCCCGCGGCCGTCGCCGCCACCGCACCCGTGGCCATCAACTGCAACGTGCACGGCAACGAACCCGGCGACCGCGAGGCGTGCCTCATCATGGCCCGCCAACTCGCCTTCAGCACCGACCCCCGCGTCACCGACCTGCTCAGCCACACCACCGTCCTGATCGTCCCCACCATCAACGGCGACGGCCGCGCCAACAACACCCGCGGCAACTCCACCGGCCAGGACCTCAACCGCGACTACTCCCTGATCCGCCAACCCGAGACCGCCGCGTACATCAAAATGGTCCGCGACTACCGACCCGTCGCCGGCTACGACGGCCACGAATTCGGCAACTCCCGCGCCGGTGACCTGCCGATGCTGCCACCCCGACACCAGAACGTCGCCCAACCCATCTTCGACCAGTCCCAGGACATGATCGAAGGCCACATGTACGCCAAGGGCGCCGAAGCCGGCTGGTGGGCCTGCCCCTACGGCTGCGAAGGCGGCGGCAACGTCGGCCTCAGCGAGGAAACCATCCTGCGCAACACCCTCGGCCTCAAGAACGTCACCAACTCCCTGTTGGAACTGCGCAGCTCCGGCGGCCAGACCCGCCCCGACGAGGGCAACACCGCCAACAACCGACGCCGCAAGACGTACTCCGCCCTGTGGACGTTCCAGCAGTTCCTCGACTACCACCGCGAAGACCGCACCGACATCCTCAAGGCCCGCACCGAGGCCATCGAGTTCCAAGCCGCCAACACCGGCCGGCTGGTCTTCCGCGGCTCCCGCCCCATCCCCGCCCACCCGGCACCGCACCCCGGCGACAGCCCACCGCCGCTCGACGCGCCGCCCGCCGACCTGATCCTCGACAACGCACCCTGCGCCTACAAACTCACCGACGCGCAGTACAACGGCGCCCGCACCGACGGACCCGGTGGCGTCGGCACCACCGTCGCCCAGCGCATCGCCGCCCACGGCTGGAAGGTCATCACCATCGGCGACGACCACTACGTGCCCCTCAACCAGCCCGAACGCGGCCTCATCCCGCTTCTCCTCGACACCAAGGGCGTGGAGAAGCTCACCGACGGCGAACGCATCTACCCCACCCTCACCGGCCGCCGCAACGGACCCCTGGTCGTCACCGGCTTCACCTGCGCCGACGACGCCACCATCAACGGCCCGGTCACCGTCCGGGCCGGCGCGGCACTCGTCGCCACCGGAACGACCATCAGCGGACCGGTCAGCGCCACCGGCGCCGCCGGCGTCCTCCTCGCCGACGGCACCGTCAACGGCCCGGTCCGGATCACCAACACCACCGACGCCATCTCCATCATCGACGTCACCATCGCCGGCCCGGTCGACCTGTCCGGCAACACCACCGGCACCGACGCGCCCCTGCTGATCGGCAACACCGTTCGCGGCCCGCTCAGCTGCACCGGCAACAACCCCGCACCGACCAACCTGGGCATCACCAACACCGTCCACGGCCCCCGCACCACCCAGTGCGCCACGCTGTGACCGACAGCTAGACAACCGCCGTGCCGGCGGCGTGGGCCTGGTGCCCGCGCCGCCGGCACAACCCACCGAACAACCCCCGCACCCGTGGAGGCCGCCGTGCCGCACCCCGCCACCGCACCACGTCACCCCCGACGGCGGGCACTCGGCCTGCTCCTGCCGACACTGCTGCTCGCCGCCTGCACCGGCAGTCCCGCAGGGCCCCGCGCCGACGCCGCGCCAACGGCCACCGCACCCCAGGTCACCGGGCCGCTCTGCGCCGCCCTGCCCACCGGCACCGAACCCGGCAACCCGGCCTTCCTCGCCGGTCAACCCGTCGACCAGGCGCTGCGCTGGATCCCCACTCTCACCACCTTCGAAGCGGCCCTCCGCACCAGCGGCGTCCTCACCGAACTGCCCGCCGGCACCGGCGTCACCGTCCTGGCGCCGTCCGACGACGCCTTCGCCGCCACGTTCTCCGAGGACAACTGGGACGACCTGATGACCCACCACACCGACCAGCTCCGCACCCTGCTGAGGGCCCACCTCATCAGCGGAACCCACCCGATCGCCGAACTCACCACCGCCGGCACCGCCACCACCCTGGACGGCGTCACCGTCACCGTCACCCACACCGGGCCCACCGCCCGCCTCGGCGACCGCGCCGACACCGTCTGCGCCGACTACCAGGCCACCAACGCCCGCATCCACATCATCAACGCCGTCCTCGGCCCACTGCCCGCCACCGCCGACGGCACCGGCCACCGCGCACACTGACCGCGCTCACCCCGACGGCACCGGCCACCGCGCACGCTCACCCCGGCGGCACCGGCACCAGGCCCGCCAGCGCGCGGTTGGTCCGATTGGCCCGGACCGCATCACGCTGCTGCCCGGCCGTCACCTCGATGTACGTCTGCGACGACGCCAGCGACGCATGCCCCAACAACCGCATGATCTCCGCCGCGCTCGCACCGTCCTCCGCCAACCGGGTCGCGAAGGTGTGCCGCAACGCGTGCAACCGCGCACCACGCGGCACCCGGTCGCCGATGCCGGCCCGCCGATAACACGACTCCACCAGATACTGCAGACCACCACGGCGCAACGGCTCACCGCGCCGATCCACCAGAAACGCCGAGTCGGGCCGTACCGACCGCGAGCCGAAACGCCGCGCCCGACTGTCCAGGTAGTCCACCAGCACCCGATCCAGATCCGCCTCGATCGGCACCACCCGGGGCCGCCCACCCTTGCCGGCCACCTCGACCCGCCGCTCACCCGGCCGACCACCGAGCGAGTCGACCCGCAACGCGAGCAACTCCGACAGCCGCAACCCCGCGCAGAGCGCCACCGCCAACACCGCCACGTCCCGCTCCGGCCACGGGTCGCGCTGCCGACCGTCGTCCCGCGCGGCGGATGCGAGCAGCACCTCGGGGGTGTCCGCGCCGCGCAGCGGCTTGGGCTGGGGGAGTAGCGCCCGAGGTCGCCCGACCGCCGGCATCGGGTTACCCGCCACGAACCCGTCAGCGACCAGGAACGTGAAGAAGCTGTTCCAGGTGGACCAGGCCCGGTGCACCGACGCGGGCGCCCGGGGAGCGGCGAACCGGGCGAAGGCCGCCCGCATCACCCGGGGGGAGAGCGCGGTGATCGACAGGTCGGCCAGGGGGAGGGGAGGGGTGGCATCCTCCGCGACCAGGGTCGCCACCGCGTGCAGGTCCCTGCGGTACGCGGCCAGCGTGTGCGGGGAGGGCTTGCGGGTGGCCCGCGCGGTCAGGAACTCCTCGATCAGCACCCCGAGCGATTCGTCCTTTTTGTCATGCATAAGGGATATTATGCAGCATTTTCGGGTTTCCGGAAAGCCGCCCATGGAGGTCGGACAGGGGAGAAGGCTCGCCAGTGCGGGTGCGCCTGGGCGCCTGTCGACCTGCCCCACGGGTGGGGCAGGCGTAGCCCACCCGAACGGGTCGACGCACCCGGCGACGCGATGCTGGCCCGACGGCATGCCACAACCCTCATGTTCGGTGTGTCCACACGGCACCGGCGGCGATCCCGTTCCGAACCGTCCGCGCGCCCCGCGACTCGGGCAGCTCAACAGGCGGCGGGGAGGACACCTGCCGGCCGGCGTCCATCGCGACGCGGGAGTCCGTGACGGCGGCCCGCACTGCCAGGCGGCGTCACCCACCGGCTGCGAGGTGCCGGCCGCAGCGCGTGACAACAGGTGGCGCGGATCGGGAAACACGTATCGTGCGCGGCATGACGTCGCGTGCCGCCACCTGTCCCACCTGCGGTCGGCCCGGCACACCCACCGTCTACCGGGACCTGGACGGCCCGACGGATCTGGTCTGCTCCGCGGGGCACCGGTGGCGGGTCACCGGTCGACGCGGGTGGGCCGTACACGCGTCGCCCACCGTCGTCGGCCGCCCAGCCGGGGGCGTACCAACCGGGACGGAGCCCATGGACGTCAGCAAGGACGGCCGGACCTGGCGGATCGGCACGGCCAGCGACGTCGCCTGGCTCGCCGGGCACACCACCCAGGGCATCTCGATCACCACCGCGATCCCGCCGGTGTTCGACGCGTACGCCACGTTCCACCCTCCGGACGGGGTCGGCCCCGACGCCCACGAACACGCCGTGATCAACGAGCTGACCGCCTGCACCGCCGAGCAGCCCTGGTGGTTGGGCTACCTGGACACCGGCGCGCACGACGTCGTCTTCCCGCAGGCTCCGCGGGTGTCCCTCTACTGGGACTGGCCGTACGTGTTGGTCGAGGCCGGCCCGGAGCAGGCCCTGACCTGGCGGAGCGGTCACATGCGTGGTGACGGTCCGCTGCCGGATCTGTTCTTCCCGAAGGATCGTTCCTGGCTCGTCTCCGCGCTGTGGGACGACGCCTGGACCGACATCGGCGGCAGCGCCGCGCTGGTGGCACGTCTACGGGGCAACCCGCTGGTCAACGCCCGTCCGGTCGAGCCGGACGAGGACGCGTGCCCGCCGGGTCTGACCCGCGACTGACCACCGCTGCGGGGACGTCGGGGGGACCGCCAACCCACCTAACTTTACATAATGTTCATTATCGAATCGCTGTCGACGGGAGCGCGAAGCCTGGTGGGACGACATGGTTCCGCAGCAGGCGTATGGCTCGCCGTCGCACCGACGAACGAAGGCGACGGACGGTGATCGGAAGGTCGCCGGGTGCGTTCCTGCGTCCACATCGCTACGATGAGTCAGCAGTCCGAGGCGAAGGGGTCGTGTCCGCGTGCGATGTCCCGTCATTGGAACCGCGTCCACGCCCGCGCCGAGCCGAGTTTCTCTGCTCGCCGCCGACCAGGTTGGCACGTTCGTCCGACGGTGGGCGCTGCTCCTGGCCGCCGTCGGGGCTGGCGTTGTCGTGGCCGTCCTGCTTCAGGAGCCGGCCGCCGCGGACGGGCGTGACGACGGTTCCGGCGGCGGACGTCATCAGCAGGGCGGCGTCCTGGTCGAGCGGGTTGTCCGACTCGGTCTCAGCGAGGCTCCCGAGCGGCGTCACCAGCAGGTCACGACAATCGACGACGGTCGCCCCGGGGCGCCGAGCCGCGCCAGCGAGGTCGTCTCCCCCGGCGGCATCCGGCCACCGGCGGCGGCGCCAGGGCTGGACGCGCGCTCGTCCCGGGCGACGCCGCTCCCCCAGGTCGCCCTGGACGTGGCGCGCGGCGCGGCGCAGCGCGGAGAACGACTGCCGGATCCCCGGTCGGATACGACCGCTGACACACGGCAGCGTCGGGCCGCGCTCCCCGGCCGGGTCCCGATGGGCGTCGATTCCGTCCGGCCTCCGCGACCGGGTGTGCTCCCCGTCGACCCCATGCGGCCTGCGCGCCCGGTCGTGCTTCCCGTCGTGTCCTCCACGGCGGGGCTGGTCGCCGATCGGTCGCTGCACGCCGTGCGCGGCGTGCTCCACCCGACGATCGGGCCCGTCGTCAGCGTGCTCGACCGGGTCGTCGACGCCGCTCTCGGCGAGGTGATCGTTGTGCCGTCACCGCGGCTACCCACGCCGACAGCGCCCGAGGGCGCTTCCGCGGGTGTGTCCGACGCGCTGAGCCCGGCGCCGCCGGCCGCACCGGCCGCGTGGGCGTCGCCAGCGCGTACGACGGTCGTCGCGGTACGCGGCGCGGTTCCGCCGCCGACGCCATCGGCGCCGGTGGCGTTGGTGTTGGCTGTCGCTTCGGTGAGCGGCGCGGCTTCGGTCGGGCGCGGCGTCGGGTGGTCGGGTCCGGTGCCCGCCGGGGCGGGCAGTCCGGTGCGGCCGGTGGCACCGACCGATCACGATGCTGCCGGTGCGAGCGACAGATCGGCGCCCGGGTCGGGGGCCGGGTCGCCGGTGGTCCGGCCGTCGCCCAGCTGCTCTGCACAGGTTTTCGACGTGCTGCCACTCGTGGTGGGAGCCGGCTATTCGGCGGTGAGTGCGCGGCCTGGCTGACGTGGGCTGGATCGGTCGTGGGGGTTGGTCTGCTCCGGCAGGTCGACCGCTGGGCCGACTGGGTGCCCGTGCGTGTCGGTAGGTGACGGCGCTGCGGGCCGATGCCTGTCCGTCCGTCGCGCGTGACCGGCCGTGCCGAGCCCTGTGGGTTGTCCGGGGTGGTGACGGTCCGACGCGTACCTGAGATCGGAGAGACGTGGTGATCCACGTTGTTGTCGCCGAGGACATGGGTTTGCTGCGCGGGGCGCTGAGCGCCGCGCTGTCGGGTGAGGAGGACATGGAGGTTGTCGCCGATGTCGAGGGTGTCGGCGAGTTGGTGCGGGTGGTTCGGCGGTGCCGTCCGCAGGTGGTGGTGCTCGCGTTGACGCCGGATCTGCCCAATCCGGTGGAGGCGGTGGCCCGGATCGGTGTGGAGGCGCCGGAGGTCGCTGTGTTGGCGATGAGTCCTCGGTGGAGTCCGTCGCTGGTGGAGGCGGCGTTGGCGGCGGGTGCGCGGGGTCTGGTCGGCAAGGATGGTTCTCTGCCGGAGTTGGTGCGGGCGATCCGCACGGTTGCGGCCGGGGATCGAGCGTTGGACCCGAGCGCGGCGGCGGCGGTGTTGTGGCCGACGGAGAGTCCGTTGACGCCGAGGGAGATGGACGTGCTGCGGATGGCCGCCGAGGGTCTGCCGCTGAAGGAGATCGCTCTTCGGCTGCATCTGGCGCACGGGACGGTGCGCAATCACCTGTCGGCGATTCTCGCCAAGACCGGTGCGCGTAACCGGTTGGAGGCGGTGTGGCGGGCACGGTGTGACGGGTGGTTGTAGCCGGTCGACGGGGCGGGTCCGGTGGTTCGACCGGGCCCGCTCCCCCGTCGTGCGGATGGGTCTGATGCGTGTTTGAATGCTGACGATGAGTGATCGTTGCTGGGTGCACGGGAAGGTTCGTGATGATCCGTACCCTGCTCGCGTTGGACAGTGCCCTGGTGTTGGGCGCGCTGTCGTTCGTCCTGGCTGCCGAGGACGACATCCGGGTGGTGGCGAAGGTGGACCGGGGCGACGCGGTTCCCGCGGCCGTGCGGGATGAACGTCCCGACGTGGTGGTGGCTGATCTGGATTTCGTCGAGGGGGTCGATGCCAGCCGTCTCGGCCGGTGTCCGGTGCTGGTGTTGGCCCATCCGCGGCGGGCGGGTCGGCTGCGCGGGATGCGCTGCGGGACGCGGATGGTCGGCATTCTGCGCAGTGATGTCACTCCGCAGCGGGTGGTTGAGGGGATTCGGCTGCTCGCGCGACGGCAGCCGGTGCTCGATGCGGACCTCGTCGTCGCGGCGCTGCACGCGGGTGGTCCGTTGACCGGTCGTGAGACCGAGGTGTTGGCGTTGACCGCGCAGGGGGCGCCGGTGGCGGAGGTCGCGGTGTCGCTGGGGTTGAGCAGTGGGACGGTCCGCAACCATCTTGGTCGGATCGCCCGCAAGGTTGGTGCGCGTACTCGGGTGGAGGCGGTGCGGGTGGCGCGTGAGGCGGGCTGGATCTGACCGGTGTGGGTGGGCGGTTCACGTGGGTGGCAGCGGCGTGGCCAGGGGCGGCGTGGCGCGTTCCTCCCAGTGGCCGACGAGCAGCCGGTAGGCCGTGGAGTGGGTCAGCAGGTGCTCGTGGGTGCCGGTCAGGGGCGCGGCGTCGCCGAGGATCAGCACCCGGTGGGCGCGGATGGCGGAGCTGATGCGGTGGGCGATGACGACCAGGCTTCCGGGTCTGCGGGCGAAGGCGTCTTCGACGGTTGCCTCCAGCGCCGGGTCCAGGTGGCAGGTGGCCTCGTCGAGGATGATCAGCGGGGCGGGCGCGAGCCAGGCCCGGACCGCCGCGATGAGTTGTCGTTCGCCGCTGGAGAGCAGGGCCGGTGTGATCGGCGCGGTGAGGCCGCCCAGGCGGGTCGCGAGGGGACGTGCGCCGAGCGCGTCGATGGCGGCTTGCAGGGTGTGGTCGTCGGCGTCGGGTCGGAGGTAGCGCAGGTTGTCGGCGAGTGTGCCGGTGAAGACGTACGCCTCCTGTGGTACGAGCACCCGTTTGCGGGCGAGGATGGCTGGCTCGGTGCCGGTGACCGGGTCGCCGGCCAGGTGGATCGTGCCGGTCTGGGGTGTCAGTAGGCCGGCCAGGAGGGCGGCCAGGGTGGACTTGCCCGTGCCGCTGGGGCCCACCACGGCGAGGTGGTCCCCGTGGTGCAGGGTCAGGGAGAGGTTTTCCAGGACGGGTCGGGCGCGTGGGCCGTAGCGGAAGGTCAGGTCTCGGATCTCGACGGCTGGGGTGGGGTCGGTGGTGGTGCGGGGTCGGGTGTGGGGTCTGGTCGGGCGGGGTGGTTCGGGTTCGGGGTAGGTGCGCAGGATGTTCTCCAGGGTCACCAGGTAGCGCAGTCCACCGCCGCCGATGCCCTGCAGGAGGGTGTGCAGGGCGGGTTGCAGGCCGGTGGAGATGTAGATGAGTGCGCCCAGCACCGCGCCGGCGGTCATGCCCTGCTCGACCAGCCACGGTGTGGCGATCAGCAGGACGATGAGGGGGAGCCAGCCGCCGATGCCGAGGCTGAGGCTGCGGATCGCGGCCATCCGGGCGAGGGTGCGTTCCGCGTTGGCCTGGGCTGAGACCTGGTGTTCCACGTCGGTGGTCACGCGTGCTTGGGCGCCGCAGGCCAGTACGTCGCGGTGTGCGGTCAGCGCGGTGGCGGCGCGGTGGCCGAGGTGTTCGCCGGTGCGGACGTAGGCGCGCTGGTGGGCGATCATCGCCGGTAGGGCGGCGAGGAACACGGCCAGGCCGGCGGCCAGTGGTGCGGCGGCGAGCGCTGCCACGACGGGTGCCAGGGCGAGGAGGCCGAGGAGGGCTGCGCCGGCGGAGAAGAGGAAGCCGCGGGTGACCATGAGCAGGCCGGCGAAGGTGTCGCGGACGATCTCCAGTTGGTGGGTGAGGCGGGTGAGGGCGGCGTTGTCGGGGTGTCCGCCGGTTCGGGTGGCGTCGTGCAGCGCTCCGCGGACCATCTGGGTGGCGAGTTGGTCGCGGAACGGCTCGACGACGGCGCCGAGGCACCGGTATGTCCGGCCGGTGGCCGCGGCGCCGACGAGCACGGCGACGGCGAGGGCGCCCAGCCAGGTCAGGCCGGCGATGGGGCGTCCGGCGAGGAATCCCTCGTCGACGGCGCGGGCGATCAGGTAGCCGGAGAGCAGGGCGGGGATGGACTCGACGAGTGACCAGCCGCCGAGGCGGGTCAGGTCCCGTCGGCGGGCCAGTGCGGCGCGCCAGGTCACCTGTCGTACGCCGGGGTTCATGGGGTGCCGTGTGTCGGTGTGAAGACGGCGCGGTATTCGGGGTCGGCCCAGAGTTGGTGGTGTGGTGCGAGGCCGCGTAGCCGGCCGGTGTGCAGCCAGGCGACCAGGTCGGCGGCTGCTGCCGTGGTGGCGCGGTGGGTGATGAGGAGTCGGGTGCGTTGGTCGGTGTGTGTGGTGGTGGCCTGGGTGATGCGGTGTTCGGTGGCGGTGTCCAGGTTGGATGTGGCGTCGTCGAGGATGAGTAGTCGCTCGGCGGTGAAGGCGCGTGCCAGGCCGAGTCGTTGGGTTTCGCCGCCGGACAGCGGTGTGTGGGCCAGTGGGGTGCGGTAGCCGTTGGGGAGTCGTTCGACCACGTCGGCGATGGCGGCGCTCTGGGTGGCGGCGAGGACCGCGGGTGTGGCCGGGGTCGGGTGAGGTGGTGGTGTCGCTGACTGGGTCGGCAGGGCCAGCCCGATGGCGTCGTGGATGGTCGCGCCGATCAATACGGGTCGGTCGAAGGCGTAGCCCACGGCCCGGCGCAGCGCCGCCGGGTCGAGGTGGCGCAGGGGCACTCCGTCGAGGTGTACGTCGCCGGCGTCGGGGTCGTGTAGTCGTCCCGCGACCGCGGCGAGGGTCGATTTGCCGGCGCCGGACGTGCCGACGACGGCGACGGTGCATCCGGCTGGTACGTCCAGGTCGATTCGGTCCAGGATGTGGCGGCCGTCGTCGGTGTGCACGCTCACTCCGCGCAGTCGTAGTGCGCCGCCGCCGGGTGGTAGGGGGTGGGTGCCGGTCGGTGCGGTGGGCTGGGCGAGGACTTCGGCGATGCGGTGGGCGGCTGCGCGGCTGCGGACCAGGTGGTTGAGGGTGGCGAGGACGCCGCCGAGGCCGGCGCCGACGGCCGCGTAGCGGACCGCGGCGACCAGTTGTCCCGGTGTGAGCCAGTCGGCGGTGAGGGCGTATCCGCCGACGGCGACGACGCTGAGGTGCAGCAGTGGCGCGACGGCGGCGGTGCGTGCGCTCGCCTGGGCCAGCAGTGTCCATCCGCGTTGGCCGTGTCGGCCCAGTGTGGGGAGGGCGGCGAGGACGCGTTCTTGTTCGCGGTGGGTGGTGGCGGCGGCGGCGATGGTGCGGGCGCCGGTCAGTGACTCCAGTAGTCGGCCGGCGATGCTGCCCAGTTCGCGTTGGTAGTTGGCGGTCACGGTTGACGCGTCGGTGACGAAGGCGCGCATGAGGACGGTGAGGAGGCCGAGACCGGCGAGGAGGGTGACTCCGAGGGCCGGGTGGATGATGGTGAGCGCGACGACGCTGCCCAGCGGTGGGAGGATCGCCACCGTCGCCAGGACGAGGGCGTTGCCGGCCTGTCCGGTGTCGGCGGCCTGGCTGACCAGCCGGCCGACGAGGTCGCCGACCGGGTGGCGGCGGGTGGCGCGGACGTCGAGGGCGAACAGGTGGCGCAGGAGGTGGCGGCGTAGCCCTGCGGTGGCGCGGGCCGCGCCGAGTCCGGTGGCCAGGTCGCTGAGGGTGTCGACGCAGATGAGGGCGAGGACGAGTGCGCAGGCGCTGGCCGTCCACCAGCCGGAGCCGCCGGTGAGGGCGGTGTCGACGGCGTGGCCGAGGGCTGCCGGGAGGAGGAGTTCGGCGGTCGCGCCGAGTACGGCGACCGCCGCGAGTGTGGCGGTCCAGCCGCCGCCGGCCAGGGCTGTGCGCCGTAGCAGCCGGTCCCCCGTGGCGAACGCCGACATCGGTGCCTCCCGGTGGTGCGCGGTTGCCCTGGGTGGGTACGTCTACCCACCCAGGGCCCCGAGTGCGAGTGGATCAGTTGCAGGTCGTGACGGAGAGCGAGCTGTCGCCGCAGAGCAGCAGGCTCGCCCGGCTACCGCCACCCGTGCGGTCGGCCGGAGCCATCTCCAGGCCCTGGAGGTCCAGAAGCGCCATGTCGTTCACCTCCTTTCCTTCGTTGGTCGAGAAGATCGCCCTCGCGGTGACGAGGGGGTCTGTGCGCCCGGGAGGGGCGTGAGGAACGGCAGCGTCGGTGGCCCGTCGTGGTGGGCGCAGGCCAGCGCGAACAGCACGCCGGCGGTGCCGGTGCCGAGGTCCATGGACAGTCGCAGCAGCTGCTCGCCGGGGAAGGCGGTGCCGTCGCGGTATGGCAGCGCGTGCCAGGACAGCCGGTCCAGTTGCGCGTCGAGTTCCCGGCGGTCGGTGTCGTCTGTCGAGGCGGCGAGGTAGGTGATGATGCCGGCGCGGCCGGCGAAGAGCCCGGCCTGGGCGTAGAACGGTGAGCGTGCCGCGCGGCGGATCCCGGCGCTGGCCTCGCTGAACTGGTCGTCGGCGCGGTGGCGTAGGTACTGGTCGATGACCAGTCCGATGCCGACGCTGCCGTTGGCCAGGTAGGGCATGGTTCGCCAGCCTTCGTTGACCTCCAGCGCGCCGTCGGGGCGTAGCACGCAGCGGCGCAGGTCCTGCCGCAGGGCGGTGGCGGCGTGTTGGAGCAGGTCGTCGTCGCCGGTCAGCTCGTACAGTCGTAGCGCCATCAGCGCGGCGCCGGTGCGGCCGCGTAGCAGCCCGGCGTACGGGTGGCGTCCGCCGCTGGTGTCCGGGCCGGGGTCGTCGGCGAGTTGGTCGATGACGCGTTCGGCGGCCTGCCAGGCGGCGTCGCGTAGCGTCGTCTCGCCGGTGCGGGCGGCCAGTTCGGCGAGGTTGAGGGCGATCCCGGACAGTCCGCTGGCCAGGCTGTGGTCGAGCCCGTCGAGGGGTTGGTTGCGGCAGATGTCGAGGACGTCGAGGGCGTCCTGTCGGCGGCCGAGGTGTTCCAGGGCGTAGGCCACGCCGTGCAGGCCGTCGTAGAAGCCGCAGCGGGTGCCGGAGGGGGGTGCCGTTGCTCGTCGTACCAGCCATTGCTCGTGTTCGGGTCGGCGGCCGGCGCCGCTGCGGTGCAGGGCGTACAGGACGCCTGCCGCGCCGTGGGCGAGGTTGAGGCCGCCGGTGCGGAACTGTTCGATGTCACCGGGGAAGAGCCGGTCGTCGCGGTCGGGGGTGGCGCTGGCCAGGATGGCCGTGGTCAGCCGGTCCCGCGGGGTCGGCCAGTCGCCGAGGTGCGCGTGGGTGTCGGTGGTGGTGGGTGGTTCGCCGGTGATGTCGTGGACCGCCGGGTCGAGGAAGGACCGGGGCACCGGGAGGTTCGCGGCGATGATGTCGGCGAGGTGGCTCACCTTGGCGGGGGCGAGGCGGACCAGTTGGGTCAGCGGCAGGAACAGCGCCAGTCGCAGGCAGGCCAGGGCGTAGCGGTCGACCGCCGGTCCGGTGCGGTCCCGTGGTGCGGCGAAGCCCTGGTTGCGTAGCCCGGGTCGGCGGTGCCCGGTGATCGGGGCGGCGACTTCGAAGTCGACCAGGGCGACCCGGTCGTCGGGGCGGATCATGATGTTGAACAGGTGTAGGTCTCCGTAGACCAGGCCGCGTTGGTGGATGGCGGTGATGAGGTCGTCGACCTGTTCGTAGACGTGTCGGGCCCAGCGGGTGTAGGCCACCTTGTCGTCGTGCGTCGCGTCGGCGTCGATGAGGGGGTACCTGTCGACCAGCGCCTTGTTCAGTGGCCGGCCCTCGATGAATTCGAGCGCGAGGAAGCGGTGCTCGCCGAGGGTGAACTCGTCGTGTACTCGTGGGACCTGCGGCAGGTCGGCGAGTTGCCGCAGGGCGGTGGCCTCCTTCGTCAGCCGGGCGACGGCGTCGGTGCCGTCGGCGTCCAGGCCGGCGTGCGGTCGGGCTTCCTTGAGTACGACCTGGGTGTCGGTGCGCAGGTCCCGGCCGACGTACAGTCCGCCGCCGTTGGAGAAGTGGATGACCCGCTCGATGCGGTACGGCACTTCGTTGGTGTTGGTGTCGTTGCGGGCGGCGAGGTGTGGGCCGAGGAAGTCGGGCAGGGTGATCCAGGGTGGCAGGTGGAAGACGGGTTCGCGGCGGTCCGGCACGAGCGTGCCGGAGTCGTCCTCGATCGCGGGGACGACCTGGCCGTCCGGGGAGTGGCAGTAGCGGGCGGCGAAGCCCCCGTAGCGCACGTGGATCGGTCCGGTTCCGTAGCGTAGGTCGCTCAGGACGTACGGGCCGGGCTCTCCGGTCAGCAGTTCGTCGAGTTCCTTGCAGGTCAGCTCCAGCTCGGCCTCGTCGCGTGGGTAGACCGTGATGAACTTGCCGCTGGCGGCTCGCGCGGCGTACTTGGAGTTGCGCAGTAGCAGGGTGCGGGGTCCGCGCAGGAACTTGAAGGACAGATCACGGGGTACGCAGTAGTCCCAGACGGTGTCGAGGATGCGCTCGGCGTTCGCCAGGGTGGCCGATACGTGGATCTTCCAGCCCTGCTGTGGCAGCGAGCCGCCGTCCGGGCCGTAGATCAACCAGTCGTCGAGCGGTTCGCGGCGCCATCCGGGTGGCACCGGCCGGTCGGCGGCCGGGAAGAGGGGCTGTGCGACAGCGGTGCCGAGCGAGTCGTAGAACAGTCGGTCCGCGGCGCAGTAGCTGTCGTAGCGCTCGTCCACCGTCGCGCCTCCCGTCTCGAACCTGGCCGGCTGTCGTGCCGGCGTTCTGGATCGAGTCTCGTGGACGGGACGGGTCGGGCCACAGTGCAGTTAGTCATGAGCTTCGATGTGAGGTGCACAGGTGTTCGTGACAAAAGTCAGGGCTGCCGGGGCGGCGGCGTGTGCCGCTACGACCGTTACCGTCCGCGTGGGCGCGTGGCGATGAGCGAGGCTGCGGCAGGTGTTGGAGGACTGCTGGGGATTCCTGGCCGCCGTCCCGGAGACGCCGGGTGCGTACCGGACTTCCCCGAGTTGCCGCTGCCAGAGGCCGAGGTGCTGCTCTGGGAGAGGGTGCGGGGTCGCCCGCATATCCGTACCGTGGCAGGCTTTTCTGAGCCCTTCCCAGGTGCGGCGTTGGTGGGATGGGGTGGAGCCTCGGGATCCTGGGCCTTATGATGATCGAAGTTGTTCGATCATGTGGGGTCGGACGTTACCTGCGCCACACCTGGACCGTAATCCTTCATCAAGGTAAGCGCCGTCGCTGTCGCCGACCTCACGTGCGCCGCTCGTCAGGGAATGCCCGGAGCGGGTCGCGCGGTTCTCCGTTCGGAAGATCAGAATCACATGATCGAATGGAAGTGCCATGCACATGCGCTCAGATGCGGTAGTGCTGTTCGGTGTCACCGGTGACCTCGTCTCGAAGAAGTTGTTCCCGGCGCTGTACGAGTTGACCCGGCGCGACCGCCTCGACGTGCCGGTGATCGGCGTGGCCCGCTCCCCCTGGGATGACCAGCAGTTGGTCACCATGGCCCGTAAGTCGGTCGCCGAGGCGAACGACGAGGTCGACGACGAGGTCTTCGACCGGCTGGCGGGCAACCTCGCGATGATCTCCGGTAACTACGCGGACCGGGCCACGTACGAGCGGCTGGCCGAGCGGCTGCGGGGCGCTGAGCGACCGGTCTTCTATCTGGCGATCCCTCCGGCGGTGTTCGGTTCCGTCGTCGAGGGTCTCGCGGCGGTCGGTCTGGCCGACCGGGGTCGGGTGATCGTGGAGAAGCCGTTCGGGCGTGACCTGGAGTCCTCCCGCGAGCTGGAGCGCACGCTGGGCGCGGCCTTCGCCCCGGAGCGGGTGTTCCGCATCGACCACTACCTGGGCAAGGAGGCCGTCGAGAGTCTCTACGCCTTCCGGTTCGCCAACCGGCTGTTCGAGCCGCTGTGGAACAACGAGCACATCGACAACATCCAGGTGACCCTGGCCGAGGGGTTCGGCACGCAGGGCCGGGCCGGTTTCTACGACACGGTGGGCGCCACCCGGGACGTGTTGCAGAACCACATCCTGCAGGTGGTCGCGCTGATCGCGATGGAGGCGCCGGCAAGCGAGGACACCGAGGCGTTCCGGGAGGCGGAGTCCGCGGTGCTGCGGCAGATCGCGCCGCTGTCGCCGGAGTCCACCGTGCGGGGTCAGTACGCCGGCTACCGCGACGAGCCGGGTGTGCCGGCGGACTCGAACACGGAGACGTTCGTGGCGACCCGGTTGACGGTCGACTCTCCCCGCTGGGAGGGTGTGCCGTTCTACCTGCGGACCGGGAAGTCGCTGCCGGGGACGGCGACGGAGGTCGTGGTCGAGTTCAAGCAGCCGCAGCGGTCGCTGATTCCGGCCGAGCGGGGCACGGCGACCGCCGCGAACCTGCTGCGGTTCCGCCTCGGGCGCGGTGACGGCATCACGATGTCGATCCAGGCGAAGAGCCCGGGTGCCGAGGTGGCGAGCCGTCCGGTGGACCTGTCCGTCGACTTCGGTGCGGCCCTGGGCCGTCGTCAGGAGGCGTACGAGCGGCTGCTCGACGACGCGATGGACGGGCAGCACCTGCGCTTCGCGCGGGCCGAGACGATCGAGCAGGAGTGGCGCATCGTCGAGCCGATCCTGGATCTGCCGACGGCGGTGCAGTCGTACGAGAAGGGCGGTTGGGGTCCGGCGGACGCCGATGCTCTGGCCGGCGGTTGGCACACCCCGGACCTGCGGTAGCGGCGGCCCCGCACCGATCGTGGGCGGTGCGGGTCGGGGTCACCCGGTGGCACGGGTCGCCGGGCGGATGCCGCGGATGCCGGCGACGGCGAATTCGATGCCCAGGTCGTAGTAGCCGTCCCGGTCGCCGCGGAGCGTGAGCGCGTCGGCGGCGGCGAGGACGTGCGGGAAGCGTTGCGGCGCCAACGCCTGAAGTGCCGCCCGCTTGGCGCGCACGGCGTGGTCGCGGGTGTCCGGGTCGGTGCTCTCGGTGGCGCCGGGTTCGGTGGCAACGAGGGTCACCAGGGAGCAGAAGGCCTGGCTGCCGATCTCGGTGGCCTGCTCCGGGGGGTAGCCCGCCCCGTCGAGCAGGGCGAGCATGCGCTCCACCAGGATCAGGCCGGGCTCGGACAGCAGGATCCGGGTGGGGACCAGCCCGGCGACGGTGGGGTGCGGGCGTAGCGCGGCGAGGCAGGCGGCCAGGATGGCGCGGACCTGCTCGTCCCAGGGTGCGGTGCTCGGCTCGGGCAGGCGGATGTCGGCGAGCAGGCGGGCGGCGAGCGCGTCGAGCAGGTCGTCCTTGTCCCGGAAGTGCCGGTAGAGCGCCATCGGGGTGACGCCGTGTTCCTGGGCCAGCCGACGGATGGTGATCGCGGACAGGCCCTCGGCGTCGGCGATGCGCAGGGCGCTCGCGACGATCGCGGTGGGGTCGAGACGCTGCGGGGTGTCCTTGCTCATACGTGCCACAACTTCTAGTGTACTACGTACACAGGCCGGTATACGTTGTAGATGTACGGCGTACACGGCGCCGTGCGTGACGTCTTCTCTCCGATGGGATAGGCATGCGACGTAGTCCCTGGGCAACTCTGGCGGTGCTGTCGGTGGCGCAGTTCATCGTCATCCTCGACGTGACGATCGTGAACGTGGCGCTGCCCAACATCCAGACCGATCTCCGCTTCACCCCCGACGATCTGCAATGGGTGATCAGCGCGTACACCCTGCTCTTCGGTGGTTTCCTGCTGCTCGGCGGTCGTGCCGCCGACCTGCTCGGCGCCCGCCGCATCTTCATCGTCGGTCTGGTGCTGTTCGGTGCGATGTCCCTGCTGGCCGGACTCGCGACCTCGCCCGGTCTGCTGATCGCCGCGCGCGCCGTGCAGGGCCTGGGCGGCGCGTTGCTCTCCCCGGCGGCGTTGGCCATCCTCACCGTCACGTTCGCGCACGGACGGGAACGCAACATCGCCATGGGCATCTGGGGCGCCCTGGCCGGGCTCGGCGGAACACTGGGTGTGGTGGCCGGCGGCCTGCTGGTCGACGCGCTGAGCTGGCGGTGGGTGTTCTTCGTCAACGTGCCCATCGTCATCGCGCTCGTGGCGATCGTGCCGACCTTCGTGGCGGCCGTACGACACTCGCAGCCCGGCACCCGGACCTTCGACGCGCTCGGGGCGGTCCTCGGCACCACCGGCCTGCTCGCCGTCGTGTTCGGCGTGGTCCGGGCCGAGTCCGCCGGCTGGGGCTCGGCGCAGGTGCTCGCCACCCTCATCGGCGGGGTCGCGCTGCTGGCCGTCTTCGTCGGCGTCGAGGCGCGCTCGGCCGCGCCGTTGGTGCCGCTGCGACTGTTCCGCTCCCGGGCGCTGAGTGTCTCCAGCGGGGCGCTGGCGCTCAACGGCGCCGCGTTCCTGTCGATGTTCTTCCTCACCGCGCTCTACCTGCAGCAGGTCCGCGGCGCCTCGCCACTGACCGCCGGCCTGCAGTTCCTGCCGATGGGCGCGACGGCCATCGCCGGCGCGGCCGTCGCCACCCAACTGGTGCACCGACTCGGCACCCGCACCCTGCAGATCATCGGCGCGCTGCTCAGCGTGATCGGCCTGCTGCTGCTCAGTGGGGCGGGCGCCACCGGCTCCTACGCCGGCGAGCTGCTGCCCGGCCTGCTGCTGTTCAGTCTGGGCATCACGACGCTGGGCGTACCCGCCCAGATCTCCGCGATCTCCGACGTCGAACACCACGAGGCCGGCGCCGCGTCCGGTGTGGTCACCGCCGTGTACCAGGTCGGCGGGGCCCTGGGCTTGGCCATCGTCACCACGTTGTCGGTCACCCACGTCACCGACGCGCTCAGTCGCGGTGCCGGTCAGCAGCAGGCGCTGGTCGACGGGTTCCACCGTGGGCTGTTGATCGCCGCCGTCTTCGCGATCGTCAACCTGGTCGCCTCGCTCGCCACCCCGCAACTGCGTCCCGACGCCGAACGGGTCGCCGAGGCGGCGGTCGCGGCCTGAGGGCGCGCGGGAGGCCGGCACTGTCGGCCTCCCGCGGCGGCGTGATCGACTCGGCTTTCCGGCATGTCGTGGTGTCGCTTTGCCGTGACACCCCGGCTGTCCGGAAGCCGAGTCGATCACGACGCGCACCGCCTCGGCGCTGACTGACCGCTCAGCTCAGCGGAGCGACCGTCCGGCGACCGTGAGGTTTGCCGGGTACGAGTGCAGTGGGCACGGTGGGTGCGACGTTTCTCGTCCTCATCGGAGAGGAAGCAGCCCATGCTTTCCGCACTCGATCGTCGGCACACCGTCGCGCCGCCCGGCTACAGCCGGTGGCTCATTCCCCCGGCGGCGTTGGCCATCCACCTCTGCATCGGTCAGGTCTACGCGACCAGCGTCTACAAGAACTCGCTGATCGCCCACTTCGACACCAGTCAGACGGCGATCGGGGTGATCTTCAGCATCGCGATCGTGATGCTCGGGTTGTCCGCCGCGGTCGCCGGAACGTGGGTGGAGGCGAACGGGCCACGCAAGGCGATGTTCGTGTCCGCCTGTTTCTGGGCGGCGGGTTTCCTGGTCGGTTCGCTGGGCATCGCCACGAAGCAGCTGTGGCTGCTGTATCTGGGTTACGGTCTGCTCGGCGGCATCGGGTTGGGCATCGGCTACATCTCCCCCGTCTCCACCCTGATCAAGTGGTTCCCGGACCGGCCGGGTCTGGCCACCGGTTTGGCGATCATGGGCTTCGGTGGCGGGGCGATGGTCGCCTCTCCCCTGTCGCGGCAGCTGCTGTCGTTCTACGACGCCGGCTACGACCCGGCCAACGCGGGGTCGACGGCCTCGGGCACCGCACTGGTGTGGTTGTTCGTGACGCTCGGCCTGGGCTACTTCGTGATCATGATGTTCGGGGTGGCGAACGTGCGGGTGCCGGCGCACAACTGGCGGCCGGACGGCTTCGACCCGGCGAGCGTGGCGGCGAAACCGCTGGTCACCACGGCGAACGTGTCGGCGGCGAACGCGGTGAAGACCCGCTCGTTCTGGCTGCTGTGGGTGGTGCTGTTCTGCAACGTGACCGCCGGCATCGGCATCCTGGAACAGGCCAGCCCGATGATCCAGGACTTCTTCCGCGACAACGGCACCTCGGCGGTGACCGTCGCGGCGGCCGGCGGGTTCGTGGGTCTGTTGTCGCTGTTCAACATGGCCGGCCGGTTCGTGTGGTCGTCCACCTCGGACATCATCGGCCGTAAGCCGATCTACCTGGTGTACCTGGGCGTCGGCATGGTCCTGTACGCGCTGTTGGCGCTGGTCGGGCAGACCTCGACGGCCCTGTTCGTGCTGTTGGCGTGCGTGATCCTGTCGTTCTACGGCGGCGGGTTCGCCACCGTGCCGGCGTACCTGCGCGACCTGTTCGGCACCTTCCAGGTCGGGGCGATCCACGGTCGGCTGCTGACCGCCTGGTCGGCGGCGGGCATCGCGGGTCCGCTGATCGTCAACGGGTTCCTCGACGCGCAGGGCAAACCGGGCTCGTTGACGGCGGAGGCGTACCGGCCGGCGCTGTTCACCATGGTGGGGGTCCTCGCGGTGGGTTTCGTGGCGAACCTGCTGGTGCGGCCCGTGCCGCAGCGCTACCACGAACCGCCGGCGGAGCAGCGGACGACCGACGACGAGATGGCGCAGAGGAGCGGTACGCGATGAGCGACGACAGCCGTAACGGGCAGCAGGCCCGGTTGTGGATCTCCTGGTTGGTGGTGGCGGCGCTGCTCGGCTACGGGGTGGCGCAGACCGTCATCACCGCGGCGAAGCTGTTCACCCACTGAGCCGGATCCGGCGGTCTCCGATCGCGCGAACTGCGTGCTCAGAGACCGCCGGAGACGCGCAGCACCGTCCCGGTGGCGTACGAGGCGTCCGGGCCGAGCAGCCAGGCGATGGCGGCGGCAATCTCGTCGGGTTCGCCGGCACGGCCCAGCGGAATGCGGCCGACGGCGGAGTCGGCCCGGTCGGGCACCCCGGAGTCGGCGTGGATGTCGGTGCGCACGATGCCGGGTGCGACGGCGTTGACCCGGATGCCCCTCGGGGCCAGCTCCTTGGCCAGGCCGACGGTGAGGGTGTCGGTGGCGGCTTTGACGGCGGCGTAGTGCACGTACTCCCCCGGGCTGCCCAGGGTCGCGGCCGCCGACGAGACGTTGACGATCGCCCCGCCGTCGGTCAGCCGCCGCGCGGCCTGCTGGGCGCAGAGCACGTAGCCGACCAGGTTGACATCGACGACCCGGCGCAGGTCCTCGACGCGCAGCTCGGTGAAGGGCCCGATGAGGCTGGTGACTCCGGCGTTGTTGACCAGGCCGGTGAGCGGGCCGAGCTGACCGGCCGCGTCGAACAGGGCGGCCACCTGGTCGGGGTCGGTGGTGTCGGCGCGTACCGCGATGGCCTGCGCGCCGGCGTCGCGCAGATCGGCCAGGACGGCGGTGGCCGCGGCCTCGTCGCGGCGGTAGCAGAGCGCGACGTGGTGACCGGTCGCGGCGAGCCGGCGGGCGGTGGCCGCGCCGATGCCTCGGCCGCCGCCGGTGATGACGGTGACGGGTGCCACGGTGCCTCCCAGGGTCTGCGCAAGAGCTGCGCCGACGCTACCGTGACCGGCGCGGGTCGGCCGTCGAGAGGAGAGTCACATGCAACGGGCGTTGGTGCTCGGCGGTGGCGGGGTGACCGGGGTGGCCTGGGAGCTGGGGCTGCTGGCCGGGCTGACCGAGCGGGGCGTGCCGGTCACCGAGGCGGATCTGGTGGTGGGCACGTCGGCGGGGTCGATCGTCGGCGCGCAGGTGTGCTCCGGGTTGCCCGTCGAGCGGTTCTACGCCGAGCAGCTGACGCCGCCGTCGAGTGAGGTGGCGGCACGGTTGGGTTTCGCGGTGCTGGCGCGGCTGATCTGGGCCGGTGGTCGGACCCGCGACGCGGTGCGCTCGCGGGCGCGGATCGGGGCGATGGCGGTCGCGGCGCGTACCCCGTCGGAGGCGTCGCAGCGCGCGGTGATCGAGGCCCGCCTGCCGTCGCCGGATTGGCCGCAGCGACGACTGCTGATCACGGCGGTGGACGCGTCGACCGGTGAGTTCGTGGTGTTCGACAGTGACAGCGGGGTGTCCCTGGTGGACGCGGTGGGCGCGAGTTGCGCGGTGCCCGGGGTGTGGCCGCCGGTCACGATCGGCGCGCGCCGCTTCGTCGACGGCGGGATGCGCTCGACGGTGAACGCGGACCTGGCGGCGGACGCGCGCAGGGTGCTGGTGCTCGCGCCGACGTCGGCGGCGATCGGGCCGATGCCGCGGCTGTCGGCGCAGGTGGACGCGTTGCGGGCGGCCGGTTCGCGGGTGGTGGTGCTGACCCCGGACGCGGCGGCGCGCACGGCGATCGGCCGCAACGTGCTCGACGCTGCGCGGCGGGCGGGCGCGGCTCGGGCCGGGCGGGCCCAGGCCGATGTGGTGGCCGACGAGGTGGCGGCGCTCTGGGCGTGATCGCTTACGCTCACCGCGCGGTCGATCAGACGACGGAGGTGCGCGGTGGCGGGTGTGGGTGTCGGCGACGAGGTGCAGGATTTCGAGCTGCCGGATGAGACGGGCACGCCGCGGCGGCTGTCGGAGTTCCTGGCGGGCGGGCCGGTGGTGCTGTTCTTCTACCCGGCGGCGATGACCCGGGGGTGCACGGCGGAGAGCTGCCACTTCCGCGATCTCGCGGCGGAGTTCACCGCGTTGGGCGCGACGCGGGTGGGCATCAGTCGGGATCCGGTGGCCAAGCAGGCCGAGTTCTCGAAGCTGCACGGCTTCGACTATCCGCTGCTGTCCGACGCCGACGGCACGGTGGCGCAGCAGTTCGGGGTCAAGCGGCGGGTGCCGTTGGGGCCGTTGAGCATGAAGCGGATGACGTTCGTGATCGGCACCGACCGGCGGGTCGTCGAGGTGATCCACAGCGAGGTCAGCATGAACGACCACGCGGACCGGGCGCTGCGGGCGTTGGGCGGCTGAGTGGGCGTGGGCCCCGTGCGGCGGGTGTCGCAGTCGGCTGGTATCAAGACAGCAATCAAACAGGTGTACGGAAGAGGGTTGTGATGGATGCCGGCCAGGGTTTGTCCACTAACGAGGTGCAGAGCATCCGGGAGGCGTTGGCGGCCGGGCGTAAGCCACGGGTGGTGTTCACCGCGTCGGCGGGGCAGATCGCCGGTCAGGTCGGTCAGGTGATCGAGCTGACCGACCCCGAGGTGTCCGACGAGTTCGTGGTGGTGCGGTTCGGTCGCGACGAGTTGCCGTTCTCCCCCGCCGACCTGGCCGTGGCGCCCAAGGGTGTGGGCCGTCGGGTGGCGGAGCCGAAGCCGGAGCCCGAGCCGCAGGAGCCGCCCGCGGCGCCGACGCCGGAGTTCGTGTTGGACACGCCGCGGGTGCCCGCGCAGCGACAGGAGGAGCCGAAGGTGGAGCAGACGGAGAAGCCGCCGGCGCGGCGGGCGGTCAAGGCCGTCAAGCCGAAGGGCCCCGCCGGCCTCACGGTGACCCTGGCGTACGCCGACGGCGAGTGGACCGTCGCCGCCCAGCAGGGCAGCAAGGCACTGGCGAAGCCGTACGTGGTGAAGCCGGCCGAGGCGTTGAAGATGGTGGCCCTCGTCGACGTGCCGGGTGTGCAGGAGGCGGTGGAGCAGATCCTGGGCACCGAACGGGCCGAGGCGGAGCAGCAGGCGGAGAAGCTGCGCGCCGAACTGGCCGAGATCGAGGCCCGGTTGGCGGAGCTGCGCGAGGTCCGCTGAGGCGGGTCAGTGCCCGCTGTGGTGGCGCACCAGTCGGGTGAGCAGCCGCGTCAGCTGCTCGCGCTCGGTGGTGGACAGGGGGGCGAGCAGGTCGCGTTGGGCGCGCTCGACGGTGTCGCCCATCCGGCGGGCCTCGTCGACGCCGGCGACGGTGGCGCTGATGACGTTGCGGCGGCGATCGGCCGGGTCGGGGGCACGCACCACGAGCCCCCGGCCGGCCAGGTCGTTGATGACGGCCACCACGTCGCTGCGGTCGATGCCGCAGCGACGGCCGAGGTCGGCCTGACTCGCGGGCCCCTCCTCGGCCAGGGTGGCGAGCAGTCGGTAGTGGTAGCCGCGCAGGTCGTGCGCGGCGAAGCCCTCGCTGAGCAGCCGGGCGGCGTGGGTCGCGGCCTGGTTGAGCAGCCAACTCGGGGTGGTGCTGAGCCCGGCGGGTGACTGCGGGGCCGTGGAATCCATGGGCACAGACTACCAGGAATCATTGGCGCGACCCACGATCGGGTGCTACGTTGGCGACACCAACGTTGGTGTGTCCAACGTTTTGAAGGAGGCACCCATGTCCACCGTCCCCACCCTCAACGGCCAGGTCATCGGCCAGGCCCACTACGCCACCCGGGCCCTGCTCGAACGAGCCGCCACCACCCTCGGCGTCGAGTTCGAGCAGGTGCTCGTGCTCAACGCCCTCGCCCACGGCCCGGTCGAACGCGCCCAGCTCACCCAACGGATCACCAGCACCCTGAAGGTCGACGAGCAGGAGGTGCGACGGGTGCTCGCCACCCTCGTCGACGCGAAGCTCGCCCAGACCGACCCGGACGCGGCGACCCGGCTACGCCTGACCGACGCCGGTCACACCGTGCAGGCCCGCATCGCCGAGGCCACCGCGGGCATCAGCGCCCGTTTGTACGCGGACATCCCGACCGACGAGGCGAACGCCGCGGCCCGCGCGCTCACCCTGGTCACCCAACGGGCCAACGCCGAACTGGCCGCCACTCCTGCCTGACTAGTCCCCAGCCGACCGCCGGGGTGCCGACCCCGGAAACCAGTTGGGCGTCGGTCTCGCCGCGCGGTCAGGTCGGGATGGGACGGTCGGCGGCCCCGAGAGTCCGGGGCCGCCGGCCGGTCAGAACAGTCCGGGGCCGCCGGCCGGTCAGAAGTAGTCGAGCAGCTGCGCCGGGCCGCCGACGCCCAGCAGGTCCAGGGCGGTCGGGTCGGTGGCACCGGCACCGTGCAACAGCCCGGCCTGCGCGACCGAACGGGCCTGCGCCGCCCCGGCATACAGCAACGCGAACCCGCGCATGTCCAGCCGCAAATCCGCGTCCCCGTCCACGCGGGCCAGCTCGGCGGCGCCGTCGGCGACAGTCAACCGCCAGGTGCCGGTGTTCCAGTCGGCGAGCGGGTCGGTGAGGTGGAAGTCGACGACGCCGCGGGCGTACGCGGGCCATCCCCGTGCGCTCACCGCGCGAACCACGTCCACCGGCCGGTGCATCCACAGGTCCCGCTCGTGCTCGCGGGCGGACTCCAGCGGCAACTGGACGCTGACCGCGTCCCCGTCGAGCGGGCACAGTCGCAGGGTCGGTGCGACGCTGGCCCAACTGCCGAGCACGCCGACGAGCTCCCGGGCAGCCTCGGCGCTGACGGCCAGGGCCTCGTCGACGGTGAGCACCGAGTCGGCCCCGTAGCCCCGACCCCGCTGCCAGGTGGCGTAACCGACCAACTCGCCGCCGGCCTCGACGAGGGTCAGCCCGTCGCCGGGCAGGTCCCCCTTGGCGGCGAAGAAGTCGAACAGCTCGCCCCGACGGGTCAGCAGGCCGTTGCGGTGCCGGGTGACCCGCTCGTACAGGGCGGCGACGGCGCCCAGGTCGGCGGGCGTACCGGCCCGGACGGTGAGGTGCGACGCGGGCCGGTGCCGGGGCAACGCGGCGGTGGTCAGGTCGACGGTACGCAGCACACCGGCGGCCTCCCACCCACACGCACGGTAGGGGGCGGCAACGGTCGGGTAGAGCGCGCTGATCGCCGCCCCCCGGTCGCGGGCGCCGCGCAGCAGGGTGGTGAGCAGGGCGCGGGCCACGCCCCGGCCGCGGGCCTCGGGCGCGACGGCCACCCCGCCCACGTCGGCGGCCGACACCGCCCGCCCGGACCACCACTGGTCGTGGTGCAGGTCGACGGCCTTGCCGACGAGTCGACCGGTGTCGTCGAACGCGCCGTACCGGGTCATCCCGGGCACCGGGTCGGACGCGTGCGCCGGGCGCTGCGGGTCGGAGCCGAACGCGAACCGGCCCAACTCCCAGGCGGCCTCGAGGTCGTCGGCGGTGAGTTCACGTACGTGCACGGTGGCGGGCATCGGCACACCGTAGCGAGACGGCCCCGCCCCGACAGCTCAATTACCCGAGACCCGGGACACCCCCATCCCGCGCCGATCTTGCAGTTTCTGTTACGGCATAAGCCGCATGTCGGGTCATGTCAACGACAGAAACCGCAAGATCGACGGGGTTCTGGGGGTGGTCCGGGGTCAGTGCTGCGGGATGTTGGCCACGCCGATGCGCTTGCGGAACACCCAGTACGTCCACCCCTGGTAGCCCAGCACCACCGGAGTGAAGATCACCGCCACCCAGGTCATGATCTTCAGGGTGTACGGGGTGGACGCGGCGTTGCTGGCGGTCAGCGTGCCGGCCGCGTCCAGGGTGGACGGCAGCACGTTCGGGAACAGCGCCGCGAACAGGGTCGCCACGGTCAGACCGATCGCCACGGCGGTGCCGGTGAACGCCCAGCCCTCCAGGCGTACCCGGGCGGCGGCCAGCGCGCCGAGCAGGGCGAGGGCCGCGCCGACGGCGAGCACGACGGCGGCCGTGCCGGAACGGATGGTCAGCGTCCAGGTGAGGAACCCGACCAGGAGCACGGCGGCCCCGGCGCCCAGACGCACCGCGAGCGCGCCCGCGCGCTCGCGGATGTCGCCGGTGGTCTTCAGGGCGAGGAACACCGCGCCGTGGGTGAGGAACAGCGCGAGGGTGGTCGCGCCGCCCAGCAGGGCGTACGGGTTGAGCAGGTCCAGCAGACCACCGACGTACTCGTGGTCGGCGTCCAGCGGCACGCCCCGCAGGATGTTGGCGAAGGCGACGCCCCACAGGATCGCCGGTAGCAGCGAACCGACCACGATCGCGGTGTCCCAGCGGCGCTTCCAGGACGCCTCGGGTCGCTTGTGCCGGTACTCAAAGGCGACGCCCCGGGCGATCAGGGCCAGCAGGATCAGCAGCAGCGGCAGGTAGAAGCCGGAGAAGAGGGTGGCGTACCACTCGGGGAACGCGGCGAACATGGCGCCACCGGCGGTGATCAGCCACACCTCGTTGCCGTCCCAGACCGGGCCGATGGTGTTGATCAGGACGCGGCGTTCCCGGTCGTCGCGGCCGAGCACGGGCAGCAGCATGCCGACGCCGAAGTCGAAGCCCTCCAGGATGAAGTACCCGGTGAACAGCACGGCGACGAGGAGAAACCAGATGGTGGTCAGTTCCACGATGGGCTCCGGGATCAGTAGGCGAAGGCGAGCGGGCGCTCGGCGTCGTCGGTGTCGTCGGTGGGGGGCTGTTCGCTGACGTCCGGCACACCGGCCTTGGCGTAGCGCAGCAGCAGCTTGACCTCGATCACGGCGAGGGTGGCGTAGATCAGCGTGAAGGCGGTGAACGAGGTGAGCACCTCGGCCAACGACACGCTGCGGGACACCCCGTTGCGGGTGAGCATCTCGCCGAAGACGATCCACGGCTGACGGCCCATCTCGGTGAAGATCCAGCCGAACGAGTTGGCCAGCAGCGGCAGCACCGGCATGGCCAGACCGGCGCGCAGCAGCCACTTGCTGTTCGGGGTGCGGCCCTTGCGCTGACTCCAGAGCACCAGCAGGGCGATCGCGCCGGCCGCCATCCCAAAGGCGATCATGAAGCGGAAGCTCCAGTAGGTGACCGGGATGATCGGGGTGTAGCTGCCCGCGCCGTACTGGGTGGCGTACTGGGCCTGGAGGTCGTTGATGCCGTGCACGGTGCCGTGCGGGTCGCCGGTGCCCAGGTACGACAGCAGGTACGGGATCTTGAGGGCGAACACCTCGCGGGTGCCGTCGAGGCTGCCGATGGTGAGCACGGAGAACGAGGCGGGGCTCTCGGTGGTGTAGAGGCCCTCGGCGGCGGCCATCTTCATCGGCTGCACGTCCGTCATGATTTTGCCCTGGATGTCGCCGGTGAACAGCACGGCGGCGGAGGCGACCAGGACCACCCAGGAGCCGAACCTGGTGGCGAAGCGGTACGCGCCGGTGTCGGCGGAGTCGCGGTTGCGGATGACGTGCCACAGGCCGACCGCGACGATCAGTGACCCGGCGACCAGGAACGACCCGGCCAGGGTGTGCGGGAAGGTGATCAGGGCGACCTTGTTGGTCAGCACGGCCGGGAAGTCGGTCAGCTCGGCGCGCCCGCTGTCCGGGTTGATTCGGTAGCCGACCGGGTTCTGCATGAACGAGTTCGCCGCGAGGATGAAGTACGCGGACAGGTTGGTGCCGATCGCGGCGGCCCAGATGCTGGCCAGGTGTGCCCGCTTGGGCAGCCGGTCCCAGCCGAAGATCCACAGGCCGATGAAGGTGGATTCGAGGAAGAACGCGACAAGCGCCTCGATGGCCAGGGGTGCGCCGAAGACATCGCCGACGAAGCGCGAGTAGTCGCTCCAGTTCATGCCGAACTGGAACTCCTGCACGATGCCGGTGACCACGCCCATGGCGAAGTTGATCAAGAACAGCTTGCCGTAGAACTTGGTGAGCTTGAGGTAGCGCTCGTTGCCGGTGCGGTGCCACATCGTCTGCAGGATGGCCACCAGCACGGACAGGCCGATGGTCAGCGGCACGAAGAGAAAGTGGTAGACGGTGGTGACACCGAACTGCCAGCGGGCAACGTCCAACGCGTCCACCTGAAAACCCCCAGCCATCGGTACTACGCGACGTAGTAAATACTACTGCTCGTCGTAGACGGGTGGCGTCCGGCAGCCATCCGGGATCAATGACCCCGATCACCCCGGACAACCCGCCGACCCGCCCTCGCGGCCCCACCAACGCGTGCGACGATGGCGCGCTGATGAACACCTCCACCTGGCAGCCGCCGCTGATCTGGCGCGCCGCCCTCCTGCTGGCCCGGGGCCTGGTCGGCCCGCTCGCCCGCCTCGAGGTCACCGGCGACGTCCCCGCGCACCTGCGTCGCGGCCCGCTGGTGCTGGCCGCCAACCACATCAGCCCGTTCGACCCGGTGGTGCTGGCCGCCGCCTGCCAGACCCGCGGCATCGCCCCGCGGATCATGGCGACCGCCGGACTGTTCCGCGTCCCGGTGTTCGGCGCCGCCATGCGGCACGCCGGGCACATCCGCGTCGACCGGGGCACCAGCGCCGTGCACCGGGCCCTCGACGACGCCACCGCGGCCGTCGGCCGCGGCTCGGTGATCCTCGTCTACCCGGAGGGCCGCATCGGTCTGGACCCCGGCATGTGGCCCGAACGCGGCAAGACCGGCGCCGCCCGACTCGCCCTGACCTGCGGCGCCCCGGTCGTCCCGGTCGCGCAGTGGGGGTCGCACGAGGTGCTGCCCTACCAGGCGCCCCGGGGAATGCTGCGCGGCATCGCCCGTTCCCTGTGGCGTCGACCGGTGATCCGCGTGCACTTCGGCGCGCCCGTCGACCTGGGCGAGACGACCGCCGACACCCCCGGCGCCGCCCGCCGCGCCACCGACCGGATCATGGACGCGCTCACCGACACCCTCGCCCCGCTGCGCCCCGACGAACCGGACCTGCCCCGCCACGTCGACCCCGGCCGCCCGAGCGACCCCAGCCGCTCCCGCCGCCGCCACTGAGCCTGACGCCGACCCCATGATCGGCCCGATCTCCTGAATACCGGGGCGTCCGTGCCCCGGACACCCCGCCTTTCAGGAAACCGAGTCGAGCACCGCGGGACCGGGCGGCGCGCGAGCGGGCGACAGACGCCCGCCGGCCACCCGCCGGCCACCGACCGGGGGCATACTGCGTCGCGTGTTGACCCGATTCGGCTACCTCGACGCGCCCGCGCCGCTGGCGTTCGCCCACCGTGGCGGCGCCGCCGAGGGCGACGAGAACACCACCGAGGCGTTCGCCCGGGCCGTCGCGCTGGGCTACCGGTACGTGGAGACCGACGTGCACGCCACCGCGGACGGCGTGGCGGTGATCTTCCACGACCCAACGCTGCTGCGGCTCACCGGCGAGCCGGGGCGGATCGCCGAGATGAGTTGGGCCGACCTCGCCTCGGTACGCGTCGGCGGCGCCGCCGTCGTACCCCGCCTCGACGAGGTGTTGGACGCCTGGCCGCAGGTCCGCTTCAACATCGACGTGAAGGCCGACGGCGGCGTCGAGCCGACGGTCGCGACCGTGACCCGGGCCGGCGCCGGAGACCGGGTGCTGCTCGCCTCGTTCAGCGACGCCCGCCTGACCCGGCTGCGCGCGCTCACCGAGGGACGGGTCGCCACCAGCCTCGGCATGCGCGGCGTCGCCCGGCTGCGGCTGGCCTCCCTGCACGGGCGTCCGCTGCGGCTGCCGCCGTCGGTGGTCGCCGCGCAGGTGCCGCCGCGCTACGGGCGGGTGCCGGTGGTGGACCGCCGGTTCCTCGAATACTGCCACCGCATCGGCCTGCAGGTGCACGTCTGGACGATCGACGAACCAGCCCAGATGCACGAGTTACTGGATCGTGGCGTGGATGGCATCATGACCGATCACGTCGGCGTGCTGCGCGACGTCTACCGCAGCCGCGGCCACTGGGCCGCCTGACCCGTCGAAGGACCCCCGATGGCCGAGACCGTGACCCCCACGGTGGACGACACTTCGCCTCCGGCGAGCACCCGCCGGGAGCGGCGCGGCTGGTACATCTACGACTGGGCCAACTCCGCGTTCCAGACCACCGTCATCACGGTGTTCCTGGGCCCGTTCCTCACCACCGTCGCCGAGCTGGCCGCCGGGTGCGAGTTGGGCGCGGACAGCTGCGACGGGTACGTGCACCCGCTGGGCATCCGGGTGGCCGCCGGATCCTACTACCCGTACCTGATCTCGCTGTCGGTGTTCCTCACCGTGTTCGTGTTGCCGGTGATCGGGGCGATCGCCGACCGGTCGGCGCACAAGAAGCGGCTGCTCGGCGGGGCCGCGTTCACCGGTGCCGGCGCGACCATCGCGATGGCCTTCGTCACCGGCGACCGCTACCTGCTCGGCGGCGCGCTGTTCCTCGTCGCCAACATCTCCTTCGGCGCCGCCATCGTGGTCTACAACTCGTTCCTGCCGCAGCTCGGCGGCCCGGACGAGCGCGACGGCATCTCCAGCCGCGGCTGGGCGCTGGGCTACCTGGGCGGCGGTCTGCTGCTGGCGTTCAACCTGGTCGCGGTCACCCTGTTCAGCGAGGACGACAACCCGCAGCGCACCCTGGACCTGGCCCGCTGGTCGATCGTCTCCGCCGGGGTGTGGTGGGCGGCGTTCACCCTGGTGCCGCTGCGCTGGCTGCGCGAACGCCCCAGTAAGGCGGCCCTCGCGGCACGCGGCAACGTGCTCACCGACGGGTTCCGGCAGCTCGGTCACACCCTGCGCGAGGTCAAGGCGTACCCGTTGACGCTGTTCTTCCTGCTGGCGTTCCTGGTCTACAACGACGGCATCCAGACCGTCATCACCCTGGCCAGCCAGTACGGCACCGAGGAGCTGCGCCTGGAGCAGAGCACCCTGATCGTCACCATCCTGCTGGTGCAGTTCCTCGCCTTCGGGGGCGCGTTGAGCCTCGGCGCGTTGGCCCGACGCATCGGCGCCTGGAAGACCGTGCTGCTCAGCCTGGTGCTCTGGACCGCGGTGATCATCGGCGCGTTCCGGCTGCCGGCCGAGGCGCCGGTGCCGTTCATGGTCCTCGGCGCGGCCATCGGCCTGGTCCTCGGCGGCAGCCAGGCGCTGAGCCGGTCGCTGTTCAGCCAGCTCATCCCGGCCGGCAAGGAAGGCGAGTACTACGGCTTCTACGAGATCAGCGACAAGGGCACCAGCTGGCTCGGCCCGCTCGCCTTCGGCCTGGTGTTCCAACTCACCGCCTCGTACCGGGTGGGCCTGGTCTCACTGCTGATCTTCTTCGTGGTCGGGTTCCTGCTCCTCGCCGCCGTGCCGATCCGCCGTGCCATCGTCGCCGCCGGCAACACGCCACCCCGGGTGCTCTGAGCACGGAACCCGCGCCCGACCGATCCGGGCCGGTCAATGGGCTAGGCTGCCCGACCGTGACCGACGACGACGCCACCGCCCCGACCTGCCTGGCCCACCCGTTCCCCGGGCAGCCACACGCCCCGGCCGGGTGCGCGGCCGCGCGGGGGCTCGACGGGCGTCCGGTGCACGCGGCGGCGTTGAAGTTCTTCTGGGGGCCGATGGACTGCGGCAAGTCCACGATGGCGTTGCAGATGAACTACAACCACGCCCGGCAGGGCCGGCGCGGGCTGGTCACCACCCGCATCGACCGGTCGCTGGGCCCGCAGGTCACCACCCGCATCGGCCTGGCCCACGAGGCCATCGAGGTCACCGACGACCTGGACCTGCGGGCCCTGGTGCGCGGCCGGTGGGCCGACGGGGTACGCGTCGACTACCTGATCTGCGACGAGGCGTGCTTCTACACCGTCGAGCACGTCGAGCAGATGGCCGAGTTGGTCGACAGCTACGACGTGGACGTGTTCGCGTTCGGCCTGGCCACCGACTTCCGGTCGCGCTTGTTCCCCGCCGCGCAGCGCCTGTTCGAGCTGGCCGACGAGGTGGCCCGCATCCAGGTCGAGGTGCTGTGCTGGTGCGGCCGGGAGGGACTGCTCAACGCCCGCGTCGTGGACGGGCAGGTGGTCCGCGAGGGCGCCCAGGTCGTCATCGGCGACACCGTCGACACCGCCGAGGTGCGCTACCAGGTGCTGTGCCGCCGGCACTACCGCAGCGGCGACCTCGGCCCGGGCAACACCGCCCGCTGAACCCCGACGCGCGGTCAGGACGGCCGGCGGGCCGCCGCCCGAACCCGGACGCGGTCGGTCATGATCACGGCGACGGTCACCACCAACGCCGCCGTGGCGCACGCCGCGACCGGCGCCTCCAGCCCCACACCGACCGGCACCAGCGCCAGCAGGACCACCACCGCCGTGATCCGGCTGGTCGGCAGGGTCCGCCACAGCACCGCCTTGTAGGCGGCGTGCCCGGTCAGGAACAGCGCCGGGCCGCCCAGGGTGAACAGCGCGGTGGCCGCGGTGGCGGGGGCGCCGGGTTGGCGCAGGAGTTGCTCGTCGCCCGCCGAGGTGACGATGATGCCGGCCACCATCACCGGGTGCAGATAGTTGAACGCGACTCTGCTCAGCGCGCCGGTGCGCTCGCCGGCTCCCGCGATCACCTCCGTCGCGGCCGGGGCGGACCGGGCGAAGTACACCCACCACAGCGCCACCGAACCGGCGAACGCCAGCACGAACGCCGCGGACATGGTCAGGTCCAGGTGCTGCGCGAGCGTGCTCCCGGTGACCAGGATCGACTCACCCAGGGCAATGAGGATGAACGCCTGGCACCGCTCGGCCAGGTGCCCGCCCTCCACCATCCACCGTTTCGCGGGGCTACGACCCCGACCGGGCACCGGGAACCCGCTCTGCAGGCCGATCACCTCGATCACGACCGCCGCCGTCCACAGCGTCTCCTGAAAGGCTCCGCCGCCGAGCACCACGCCGAGCACCACGAGCACCGACGTCACGACGAACCACGGCAGAGCCTTTTGGAACCCGTCCACCAGCCACGGCTGGCCCCGCACCGCCCACAACGCGAACAGGGTCCGGCCCACCTGCACGGTCACGTAGACCAGCGCGAAGACCACCCCGTCGCCGCCGAACGCCTCGGGGATCGCCGCCGAGAGCAGCAGACTGCCCAGCATCAGCGCGATCAGCAGCGCCCGTACCGGCGCCTGGTCGGGGCGCAACCAGTTCGTTCCCCAGGTGGTGTAGATCCACACGAACCAGACCAGCGCCAGCAGAAGCGCGGTGCGGGCGGCACCCCGCCAGTCCGGGTGCGCGATCAGGTAGTGCGCCAACTGGGTGGTGCTGAAGATGAAGACCAGGTCGAAGAAGAGTTCCGTCGAGGTGGTCGGCTGCACCCCCCGACGGTCGCGCAGCAACCAGGGCCGCCTCGGCTGCACGACCGAGGGCTCAGAAGGGGTCACCGCACACCCGCCAGCCCCCGTCCTCGCGGATCACCGGCAGGCGACGTTCCTCGCTGAGCCCGCCGTCGCGGGTCACCTTCACGGTCACCGTGCCCTGCGGTCGCCCGCTGCGGGTGGCGACCGACACATCGGTGATCTCGTAGTCGGTGACCATCGGCGGTGTCCGTACCCAACTGGTGAAGCCGATCGCGCTCCACCGGCTGCGCGCGTCCTTGCAGAGCCGCTCGTACGCCCGGTCGCTGTCACCGAGGGCCACCTCGTTGAGGAAACCGTCGGCGGTCTCCCGGATCGGGCCGGCGGCCTGCCGGACGGTCTGTAGGTTCCAGGCTCCCAACCCGGCCACCCCGACGCAGCACAGCGCCACGCCGAACCCGGCGAACGCCAACCCGGTGCGCATCGGGCGGCGACGCCGGGCCGGTCGGCTCCACGGCTGGCCGGCACCCACGACTACCGACCGTAGAGAATGCGGTAGCACCGAATCACGACAAGCGGGAAATCGGGTCCGGCGACTCACCCTGTTCGGATCGGCCACACATCGTCTACCGTCGGCGCACACCCCCCGAGCAGTGCCAGGAGCCGATCGATGAGCCGCTTCGTGCAGCCGGTACCACCCCCCGTCGACCCGTACGCCGGTGATGCCCTGCTGCGGTCCTGGCTGGAGCGTCACCTGGGCCCGGGCGGCCACGCCGCCGCGAAGGGCCGTCTCGAGGACCTGGCCGCCGACGTCGCCGGGCCGCTACGCGCGGCGCACGCCGACGCGGAGGCGCACCCGCCGACGTTGGTCCGCTACGACCCGTGGGGCGCGCGGGTCGACCGCATCGACACCTCCGCCGGCTGGCAGGCGCAGCGCGCCGCCGCCGCCCGACACGCCGTGGTCGCGCTGCCCTACCTGCCGGACGCCCGGGGCACCTGGGGTGCCGCCGCGCGGGTCGTGCAACACGCCCTGCTGCACCTGTACGGGCCGGAGTCGGCGACGTTCTCCTGCCCGGTGGCGATGGCCGACGGCGCGGCGGCGCTGCTCAGCATGCCCGACGTCGATGCCACGGTCCGCGACGCGTGGCTGCCCCGGCTGATCTCCACGGACTCGGACGCGGCGATCACCAGCGGGCAGTGGATGACCGAGTCGCAGGGCGGCTCCGACCTGGGCCGTTCCAGCACGATGGGCCGCCCGGCGGCGGATGGTTCGTGGCGGCTGACCGGGGAGAAGTGGTTCTGCTCCGCCGCCGACGCGGCGATGGCGGTGGCGTTGGCGCGGCCGGAGGGCGCCGGGCGGGGCAGCCGGGTGCTCGCGCCGTTCCTCGTCCCCCGGTACGCGGTCGACTCACCGCTGGCCGACAGCCCTGCGCCGGGCGCACCCGCGCCGGGTGTCACGGTGCACCGGCTCAAGGACAAGCTCGGCACCCGGGCGTTGCCCACCGCCGAGATCGGCCTGCACGACGCGTACGCCCTCCCGCTGGGCGACCCGACGGTGCCCGGTCTGGTCCGGGCGATGACCCTGGTTGTGGTGACCCGGGTGCACAACGCCGCGGCGGCGGCCGGCGGGATGCGACGGGGTCTCGCCTACGCCCGCGCGTACGCCGACGTGCGGCACGTCGCCGGCGGCCCGCTGGCGTCCTCCCCCCTGCACCGGGCCACCCTGGGCACCCTGGCGGTCGACGCGGCGGGCGCGTTCGCCCTCGCCGGGCACGCGTTCGCCCTGCTCGGTCGGGTCGAGGTCGGCGCCGACCCGCAGGCCGCGGCGGAGCTGCGCGTCGTCGCGCCGCTGGCGAAGCTGGCCACCGGCCGGCTCGCCGTCAGCTCCGCCAGCGAGTACGTGGAGAGCTTCGGTGGGGCCGGTTACGTGGAGGACACCGGTGTGCCCCGGCTGCTACGCGACGCCCAGGTGCTGCCGATCTGGGAGGGCACCACCAACGTGCTGGCCCTGGACGTGCTGCGCGCGCTGACCCGGGAGGACGCCGGGGCGCCACTGCTGAGCCGGCTCGCCACCGCCGTCGACCTGGCCCGGCCACTGTCGCCGGTGCTGGCGGACACCCTGGCCACCACCGCCGCGCAGTTGGCGGAGACCATCACCGCGGTCACCGCCGACCCGAGCGCGTCGACGGTGCTGGCGGGCGCCCGTGGCCTGGCGTTGCGCCTGGCGTACGCGCTGACCACCGCCCTGCTGGTCGAACACGCGGCGTGGGGTGACGAGCAGGCGGATCTGGCCGCCCGGTTGTGGGCGCGCCGCTGGCTGCGGCACGAGGAGATCGCCGAGGACGCCCACCACCACCTGGATCTGCTCTGCTGACCGGTCGGCGCGAGCGGACGGGTGGGTGCCCATGTCGGTGCTGATCGAGCTGGGCGACGAGCGGGGCGTTCCGCTGCTGGACGACAGCGGGCCACCGCCGGAGCTGTCCCGCCGCTGGTGGGTGGCGTTGTTGGTGGCGGCCTGCGCCCTGCTCGGCGGCGCCGCCCCGGCCGCGCGTCTGACGCCCCAGGTCGGGCCGGCGGTGCCCACCCTGGCGACCGTGCTCGGCGCGGGGCCGTTGCTGCTGGTCGTCGACCCGGGCACGAACCCGCCGACGCTGAGCGCCTATGACTCGGCCGCGCCGGACGGCCCGCCACGGTGGCGGGTCACCGTGGCGCCCGCCGCCGGGTGGTCCGCCGAGGTCGCCGGTGACCTGCTGCTGCTCGTCGAGCGCGACCAGACGCGGGGGGCGCGGATGACCACCGCGCGGTCGATGCGGACCGGCCAGGCGGTGTGGCGGCGACCCGAGCGGGTGTACGCGGCCGGGGACGCGGCGGTCGCGGTGAGCGAGGTCCGCAGCGCCTCCGAACCGGGCCGGCGGGTGGAGGGCACGGTGCACGGCGTCGACCCGGCCACCGGCGCGACCCGGTGGTCGGTGCCGCTGCCCTCCACGGCGGTGCTGCGGGCGCTGCCCGGCCTGCCCGCGCGGGTGCTGCTGGTGCAGGACGACGGGCTGACCCGTTTGCTCGACGCCCGCGACGGCACCGAGCGCGGGCGGGGACGACTTCCGCCGGCCGACTACGGCCCGGACAATCCCCAGGTCGCCGACGAGCACCTGGTGCTGCGCCATCCGAGTGGCGGCGCGGTGACCCTGAGCGGGTACGACCTACCCGGGCTGACGCCCCGCTGGCGGATGCCGGTGCAGCCGGGTGAGGTGACCCTGCGGCCCTGCCAGGGCCTGATCTGTGGGCAGGACGAGCAGGGGCGCTGGGCGATCGACGCGGGCACCGGGGCGCGGGTGTGGACGTGGCCGGCCGGGGCACGCTGGCGCACGGTGGCCGGCCCCCGCGTGCCGGCGGAGCCGCTGGTGGTGCTGGGGATGGCAGCGGACGGCAGGCGTGCCCTGGTCGCGACGGTGGGACGCGACGGTCATCGGGTGTCCGCGGTGCTTCCGGCGGGTCTGACCGACTGCCGACGGGTCGGAGCCGGGCTGGTCTGCCGCGACGGCACCGCCCGCGTGACGCTCTGGCCCCTGACCTGATCTCGCACGCGCGGCCGGAGCCACCGGCCCGGAATCGTCCGGCCCGCTGCTCAGCCGCGACGACGCGACCGGGCCGCCCACACCGCGTAGGCGGGATCCCGGTCGAGGTTGTGCCGGTCCCGGTCGTAGCGGCGGGTGGTGCGCGGGTCGGCGTGCCCCATCGCGTCCTGCACGTCCTCCAACGGGACGCCCTCGGAGCGGGCCGTGGTGGCGAAGGCGTGCCGCAGCGAGTGCGGGGACAGCTTCGCCCAGGCCGGGATGCCGGCGGCTCGGGCGAGCCGGCGCACCATCCGGAACACCGAGTGCCGGTCCAGTCGGGCGCCGCTGGCGGTGACCAGCAGCGGGCCGGTCAGCTCGGGCACCGGCACGCCGGTGGCGGCGGCCCGCTGGGCCAGGTAGGCGTCCACGGCGTACCCGGTGCCGGGGGTGAGGGCGCGGCGGCGTTGCTTGCCGCCCTTGCCGACGAAGCGCACGCTGCGGTGCCCGCGTTCGGTGCCGAGGTCGGTCAGGTCCAGCGAGATCAGCTCGCCGACGCGCAGGCCCAGGTCGGCGAGGAGCGCGATCGCCGCCCGGTTGCGGATGGCGGTCACGCCGGTGTCCGCGTCGGCGGCGCTGATCAGGGCGTCCACCTCCTCGGGGGTGAGCCCGACGGTGGCGGAGTGGTCCCGGTCGACGCGGGGACGGTCGGCGCCGGAGACCGGGTTCGCCGGCACGGCGCCCAGTTTGACGAGGAAGTCGTACCAACTGGACAGCGCGGAGAGCCGGCGCGCGACGGTCGCCGGGGTCAGTGGGCGGCCACTGCGGGCGCCGACGCTGCTCTCCAACGCGCGGGCGTATTCGTTGACGTGCAGGAATGTGGCCCGCAGCGGGTCCAGGTCACGCCCGGCGCACCAGCGGAGCCAGCCGGTGACGTCACGCCGGTACGCGTCGCGGGTGTGCTCGGACAGCCGCCGGTTGCGCAGCCACGCCTCGGTGACCTCGACCGGCCCGTTCGGCAGCGCCGGTGGCGCGGTCGGGCGGGCGAGCACCGGAGCGTCGGAGAACGGCATGTGAAAAAGGCTCTCAGCCTCGGGTGGGATCGGCGTGCAGGCGCGCCGGTCCCACCCGGCACCGTGTCGGATCAGGCGTTGATCTGCCGGCGGCTGTCGCCGTTGGCCTGGATGGTCACCCGGCGGGGCTTGGCGCGCTCGGCGACCGGGATGCGCAGCGTCAGCACCCCGTTCTCGTAGCCGGCCTCCAGCTTGTCGGTGTCCAGCGTGTCGCCGAGGAACAGTCGCCGGGTGAAGGTGCCCATCGGGCGTTCGGCGGCGACCAGTTCGACGCCGTCGCCGGTGGGCCGGCGACGCTCGGCGCGGACGGTGAGCACATTGCGCTCGACGGTGCAGTCGATGCTGTCCGGGTCGACGCCGGGCAGGTCGAACGCCGCGTAGAAGTGGTCGCCGTCGCGGTAGGCGTCCAGGTGCATCGTCGCGGGACGTGCCGCCGTACCGAAGAACTGCTCGGCGAGCCGGTCGATCTCGCGGAACGGGTCGGTACGCATCAACATGGTCATGCCTCCTCGGTTCTCCTGGCCGAAGGTGTTGAGTTGAGCCGGGTTGACTCAACTTCCTCTTCTTATTTAGCGCGTCCACGAGCCGACGTCAACCGCTCACACCAACCGCTTCTCGAACCAGTGCTCGGCGTAGCGGTCCCGCGAGTACGCCGGGATCTCGGCGTAGCCGTGCCGGGCGTACAGGGCGCGGGCCTCGACCAGGTCATTGCGGGTGTCGAGCCGGATCCGGTCCGCCCCGGCCGCGCGGGCCCGTTCCTCGACGGCGGCCAGCAGCGCGGCGCCTCCACCGGCCCCGCGGTGCTCGGGGCGGACGAACACCCGGGTCAGCTCGGCCCAGCCCGGCCGCCAGCGCAGTCCGGCGCAGCCGGCCAGGTCGGCCCCGTGGTGGGCGAGCAGCAGCAGCCCGTCCGGCTCGGCCAGGTCGTCGCTGGGCATTTCGGCCAGGGCCGCGTCGACCTCGCCCGGCAGGGCCGGGCGACGGTGGTAGCGCACCACCATCTCGGTCATGTACTCCCGCAGCAGGAGCGCGGCGTCGGGCTGGACGGGTCGAACAACGCTCGTCGTCCAGGTTGACCGGGCGGTGGTGGTCACCTGTCGATCATCACCGCCCGGTCAACGGCTTATTACTCCAACGTCACTTGATCTGCCGGCTGGCTTACTCGGCTAGCTCATGAAGAAGACCATGGCCGCGAGGCTTGCCCCCATGGCCAGGTGCTCCCAACGGAGCAGGTCCGTGATCGGTCGATTGCGCAGCCGGACGAGTGCGGCCGCCATCCAGCAGAGGTAAGCCGCCGTGGCGGCGCGTAGCAACACGAGCGCCGCGTCATGGCCGGTGACGATGCCGTGGTCCATCCGGGGCCCGGCGGCTATGTGGTGGATAGCCATCGACCCGCCGTGTTGATGCATCAGCACGGCGAGCGCCATGAGCACGGCCCCGGCCGTACGGTGCCACTCCACCTCCGGGCCGGGCTCGGTCGGACCGCTGGTGACGAGTGCCACCGCGAAGGCGAGGAGCAGCAGCGCGCCCGCGTACTGCACAACCGGTGCGGCGTCGAGGGTCACCGCGACCATGACAGCCACCATCGCACCCGCGAGCATCCGGGCCCTGCGGGACGCGCCCGCCCGCGGCACGACGCAGCAGCAGGCCGACACCGCGGCCGACCCGAGCATGATCATCTCGAGCGTCAGGACGTCACCGCCGGCGTAACGCCGGGGCGTGACCATTGGGCGGTGGGGCGGCCGTTGAGCCGCCACGGGTGACCACTGACCCGCGGCCAACCTTGGGGTGAGTTTTCCCAGTTCTCTTGCCGGCCGTACACGGTGAGGTCCAAGGCGTGGTAGCTGGTCGTCAACGCCTCCACGCCCCGCCCGGTGGTCCAGTAGGTTTCGTAGACCTGGTCGCCGTCGCGCAGGTAGCAGGCGATGAACCCGAATTCGCGACCGTCGGCCAGAGCCGGGTCGGAGTCTTTCGCCGAATACCAGGGGAACGGGTAGCCCATGAACTCCGCGAACGGGGCACTTTCGTCGTAGGGGCCCTGGCAGAACACGACGTAGGTGACGTCCCGGGCATGCAGGTAGTCCAGCATCTGCATGTGACAGGTCGAGAAGGTGCACCCCTCACACTGATCCCCGTACGGTTTGCCGTCGTGCCACATGTGGAAGTAGGCGATGAGCATCCGGCGGCCCTCGAAAACCTCCACCAGCGGGGTGTCCCCGCCGGGGCCCTGGACCGTCACCGTCGGCATCAAGGTCATCGGCAGCTGACGACGAGCGGCTGCGATCGCGTCTCCTTCGCGGGTATGGGCCTTCTCCCGGACCAGCAGTTCGTTGCGCTCGCGCAGCCAGGTCTCCCGGTCGACGACCGGGGGTGTGGCTGCGCTGGACGCGGGGGTTGCCGTCATGGCTGTCTCCATCGTGGTGTGGGGATTGGTCACCGGTACAGACGACCGAGTCGGCGATCGTCATCGGTGACCGATGACGGATGGGGTCCGCGGTCGTCAGTACGGTTGTGAGGACCATTCAGCCCCGGGGAGTTCACATGTCCGACTCGCCTGACGAGCAGGCGGTCTGGCTGCAGCGCGCCTTCGACGAGCACCGGCGCGAGCTACACGTGCACTGCTACCGCCTCGCAGGGAACGTCACCGACGCGGACGACCTGGTGCAGGAGGCCTTCCTGCGTGCCTGGCGAGCTCGCGACCGCTTCGAGGGTCGGGCGTCGGCGCGCACCTGGTTCTACCGGATCGCCACGAACGTCTTCCTCGACAGCCGCAAGGCGGCCGGTCACCGGACGGTTCCGTATGGTGACCCGCTGGAGTGGTCCACCGAGCTCGGTCCCTATCCAGACGCCCTGTTGGCCGACGATCCGCAGACCGGTCTCGCCGCCCGGGAGACCGTCGAGCTGGCCCTGATCGCAGCGCTTATGTACCTGCCGCCGCGGCAGCGGGCGGCCTTCGTGCTGCGCGACGTCTACGGCTGGACGCCGCAGGAGATCGCCGGCGCGCTCGACACCGCAGTAGCGGCCGTCAACAGCCTCCTCCAGCGGGCCCGCCACACCCTCCGGCGGCGCGCTCCGTCGGACCCACAGGACTGGCGCCGCCCGCAGCTCACCAGCGAGGACGAAGAGATCCTGCGCCGCTACGCCAACGCGAAGGACCCGGATACGGTCCGGGCACTGCTCGCCGAGGACGTACGGATCACGATGCCGCCCGAGCCGCCGGTCGTCGGGATCGACGCGGCCGCGGAGTTCCTCGGCCGACCGCTCGACTGGCGTACCTTCCCCACCTCGGCCAACGGGCGCCCGGCACTGATCAACTATCTCCGCCGGCCCGGCAGCCCGCACTATGAGGCGCTGGTCGTCGACGTACTCCGGATCGAGAACGGGAAAATCGTAGAGAGCAACGCCTTCATCGGTGCCCGTCACGTCGCCGCCTTCAGCATGCCCGTCACGCTCGAGCCCTAGACGAGTAAGTCTCAAGCTAAGCGGCCGAGTCTGCGCTGGTAGTGAGATCGCCGGGCTCGGGCTTGGGCGTAGCGGTCCTCGGCGCTCGGATCGCCCTCGGTCAGCGCCTCGGACGTGAGGGTGCCGACCGTCGCGCCGTCGCGGGCGGGCAGTTCCTGGCGGGCCAGACCGATCGTGCCCGCCCGCTGCACGGTGCCGTCGTCCGGCGTGATCAGCCCGGCGAGGACGTGCAGCAGCGTCGTCATGCCGCGACCGGGCGGAGACGGTGACCGAGACGTCGGTCAGGACTCGACGTGCCCGCGGGTCACGGTGACGTCGGTGGCGCGTACGTGCGCGCTGCCGGCCTCGACGGGCCGGGACATGGGTTCGGGGTTCGGGATGAGGTTCAACGGTGCTCCGCAGCTCGCGATGGAGCCGGGCAGCAGCTAACGGCCGCCCGGCCGGAACCGGGACGGCGAGCGCGAACTCAGCAGAGGAAGGGCGCCGCCGTCAGCGGGCGGAGCGGACCTTCTGCGACCAGATACCTCGTGCCATGACGGCGATGTTAGCAACCTCGGCGCATCAACTCCCGAGGGTTTCGCCCACCCCGTGGTCAGCGCGACATGAGGTGGGCGGGGGAAATACCGGCGTGCCGCCTACCGGCGCGGGCGGGGCAGCAGGGCGATCAACGCGACCGCCACGGCCACGTGCGTCGCGCCGAGGGCGAGTTTGGCGCCGCCGGTGGCCTCGACGCTGAACACGGGGACGAAGGACAGCACCGTCACGACGATGGCCAGCGAGATCCAGACCGGTCGGGCGACGCGGGTGGCGAACCGCTCCAGCAGCGCCAGCGCCGCCCAACCGAGCAGGGCGGACGCCAGCGCGATGACGGCGATCGCTCCGGCGCCGATGACGGTAGCGGGCTGCCCCGGGCTCTCGATGGTGTAGTCGACTCCGGCGACAGCGCCGATCGACCAGATGATCAGGGGCGCCACCACGGCGGCGGCAACGCCGAGGGCGCGGCGGCGCAGCGATGAGGTGTCGCGGGTCGTGACGGTGGCAGCACTCATGACGGCTCCTCGTTCAGGGGAAGCGAACGAGTACGACCGTAACAGATAGTCTTGTTCGGAACTATCTTTGTCGGAACTAACAGTTGGATCGACTGCCCGGCGCGTACGGGGAGGTGTTGGCCAGCGGCCCGTTCACCAATGCCAGGAGCGCCCGCAGGAACGCCTCCCGGTCCTGGTCCGGCAGGGTCGCGAGCAGGTCGTCCTGGATGCGCCGGACCACCTGTTGTGCCTGCCGCAGGACCTGCTCCCCCGCTGGCGTGACCGCCACCAGCCGGGCCCGCCGGTCGGTGGGCACCGGACGGCGCTCGGCCAGCCCGGCCCGTTCCAACTGGTCGAGGGTCACCACCATCGTGGTCTTGTCCACACCGCACCGCTCGCCGATTTCGCGCTGGGTCAGGTCACCGGTGTGGGCCTGCGCCAGCACGTAGTGCGCCCGCGGCGAGATGCCCAACTCGGCCAGCCCTGCGGCGTGTTCGGTCTGCAACGCGTGACTCGCCCAGGAGAGAAGGAACAACAGGTCGGGTGGGCCGTCCGTGGGCGTGCAGGAGGTCATGCGCCGAGGCTAGCAAGATCCTCCGCGACGAGACGGTTCGCGACGCGGACGATCAGAGCCGCTGGTAGATGCCGTGCTCGCGGGTGAGCAGCCGCTCGTCGATCAGATCCGCTCAGTCGGCCTGCGGCGTGCGCCGCGGCTGCTCGGCGACGAGCAGCACCCGGCGCAGCAGGTCGGAGAGGTGCCGCCGCTCGGTCGCGGTGAGCGCGCCGAGCAGGCGGTGCTCCTCCGCGCCCTGGACCTCCATCGCTCCGCGCCACGCGGCGTGACCCGCCTCGGTGAGTTCCACATCAACCCGCCGCCGGTCGACTGTTGACGGAATCCGGCGCACGAACCCCCGCCGCAGCAGCGCGTCCACCCGTGCCGTGATCGAGGCGGGGGCCATCGCGAGATCCGCAGCGAGATCCGAGGGCGCGGCTCGGCCACGGCGGCCGGCCAGGGCGTGCAGGGTGTCGTACTCGTGTGCCGGCAGGTCGAGATCGACCAGGACCCGCTCCTTGACCGCCCGCAGGTGCCGGGTCAGCCGGATCATCCTGGTCACCGCCCCCTCGACGTCGGCGTCGAGGTCGGGCACCACGGGCAGCCAACGCTCGATGTGCTGGTCGACGGCGTCCGGAGTGGTCGTCACCGCGCCAGCTTACATCAGTGGCGAAATATTCATTGCCGAAATGTTCGACGTCAAAGTATATTGCGGTCATGGCTCATCCACTGCGCGACCGCTCCTTCCGGCTGCTGTTCCTGGGCCGCACCATCTCCGCCCTCGGCGACGCGGTGGTGCCCGCCGCGTCGGCCCTGGCCGTGCTGCGGGCCACCGGCTCCACCGGAGCGCTGGCCGTGGTCCTGGCCGCGGCGGTCGTCCCCCGGCTGCTCCTGCTGCCACTCGGTGGTGTCCTGGCCGACCGATTCGACGCCCGCCGCGTCGCCCTGCTCGCTGACCTGGTCCGCTGCGTGACCCAGCTCGCGGTCGGAGTGGAACTCCTCGGCGGTGACCCGTCGCTGACCACCGTCGTCGTGGCGTCGGCGCTGGGCGGCACCGCCTCGGCGTTCGCCATTCCGACCGCGTCGCCGCTGGTCGCCGGCACCGTCGACCCGGCCGGCCGGCAGCGGGCCAACGCCCTGATGGGGGTCACCGCCAACGCCAGCCGCCTCGCCGGACCGGCGCTGGCCGGCGCGCTGATCTGGGCCGCCGGGCCCGGCTGGGCGTTCATTCTGGACGGCGCGTCGTTCGCGCTCAGCGCCGCGCTGCTCGCGCTGGTACGGGTCCGCCACGTGCCCGTGCCCCGCCGTTCCGTCCTCGCCGACCTGCGACACGGCTTCGGCGAGGTACGCGCCCGCGACTGGTTCTGGACCAGCCTGCTCGGGCACGGCGTGTGGAACGGCGCGGCGGCTGTGCTGATGACCCTCGGGCCGGCCGTCGCCATCGACCGCCTCGGCGGCGAGACCACCTGGGTGCTGTTTTTGCAGGCCGGCGCGATCGGGATGCTCGCCGGTTCGCTGCTGGCCGGGCGGGTCCGGCTGCACCGTCCGGTGCTGCTGGCCAACCTCGGCCTGGCCTGCTACGCCGCACCGCTGTTCCTGCTTGCCGTCGCCGCGCCCGCCCCGGCGGTGATCGCCGCGTACGCCGTGGCGCTGACCGCCCTCGGTTACCTCAACCCGGTGTGGGAGACCGTCGTGCAGCACCACTTTCCGCCCGAGGTTCTGGCCCGGGTCACCTCGTACGACTGGCTGGTGTCCCTGGCTGCCATGCCGCTGGGCTACGCGCTGGCGCCGCTGGCCGCCGACGCGTTCGGCGCACCCGTTCCGCTGGCCGTCGCCGGGCTGCTGGTCCTCGCCGCCTGCGCGGGCACCGCGCTCGTCCCCGGCGTACGCCGCCTCGCCTGGCCGGCGGCCCCACAACCGCAACCGGCCGAACCGGCCGGCGTCCGCTGATCGGATCGGTGCACGGCCACCGGCGGAACGCCAGGGGCGTCCGGGACCGGCCCACGCGAGAGGCCCCCGACCAGCACCGGGAGCCTCCGTGCGATCTGGTCGGTCAGCGGGCGGCGCGTGTCATCGCGACGAAGCCACGCCACGACTGCGGACTGAACGTCAACGTTGCGCCGTCGCGGTCCTTGGAGTCACGAACAAGGACCACGCCCGGAAGGTTGTCGGCAACCTCGACGCAGTTGCCGCCGTTGCCGCCGCTTCTCGTGCTCGTCCGCCACCGCGCACCGGTCATGTCCATGATGCCGCCGCTTCTCTGAGAAGTTCCAAGGAACGCCCTCGGGGCAGGGCCTCTCCGCGAATACGCTCCCACCGTCGTTCCAGGCTAACAAGGTCCGACGTTTGATCGAGAATCTGCGCCTGTGCCGCGCTGTCGACGTGCGCGACCCGGGACCCGTCCGGCATGTCCGCGATGGTGAACGGTCCGTCGAGCCCGGGGTAGCTGGGCGCCTCCGCCGGGACGATGTGCAGCTGGATGGTGCCCGTCTCGGTGTGGCCGACCAGACGGGCCAGTTGCGCTGCCATCAGCGCCCGGTCGTCGCCGACACGTCGCCTCAGCACCCCCTCGTCGAGCACGGCGATCAGCAGTGGCCCGCCGCTGCGCCCGAGAATCGCCTGCCGGTTGATCCGCGCCTCGGCGAATTCGGCGACCGCCTCCGGCGACAGCACGCCGCCGGCCAGGGTCGCCCGCGCGTACGCCTCGGTCTGCAACAGTCCAGGCACCCACGTCAACTCGAACGACCGCAGTGTCACCGCCTCGCGTTCGAGGTCGACCCAGGGCCGGAACCACACGGGTTCACGGCGCCGGACGACGTCCGGCCACAGTGCGTCGGCGTCCTTCGCCAGCAGCCCCGCGACGGTCGCACGGTGCCGGCTCTGTGGAATGTGCCCGGGTTCGCCCACCTGGCGACGGTCTTCGGATGCACGCCGAGCTGGCCCGCGAGGCTCTCGGCGGTGTGACCCGCCGCAGCCAGCGCCGCGACAAAGGCGTGGTTCATCTCGTCCCTCCCCTGGCACAAATCGGGTGCCCTGAAGAGATTACGTAACGCTGTGTGTTTGTCCAGCAACCCCCGGCAAAGTGCGGTGTAACTGGCGCTGCGACGAGGAGGAAGCTGTGCAGGACGAGGTACGAAAGTGACCGGCGGCACGCTCAGAGCCGGGGACGTGGTCCTGCTGACCACCGCCGCGAGCGTTCAATTCAGGAAGCCGATCGTCGTACGGGTCATCCGTGAGCTGCCCGACCGGTACACCTACGACGGTTGGCTCTGGCTCGACGCCTACGAACTCGACCGGAAGGGCGAAGCCGTCGCACGGCGCGAGTTGTTCGTGCAGCGCGACGGCGTGCAGGTGCAGGCTCGGGCCCGCCGCGCCGCGCCCCACCGATCCGGCGGTGCGCGTCCGTGGGGGTCGCCTGATGCCCGAACGTCCGAACCACACTGCACTGCGCCCGTCGTGGCGCTGCCCGGTCTGCGGCATCCTGTGGCCGTGCTCGGCCGCGAAACTGCGTCTCCTCGGCCAGTACCGCGGTGATCGGCCGGGCCTGTTGACACACCTGGCGAAGCTCCAGGAGGAGGCCAGCGCCGATCTCACCAAGCTCAACCCGGACAGTGCGCTACCCGACCTGACCCCGCGTTTCGTCGGCTGGGCGCAGACCCGCTGATGCGTCGTCGGCAACCCCCGAGGGGGCATTGACGGGTTTATCCGACGCAGCGTGATGCGAGAGACTGACGGCGTGACGATTCGCCTCGGGTTGCGGCCGGCCGGATGAGCCGACCACTCAGGATATTCGTCGCTGTGCTCTCGACGGCGCTCCCCATCGTGCTGTATTTCGTGGTCACCGCCAAGGTGCGCGCCATGACGGAGCCGGTCACCGTCACCCGGACCGTCGTCGACCTTCCGACGCTCGCCGCGAAGGGGCTGCTCTTCTTCGCCCCCCTCGATTCCACGATCGCCCCCGTGATGGACGCGGCGACACAGCCGGCCCGTTGGGCCGTGATCCTGCTGATCGCGGTGTCGACGTACCTGGCCTGCGGGCTGGTCACCCGGCGAACGCACCCGTTCGTCGCGGCGATGGCCGGTGCGGCCGCGGCTCTCGCCGCCACGGCGATCGGCGACCTGCTCTGGTGGGCCACCTTCGTGGTTCGCGTCCACACCGCCCCCGCCGGCTGGTACGCCGACGAGGCGCTGGACCACTCCACGCTCCTCGCCAGCGCGCACCTGACGCTGACGGGTTGGACGTCCGACGCCCTCTTTCTCGGCTTCTTCGTGGCGGCGATGAACACGAGTCTGGTCGGTGGCGCCAGTCTGGCGCTGCTGCTCAGGGACCGGCTGTCCGCCGACGCCGACGAGGGCGAGGACGCCGACGAAGGCGAGGACACCGACGCTGTCGACGAGACCGAGCCGGCAGCCCCCGTACCGCTGGTCGGCGACCGGCGGGGTCGTAGCGCGAACCTTGCCCTGGCCGGCGTCCTTCCGGTGTTGGTGCTCATGTTGGTCAACGGCACCCAAGCCGTGTGGGACAGCTATTCGGGCAGAGGTCTCCTCGGACTGCTCAAGGAATTCCTCTACCGCCCCGCCCTGTCCCCGCCGCCACGGGTCCGCGACGACGTGGAGTACCGACTGACCCACGAGGCCGACCCGAACCCGCTGTCGATGGACGTGTGGGTGCACCGGTCGGTGCTCGCCCTCGCCGTGCTGCTGGTGCTGTGGCTCCTGCTCCGGGCGCTGCTCGCCGGCCTGCCGAGTTCCGGGCACGGCCTCGGGCTCGTCGTCGTCTGCTGGGGTGTCACGATCGCGGCGTCCGCGCTGATCGCGACGTCCGACGTCCTCGTCGACTGCGCGGTCACCGACTCCGCCACCGGGTGCGCTCCCTGGGAGTCCCTGAGCACCCAGTTGACCTCCGCGATGCGCTTCGGCGCGGCCTGGGGTTGGCTGGTCGCCCTGCCCGTGCTGCTGGCCCGCCGGCTCCTCGACACCGACACGTCCACCGATACGCAGGAGACGCCCGTTCATGAGCCCACGTGACAGACGCCCGCGCCGCCGTAAGGCTCCCACTCGGGCCCAGGCCCCGGTGTCGCAGCCCGCGCCCGTCGCCTGGTGGAAACGCCCCGTCACCTGGCTGCTGACGATCGTGCTCGGCGCCGTCGGCACCTGGCTCGGCGCCGTCGTCCTCGGGATGATGAACGAGTGGAAGCCGGCGAACGAGCTGGCCGAGCAGTTGGCCGGCCGGGGGCCACTCGTGGTCCTCGACGTGACGCACGTCCCCTACCCGCAGGAGGGTGCGCTCGGCTACGTCTACCCCGCCGGCGCCGACCTGGCGCGGCTGGATGCCGCGCGCCCGAAGGATCCGACCGTCGAGGCCGGCGCGGTCGACATCGAACGGAGCACCTGGGAGATCACCCTCGTCGGCACCCGGGAGGAGGCCGTCGAGGCCGTCGACCTGCGGCCTGTCCTGGTCGAGCCCTGCCGCCCCCCGCTCACCGGTATCCGGGAGCCCAACGAGTCCCAGGGCGACTCCCAGAAGATCGTCCTCGTGACACACGTGGATCGACCGAACCCCCGCATGCTCGTCGAGGAGCCGGACGGCCAGGACGGCGGCGACCCCTTCTTCGCCACCCACAAGATCACCCTGCCCCGGGGCGAGAAGAACGTCATTCAGGTACGCGCGCTGAGCGCGAAACAGCACTGCCGATGGCGACTGGAGTTGGATTACCTCGCCGACGGAAGACGCCAGACGATGGTGGTCTCGGCACCCGGCGACAAGCCGTTCGAGGTGACCGGACGCGCGGACGAAACGGCCTACTCCTCGGTCTACCTGAGCCCGATCCACGACTGTCGGGCCAAGGATGGCAGCAAGGCCGCCCGGCTCCGCATCACCGGCGCCGAGTACGCGCAGATGCTCCGCGACAAGCGCACCTGCCCCTACTGACAGTCGCCGAGGCGCTGACCGCCGTGATGGTCGCGGGCGTCGGCGGCCTGGTCGCCACCGGCATCGAGTAGACCGGGCTGTCGCCCGGCCCACTTATCGGATCGGGCCGTCGGTGCGCAGCCGTGCGTGCAGGTGCATGTCGTGCCAGCCGTCAGCGTGGCGCACCGACGCGCGGGCCACACCCTCCTCGCTGAAGCCGGCCCGCGCCGCCACCCGGCAGGACGCCGCGTTCGCGGTCGAGTGCTCCAAAGCCAGCCGGTGCAACCCGCCCCGGGTGAAGCTCCACCGGGTCAGGGCGAGCAGCGACTCGGTGGCGATCCCCCGACCACGCGCCGCCGGCACCACCCAGTACGACAGCTGCGCCGACGCCTCGTCCAGCAGCACGCCCCGCAAACCCACCTGACCCACCGGCCGGTCGTCGGCGTCGACGATCGCCCAACTGGCGGCCGTCTCGGCCCGCCAACGGCCCGCCCACTGCCCCGTCCACGCCCGCGCCTCGTCGTCGGAGTCCAGACGGCGAACGTGCCACCGCTGGATCGCCGGACAGTCGAAGGCGGCCTGTACAGCCGGGGCGTCGTCGTCGCGCCACGGCCGCAGTGCCAGCCCAGGGCGTACCGAAAGGTGGGGTTGCTCCTGGGCGGCGAGGCTGCCGGCGGGCAGAGCGGGCACGACGAGCAGCGGCATCCGGCCATTGTCGAGCCGACGGCACCGGCGGCACCCATCCATCCCACGGGCCCTGTCGAGCTGCCCCAAAGCTGGGGCAAGGGCAAATTCGGGTCGTCGCGCCAGCGCCCCGCCCCACCCATGGGGCAGCTCTACAGGCCCCGAACCAGACACCCATACGCCCACGACAGGGCACTGTCGCCGCAGGCCACGGCCTCACTCCCCGGTCGGGCCGCCGGCGAGTTCGGCGACCACGTCGAGGTGGCCCAGGTGGCGGGCGTACTCCTGCACCAGGTGGAACAGCACCCGCTCCAGCGACGCCGGGTCCGCGCCATTCCACCGCGGGCCCGGCGCACCGATCTCGGCCAGGTCGTGCGCCGTCACCACGGCCGTGGTGTGCGCGCCCTGCGCCCGCAGCGCCGCCACCAGATCCGCGCGGGTCTCGTCCGGGGCTACGTACCAGCGGTCCTCGCGGCGGTCACCCCACGGCTCGGCGACCTGTCGCCCCTGGAACCCCCACTCGATCCAGCGCAACTCGACGTGGCGCAGGTGCGTGAGCAACTCCAGCGGGGTCCACCCGGACGGCAGCCGGCTGCGCCGCAACTCCGACTCGTTCAGCGCCGACACCTTGGCCACCACGGATTCCCGGAAGTAGTCCAGGTAGCGCAGGAAGACCTCGGTTCGGCTACCGGCCGGAGCGGTGGGCTCCGGGAAAGCGATCATGACGCGCTCGGCAGATGGCGGCCGCGCTGCCGGACACCGGCCCCGCCGTACGGGTAGTCGCCCACCGGTGGGGCGCTCGCCTCGTCCAACAGCCGCATCTGCTCGGCGTCGAGGACCAGGTCGGCGGCGGTCAGGTTGTCGTCGAGCTGCTCGGTGGTACGCGCGCCGAGGATCACCGAGGTGACCGCCGGTCGGGCCGCCAGCCAGGCCAACGCCACCGCCGACATGGAAACGCCCCGGTCCGAGGCGATCTGGCGAACCACGTCGAGCACCCGCCAGGTGCGCTCCTCGGCGTTGCGACCCGCGTACGCCTCGACGCCGCGCTGCGGGTTCTCGCCGAGCCTCGTCGCACCGGTGGGCGTGCTGTCGCGCTGGTACTTGCCGGTCAGCCAGCCGCCACCCAGCGGCGACCACGGCAGGATGCCGATGCCCTCGTTCTCGCAGACCGGCACCAACTCGAACTCGATCTCCCGGGCCAGCAGGTTGTACTGCGGTTGCAGGGTCACGATCGGGGTGAGGTTGAGGTGTTGGGTGAGCAGGGCGGCCTTCTGCAACTGCCAGCCGGTGAAGTTGCTGACCCCCGCGTAGCGGATCTTTCCGGCGCTGACCGCGTCGTCGAAGAACCGCAGCGTCTCCGGCAGCGGGGTCAGCGGATCCCAGGCGTGCGCCTGGTACAGGTCGACGGCCTCGACGCCGAGCCGCCGCAGGCTGGCGTCCAGGGCGCGGGTGAGGTGCACCCGGGACAGGCCGGCGTCGTTCGCACCCGGGCCCATCGGGAACCGCCCCTTGGTGGCGATCACCAGGCGGTCACGCAGGTCGGGGCGGCTGCGCAGCCAGCGCCCGATGATGGTCTCGGAGACACCGATCGAGTAGACGTCGGCGGTGTCGATGAAGGTGCCACCGGCCTCGACGAACCGGTCCAGTTGGGCGAAGCTGCCGGCCTCGTCGGTCTCGTCGCCGAAGGTCATCGTGCCCAGACAGAGAGTCGACACCACCGTGCCGGTGGTGCCCAGATTGCGGTAACGCATATCGTCCTTTCGGTCCGAGTGACAAAGCTGATCTTCGCACTCGTCCCGACACCCGCGTACGGGACAGTGCCGAACGGCAGCACGGGCACCCGCGCGGCGACGCCACCGGTCATCATGAGCGGGTGAGCGAGCCCGCGATCGGCATCGACCGCCCTCACCAGCCCACCCCGTCGCCACCGCCGGGGCAGCCACCGGAGCCCGGCACGCGCACCCGCGGCCCGTGGCTGGTGGCCGCCGCCACCACCGTGACACTGCTGCTGCTCGCCAACCGGTACGGCTATCACCGTGACGAGCTGTACTTCCTGCTCGCCGGTCGACATCTCGACTGGGGCTACGTCGATCAGGGCCCGCTGGTCCCGGCGCTTGCCCGGCTGCTCGACGCGATCGCCCCGGGCAACCTGGTGGTGCTGCGGACCCCGTCGGCGGTGCTGGCCGGCGGCGCGGTGCTGGTGGTCGCCGCGATCGCCCGGGAGCTGGGCGCCGGCCGGGGCGCGCAGATTCTCGCGGCGGTGCTCGCCGCGCTGTCCGGCATCGTGCTCGCCAGCGGGCACCTGCTCAGCACCACCACCGTCGACCTGCTGGTCTGGCTGGTGGCGGCGTGGTGTGCGGTGCGGTTGCTGCGCACCGGTGACAGCCGTTGGGCGTTGGGCATCGGGCTGGCACTCGGCGTGGGCATGCTCAGCAAGCTGCTGCCGGCGCTGCTGGCGGTGGGCCTGGTCGCCGGGGTGCTCATCGCCGGGCCCCGTCGGCTGCTGCGCGACCGGTGGGTGCTCACCGCCGCCGGGATCACCGTGCTGCTGGCCGCACCGAACCTGATCTGGCAGGCGTCGCACGGCTTTCCGCAGCTCGGCGTGGCGGCGTCCATCTCCGACGGGGACAGCTCCTACAGTGGCCGGCTCGACGCGTTCACCCTCCAGTTCGTCATCATCAGCCCGTACGCCGTACCGATCTGGATCGCCGGGCTCGTCGCGTTGCTGCGCCGACCGGCGTGGCGGAACTACCGGGCGGTGGGCTGGGCGTGGCTGGTGGTGGTCGGCATCGTGCTGATCGCCGGCGGCAAGGGTTACTACGACGCGCCGCTGCTGCTGGTCCTCACCGCCGCCGGCGCGACGGTGACCGTCGCGTGGGCCTCGCGCGGGTCGCTGTGGTGGCGTCGGGGGTTGCTCGCGCTGGGCGTGCTGCCGTTCCTGCTGCCCAACGTCGTGTTGCTGCTGCCGGTGCTGCCGGCCGACCGGTTGCCCGGTTTCGTGGTCGACGTCAACTACGACGCCGGCGAGACGATCGGCTGGCCGGCGTTCGCCGACTCGGTCGCCGCCGTCCATCGCGGCTTGCCGCCGCAGGAGCGCTCACGAGCCGTGGTGCTGACCGGCAACTACGGCGAGGCCGGCGCGCTGGCCCGATACGGTCCGGCCCGCGACCTGCCCCGCGCGTACTCCGGGCACAACAGCATGGTCGACTTCGGCCGCCCGCCGGCCGACGCCGACGTGGTCGTCGCCGTGGGTTGGGAGCGCCCCGACCGGCTGACCACCTGGTTCGAGCAGTGCACGCTCGCCGGGCGGGTGGATCAGCGGGTCGAGGTGGACAACGACGAGAACGGTGGCCCGATCTACGTGTGCCGGGGGCTGCGGCGTCCGTGGGCGCAGATCTGGGACACCGAGGTACGCCACACCGGCTGACCGTGCCCCAGCCGGCTCCGCCGGTCCGCCAGGTTTCAGCCGGCTCCGCCGGTCAGCCAGGTCTGGATGCCGGCCAGGGCTTCGGGGCCGGAGTTGGTGTCGACGTCGCGGGCGAGGTCGGCGATCGTGACCGCGGCGAGGGCCTGGCGCCAGGCGTCCTCCGCGGCCCACATCGCGCGGGCGACCGGGCAGGGCGTGGTGCAGGCGTCGGCCGGGGTCGCGAAGGGGCCGCGCTGACGGATCTCCGTACAGACGAAGGTCGGGCCGGGACCATCGACGGCCCGGACCACGTCGAGCAGGGTGATGCTCTCCGGGGCGCGGGTCAGCACGTACCCGCCTGATTTGCCCTGCACGGAGTGGATCAGGTCGGCGCGGGCGAGGGCCTGGAGCTGCTTGGCGAGGTAGCTGCTGGAGACGTCGTGCAGTTCCGCAAGCTTGGCCGCCGGGACGGGCGTGTTGCTGGCCGTGAGCACGACGCAGCAGTGCAGCGCCCACTCGACCCCGCCGGACATCTTCATGACGTCACCCTAGTCACCCCGCTACTCGGATTAATTGTGTCCGAGTATAGTTCCCGGATAGAAGAGGTCCGAGTTTGGCGACGCCTCGACAGGCGGACAAAGGACCACATAGTCACGGGAAGGTGCACGAGCATGAAGATCGCCGTACTGGGCGGGACCGGCCTCATCGGGTCACAGGTCGTCAAGATCCTCCAGGCCGCGGGACACGAGGCGACGCCACTCTCGCCGTCCACCGGGGTCGACCTCCTCACCGGGCAGGGCCTGTCCGAGGCGCTCGTGGGCGCCGAGGTCGTCGTCAACCTGACGAACTCGCCGACCTTCGACGACGCCTCTCCCGCCTTCTTCCAGACGACGATGGACAACCTGTTGGCCGCCGCCGCGCACGCGGGCGTCGGCCACGCGGTGGTGCTCTCCATCGTCGGCGTCGACCAGGTCCCCGACCTGGACTACTACCGCGCCAAGGTCCTCCAGGAGGACATCCTCAAGGCCGGTCCCGTCCCGTACTCGATCGTCCGCGTCACCCAGTTCTTCGAGTTCGTCGACGCGATCCTCTCCTGGACGGCCGACGGCACCACCGTGCGCCTGCCCCGCACGCCGGTGCAGCCCATGGCCGCCGCCGACGTGGCGCAGGCCGTCGCCGAGGTCAGCATGGGTGCGCCGCTACAGGGCGTCCGCAACGTCGCCGGGCCCGACGTCTTCACCCTCGACGAGCTGGGACGGATCACCCTCGCCGCCCGTGGTGACCAGCGCACCGTCACCATCGACGACACCGCCGGCATGTTCGCCGCCGTCACCGGCGACGTCCTCACCGCCTCCGGCGACGCCGTCATCGCCCCCACCGCGTACCGGGAGTGGCTCGGCCGGCAGGGCTGAGACGTCGACCCGACCCGCACGCCGCCGTGGCAGTCGTTCAGGACGGCGGCGTGCGGGCGGAGCGCCACTCCCGGGCGAGGATGGCGAAGACGAGCTGGTCGGCCCACCTCCCGTCGAACAGGTAGCTCTCGACGTGGTGAGCCTCCTGGCGCATCCCGAGCCGGGCCATCAACCGCGCGGACGCCTCGTTGCGGGCATGACAACGGGCGTAGATCCGGTGCAGCCCCGCCCCGTCGAACCCCCACTCCACAAGGGCCGTGGCGGCCTCGGTGGCCAGGCCGCGACCACCGTGATCGGGATGGAACACGTATCCGAGTTCGGCGGTACGGGCCCGCTCGTCGCGCCACACCAGCTCCACGACGCCGATCACCCCGGCGTCGGTGACCACCGCCAGCGTCAGGCAGTCACCCTCCGCGCGCCACGCGTCCTCACTTGCCATGGCGAGCACCGACGCCCGCGACTGCGCACGGGTACGCGGCTCGGCGCCGAGCATCCAGCGCACCACGTCGGGCCGGCGCTGAAACGCGTACACGTCGTCGAGGTCGTCGATGGTGACCGGACGCAGGGCGAGGCGTGCGGTGCGGATCGGAAAGGTCGGCCGGAGCATCAAATGATCGTAGGGACACGACAGGTGGGTACGGTGACACCGTGCTGTCGACCGTGAAGGGTCTGTCCCGCTACCACACCGAGCAGTCGCTGCGCGCCCATCTACTGGAGCGCTCACACCGCACCGAGAACGGCTGCCTGGTCGTCGAAGGCTACGGGCGGCGGCGCGGCGTGCATCAGAAAGTCGCCGGTCGCGCGTGGGCGCACATCGCCGCGTACGTCGTCCTCGTCGGCGGGTACGACCCCACCCTCGACGTCGACCAGACCTGCGGCGCCCCCGACTGCATTGAGCCGACGCATCTGCGCCAGGTCAGCCGGACCGAAGCCTGCCGCAACCGATCCCAGTCGGCACGGTGCCGCAACGGCCACGACCGGGAACTCGACCCGGCGACCGGCCGCTACCGCCGGGTCTGCCGGACGTGCAACCGGGAGACTCAGCGCCGGTGGCGTGAGCGTGAGGCAGCCGAGGTGGCCAGGGCCCGCGCGGCGTACGGCCGCTCGTAGCCCCGGCACCCCGGGCCCCGTCGTCAGTGCGACAGCGCCTTCTCCAGCTCCGCCTTCGACATCGACGAGCGGCCCTTGATCCCGCGCTTCTTCGCCTCGTTGTACAGCTGTTCCTTGGTGCGGCCCTGCGCGCCGGTGTGCGAGCGCTTACCGCCGCGGTGGCCCGAGGACACGTCGTTCAGCGAGGAACGACTCGCGGTACGCGCCTCGCCGGAGCGGGCCCGTTCCTTGTTGACGGTGCGGGCGGCGATCTCCTTCGCCCGCCCGGTGGGTACGCCGCGCTTCTGCGCGCTGTCCTTGATGTGCTCGTACTGCCTTTCCCGCTTCGGGCTCGATCCCGTGGGCATCGGATTCCTCCTTCGACAGGGGCGGGCTGACAACAGTCACCGACGGCCGCCCGATTCCTGCTCGGACGTCGCGCCGCTTCGGTCGTGTCTCGCGCAGGGGACGGTGCCCACTTCCGGAACCCACCAAACAGGCCGGAGCGGGCACCGGTCGCCGTGCCGGCGTCGTGAGCAGGTCTAGCCGTCCCCCTCAGCCCGAACAGTCGGGCTGTCAGTCGGCGACGACGAGCGCCTGGGGCGCGGCGGCCTTCATCCGGGTCCGCAGCCACTTGAGCTGGATCGCCGTGTCACCTTCGCAGCGCCGCACCACCGCGAGCAGTTCCTCGTCGCGGGCGCCGTAGGCGGCCTGCCCGAGCACGGTCCAGGTGATGTCGCACTCGGCTGCCATCAGGTAGAGGTCCTGGAGGTCCCGCAGCAGGCCGATACCGCCGGTGCGGGTGCCGGTGAACAGTTGCGAGTGCAGCCGGTCGGGTTCGTCGGGGGCCTCCTCGGCGTACCGGCCCACGAACGGGTACAGCTGTTCGGCGTGTGCGTCGCAGCGCCGCGCCTGCTGCTGGCAGAGGTGCTCGATGTCCGGCTCCTCGGCGTGCGCGGCGGCGACCTGCCGGAACGCGTCGGCCAGGTTGACCTGCGCGCGGTGCAGGAGACCGAGGTAGTGGGCGAGGTGCACGGCTCACTCCTTCCCGCTGGTGGCCTCGGCTGCCGGCCCGCCAACGGTGGGCGGCACGTCAGCGTCCGGCGGTGGGGCGCTGCCGCCGACGGTCGGCGCCGGCGAGGGTACGCCCCGCCCGTCGGCGAGTTTCGTCACGGCGACGGCGGCGACCTTGAAGAGGGGTTGCTTGGACACCGGGTCCCAGGCGGTGATGGTCAGCTCGTTCGCCGCCCGCGCCGTGCGGTCGGCGGGGTCCTGGTCGAAGTAGCCGTAGTGGAAGGGCAGGAAGACGACGCCGGGGCGGATACCGCACAGCCGGGCGCGGGCCTGGATGGAGCCGCGCGCCGAGGAGACACCGACCAGGTCACCCTCGACGACGCCGAACCGGGCCGCGTCTGCGGGGTTGAGCTCCACCCACACATCCGGTGCCGCCTGGTTGAGTTGCGGGGCGCGGCCGGTCTTCGTACGGGTGTGGAACTGGTAGACGGTGCGCCCGGTGGTGAGCAACAGCGGATGTTCGTCGTCGGGCACCTCGGGTGAGGGTTGGTAGTCGACGCTGTGCAGGAACGCCCGTCCGTTTGGTTCCTTCGCCCGGTATTCCGCCCCGGTGAACTCCGCCCCGGTGGCCAGGTCCTGGCCGTACGTCTCGCAGTAGTCCGGGTCGGTGTGGAATCTTCCGTCGGTGTAGAGGCGTTCGGTCCCGTCCGGGTGCTCGTCCGTGCAGGGCCACTGAATGCCGGAACCGCCACGCAGCTTCTCGTAGGTGATGCCGGTGTAGTCGCACGGCCGGCCCCGCGAACACTCCTTCCACGCCTCGAACACCTCCTCCGGCCCGCTCCAGTCGATCAGTGGTTGACCGTCGCGGTCGCGGAAGTCCATCCGACGGGCGTAGTCGAGGAAGATGTCCAGGTCGGGTCGGGCCTCCCCGGGTGGGTCGACGGCCTTGTCGGAGATGTGCACCGTCCGGTCGACGCTGGTGAACGTGCCGGTCTTCTCGCCCCAGGTGGCGGCGGGCAGCACGACATCGGCCAGCTCGGCGGTCTCGGTGAGGAAGAGATCCTGGACCACCACGAACAGCTCCGGCCTGCTCAGGATCTGCCGGATTCGGTGCAGCTCCGGCAGGGAGACGGCCGGGTTGGTAGCGGAGATCCACAGGAGTTTGATCGAGCCCTGTTCGGCGTACCGGAAGATCTGCATGGCGTGCGTCGGCGGCGCCCAGTGCGGAATGGTGTCCACGTCCACGTTCCACAGCCGCGCCAACTCCTCGACGTGGGCGGTGTTGGCCCAGTTGCGCAGGCCGGGCAGGTCGCCGTCGGCACCGGTCTCCCGGTTGTTCTGGGCGGTCGGCTGACCGTTCATCTGGTAGATCCCCGCCCCGGGCCGGCCGATCATGCCGCGGATCAGGTGCAGGTTGTTGACGGCGCAGGCGGCGGCGGTGGCCTGGTTCGACTGGTAGAAGCCCTGCAGTACGGTCGATAGCAAGCCCTGCGAGGTGCCGAGCAGTTCTGCCGCGCGCTCCACATCGGCCGCCGGCACGTCGCAGATGTCGGCGACCCGACGGGCCGGATAGCCGTCGACGATCCGGCACAGTTCGTCGAAACCAACGGTGTGCGCCTCGACGTAGTCGTGGTCGTACCAGCCGCGCCGGACGATCTCCCGCAGCAGGCCGTTCATCAGGGCCACGTTGGTGCCGTTACGCACCGCCAGGTGCAGATCGGCCTCCCGGGCGACCGGGGTGGCGCGCGGGTCCACCGCCAGCATCGCCGGCGGATTGGGGCCGCGTCGCCGGTCCAGCATCCGCATCCACAGCACCGTCTGGGTCTCGGCCACGTTGTGACCCCACAGCGCGATCGCGTCGCAGTGGTCCACATCGGTGTACGAGCCCGGCTGCCCGTCGGTGCCGAAGCTCGCCTTCATCGCCGCCGCCGCGGTCGCCGTGCAGAGCCGGGTGTTGCCGTCCATGTGCGGCGTGCCCAGACCGGCCTTACCGATCACACCCAGCGTGTAGTACTCCTCCAGGAACAGTTGCCCGGTGGTGTAGAAGCCGAAGTGGCCCCACCCACCCGGCCCGTCGAGGAGTTCCTTCGACCGGGCCACGATGCGCCCCATCGCGGTGTCCCAGTCCGACTCGACCAGGCGGTCACCGTCGCGGATGAGCGGCCGGGTCAACCGGTCCGGGCTGTGGTTGGCCTGCCAGCCGTACAGGTCCTTCGGGTCGACCCGGCCCCGGTTGATCCGGTCCACGGCCCGACCGCGCACCCCGACGATCCGTCCGTCGGCTACCGCGATGTCCAGCGCGTCGCCGTTGGAGTGCAGCACCGACGCCGACTGCACCCACCGGTCCACGTCGGCATCGGCTCGGCCGTCGGCCAGGTACCGGTCCACCCGCACCGGCCACTCCTGCCCTGGCCCGTACGGGGTCCGCTCACCCCACGGGTCGGCGATCCGGTCCACCACGATGCCCTCCCTCTGCGCCCCGTCTGCTCGGGATCATTTCTCCCGAATCCCGTCCGTCATGCCTGCTGTTGAACGACATGTGAACTTCAGTAAGAACGACATTGTTCTTCAGTGGCTGTGCCACCGGCGGCACAGGCGCTGATCTCGCATCCCACCTTT